>CAJOKJ010000001.1 GCA_905235155.1 Candidatus Gastranaerophilales bacterium
TTTTTTATAGAAAATTATTAGTTTCCTTATTTATATTAAGTATTTTTTGTAAAAATAATTGCTTATTATTATTTTATAAAAAAATCAATGTAACATTTTATGGAAAATGTTACATGAAATGAAAGGGCTTAATATGGCGAAAATAGCGAATTATAGCGAATATTTAAAAAATAAGTTGTCTATTAAGTCTATATTTTCTTGGTTAAACGGTAGAGCAGTTGAACAGTTGAATAGTTCAATATCGGTTAAATTCTTTAACCTTTCAACTATTAAACTGAAAAATCTGTTCACTACTCACTATTCAAAATTCACTAAAAAAGTTTTTGCATTTACCCTTGCAGAAACACTTATTGTAATGGGTGTAATAGGTGTGGTTGCAGCACTAACTTTACCAAACTTAAATCAATCAACAGCTAACAAAGAAAAAGTTGCTAAGGTAAAGAAAATATATGCCAATTTAAATGATGCTGTCGGACGTGCAGTTGCTGTTTACGGACCTATTAATGAATGGTACGTTAATGACAAAAATTATAATGATTATCGTAAAAGAACTTTTGAAAGAATAACCGAATTTATGAAAACAAGCAGTAAAGCAACAGATAATCGCAAATTTGTAACTGCTGATGGTACAGAAGTTGTGGTTGATCCTGTTGGCGTATCTAATAATGGAGGTGATTTAATATTATTTGTTGTTGATATTGACGGTCCTAATAAAGGTCCAAATATTATGGGTAAAGATAATTTTGTATTTGTTATGGATGAAAATAATTGTGTAATTCCTTATGGTCCTCATTCATTTAGTTCTTGGGACCAAGCCAGTGCTAATGAGCGTAAACAAGGTTTATATGCAGCATGGTGGATAATTGATAATGATAACATGGACTATTTAAAATGCCCTGATAAATTAAGTGAAACAGTTATTTCTTGTAATTAGGTTGGGTGAAACACAAAAAAATTCTATATTTAAATACATATTAAAAAATATCGTCATTTATTCGGATGGCATAGCCTTATTGCTGCGTAAATTTGCTTTAGCAAATTTAGTGCTTCGCAAACGGCTATTTACTATTAATTTTATCCAATTGTCTGCAATGTGATTTGTGACATGTTATATCTAATAAATATTACCAGTTGACTTTTTTTATCAAAACATTAATATTGAAATATGAAAAAATATCTACTTATTGTATTAATTTTAATATTTGGAATAACCGTTCAAGCAGAAGTTTTACAAGGCGGAGTTACGTATGATGTAAATTCTGCAAGAAATGAATTGTTAGACGGAATTAATTATACAATTGATTCAAAATATATAAACGGATTTATTTATGATGGTGAACATAGTCAAAATGTAAATTATATTCTTCAAGGATTAACAGAATTAAAAGACCGTACACTTGCTTATTTTTCTGACGGAACTTATGCTGTGTACAAGCATAATGACCCTTATCATGTTTATTACTATTCCGGAAATGGAGAATTAAATTACGTGGAAGAAAAAGACGGATTAAATTATCCGTATAAAACATACAAATATGATACTTCTAAAAAACTTGTAAATATGAGCATGAGAGTTTCCAAAGCAGAAACTTTTATTTATTCAAAAGACGGTAAACTCCTTGCTCATTGGCTGAAAGACAAGGCTTATGATGAAAGCGGTAATGTTATTATGAAAAGAAAATATGTTGAATAAATTTTTTGCTATAATTATTTTATGAAAATTTCTACTAAGGGCAGATATGCATTAAGAATGATTGTTGATTTAGCAATGCATCAGGGTCAAAATTTTATAACTTTAAATGATATTGCTAAAAGACAAAATATTTCGAAAAAATATTTGGAACAAATAATTGTTTTATTAAATTCCTTGAAAATATTTAAAGCAAACAGAGGCTTTCAAGGCGGATATAAATTGGCGGTAGAACCTAAAGATATATCCGTTGCATCTGTTTTAAAAATAACTGAAGGAAGTATAAATCCTGTTGCTTGTTTAGATAATAATCCAAATACTTGTGAACGTTGTCAAGAATGTTATACATTACCTGTTTGGAAAGGTTTAAGTGAAGTAATAAATAATTACTTAGAAAATATAAGTATACAAGATATTCTGGATAATAAAATTAGTTTAAACCAAATAAATTAATTTATTGGTCAGATTCTTCGTGTCCTTTTAGTAATTTTTCAAAATCGGAAGGTTTTAAGTTTTGTACAAAACTTTTAAATTCTTGTGCTTCTTCTTCATCTTTTGACGGATCAGTAGAAACAGCACCTGTTGCAAGCACAGTTGCTGCAACATAAATAGGTGCGTCTACTCTTATTGCAACCGCAATTGCGTCAGACGGACGACAATCTATTTCCATAGGTTCTTCACCTTCTTTTGTTAGAACTAATGTTGCAAAATAAGTATCTTTTTCAACATCATCTATTTCTACTTTTTCCAGTTCGTAACCTGTTCTTTTTATAATTCCGATAATCAAATCGTGTGTCATAGGTCTTGCAACTTGTAAATTTTCTATTTTTCTTATAATTGCACTTGCTTCAGCAGAACCTATCCATATTGGAAGAGCTTTTCTGTTATCTTTATCATGAAGAACTACAATAGGTGATCCTGTCCTTGTGTCAAGTGCTATACCCATTACACGCATTTCAATCATTTTTATATTCCTTTTTATGCCTATTTTTGTTTTATTATAACATCAATTGTTAATAATTTCTATTTTATATATATAAAAAATGTTAATTATGTTTTTATCAAGAGTAAAATTCAAATTGTTAGAATTTTGGTTGTCTATATTTTCTTTTAAATCTTTATAAAAAAATACATAATTAGTTTTATTAGATTTTATTTTTTCTTTTATATCTTTTATAGTATATGGTTCATTTATTTTTTGATAAATACTTATATCAAAATCTTTGGAATTTTTTATGTATGGGAATGCTGAAAGAAAAAACGGGTGTTTTATTATTAAATGGGCGTTTTGTTTTGATTTCATGTATTCTGCAATATCTTTGGAATGTGAATTATATACTCTTGGTTCGTAATTTTTGCCAAAAATATATATGAATGATACAGCACACAACAATAATGTAATTATTTTTTTTACGTTATCGGTAATGTTTTCTGAACTTAATTCTATCCAGCAGGCACAAATCAGATATATATAAAAGAAATAATGATGCCAAAAATCTCCGGTATACCAAAATTTGAAGAAATATAGCATGCACAAATAAGTTGTAAATACAAAAAGTAAAGCCTTTTTATCTTTAAAAAAGCAATACAAAAATCCAACAATAAATCCTATAAGCAAAGTAATGTTTAAAGTTTGAGGAAAAAGAAATGGATTAAGAATTTGATTTAAATGTATTCCTTCCGCCATTTTTGGCATAATGTTAGTTGTTTCTACTTTTATAGTTTGAATAATAAAAGTAATTACAGATAAACCTGCAATACTTAAGCATAATGCTAAATCTTTATACCGTTTGTTTTTTAATAAATCAAAGAGTAAAATTATTCCAAAAGCAAAGGCACCAAATAATGCTATAATACTTGTATTAGCACAGAAAAATATTATTATTGAATAAATAACAGGATGTTTTAATCTGTCTTTATACATGGCACATAATAAAAATAATAATAATATTCCTATTGAATAACATCTTGCAACAACAGAATAATATGCTAAAAACGGAAACGAAAAAGTTATAAATGCCTTCATCCAATTATTAAACGGTGCATAAATCCACATAATACATAATGCCGCAAAACAAAACAGCCAATTTATTATAAGCATAGAATACGGATACCAAAGGTCAAATTTTGCAAATGGTATTAATAATACATACCACACAAAAAAATGCCCTTCATATTTTAATAAATCTAAAATATTATCAAATTGAAAACTTTTTGCAATTCCCCAAGCATTTGCTTCATCAAGCCATGGTTGATGATTAAATAATCTGATTAAAGTAATTAAAATCCAAAATATTATACATATCCAAAAAACTTTATTTTTCAACAAAAATATCCTCGTCTTTATTATTTGCAGTTACAACTTTAGATGCAATCATAGCAGTAATCGGAACACAGACGACAAGAGCGATACTTCCTATTATGGCTGATGAAACTTCCGTTACAACCTGATTTAAGTTAAAGAATTTTTGCAAATCAATATTTTGTGATAACAATACAAGAGGTAAGGAACCGCCTAAATAGACCAGAATTAATGTATTTGCCATTGTACCTATTATATCTTTTCCTACATTCATGCCGGACAAAAATAATTCTTTATATTTTAAATTTGGGTTTATTATATAAAATTCGTTTATACTGCTTGCAATTGACATACTTGTATCCATAACTGCACCTAAAGTTGCAAGCATTACGGAAGCGGTTAATATTCCTTTAAAATTAAGAGTTGAATCTGCCTGATAAAGAAACATTGTTTCTTCACAGCAAAAACCTGTCAGACGAGAAAATTTTACAGTCAAAAGTGATAAAACCATTGCAAAAATCAAACTTCCGAATGTACCTAAAACGGCAGCCGTACTTTTTTTGTTTAGCCCCCCCACAAAATACATTGTTACCATAGTTGAAATCAAAGATATTATTAATGCAGATATAATTGGGCTAATTCCATTTCTTATCATTGGTACCAATACAAATAAAATTAGCAAAACCGTTATAACTATTGAAAATAAACTGTAAAAACCTTTCTTTTTGCCAACAAATATCAATAATCCGCCAAAAACAGCAAATAGAACATATAAAAATGTTACACGGTATATATCTGTAATAAAATAATCTATTGTAATTCCGTCTTTTTCGTATTCTGCGTGCAATATAACTTTATCACCTTTTTTTAAAAAAATATCATAGTAAGGATTATTCGTAAGCATATTATCAACAACAGTCGTTTGTCCCTTAAATTCTCCTGTCAAAAGTTTTACGGTAACAATTTGCTGCACTTGACTTTTATCTGAATAATTTTGTTCAACATCTTCGTATTTAAATTGCTCTACTATGCCCAGTTCTGATTTTAAAACTTTATCTTTACTTACATTCGCAAATACAGGTAAAGTTATTAACGTTAAAAATAATATTACTAAAAATTTTTTCATAGTCTAATTATAGCATTAATTATAAATTTCAACTTTATATATGCAATAAATATTCTTAATATTTTTATCTAAAACAAATTTCATAATTTTTCCGTTTTTGCTTAAATTTGGGATTGGAGAACAAGTATTTATATACAAATAATTTTCTTTATTTTCTGATAAATTATTTTTTATATTATCAAAATCTAATGTAATATCATAATTTTCACTTTCTGAATTATACATTGATATATCATATTTTTTATTGTCTTTCTCTAAATAAGGCATTGCGGCAAGAAAAACTTTACTTAAAAATATATATTTTGAATTGGAATGTTCTTTTACATGTTCTGCCAAAACTCTTGAATTTGACCGAAAAACAGATGTATCAATTCTAAATTCAAAAACAAGTAATAATGATACTATACACAATAAAATACTCAAATAATTTTTATATTTTTCTGAAATATATTGATTTTGCATATAAATCCAACTTGCACAAATTAAATATACATAAAAAAAGTAATGATTCCAAAAATTTCCCGCATAAATAAATTGGAAAAAACTAAAAAGCAAAATATATGTTATAGAAATAAATCCAAAAGATTTTTTATCTTTAAATAGTAAAAATCCAAATCCGATAATAAAAATTATTAGTAAAATACTGTTAATAATCTTACCGAACACAAATGCACCGGTAACCCAATTTAAAGATAATATAGGAATTTCACCTTGAGGAAGATGAGAATTATCAACTCCGATAACTTGAACAATTAAACAAATTAAACACAACAAAAATAAGCTTACACAAATTGTTAAATCTTTTATGTTTTTTTGTTTATATAAATCAAAAATCAAAATTAAACCTAAAGCAAAAACTCCAACCGCAGCTACTAAACTTGTATTAGCACATAAAAAAATTAAAACAGCATAAATAACAGGATGTTTTATTTTTTCTCTAAACATTGCTACAAGTATAAAAATTAAAAATATTCCCACAGCATAACATCTTGCAACAACCGGATATACTGCTAAAAACGGAAACGAAAAACTTATAAATACTTTTAACCAATTATTAAACGGTGCAAATCTCCACAATATAAAAATTGCACTAAAACAGAATATCCAATTAATAAAAAGCATAGAATACGGATACCAAAGGTTTAATTTTGCAAAAGGCATTAAAACTAAAAACCACCCTAAAAAATGACCTTCATACTTCAATGAATGTAAAATAGAGCCAAATTGAAGATTTTTAGCAATTTCCCATGCATTTGCTTCATCAATCCACGGTTGATGTAATAACATTCTGCCAAATGTTATTATTATCCATATTGTTATACATATCCAAAACGCTTTATTTTTCAAAAAATCTCCTTACTGATTTTCTATTCTATAAATATAGTAAAATTGATTAAAACCTAAATTATAAATTTTTACAGGAATGAACTTTAAATTATATTTTTCATCTTTAATATAGTCAAAATATTTATCCGCAATTGCATAATTAATCTTATTTTTTACCATAAGATTATATATTTTTTCAGCAGAAATTGTTTCATTATGTTGAATTTTTACTGCTTTTTCATTTATGTTTAAGCCTGTTTGATAGTGGTAGATGTCATAAGTTTTATTTTTTTCAAAATATGGTATAACACTCAAAAAAGTTCCGCTGAATAATATAAATCTCGCATTTTCATTTTCTTCTATAAATTCGGAAATATTCTTTGAGTTTGAATGAAATACATGTGGTGTATATCTGTAATCAATTACAAAAAATAAGGATAATACGATTAACACCAAACTTATAATTTGTTTAATATTATCTTTTACGCCATTATCACTTAACAAAATCCAAACACCAATTAGCAAATAAATGTAAAAGAAATAATGATGCCACTCATTACCGCTATATGAAAACATAAATATTGCCAGCAAATAACTGTAACAAATAAATACAAAAGTAAACGCTTTTTTTGATTTAAATAATAAAAATGAAAAAGTTATAATGAAAATAACTAAAAAAATAAAATTGATTATTTGCGGAAAAATAAAAGCATAACTCCAAAAATTAAAATTTATTCCGGATGTAAGTCTTGAATCAGTAAAAGTTTTATCTAAATTGTAATATTGAAAAAATAAAGTTAAACCTGTTAAAATTCCTATTAAACTTGAAAATATAACATCTTTTTTTTGTTTTTGATTAACCAAATCAAAAATAAAAAAAACACCAAACACAAAAGCACCAATCATTGCCATCACATTTGTATTAGCACATAAAAAAATTAGCACCGAATAAATAATTGGATATTTTGATTTTTTTTCATATAAAGCAGCTAAAAGAAATAAAAGAAAAATACTTATCGCATAACATCTTGCGACTATCGGAAATAATACGAAAAATGGAAACGAAAAAGTTATAAATGTTTTCAGCCAATTATTGAATGGTGCATATTTCCATATTAATAATATTGTTCCTAAACCAAACAACCAATTTACAATTAAAAGTGAATAAGGATACATCAAATTTAATTTTGCAAAAGGCATAACTACCATATACCAAAGAAAAGGATGTCCTTCTATTTTTGGTAGTAAAAATAATTGAAATAAATTTGCTTTTTGAGCGATTATCCAAACGTTTGCTTCATCAAACCAAGGTTGATGATTAAATAATCTCACAAGCGTTATTAAAACCCATAAAATAATACATACCCAAAAGGTTTTACTTTTCATTTTATTCCTCAAAAAGACTTTGTTGTGCGGAAAAGTTTTTAATTCCTAAGTGGCGATATCCTTGTGGTGATATCTTTCTACCCTGAGGAGTACGTTGCAATAGACCAATTTGCAATAGATAAGGTTCACATACGTCTTCCAATGTTCTGATATCTTCACCCAAAGCTGCTGCAAGTGTATTTATTCCGACAGGGCCGCCGTCATATTTTTCCACAATCATTTTTAATAATGCTCTGTCGGTTGAATCAAGTCCGTATTCATCTATTTTTAAAGCCTTTAAAGACTTTTTTGCAACTTCATCCGTAATAATACCGTCATATTTCACTATTGCAAAATCCGAAACTCTTTTCACTAAACGATTTGCAATACGAGGAGTGCCTCTTGAGCATTTTGCAATAACTTTAGCACCTTCATCGGTTATTTTTATATCTAAAATGTCTGCTGTACGCTTTACAACTTGAGAAAGTTCTTGAAAATTATAAAATTCTAACCTGTGAATTATGCCAAATCTATCTCTTAAAGGCCCTGAAAGTTCACCTGCTTTTGTCGTTGCACCAATTAGAGTGAATTTTGGTAATGGCAAACGCATTGTTTTTACACTTTGACTTTTACCTGTTGTCATATCAAGATAAAAATCTTCCATAGCCGGATATAAAATTTCTTCCGTAACCTTATTCAAACGGTGTATTTCATCAATAAATAAAATTTCTCCACCCTTTAATGACATTAAAATTCCTATAATATCACGAGGTCTTTCAAGTGCAGGTGCTGATGTAATTTTTAATTCTGCACCCATTTGTTCTGCTACAACTCCTGCAAGAGTAGTTTTACCTAATCCCGGAGGGCCGTAAAACAACATGTGATCTAAATTTGTTTCACGCTTTTTTGCTGCTTCTATTGATATTTTTAAAGTTTCTTTTAATTCAGTTTGACCAACATAATTTTCAAAAGTTTTTGGACGAATTGAGTTTTCAAAAGTTCTGTCATATTCAATAGTTTCAGGTTTTACGACAGGATTTTTTTTATTATTTTGCTTAAAATTTTCATCATCTGATAAAATTGTCATAACTAAATAATATCATAAAATTGTGAGTAGTGAGTAGTGAATGGTGAGTGATTTAAATGATAACTCTATATTTCGCATAATTTGTGTGCTTTTCTTTTTCTCTTTGTTTTTGTACATTTTCGCCAAAAATTTTCAACAATTCTTCTTCGTTCATAAATTACCTTTTATTTAAATATGAAATTATAGGTCGATTATAAATTTATAATATGAAATAATAAACCGTTCCCAAATTTCGCCTACAATTGATACTATTGTTCAAATTGAATTGTACCCGAAAAAGTGGACATATAATATTTAGTTGGTATTAATAACTTAATTCTGTGTTATAATATTTTCAAATTATGCAACTTAATTTGTATCATTTAGACACCTAAAAAGGAGGTGTATAGTATTAATAAGACTACTTTAGAAATTTTTGCCGAGCACGTCAAAAAAAATCCTGAGAAATTGGCAGTTATATATGATTATGAAACAAAAATTACAAATAAAGAATTATGGGAGCTGTCAGGCAAAATTTATGCTTGGTTAAAATCTAAAGGTATAGGCACTGAAGATATTGTAATGTATAACTTGCCGAGAGGTGTTGAACTATATGCCTGTATTATTGGAACTCTAAGAGCGGGAGCTGCTTTTGTATTAACCGAAACGAATAGTAGTCCAAAGCGTACGGAATTTATAAAACAAGATTGCAGTTGCAAACTTTTTGTAGATGAAGATTGTTGGAAAGAAATTATAAACACCAATTCATTAGACGGGTATGAACCTATAAATTTACATAATTTATGCTATATAGCTTACACATCGGGTACAACAGGGAACTCAAAAGGGGTTATACATGAGTACGGTTCTTTGGAAAATGCTTGGAAATCAGTAAGATATGAAGGTAAACCTTTATTTTCCGACAAGGATACATTTCTTGTTATGAGTCCGATGAGTTTTGTCTCGCTTCCGATAATTATGGCTTCTGCTTGTGTACATGGCAATCCTATTGCCATAATGCCTTATTTATATGCAGAAAATGAAAAAGAATTTAACAAATATATTAAAGAAAATAATATAAATTGCGGTTATTTAACACCTTCTTTTTTACATAAACACAGTAAATGGAAAATCCCTTGGGAAAAATGTATAATCTCAAGCGAACCTGCTAATGGATTGTATCTTCCAAATGTAAAATGCTATAATGCTTATGCTTCAACCGAATCAGGATGTATGCTTACAATTGGTGAACTTACACATCCAATGACACCTGCTCCTGTAGGAAAATCACAATCTGACATTAAACTTTTTATACTGGATGAAAAAGGAAAAGAAGTTCCGCAAGGTAATATTGGTGAAATATGCTATAAAAACCCTTATGTAAGGGGCTACATTAATCACCCCGAGCTTACAAATAAATTGATACAAGATAATATTTTCCATACTGGTGATATGGGAAAAATAAATGACGAAGGAAATCTTATCGTTCATGGACGATTGGATGAAATGTTTAAGCTTAGGGGATATAGAATTGATACAAACGATATTGAAGCTGCAATTAAAAAAGTAAGTGATTTAAAAAATATTGTAGTAAAAGGGTTTGTTTATAAAGACATTTCTTCGATTATTGTATTTTATACCGATAACATCAAAATTAATGCTGCTATTATGAGAGAGAAACTTCTTGATTTGTTGCCTGAATGTATGATACCGACAAATTATATACATCTTGAAGAATTTCCGCTTCTTGAAACTAATAAATTGGACAAGCGAAATATTTTGCCTCCGGAAGGAAGCTGGGAAAACCTCGCAAAAATATCTTCACCCAATTTGCAGTTGATTGCAAAAGGAAGAACATCTGATATTTATAATTTTGGTGATAACAAGACACTAAAACTTTATCATCAGTCAATCCCTTTTAGAGAGATAAATCAAGAATTGGATTTAATAAAAACGATTTATGATTTGGGTTTTCCTGTCCCTAATGCCTATGGAATTGTCCGCTCGTTAGATGATAATTACGGTATTATAATGGATAAATTAAACGGTATAACAGTAGAGCAAGCAATAAAAACCAACACAGATAAACAATATGACTTAATAAAAAAATTTGTTCAAACAATAAAAAATCTTCATATAACACAGGTGCAAGATGAAATAATCCCAGATATTAAGCAGGTTTCAATAGAGTATGCTAAGCAGCTCAATTCTTCATTTTGCTCTAATGAAGATAAAACAAAAATTATAAAAATTTTTGAAAATATTCCTGATACTCAAAATTTTGTACATGGCGATTGTCATACAGGTAATGCAATTATGACGGACAACAAAATACAATTTATTGATTTGATGTTTTGTGCAAAAGGACATCCTGTATTTGATATTTTATGTATGTATTCTCACTATGTTTTCTTACCGTCATTTGAGTCTGATGAAGCATGTATTTCGCATCTTGGTTTAGATAAAGCTGGGGCGGAAAATTTATATAATTTCTTTATAAAAACATATTACAGCGATAAAACAGATGATGAAATTGCAAAGATAAAAGAATATATAAAAGGAGTCCATGCTGCAAGATTATGTCTTGCTGATGTTGTACTTGCAAACGTATTTTCAAACGAAATATTGCAAACCGCAAAGAAAAGAGCACTTGCATTTTATGAACAAATAAATAAATTTAAAGCGTATACAATAGAAGTGTTATGTTAAATAAATTAAAACAAAAATATAAAGATAAATTTTATCGTAATTATAAAAAATAGTTTTTATTTTTTCAAAATTGTGACAGGATTTGGGATGATAAATAGTGACTAATCGAACTTACGACTTGCATGTTGGCACAAGGCAGACAAGTTCACACGACTCACTTTGTATCGTCGGTTCATTTTGTCAAACTTGCGATACTTTATCTCAAAATCCCTGATACAGTACAGTAATTTGAACTGTACCCGAAAAAGTGGACATGTATTTTATGGTATAGGTTAAGAGACTCGAACTCCTGACCTGATATTTAATTGTCATTCACAATTTAACTCTATGCCATGATAATTTCAAGTTAGATAAGTCTATTTTGTATCATTTAGACATATATCATACCTCTATTCAACATCATATATAAGCTGAAAAAACTCATCTTCTGATAATACTGGTCTAAATTTACATTTTGGGCAATCAATATGTTCAGTTCCATCATCATCAATATATGGATTGTAATCCGTATCTACTCCTTCTTTTTCACACTTTGGACATTTATGCAAAACTCTATCTGCAAAGTTTTTAATACGGTTCTTTTTAATAGTAATCTCATCTACTTCATTCATAAATTATCTCCTTAATATTTCTAATTCTAATATATTATACTCAAGTTTTACTTAAAATACTTAAATATTTTATAGTGTTAAAATTATTATTGATGACTTATTATTTCCGACTAAATATGTCAAACTAGGCATACTTTATGTCAAAAACCCTTATACAAAACATACACTGTAAGAGAAATACTCGACATAATACATTGAAATTTTGCATCAAAAAAGAGGCTTGTTAAAAGCCTCTTTTGTAAATGGTGGAGGATAGGAGATTCGAACTCCTGACCCCCTGCGTGCAAAGCAGGTGCTCTACCAGCTGAGCTAATCCCCCACAGGTTGTATATTCATTATACACACAAAATTTTTTTTGTAAATACCTATTTTAAAATTTCTTTTAATAAAATTTCTAAAATTTTTTTTAAACGCTCTTTATCTTCTCTATACCAATATCCGATTAATGCTTCAAATGCTGTTGCCTGACGATATTCCGACTGGTTGTTTCTCCTTGCAACCGGAACTTCCATATTTCTTGCTCTACGTTTGATTTCTTCTTCTTTTTCTGTTAATTCTTCCTCTATTATATTCAGCATTTCTGCTTGATAATTACAATTTACTTTTGCTGTTGTAATTTTATGCAAATCTTTCGGTTTTTGGCATAAATCTACAATATGCTCTCGTACAAATAATTCCCATACGGCATCGCCTAAATGTGCATAATTTCTCATATTTAATTCTTGCATTTTATTTTACCTCTATTTCTGTTTAATTTTATCACAATTAATGTTTTTTTTATTGAATTTATTTTGTTATTATCAGATAATTTCTTTGTAAAGGAAGATTTATGAACAAACACTTATTTTTATTTTTTATACTGGTAATTTCTGTTTTAAGTATTAATTTTGTTTGTGCAAGTGAAATTTCTGTTCAAACTTCTGCGTTATCCAACAAGGAAATCAGAACTCAAATAAATAAAATTAAAACAAAACGCATTATTATTGCAAACACTCTTTTACTTGATTCTGAACAAAAAAAGAAAGCAAATGACATATATTCAAAAATTATTGAAAAAGAAGCAATGCTGTTTGCTCAATTGCAAAAAGAACAGGAAATACTTAAGTCTATGACAAAAGAAAATTCTACAAAATCAGAAAGACGTGCTCAAAGAAAAGTTGTTAATAGTCTTTATAAAGCAATAAAAACAAGCGAAAATGCAACTGACAAAGAGTTTAAGAAAATTTTAAATCACAATCAAAGAGTAAAATTTAACAGACTTAAAAAAGAAATTACAATCTCTGATTTTTAAAGTTATAAAAAAGTGGCGAAGCCAAAGGCTTCGCCACTTTTTTATTTATCTCTATTTTAATGCAAATTGCAATATATTATTTTCGTGTTCTTTTTTATGTTTTTGTTCTTCTTTTGCATCCGGTAATTCCCAGCATTTTATGCAACGTGCTTCATAAGTTTCATCGCCGCCAATCATTATTAATGGCGAATTTTTATCAGCAGGCTTACCGTCTATAAGTCTTTGTGTTCTTGTTGCATGGTCTGAACCGCATTTCATACATACAGCGTGTAACTTATCAACATTTGTTGCTATACACATTAATTCCGGCATTGAACCAAATGTTTCTCCTTTAAAATCCAAGTCCAAACCGGTACCAATAACCTTTTTACCTTGTTCCATTAATTTTGCAATAACTTTTACTATGTTTGAATCAAAAAATTGCAATTCATCAATAGCAACAACTTCATCGTCTTCTTTAACTACACTCAAAATTTGAATAGAGTGTTTAACTTTTGTTGCATCAAGCCACAAACCGTTTCTTGATTTGATATAATCGCCCTGTTCTCTTGTGTCAATTTGCGGAGAAATAACTTTAACTTTTTTCTTTGCAATCATGCATCTTTTTACACGTCTGAGTAATTCTTCTGTTTTTCCACAACTCATAGGACCTGTTATGAGTTCAAAACAATATCCCAACATTTTACTAATATCCCTTTATTTTCCCAAGCTGAATTTTATATATCTATTCTACAACTTAAAATTTAAACATGGTAGTAATATTTTACAAAAATTTGCAATAAAAAACCGACTTAATCAGTCGGCATTAAAACCACGTATTAGAAGAGAGGAATTAGAGATGTGGGTATTCAAATATTCCTAACCCACACTTATACAATTCCACACATTTTAAGTTTTCTAACATTTTTTATAAAAAAATATGATTTTTGTTACATTTATTTACAATTACTTTAGTAATTTCAAATCTAAAAGCACTTTAGAAGTGTCTTTTATAAGGGTTATGCTCCATTTTAAAATCAAACCTGCACCAACAAAACCCATTACTGCATCCAGTATCGTTAAACCAAAATATTTACCTGCAACCAGAGCAATTATTGCAAGCACAGAGGTCAGAGCATCTGTTAAAATATGAAAATATGCTGCTTTAAAATTATAATCTTCGTGTTCGTGTTTTTGACCGGCTTCCATAACAACTACGCAAATCAAATTTACAATTAAACCTATTACTGCAACTAAAATAGCCTCGTTAAAAGAAATTTTTAACGGATTAAAAATTCTGTCAAACGATTCGTATATAATCCAGAATGCTGTCGCCAATAAAAACAAAGAACTTGTGTAGCCTGCAAATGCCGATATTTTTTCAGAAACAATATCACAATTTTTACAATCCTGTATTTTTTCTATGAATATATAAGCAAAAAATGCAATACTAAGTGCAAAAGCGTGTGTACCCATGTGGCACCCGTCTGCCAGTAATGCCATTGAATGACTTATTATTCCGAAGAAAATTTCGGCAAACATTGTAATTATTGTAAAGACAATAACAATAAATGTTCTTTTTTCATTTTCTTTATTTATATTTTCGTGATGATGTTCGTGATTATGTGCCATAATTTTACCTTTACCAGCCTTATTATGCGATTTTTTTAAATGATTGTCAATAATAAATTTAACCCAAATGTGTTCCATTTTTGTAATGCAAAAATAAAATTATTGTTTGATTATTCTTGTATGAATAATTCTAAAAATTTAGGAAAATATATAAAAAAGAAACGTATAGAGGCAAAATGGTCATTAAATAAATTTGCCATAGAAGTTGAAATGGAATCTTCAACATTATCAAGAAATGAAAATGGAAAAAGTGCAATAAGTGTTGAAACAATAAATAAAATAGCCAAGTTCTATAACCAAACCCCAGCGGAATTTTTAGCGGATTTTGAAAAGGATAACAAAATAAGATAAGCATTTTATTATGCCAAATGGCAATGACTATTGCCAAATTGCAATAGATAATCTTTGTATGAATTATATGCAAAGATTAATGAAATATAATAAGATTAGAAGGGATGAATTGGGTTTATCTCTAAACCAATTTTGTTTTGAAGCGGAAATAGAAACTTCAACTTTATCCAGATACGAAAATGGTAAAAGAAAATTAGCTTTTGATGTTTTAGTTAAAATTGCTTCATTTTATAAGCAAACTCCAGCGGAATTTTTAGCGGATTTTGAAAAGTATGATAAGGAACATTCTTAGTTTTACGATTCAGAATAAAAACTTTTTAATGTTTTTAACTGCCATTATTTACATAATGGGTATTTTTGCATATTTTACAAATCTTTCATTAATACTGTGCTTTATTATTTCAGTTTTTGGAATCATTGGAATTTCTAAAAACTTTGTATCGTTTAAATTAGTTTTATTTTGGATTTTTATATTTTACTTAGGATTTGCAAACTGTTTTTTTAGAATTAAAACAACTGACGAACTTTTGCAGATTACACCGCAAAATTTGACTCTTGAGGGGCAAATTGTAAGTATTCCAAACAGTAATTTTTCTGACAAAACTAAATTTTTTTTTCAAACGGATAAAGGTAAAACTTTAGTAACTATTTATAATAAAAAAGAAGATTTTTCAGATTTAAAAATTGGTAATTATTATAACATTACGGGCAAATTAAGAACGCCATTTGAAGCTGTTAATCCATCACAATTTGATTATGGAAAATATTTAAAAAATTTTGGTACATTTACCGTAATGTATGCTGATATTACGGATGTTAAAAAATTAGACCGACAAATAGGCTTAAAATGGAAGTTTTTACAAAATTTAAATAATATTAGGTATGATATTTTAGATACACATAAAAAATATTTAAAAAGTCCAAATATTGAAATTCTTGGCGGAATTGTTTTTGGTGATGATGCTGTTGCACCACCGGATTACATTAAAAAGACTTTTGTAAATTCGGGTTTATTACATATTCTTGCCGCAAGCGGTATGAATGTTGCTTTTATTTACGGTTTTTGGTTCTTTTTTATGAATACTTTGTTTAAATTGCCATTCAAAACGACTGTTATTACAGGTATGGGTGTGATTTTATTGTATTCAATGATGACAGGATTGGGAGCATCTGTTGTTAGGGCAACGATAATGATTTTGTTTGTACTTGCAGGAAAATTGATTGACAGAGATACTCATTCTATTGCGTTATTGTCTTTTGTTGCAATGATAATGCTTATTTATAATCCTGCTTATATTAATGATGTCGGATTTCAACTTTCGTTTATAGTAACTTTTGGGTTACTGCTTTCTGTTGATTTATTGAAATATAACGGAAATAAAATAATAGGATTTTTAAGGGATTCTGCAATCATTCCTGTCATTGCACAAATTTGGGTTGCACCTTTGCAAATGTTTTATTTTAATACCTTTAGTTTGTATTCTGTTTTTGCAAATATCGTAATTGCAATAATTTTACCGTTTATATCCTTCTTCGGTTTTGTAAGTTCTATAATATCAATAATTCGACCTGTATCAGATTTTACTTGTAGAATTTTTGATTTTATTTTGACACCATTCTTGAATACTCTTGTAAATGTTTCAACATACTTTGCAAAATTGCCTCATGCATTAATTCAAACAACTCATCCAAGTATTTGGCAAATATTTCTTTATTACATAATAATTCTTTTGATAATGTTGTTATTTAAAAATTATTCTAAAAAAATTCTCTATTGCGTAATTACATTATCTTTAATTTTAATAATTTCTACCATTAATATCCCAAATCATAACCTTGAAATTACAGCATTTTCTGTTCAAAATGCAGATGCGTTTCTTATAAAAACACCGGAAAACAAGTATTTTATAATTGATACTGCAAAATCAGGGTATAACGGTGGAAAATCACAGGCTGAAATGATTATCCTTAAATACCTTAAAGATAAAGGAATAAAAAATTTCGAGGGTATGATTATTACTCACTTTGATAATGACCATTCCGGCGGGGCAGTTGATTTATACAATAATTTAAAAATCAAAAATACTTACATTAATTCATTTTCTGACAAGTCACAAACTTCAAAAAATATTTATAAAACAATAAAACCTTTAACTTTAGCAAAAAATAACTCAATAATTTATCAAGAACCTGATTTTGAAGTACGAAATTTTGTATCAGGAATAAAAAATAATGATAATGAAAATTCTATTATAACAAGTTTAAAATACAAAGATTTTTCCATGTTATTCATGGGTGATGCAGGAATAACTGCATATAATACACTTAAAAAAGACCTGCCTAAAAACCTTACCGTTCTTAAACTCGGGCATCACGGGGCAAAAAATGTAATTGATAAAAATATGCTGGAAGATTTAAATCCGCAATATATCTTAATTTCATCTGCTCATGACGATAAAAATCACCCACATATCTTGACATTAAATACTTTACGTAAATCTAAAGTCTTAAGAACAGATATTCACAATTCCATAAGGATAATTAAAGAAGCTAAAGCACTGAAAATACTGATATTTGATACAAATTTAAAAAGATATATAAAATTGTATAAATAACACCAAACCCTTATAAATAGTGCATTTTACACTATTAACTTTTGTAAAATAATTGATATCATTGCTTTTCATGCAGTTGAGAAAGTCCAAAAAACATGTTACAATAATAGTAGAGCGAAGCTTAAAAGAAAAAGATTATATGTTACCCCACTAAAAAACGCTTTGAAGTGTTATTCCCCATGCATTAAAAAAATGTGCCACTTCACAAAAAAAAGGTATTCAGGTTCATACTTTACTTAAAAAGAGTTTTAAAACTCTTTTGAAGTTATGTCTTTAAGGTGAAATTATGAATACACAAGTTTTAAATTTAAGTCCTCAGAAAATGCTTACCGCAGCGATAAATTTATCAATAGTGGCGGTATTAACTACAACAGTCGGGAGTTTAATAAAAAGTCCGCCGATTATTGCACAGGAACTTAGGATAGCACAGGCAGGTGCAGTTACACCTATAATTGCAGGTAATAAAGTAAAAGAAGATATTAAAACAATTTCAACGGATTATGATAAAAGTGTAAGGGATAGGTATAGGAATAGTTATATATACGACGTAGCACCAGGTATAAAGCATATTAAATTAACAAGAACTTATCAAGGTCGTCCTGTAAGGATAAATGTAGTAGAAGTAAATCAAAAATTAAATTCAAATATAGCAATAACTCCTCAGCTTTCATCTTCAAGATTAGCTTCCAAATCAACTATTACGAGTATTGCAAAAAAAACAAATTCCATTGTTGCGATTAATGGAACTTATTTTAAACCGCAAACGGGTGTTCCTTTAGGAACATTAATGATAGATAAAAAGTTGTACACAGGTCCTATTTATAATCGTGTTGCAATGGGAATTTTTGATAACGGTTTTGATATGGCAAGAATTGAGTTAAATGCAAAATTAAAGACATCAAAAGGTGAAATTAAAGTTGACAATATAAATCAACCGAGAATGTTATCTACTTATGTCATTGCATATACGCAAGAATGGGGTGCATTTGCACCTGTAAGTCCAAAATATGGTATTCAAATGGCTGTTGAAGACGGAAAAATAACTTCCATTTCAACACAAGCACTTCCCATTCCTCCGAACGGATATGTAATAGTAGGTCCAAAAGACAAATTAGAACATGTTTTTAATGCAAAAAAAGTTAATCTTGATATAAAAACAATTCCAAATTGGGATAATGTAAACCATATAATCAGCGGTGGGCCATACTTAGTTAAAAATGGTGAAATTTTTATAGATATGAACGAACAAAAACTTGGAGCAATAGGCGGAAAAAATCCAAGAACAGCAATCGGTTATACGGCTGAAGGTAATTTAATAATGATAGCAGTTGACGGCAGAGAAGGTGCATCTGTCGGAATGACACTGAGAGAACTTGCAGGATTTATGCAATCAATAGGATGCGTAAATGCCATGAACCTTGATGGCGGAGGCTCAACAGTTATGTATGTCAACGGAAAAGTTGTTAATATGCCTGCCGTTAAGGGCGGAATTGCTTTATCAAATGCCTTAACAATAGAACTGAAATCATAATCATCAAATAACATATCTTCTTTATTCAACTGACGAAGTTTTTTGAAAATTTCGTCTTTTTCTTTAAGACTTTAGACTAATATTTTCAATTAATAATACCGCATATCAGATTAATAGAAAAACTTAAAAACCAAGTTTAATATTATTCTGGGGTGGGTTTATATGAGAAAAATATTTACAACTTTATTATTTATCATTTTATTTTCAAATACTTCATTTGCACAAAGTAAAACTTCTCAAGAGCTGAGTAGAATTGAAAATAATCTTTTTGGTATCGAATATACCAAACAATCTGATAATGAGCGTTTATCACGTATTGAAGAACGAGTTTACGGAGAATCAAAACAAGGTAGTATAAAATCAAGATTATCAGCCTTATCCCAAGACGCTGTTACAAATCTGATAGGTCAAGAAATTACACCCAAACGGGATACTTTTGACGATGAGGAAGAAAGATTTGAACAACAAAAATTAGCACAATCACAGGCAGAAGAATATGTTGAACCTGACAATCCTAAAATAGATTATCCGGTTGTAGATACATTTGAAGAACAAATTTTTGGTACAACTTACAAAAATTTAGATATAAATAAAAGACTTGCAAAATTAGAGAAAGAAGTATTCAAAAAAACTTATGAAGATACTCTTTCGGAAAGGGTAGAAAGGCTCAAAGAAAAAGTCGCTTACAATCCAAGAAAAAATGAACTTGAAGAACAAAATTACTACTACAATGAGCAGGATAATTATTTTGCACCTGACTCACTTGCACAAAACTACAACGATACATATTTCCATTCACAAAAAGGTGATGACATTGATAAAAAAATAGCAGACAGAGATTTTCGTTCAAAACTAAACAAACTGGAAAAAAATGTTTTTAAACAAAGTTTTACAGGAGATTCAATTGATAACCGTTTGAGCAGGCTTGAAAGTTCTATTTTTAATTCTAATTTTTCAAAAGATAAAGAAATTACACGCCTAAATCGTATTTCAAGTGCGGTTAAAGCACAAAAAAGTGCAAAAAAATATGATTCAAACGGTTTTCAACAAAAAATGGCAACTGCATTTCAAATTGGCATGATGGTTTTAATGGTAGTTGCAATGATTTTGTAACTTAAAATAAATTAATAAATAAAATAATAATCTATAATTCAATAAAATCAACTTTTTAGACCATAGTATAATCCCAAAAAGGTTATATAATGTTAAAAAGTTGATTTTTGTATGAAAATCATTAAAATTAAATAAGGGAGTAAGTCGTTATGATGAAAAAACTACTATCACTATTAACAATACTTGTAATAAGTTCTTCAAGTGCATTGGCATTGAACTACAATCAAGAAATAACACCTGAAATTGCAAGCGGAATAAGAAAATATAAAACAGGTAACTATGTCGGATGCTTGCAAGATATTTCTTCATATTTGAAAAAAAATAAATATGGTACAAAAAATCAGCTTGCAATGTATTATATGGGTATGGCATATACTCAAGCAGGTCAGGTAGATAATGCAAAATTTTTTTATCAAGGTGCAAAGATGTTAAATCCGAATAATACATTAGGACAATATGCACAAAAAGGTATTGTTTGTATTGACGACCCTGCAAATTGTTATATAAACGAAAAAGAAGAAGTTAAACCGGAAGAAAAACTTTCAGAATTGGATAAATTTATAAGAGCACCTTATGGAAACGGACTTTCAACAAACTTAAACAAAGAACTTGAAAGAAAAAAAGTTGAACGTTTAAGAAAAGAAATGAACTCCGACCAAGAATTGAACAAGTATGAATTTAAAGATTTCAGAGATTTTTCAATCAAAAAAAATAATAACCAAAATAATAATGCTAAAAAAACCGGTTTTAATTTAAATAATTTAAAAATGGCTCAAGGCATAAAAGAATTTTACGCTCAAAAAAATTGTGAAAGTGTAAAAATAGCATCTTCCTCAAACCCAACAGATGCAGAAATCGTAGAAGCTTTGAGAGTTTTAAATGCAGCAGGACTTACAAATATTGCAAAACAAGCAGAAAATTCACAAGCTCAAAAAGAAGAAACAAAACCTGCCGTATCAGAAGTGAAAAGTGAATATAAACCTGATGTTACAAGAGAAGAATATCAACAACAAATTCAAAGAGAAATGTTGCAAGCACAAATGGCAGCAATGTCACAACCAAATATTGATGCTCTTTTTGGTAACAATAACAACAATAACAACCAAAATAACATGATGAACAGTAATATGATGAATATGTTGCCGTTTATGATGGCACAACAAGCAGCACAGAATGCAAATGGTACAAATCAACAACCAATGATGTCACCGGAAATGATGCAGACTATGATGTTTAATTCCATGATGCCAAATATGAATTTTGGTCTTGGCGGTAACAATTAAAAGAGGAAGAAAATGAAAATTCAAACAACCAGATTTGGCGAAATTGAAGGAGATGAAAATTTAATCTTCAATTTTAAAATGCCAATTTTAGGGTATAACGACGAAAATCAATTTATCTTAATTGAATCAAAAGAAGCTTCACTATTTAAATGGCTTCAATCAACCAACACACCAGATTTAGCATTTTTAGTAACATCACCGGGATTTTTTGGTATAGATTACGTTTTTGAACTTCCGGAAGAAGCAGAAACAATTTTAAATGTTAAATCGGCAGAAGATTTGGTAGTTTTAAATATTGCAAAAGTACCTAATAACAATCCCAGAGGAACAACAGTAAATCTTCTTGCTCCGATAATATTTAACGTAACAAATCACGACGCAGGGCAAGTTGTTTTATCCGGTTCAGGTTTAGATGTTACAAAGCCTCTATTTGAAAATCAGGCTCCACAAAAAGAAGGAGAACCTGTATAATGCTAATTTTATCAAGAAAAAACGGTCAAAAAATTATCATCAATGATGAAATAGAAATAACTATTATTGAATCCAAAAACGATAACTGTAAAATTGCAATCAATGCACCAAAAGATGTAAAAATTTATCGTGAAGAAGTATATCATCAAATTAAAGATGCAAATAAAGAATCTGACAGTGTTTCACTTGATGCACTTGGTGATTTATCCGGTTTAATGCCAATACAAAACACACAAAAGAAAGTTGTAATTAAGAAAAAATCCGATAAAAATGAATTATAATGAGGCAAAGCAATATCTTGTCGAAGCACAATTTGATAAATGCGAAAATTTTTTTAAAGAAAACAATTATCAATTAGAATACGGCTATTGTAAAATGCTAAAAGGTGAAGTGAACGAGGCAAGAAAAATTTTTACACCGGTCAGAGATAGCGATATGCGTGCAGATTGGGCTTATTTGTTTATTCAGTTTATGAATAATTATATTCAGTTTATGCCTACATATTTGCAGGTAAGAAATTTTCTTGAGATAGATATAGCATTATTGTTGAAAGCAGGGTTATCAGAAGCGGTTGAAAATGTAATTAATGCTTGTGATATTTTTTACGAAATTAATCAGGAAAGTTATAAATTTATTGCACGTGTAATGTTAAATTACAACTATCCTACGGTTGCAAAAATATTTTTAAACAGAGGTGTAGAAAGATGCTACAACGACCCTGAATTACACTTTTTATACGGAAATTATCATCTTCGTTATCACAATAACGTACTTGCAAAGCACGAATTTGAAACAAGTTTGGAAGTTTTACCTGGATACTATCCTGCAAAAATGATGCTTGAAAAATTATAAATTGTGAATGGCGGTTTCTTCTTCGTTCTTTGCGTCATTTTGTTGCGGTTTAAACGATTTTTTGCCTTTGTAATACAAAATTACAAAGAATAAAACAATGATTGCAGAAACAAAAGCAATAACTATTTCAAGGTACTGTTTAATCATTTCGCCAAAAAGCATTAAAACAATACTTACAACAAAAAATCTTCCTGCACGTCCAAAGAAACTTGCTATTGTGAATTTCCACCAATTCATGTTTAAAACACCGCTTGCAATTGTAAATACTTTGTATGGAATAGGTGTAAATCCTGCAAAAAATACTGCTACTGAGCCGTATTTATTATAAAGTTCTTCTACTTTTTCAAATTGCTCGGGATTTTTTCTGAAAAACCAGTTGAATACCGGTCTTCCACCTATTAAACCAATCAAATAGCCAACTAATCCGCCCAAAATTGATGCAAGAGAGCAAATTGTTGCATACCATAATGCTTTTTCGGGTTTTGCCAAATCCATTGCTATAAGCAAAAAATCAGGTGGCGGAACAAGAAAAAAACTTTCTACAAAAGAATTTAGTGCTAATCCATAAATTCCTAACGACTGAAAATAATTATTCATTTGTGAAAAAATTTCATGCATTTTCTATTACCTCATAAAGTGATGATGATTCTTGTATACTTACATTATTTTGAGGAATTATAAGAACTTTTACTATTACATTTCTGTTATGGTATTCAATTTTAATTATATCTCCGACTTTAAGTTGTTTTGCAGGTTTTGCAGGATTGCCGTTTACATACACTCTGCCAGTTTCAGAAACTTCGTTCGCAACAGTACGCCTTTTTATTAATCTTGAAACTTTTAAAAATTTATCTAATCTCAAAATATTATCCTCTTGACTAATATATTAACACGAATATTTGCATTTTTTCATTATGTATTATAGAATGGAATTTATAGAGGATAAATTTTTTATATGGATTATGTCAGTACGATTATAAATTTACTTATTGTTGCATTTCTATTGTTATCAAATGCGTTTTTCGTAGCGTCAGAATTTTCTATGGTAAGAGTCAGAAGAACTCGTATGGAAGAATTATCAAAACAAGGCAATAAAACTGCTGATTTGGTACTTGAACAAATAGAGGATATGGATAGAATTGTAGGTGCGGCACAGCTTGGTGTAACGATTTCAAGTGTTGCTCTTGGTTGGGTTGGTGAAGCTACTATCGCAAGTATAGTTGAACCAATATTTAATTTTCTGCCACAAGCAGCACAAGGTGTAGCAATACATACAATTTCAGCAATTATAGCGTTTTCTTTGATAACATTTTTACATGTTTCAATTGGTGAACAAGCACCTAAATTAATTGCTCTGCAATACACTGAACGAATTGCTTTATTAATAGCAAAACCGACAAATTTTATTGCTACATTATTTAATCCGCTTGTAATTTTATTAAATAATTTTTGTAATTTGATTTTAAAAATATTAAAAATAGAACGTCCTAAAAGCACTTTTGCTCATTCAACAGAAGAACTTGATATGCTTGTAGATGCAAGTTATAAAGAGGGTGTGCTTAATGAAACAGAAAAAGAAATGTTGCATAATGCGTTTAAATTTTCTGATTTGAACGCAAAAGAAGTAATGATTCCAAGAACAGATATGGTATGTATTCCTGATGACATAACACTGGAAGAATTAAAGCAACTAACAAGAGAAAATCAATATACAAGATACCCTGTTTATGAAGAAGATTTAGACCATATAAAAGGTTTTCTTCATGTTAAGGATTTATATGCAACAAGTCTTAAAGAACATGAATTTGTTTTGGATAAGTTAATCAGACCGATATTATTTGTTCCTGAAACAATTACAATGGATAATGCGGTTAGAGAATTTAAAAAATGTCAAGGTCAAATAGCAATTGTAATTGACGAATATGGCGGAACTGCCGGTATCATTACGCTGGAAGACGTATTTGAAGAAATTTTTGGTGAAGTTCAAGACGAATTTGATGAAGTAGAAGAAGTTGATATCAAAGAAATCGGTGAAAATACTTATGAGGCCAACGCAATGCTTAGACTTGATGAAATGGCTGAATTTTTTAATGTTGATGAAGCCGAATTTGAAGAAGAAGATGTTGACACGGTTGGCGGTGTAGTTCTTAAACTTTTGGGCAGAATAGCACAACTCGATGATTCTGTTGAATGGAAAGATATGACTATTCAAGTGAAAGAAATTGACGGTGTAAGAATTACAAAACTTCTTATTGTAAGACATCCTCAAATTGATGCAGAAGAAGATAATAAAGGTGAGTAATTCAACAGATTAGTTGAAACACTGTATTTTTTCATATAAAATATTAAAAAAAGGGGATATATATGAAAAAATATTTGGTGTTGTTGTTTGTAATCATTTGCGGAACGGGTGTGTTTGCAGCAGATTATAACGTTTATAAATTTAATAACGGTCATACCGTCATAATAAAACAAATTAAGTCAAATCCTATTGTAATTATTGATACTTGGATAAAAACAGGTTCTATAAACGAAAATGATAAAAATAACGGGGTTTCTCACTTTTTAGAACATTTATTCTTTAAGGGAACAGAAAAAAATCCTTTAGGAACATTTGATAAATTATTAGAATCAAAGGGAGCAGTTACGAATGCAGCTACAAGCAAGGATTTTACGCATTATTATATAAAAATTCCGTCAAAAGATTTTGATTTGGCACTAAATTTGCATGCTGATATGTTGTTAAATCCTGCAATTCCACAGGCGGAAATGGATAGAGAAAGACTTGTTGTAATAGAAGAAATTGCAAAAGATAAAAATTCACCAAATGATTTAGTATATGACAATTTAAATGAATTAATTTATAAAGTTCACCCATACAAAAGACAGGTTATAGGCACAAAAGAGATTATTGAAAATATAACAAGAGATGAAATATTTGATTATTACAAAAAACATTATTCTCCGGAAAATATGATAACTATTGTTGTAGGTGATGTTGAGCCTGATGAAACGGCAAAAAAAGTTCAGCAAGCATTTACAATTTCACCAAGAAAACTGGAAAAACATTTTTATAAAAAAGAACCGCCAATTACAACACAAAGAATTAAAGAAGAAAAATTTGACTGCAATTCCGCATACATGATGATTGGTTTTAGAGGTACAAATGCGGTTCACAAAGACGAATTTGCACTTGATATTTTAGCAACAATTTTAGGTGACGGTCGTTCTTCAAGATTTTATCAAAACATAAAAGAACAAAAACAACTAACAAATTCAATTGGTGCAAGCAACGGTTCTTTTAAAGATGACGGAATATTTTATATAAGTGCAAACTTTGAACCTCAAAACAAAGAAAATCTAAAAAAGGCAATATTTGATGAAATTAAAAATGTTCAACAATATGGTGTAACCGAAGCCGAAGTTGAAAAAGCAAAAAATATTATAGAACGGGATACACATTATTCAAGAGAATCTGTTTCAAATATAGCAATGGAAATGGGTTATACGGTTACAATTACGGGTGATGACAAAAATTATAACGGCTATCTTGACAGCATAAAAAAAGTTACAACAGAAGATGTAAATCGTGTTGCAAGAAAATATTTAGGCGAAAATAAATCTGCTGTTTCTATTGTTATGCCAAAAACTTATGTAGAAACTAAGCAATGTAAATGTGAAGAACAACAAAAAAATCATAATGCAAAACTTATAAAAACGGCTTATAACACAAATAAGTACATACTTGATACCGGCTCAACACTTCTTATAAACAAAAACAATACAAATGATATTGTAGCATTTGCAATTAGAGCAAGGGGCGGGGAATTTTTTGAAAAGATTTGCGGAACGGCAAATATGATGTCATCAACAATGATGAAAGGTACAAAAAAATATTCTCAAATTGAATTAGCAAAAGTTATAGATGAAAGCGGAATAAAAATATCTCCTGCATCTGCACCTGATGATTATATTTTGAACATTGTAACTACAAAACAACAGCTTCCGCTTACAATGGATTTATTGAATGAAATTGTAAATAATGCGACTTTTGATGATACAGAAATTGAAAAAGCACGAAAACTTATGGCAGAAAATATAAAATCAAGTCGTGATGTGCCAATCAAACGTGCGATGGAAGAATATAATTCAGAAATATTTGCAGGTTCACTTTATTCAAATACAACAAAGCAACTTGAAAAAACACTGCCAAAAATAAAAAAATCAGACATTTTAGATTATTACAAAACCATATTTTATCCTCAAAACCTTATAATATCTGTAAATGGTGATGTTGATGAACAATATATAATTAATCAAATGTCAGAAATTTTTAATTCTAAACAAGGTAAAAAATTTACTTTTGCAGAACATAAAAACGATATTCCAAAACGCACAACAATAAAGAAAATTGCAACACCGATAAAAGATTTACAAACAGCTTGGATATTCATCGGCTGGCAAACTGACGGTACACAAAATTTAAAAGATTATGCAACATTACAGGTAATAGATTCATTTTTAGGAACAGGCATGAGTTCAAGATTATTTGTTCGTTTGAGAGAGCAACAAGGTCTTGCATATCAAATAGGCTCTGGTTTTTCTCCAAATGTTCTGAGAGGTAAATTTACTTTATATATAGGTACAAACCCTAAAAATGTAAATAAATCAATAGATAATATGCTAAAACAAATAGATATTTTGAAAAAGGAACGTGTAAGTGAAAAAGAACTTCAAGATGCAAAAGACCAACTTATAGGTCATTTTGTAATGGCATTGGAAACAAATCTTGATAAAGCCGGAGCATTAGCAATGTATGAAGTTACAGACAGAGGAT
Source organism: Candidatus Gastranaerophilales bacterium (assembly GCA_905235155.1). Lineage (GTDB taxonomy): Bacteria > Cyanobacteriota > Vampirovibrionia > Gastranaerophilales > Gastranaerophilaceae > UBA6984. The sequence goes on from CAJOKJ010000001.1 coordinate 28,151, forward strand.
TTGACTTTGTTGAAAAATATACAAAATTAATTCAAGACGTAACGGCAGAAGATGTAAAACGTGTTGCTAATAAATATTTTGTAGATAATTATGTTCAATCAGTAGTTGATAAGGCTCGTTAATGGAAAATATAGATAAACTGCATCAAGCGGTTGAAATAGAAATTAAATACGGCTACATAAACATCGAGGGCAAAAGGCAAGTTTTTTCAAAATTTATGAAATCTGAAATTTTGAAAGAATATAAAGCAACCAAAAATCCAAAATGGCGGGTTTTAATGGAAGCTTTTGACCGCTATGCAGTAGAATCCATGCCTGTTAGAAGAAAAATTCTAAACCGATTTCGTGCGGTTATGAATGAAGAATTAAAACCAAAAAATAAAAAAGAATCTGAAAAAATTGATATAAGAATGCCTGACAAATGTGATGTAACTTATGTTAAAGGTGTAGGCCCAAAAATTGCTTATTTGTTGAATAAATTAAATATTTATACCGCAAATGATTTAATTTATTATTTTCCAAAGCGTCATATTGATTATTCGGGAAGAACTTTTATAAAAGAACTTGCAGAAGGTGAAAAAACTACAATTTTTGGGTTTATTAAGTCAACTCAATCATTCACAACAAAAAATAATCTTGGTGTTATAAAAGTTAAAATTGCTGATGAAACAGGTGCGATAGAATTGAACTTCTTTCAAGCAAAATCAAACAGATTTATTTTAGAACGTTCAAAAACACAGTTTCCTGTCGGTTCCGGCATAATGGTATCGGGAGAAGTTAAACTTAATAAATATAATATGCAAAAAACTATTGATAAACCAACTTATTCAATTATTGCCGACGATATTTTTAATAATTCAAATCTTAATTTAGGAAGGATTGTTCCGATTTATCCTTTAAGTGAAAATTTGAACATGAAAACTTTACGTAAGGCTATTTTTAATGCACTTGAAACTTTTAAGCCGACTATTAAAACCGTTTTGCCTGATTATTTACGTAAAAAATACAATATTATGGAAAAAGCAGAAGCAGTTTGTCAAATGCACTATCCCGAAACAATGGAAAAACTTGAACAAGCAAGATTTTCACTTGTGTTTGAAGAGTTTTTTATTGCACAAATGCGTCTTGCACGATTAAGAGAACAAAATAAAAACAGACATAATTCATTAAAATTTAACGTAAAACAAGACGGTCTTGTGATGAATTTTATAAAAAATCTTCCGTTTGAACTTACAAACGCACAAAAAAATGCAGTAAATGAAATTTTAAACGATATGCAATCTGATGAACCAATGCAAAGACTTTTGCAAGGGGATGTAGGCAGCGGAAAAACAGTCGTATCTTGTATAATGCTTTTAGCAGCAGTAGAATGCGGATATCAGGGTGCAATTATGGCACCAACGGAAATTCTTGCCCAACAGCATTATAATAATCTTATAAGCTGGCTTACACCTATGGGTTTACATGTTGGGTTATTTTTGGGTAGTTTAGGTAAAAAAGAACGCAAAAAACAAGAAACTGATTTAGCAAATGGTCAAACACATATTGCAGTCGGTACTCATGCACTAATTCAGGATAACGTTGAATTTGCTAATTTAGGTGCGGTTGTAATTGATGAACAGCACAGGTTTGGTGTAAAACAACGGCTTGAATTAAGCAAAAAGGCTAAATCACCGCAAATTTTAACAATGACAGCAACACCAATTCCAAGAACTCTTGCACTTTCTGTTCATGGCGATTTGGATTTGACAATTATTGATGAACTTCCAAAAGGAAGAAAACCAATAAAGACGGCTCTTTCAAATTCAAAAAAACAAATTTATAATCTTATACGTCAACAGATTTCACAAGGCAGACAGGCATATATTGTTTATCCGCTTATTGATGAAAGCGAAACATTATCAGCAAAAGCAGCAACCGTAGAGGCTGAAAAGTTACAAAAAGAGGTATTTACGGATTTAAAAATAGGACTTTTACACGGAAAACTTAAAAATGATGAAAAAGATAAAGTTATGCACGATTTTAAAAATGGTGATTATGATATTTTAGTATCTACAACAGTTGTTGAAGTCGGTGTAGATGTACCAAATGCAACGGTTATGGTAATAGAAAATGCCGAAAGATTTGGTTTATCCCAATTACATCAATTAAGAGGACGTGTCGGCAGATGTGAACATCAATCTTACTGCGTTTTATCATCGTCAACACGAAATCCTGAAACCCGAGCAAGACTTGAAATTATGACACAAACAAATGACGGATTTGTAATTGCGGAAAAAGACCTTGAATTAAGAGGGCCGGGTGAATTTTTAGGAGTACGTCAAAGCGGTTTGCCTGATATGGTTGTTGCAGATATTGTAAAAGATACCGCTATACTTGAAATAGCACGTAATGAAGCGATAGAATTTGTTAAAAATAACGATTTAAAAGATTATCCGTTTCTTGTAAACGCAGAAAATTTACAAACAGTTAGCAACATGGAATTATTATCTGCATAATTAATTACAACTTGTATTTGTTTCTGATAAAACGGTTCCATTTGGGCATTTGCCATTGCTATCCGCTTTTAGATAATCCATATTACCGTTTTCTATTACCCATGCGGTACAATAAGTATGCCCCCTAAAACAAGTTGTAGGATAATCTATCCAACTTAGATTATTGAATTCCCTTGAATGGTTTGGTATAATACCCTGTTGTTTAGAAATAGCAAAATTAAATATGTCAATCCCAGCTTCGTTTTTACCTTTATGCGGACCGTCTACATCAATCTGAATTACACCACAACTTTTATCACCTGATACCATAGTATGTTGATTGCAATTTAAATCAGCAAAAACAAAAACTCCAGAGCCATCTGCAGTAATAAAACTACCATAATTTGGTTGACTTGATAAACTTTCAGACCAGCAAGTTTTACTACTATCAGCCAGACCACAATTTTTTGAAACTTTCATGTATTCAAATAAACGATTCATAAATCTCTCTGTATAATTTACGTCTTTAGGCCAAGTATCAATAGGTCCATAAACTGCCACAGCTCTACCATAAGCATCATTCATGTTAGAATATAACTTTTGTAATTTAACAACTTTTTCTTTATTATTTGTTGACTGATTTAAATTTGGAAGTGTTAATGCTGCAACTACACCTATAACACCCATTACTATCAAAGTTTCTGCCAAAGTGAATGCCAAATGTTTTTTCATATTTACTCCATTAATTCTAAATGCTAATTTTTTTGTTATAAATAGTATAAAATACTAAAATATTAGCATTTAGAATTAATATTGTCAATATATTTAGCATTTAAGAATATTAAATTTTAAAAATAAAGCACTTAATATAGCGTTATAGGAGGATTATATGCCGAATTTAAAGAGAAAATTAGGTGCCAGAATACAAGAAATAAGAAAATCAAAAAAAATGACACAAGAAAAATTGGCTGAATTAATAAATCTTGAAACACCAAATTTAAGCAATATTGAGCGTGGTAAAAAGTTTATGACAGCAGATACACTTGAAAAAATTATAACGGTTCTAAATGTTAAAGAAAAAGATTTATTTGATTTTGAGCATTTTATGCCAAGAGAAGAATTGAGAGAAAAAATTATTACAGAAACAGAAAATTTATCCGAAAAAGAACTACAATACTTGTATAAAATGATTTTAAACTTAAAAGAATTAAGATAGAAATTAATCTATATAATAACTGTTGATATTAATTTATTTTTCAAAAAAGATTTTGCTGTTGTCATTTGTTTTACAAAATGTTAAAACCGTAGTAAAATTGTAGCAAAAATTAATTTTATCGGACTTCAATAGAATAAAAGAAAGGATTGTAAATGGATATAAGAAGTATTTTACCTAATTTCACCGTAAAACAACAGACACAAACAACAAATAACATGCCAAAAACCAAGCCTATGCCAATGGATAGCGTTAGTTTTTCGACAAATATAAAAGACAATGAACAAAAATTTGTAAATCTTCGTGACAAAATAGCAGATAACATGAAAGCCGTAACTAATGGTGTAGAAGAAGCCAGCTGGGATTTTTACACAAACAGCACTCCTGAAAATATGGATAAAATGAATGCCGCAGAAGATAAATTAAACGAATTTTATGACAATAAAGATGTTTATGCTGAATTAAAAGAAATAAACGATAAGGGCGGTGTTGCTGAAAAACACTTAAAGAAACAATTAAGAACACTTACAAGTGCCTTTGGTGACGGCATTGAGTTCAAAGAAGAACTTAAAGCTATGAGTGAAAAAGAAAATGAAATTTCTCAAAAATTAAACTCCTACCAAATGACAATAGACGGAAAACCTGTTTCAAAAGCAGAAATTTCAAAAATTATGGAATCTGAAAAAAATCCTGAAATTCGTAAGAAAGCCGCAGATGCAAAAATTAAGTCGGGTGATTTAATTGCTGACGATTTGGTTGAATTAGTAAAAATGAGAAACGATTTCGCAAAGAAAAAAGGCTATGACAACTATTTTGATTACAAAATAGCAGAAGATTATGATATCCAACCAAAAGAACTTGACAAATTGTTGGATGATGTTGCAAAAAACACTAAAAAATCCAATGAAAAAGTTATGACAGGAATAAAAAAAGATTTGTCTGAAGCTTTTGGAGTAAAACCGGAAGATTTAAGAAGTTATCATTTTGGATATCTTGCAGGAGAAGATCCGGAAAAGAAAGTTAATGATGTAATTACATCAAAAGAAGATGTTGTTGATATTTGTAAAAAAGCATATAAAGGCATGGGTTATGATGTAGACAAATTACCTATTACACTGGATTTGTTCCCTCGTGAAAACAAAAACACTCACGGGTTCTCATTCCCTATTGAAGCAGGTAAAGATGCAAGAATTTTAGCAAACTTGACAGATAATGTTTCAAGCGTTGATACACTAATGCACGAATTAGGTCATTCCGTATTTACCGTGAAAACAGATTCTAAATTACCTTATATTGCTCAAGATACTACAAGTACAATGACAGAAGCCGTTGCAATGATGATGGGTGATATGATTAGAACGGAAGGTCTTGTAAAAGATAGAATTTCACCTGAAGTAAACGAAAAATTTGAAAAATCATTAGGCAAAGAAGAATCAACTTTTGTCGGTTCAAGCATGGCAATAATTGATTTTGAACGTAACATGTATAAAAATCCTGACCAGGATTTGAAAAAATTATGGAAAGATATGAGCATTAAATATAAAGGCAGAAGCGAACAAGATGAAGCAACAAACGAATGGGCAACTATTCCGCATTTCTTATCTCATCCTGCGTATTATCAAAACTATTTTAGAGCTTCATTAATAAAAGCACAATTATATGACGCACTGACTGACAAATTTGGTAAATTAACGGAAAATAATAAAACTGCCGAATATTTAAATGAGCACTTGTTTAAATATGGCGGTTCAAAAGATGATAATGAATTGCTTACGGAAATCACAGGCAAAGAACTTAAAGCAGATGCTTTCTGCGACAGAATAAACAAATTAGTAGAATAAAAATAAGGCGGGATTTGAACTTCCGCCTTATTTATTACAAATTTTGTTTACAAAACTTAATAAAAAGCTTAAAATCCTAAAGTTTCATGAAAATCAGCCGATAACATGCATGTAGGTAATAAAAATGAAGGGAATATGTGTATGGTTCAAGGTATTAATTTTAAAAATTATAGTGTAGAGCAATTAAAAGAATTAAAAAAAGCAGGTGTTCAAGGTATATCAGATGCCGATATTAAGGCTGCTGAAGAACGTGAAGCACAAGCAGCAGATGATAAAGCAAGTGATGAAGAAAAAGTTTCATACAAAATAAAAGATGAAGCAAGTGAAGTAAATGAAGCTCAGCAAGAAGTTCAAACTGCACAGGAATACGGCACAAATTTAAAAGGTATTCTTGAAAAATTAAATGAAAAATGCACTACAAAAAATGATGAAATGCAAAAACTTTCTCAAGAAATGGACAAATACATCGTTAAAATGGAAGATTTGTCAGCAGTTGCAGCTGATGTACAGGAAGAAGCTACATCTAAGCTGGAAAAAATAGAAACAGAAGCTCAAAAAATGCAGGCTGAGATTGACACTAAAAAAGAAGAAGCAGAAGCTCAAGTAAAAATTATTGAAGATGAAGATGCAAAAGGTGAAGGTGCTGATGAAGGCAAAGTTACGGCAGCACAAGATTCAATTGAATCTCTATCTGCTGATATAGATTCTATCGCAGATGGAATGAAGGCTTTAGAAAGTCAATCAGCAGCAAAAATCAAAAAAGCTGCAGCAATGAAAGCAACATTATTGGGTGAATCAATGATGGATGTAAAAGATAAAGCACAAGCAACACTAAAAGATGCTATTAATGCAAATGAATATGCCGATGTAACAATTGAAAAAGGTACGGAAGCATCAAACATTACAGACAGAGATAAAGCAAAAGAAGGCGGTTGGACAAAAAGTGGCGGTTTCTGTGGCTGGGGCAAAAGAAAAGGTGATGTTGATGCCGCAAACAAAGCAGGTAATGTTTCAATTGCATTAGGTGAACAACTTGGCGGATCTTCACAAAAAGTTGTTGGTGAGGTAAAACAAGTAGGAACTCAATACGGTTTAGGCTTTGAAAGCAAAAAAGGTATTGACGAAATAGTTAAAAAAGAATATGTTGATACATCAAAATTGGCAGACGTTAAAACTTTTGACGAAGCAAGACAAGAAAAAGGTTTCATTGGTGCTATAAAACAAATGAAAGCAAATCAAGATATATACAATGAAATAGCAGATGCTTCAAAGAAAAAAGGACAAAAAGAAGAAACTAAAACAACAGAATCTTAATTTAAATTGAGTTATAAAATAAAACAACCGTTTTCTAATAAAAAGAAAGCGGTTGTTTTTGTTTCAAAAATAAAATTTATGGGTATATATAAAACAGTTATATAATTTTGTAAATAGAAAAAGGAGTTTCTATGATTTCAACTATTACGTCTGGCATGATGCTAAATATGTACAGATACGGTTCACCAACAAAACAAGTTGATCAAAGACAAGTCTTTGCATCTGTTTCTATTATGGTTGGTGGTGACGGAACAAGTATTTCTAAATCTCAATTAAAAAGTTTTATTGATAAAGCTCAAATGGGTGCTGTAAAAGTATCTAATACCCAATTAAATGCATTAAAATCAATGTATTCATCTTGGGATGATTTATTTGGCAAAGATACAGATTCAATATCCGTTGATGATTTTGAAAAAGCACCTCAATTATTTTATCAGGTTGCAATGGCATCTAATGAAGAAGACGACAATGAAAAATTTTTACACCAAATGAGAGAAAAAGCAGAAGAAAAAATGAAAGAACTTGCTGAAAAAATGAATGGTGATAAAGATAAAATGCCAACAATAGAACAATTACAAGAATATTTAAAAGAACTTATCGAAAAAGATAAAAATGATGAAAATGCCGAAGAAATTGCTTTATTAACAAATATCATAGAAGACATGAAAAATCCTCAAAATGAATATGACGTATAATTTAAAAATTTATATATTTTTTTTATGTTATGGAAAAAGATTTAGTTGTCATTCAAAACTTAATATATGACATAAGAGGATGTAAAGTTATGCTGGACAGTGATTTAGCAAAGCTTTACGGAGTTGAAACAAAAGTGCTTAATCAAGCGGTAAAAAGAAATATTAAAAGATTTCCAAGTCATTTTATGTTTAAATTGACTAAAGAGGAATGGCAAATTTTAAGGTCACAAATTGTGACCTTAAATGATAATATAAGAAAATATACACCTTATGTCTTTACAGAACAGGGTGTTGCCATGTTATCCAGCGTTTTGAAGTCTGAAAAAGCAATTCAGATTAATATTCAAATTATGGATACATTTGTTAAAATAAGACAATATGCACTTCAAACATCACAAAAAAATATTGAAATTGAAGAATTAAGAAAATTGCTAATGTTATATATTGAAAAAAATGATAGCCGAGTAAACGAAATTATACGAGTTTTGAATAATTTGATTGAAAAACCAAAAGAAACAAAACACATAGGTTTCTAGGCTCTAAGTTTTTCAACAAACCTTTTTAAGCGTTCCATTGCAAGTTTTAATGTATCGAGAGAGTATGCATAAGATATTCTTAAAAATCCTTCACCGCTTTCTCCGAATGCAGTACCCGGAACAGCAGCCACGTGTTCTTCCTGCAAAAATTTTGTTGCAAATTCTTCGCTTGTCATTCCAAATTTTTTTATACATGGGAATACATAGAATGCACCATTAGGCTCAAAACAGTCTAATCCCATATCTTTAAAGGCATTCAATAAAAATCTTCGACGTTGATTATAAGAAATTTTCATTTCCAAAACATCATTATCACCGTTTTTAAGTGCTTCAACAGCAGCATACTGGCTTATTGTCGGTGCACACATGATAGCGTATTGATGAATTTTTGTCATTTGTTTGATTAATTCTTTAGGCCCGCAAGCGTAACCCAAACGCCAGCCAGTCATAGCATAAGCCTTTGAAAAACCGTTAATCAAAAGTGTACGTTCTTTCATTCCGTCAAGGCTTGCAATAGAAACGTGTTCGCCGTTATACGTTAATTCACTGTAAATTTCGTCCGAAATCACAAAAATATCATTTTCTATTATGACTTTTGCAATTTTTTCAAGGTCAGTTTTACCCATAACAGCACCTGTCGGATTGTTAGGGTATGGAAGAATTAAAATTTTGGTTTTATCGGTAATAGCATTTTTTAATTCTTCTGCTGTTAATTTAAAATTATTTTCTGCTTTTAAGTTGATATAAACATTTTTTGCACCGGCCAAATCTGCACATGGAGCGTAAGAAACGTAAGACGGTTGCGGAATAATAACTTCATCACCTGCATTAACCATTGCACGTAAGCCAATATCAATAGCTTCAGATCCACCAACCGTTACAAGTATTTCACTGTTAGAATCGTAATTTATATTTTGCTTACGTTTTATATAATTTGAAATTTCTTCTCTAAGTGGTTTTAGACCTGCATTTGAAGTGTAAAATGTCTTACCTTTTTCAAAAGCATAAATTCCTTCATCTCGAATATGCCAAGGGGTATCAAAATCGGGTTCGCCAACACCAAGTGATATAGCGTCTTTCATTTCACTTACTATATCAAAAAATTTGCGAATACCTGACGGTTTAATGTTTTTAACTTTTTCTGAAATAGGTATGCTCATGGGGTTATAATTTCTCTTTCGTCTTCGTGTTTTTTGTCTAAAATAGTTCCGTGATCTTTGTATTTTTTAAGAATAAAGTGTGTCGCTGTACTTAAAACGCTTTCAAGCGTAGACAATTTATCAGATACAAATGCGGAAATTTCTTTCAGCGATTTTTCTTCTAAAGTTACCAAAAGGTCGTATCCGCCTGAAATTAAGTAGACAGATTTAACTTCAGGATAGTTATAAATTCTTTCGGCAATTTTGTCAAATCCTTGTCCACGTTGTGGCGTAACACGAACTTCAATTAGGGCATTAACTTTTTCAACAGAAGTTTTGTCCCAGTCTATAAGAGTGTGATATCCGCAGATTATGCCTTCATGCTCAAGGTTTGCAAGTTCATCTAAAACAGCTTGTTCTGTAACACCAAGTATAACTGCCAATTCTTTTAAATCAATACGGCTGTTTTTCTCAATTATTGTTAAAAGTTCTTCTTTCATTACTTCTCCTTTTAAGTCTTGAGTTTATTATATTACATTTGATTTTAAAAATCAGTACAAAAATTTATTTTTAGGCTAAATAAATGATTAATTAATATTCTTGCAAATAAAACTTGTAATGATATAATTATTTCACCAAGTGTTTATTACAATAGTTAAATGGAGTTTAGAAAATGCAAGAAATGGAAAAACAATTTCACATTCACTGTGTTGAAGGTGATGTAGGTCGTTACGTTTTATTACCCGGTGATCCGGGCAGATGCGAATCTATCGCAAAATTATTTGATGATGCACATCACGTAACACAAAACAGAGAATACAATATTTACACAGGTACTTTGTTAGGCGAAAAAGTTAGCGTTTGCTCAACAGGTATTGGTGGCCCATCTGCTTCAATTGCAATGGAAGAATTACACAACATCGGTGCTGATACATTTATTCGTGTCGGTACTTGCGGTGGTATTGATTTAGATGTTCAATCAGGAGATATCGTTGTTGCAACAGGTGCTATAAGATTTGAACATACTTCAATGGAATATGCTCCAATTGAATACCCTGCTGTTGCAAATATTGATATTACGGTTGCTTTAAGACAAGCAGCATTAGCAATGGGTAAAACTACTCACACAGGCGTTGTTCAATGTAAAGATGCTTTTTACGGTCAACATAGTCCTAAAAAAATGCCTGTTTCTTATGAATTATTAAATAAATGGGAAGCTTGGAAACGTTTGGGTGTTAAGGCTTCTGAAATGGAATCGGCAGCATTGTTTGTTGTTGCAGATGCCCTAAAATGCCGTTGCGGTTCTTGCTTCCATGTAATCTGGAACCAAGAAAGAGAAGCAGCAGGCTTAGACCAAAAAATGAGCGAAGATACTTCAGCAGCAGTAAGAGTAGGTGTTGAAGCATTAAAACTTATTATCCAACAAGATAAAGCAAACAAATAATTTCAGAAATATTTTTGTTAAAGCGGGACTTGCGTAAAAAGCAAGTCCCGCAGTTTTGTCCGTAAAAATACGTACGTATTTTTACGGTCTTTTTTATTCAACGATTTTAGTAAAATTTGATAATGAATTAAGGTACTTGCAATAAATTCTATTTAATAAGTAGGAATAAAAAATATAAAATAGGTAAAATAGCAAAAACAGAACCTAAAATTTGAAATATAAAAATAAATTTATTATTTAAAAAATCTTGATTTTTTATTTTCCAAGCAAATATTTCCTCAAAAATATAAATTATAAATGATATAAGTAAAAATATAATATTTATAAAAAATATAATTAAAAATATCAATGAAATCGCAGAACCATACCAATTTGAAATACTTGCTTTTATATAAAAAACTGTAAGCAAGACAACAACAAACCACCCGCAAATAGCAAGAAAATTATAACTATATTTATTTTTAAATCTATCTAAAAATTTCATAAAAGTATATTACAAAAAGCAAAGGAGAAAAACAATGGACAAACAACTAAAAAGAGTTATATTTAAAAGATTCATGAATAAATTTAAAATATTCATTACAAAACAGTGATAAATCAAGAACAATTGGTAATAAGAAAAAAATAATACCAATTATTTGAAAAATTTTTATAAATACACTTTCAATGAAAATTTTATTTTTAATTTTTATTGCAGAAATATATTCAATAATTGCAAATAAAAAAGCAAACAAAAAGATAAGTATATCAATTAATGCAATTAGATGAAAAAAGAAAATAATACCAATACCAAAAGCATAACTATTAAACGAAATCACTGTAATTACAATTTTTGCAATTAGTAAAGTAAATATAATTAAGTTTACAATTCCACAAAATGATAGAAAATTAATGGTATATGATTGCCGTAAATGATTAATAAACATAGCTACATTATACAAAAGAAAAGGAGAAAAACAATGGACAAAAAGATTTAATTCGACAACGAAATGAAAGTGCTTGCACAAGGTGTGTATAAAGGAAATGAAAAAAGAAATAAAAAACAAATTAAGCAAATACTATTTTAAATATTTATCTAAAATAGCCTGTTTTTGTTGTTTTGAATTGTCGATTATCCTTTGAGCTTCTGCTATTTGTTTTTCAAGTTCTTCAATTTGAGACACGATTTTTTGTTGTTCTTCAATTGGTGGAACAGGAATTTCATAACTTGAGAACTGCTGAGCATTAATGTTTGGCTGAGCAGCTCCACCTCGTATATTTTCTGCCCATTTTTTATAAATATCTGATTTACATAAAATATCTAAAAATCTTGAATTTAATTCCTTTTTACATTTAAAACGAATTAAATATCCTGCAAAAATAGCTTTTTCGCATTTATCTTTTGTATAATAAAATGTTTTTCCAGCAGTAGCACCAGAACGTGCAAATAAAAAATCTCCGTCTTGCAAGATATATTTATCTTCTACTTTTTCAGCAGTTTTCCAATCATTTAATAAATTACCACAATCATCAATATCTGTTATCCTAATATATCTGTAATCAGATTCCGGATTCCCGTCTATTGCTTTTATATTTGCTCCATATTGTGGAATTTCTGTATATTTTCCTAATTTTTTCAAATCATAATTTGAATATGTATCCGAAAGTATTTTCTGAACTTTACGATTAATATTATCTAATTGTTTAGATAAATCCAAGCAATGATTTTCAATTTTTTCAATTTCATCAACAATTTTTTGTTGAATATCAAGTGGTGGGCGTGGAATAGGTAAAGCATTAAATGCCTCCATATCAATATTTTTTTGAGCAACTCCTCTGCCACAATCATATACATAATCTTGATTTAAAAATAGATAATTATCTAAATATTCTTGAAGCACAATTCGTTTATCTATTGTTTTTATTGTTAAACCTGAATCATTTAAAAAGAAATCGCCTTGTATATATCTTACACAATTAGGAGACATTCCAAATCTTGAAATTACATAGCAAGAAGAACGATTAAATGAATCAGTTCTAAAGGTTTCACCACCGCCACCATAAACAGGATATTTTTTCCCAACATTGTTCTTTTTTATGATTCTCGTACCATAATCAACAGTTGCAATATTTTTAATAGTTAGAGTTTGCCATTTACTCTCAATTTTTACTTTTTTTTTAGCCTTAGTATTAATTACTTTTTCAAAATCAGCTCTATCAAAAGTCATCATATCAAGTAAATTAACCTTTGAAACATTTTCTTTTAATGTTTCATCAATAGGGAAATCAAAATCATTTTCAAATGCTTTATATATATAAGTGCTTGCCTTTAAAGGATTATCAAAGCTTTCATTATCATATAATTGCGTACATTCATCAACGCTTTTGTCTTTACGAATAGCGTGCATGCCCTCTGAACCTCGGCGGTTTGAAAATTCATAGCCCAAGAATTGTTTTTCTGCATCTTTTTCGCCTGTTTTTACTATTACAAGTTTTTGAGAGTAGCAAAGAATGAAATAATATATCTTTTCTTTTTCAAGTTCTGTAACTTTATTCCAAAAATCATCTTCAGTTTTTGCTGTAATATTTTGTTTATAGTTTTTAAATAAATCATGATTTTTTACTTTATTATTAGGCTTTTTATCTAGTAATGTTAAATAATCATCTAAAGATAAGCCTTCCCATACATAATTAATATATTTGGTAACAGGTGTTTCAATGCCATTAATAGTTACATCCGTATGATTTGAGAAAAATTTATCAACAGATTTTTCAAGATTTATACATTCATAATTATTTCTTCTGCGTAAGAACAGTACAACTGTATTTGTACCCGTTGCCATGAATGTATTTGAACCAAGTTCAGTAATTGCAATGATTTCAAAATATTTTAAAAATAGTTCTCTTGTTTTTGTATAAATACCAGAATTTGTAAGTATTGAACTCGGTAAAATTATACCTGCCAAACCACCGTCTTTAAGTAGTTGTTTTGTTCTTTCAACGAACAAACATTCAATTTCGGAACTTCTATCAGTTAAGTATTTATACAGTTCAAATTCTTCGTTTACGTTGATGTTTTTAATATCGCCTTTAAACGCATCCACAGAATACGGCGGATTAGAAACAACAATTGAAAATTTTGCTTTTTGAGAATCTTCTATTTTTGTATTTTCAGAAAGCAAACCAATATAGCTTTTGGAATGTTTAAAACTGTCTAATCCGTCGCCATGGATAACTTGAGCCAAGCCATCACCATAAAAATAACAACCAACTTTTGCTACTTTAACAAGTCTGTAATCTTTTTCTATCCCATAAACATATTTCCCTGCCCAAGAGTATGGGTCTAATTTCCATTTATCAACGGTTTTTGTTGCTTCTGGATAAAAATTTGTCGTGTCTATGTTATTAATGCAGTCTTGATATGCTTCCATAACTTCTGTAATAAAGTGTCCGCTACCTGCTGCATAATCAATTACCGCAGGTAATTTGGGTACAGGTTGATTAATAGACGCTTCAAGCATTTTATCAAGTGGTAACGATTTCGTTATAAATTTTGTTATAGGAGGAGGTGTAAAAAACTGTCCTGCCTCTTGTTTTAAGCCAGTAGTTAATAATCTTTCAAAGAAATCGCTTAAATGTTGTTGTTTTCGGGGATATCTAATTTGGTATTTCTCTAAAAGCTGTACAACTTCTTTTAATACTTTGAAATTATCATCAAATGATTCATCATCAATAACATCTTTTATGTCAAATACTTTATTAAACTTTAATAATTTCTTTTTCTTTTCTAATAATTCTTCTTTGTTTTCATATTTAAAATCATCGTCAGAAATACCCTCGATTTCTTTTTTCAGAAATTCATACAAACCTTCTTTGTGCAAATTATAAAGTCTTACTTGAAAATCAACAGGATTATCTACATCTTCTAACCATTGAAATTCTAATGTATCATTCTCTCTTTTCTTTTCATCATATATTTTTGCTAAAAACAAGTTAAAAATTTTATTAAAAGCATTAGGTTTATCCGAAACAGAATGTTTTCTTAATATAGACAAGAAACCATGGAAAATTTTACCGCTGTTTTCTTCTGTCAATTCTAACAAATCGGCTTTTGTTAAAGGTTTATTTTTATAACAATATGTATTTACCCAGCCATCAAAAATACCGTTTGGATATGTTTGTTTATTCCAACGTTCAAATGTATCAGCAACATTTCCTGCTTGCCTGTAATATTCTTCAATTTTTATAATTTCATTCTGATATTCAATTTTATCATTATTTAATCGTGATGTGTATAACATCAGGTATTCAGTATCTTTATCATTCTGAAAATATGTTAAAAGCTGACCACCATTTTTTTGTGTATTGTTAAGTTCATTATTAAATTCTTTTCCCCATGTTTTACATTCTATCATCAAAAATGCTTTTGAATCTTTTGTAACTAAAATATCAAGTCTTCCAGAGTGTCCATGTCCTGATGGATAAACTTTTTCCAATACAATATTTTGTGGTTTATAACCTTTTTCAAGTAATCTGTCAACGCATTCTAAAACAACCCAATTCTCAGCTTGTGAAAAGTTTTGAGTAGTCTTGCAGTCAGCACCGATTAAATCTCCATAACAAATTTTTTCTTTTGAAAAATCAATTTCAACAGAATAACCATGCTGTTTATAAATTTTTTTATAAATATTAACAGCACTGTCTTTTGGACTAAACCCAAGCACTTTTAATAGTAACTTGTAATCTTCTTTCATACTCCCCTTTGTACCACAAAATTAATATATACACAATAACATTTTTGCATAATAATAGCAAATTTTGTTACAATTAAATTTTTTATGACTATGAACGGTAATTCACGTAAGAGGTTATTATAGAACTAAATAAATTTGACAGACCTTTTATTGAAGTTATATACTAAAATAAAAGGTATTTTTATGTCTGATTTACAAAAATATGTTGAATATCTTATATTTATTACGCAAAAAATAAATAAATTTTTTGAACATCAAAAAATTTACATTGCTTGTAAAAAAGGTTGTGCAAAATGCTGTAAAAATGCAGAATTTCCTTATAAAAAAATTGAATTTGAGTTGTTAATGGAAGGGTTCAAAACTTTACCGGAAGATAAACAGCAACTTATAAGAGAAAGAGTAAAAGCCTTAAAAGAAGAACAGGCAAAAACTGAAGGCAGATTAGCACATACTTGTCCGTTTTTAATTGATGAGGTTTGCTCAATATACGATTTCAGAGGTATAATTTGCCGCTCATTCGGTTTAATGTTTTACCGTGAAAACGATACTCCCGGTATTCCGTTTTGTATATTTGAAGGCTTAAATTATTCCGCACTTTTGAACAAAGAAACAGGACGTGTTTCAACAGAAAAATACAAAGAACTCGGGTATGACCAAGAGCCTCTTGCGTTTAATGTAAGTCATAGTTTTTTAACAGATGAAGTTCTGGCAAAAGGTTTCGGTTTTACCTTCGGTGAAACTAAGCCCATGTTAGACTGGTTTGATGAGGATTTTTATAATGTTTGATTTTATA
Organism: Candidatus Gastranaerophilales bacterium; assembly: GCA_905235155.1. Classification (GTDB taxonomy): domain Bacteria; phylum Cyanobacteriota; class Vampirovibrionia; order Gastranaerophilales; family Gastranaerophilaceae; genus UBA6984. The sequence continues at coordinate 44,335 of CAJOKJ010000001.1, forward strand.
AAACAGGATATTGAAGATGTAATTCTTGTAAAACCTAAAATTTATGGTGATAACAGAGGTTTTTTCGCTGAAATTTATAAAAAATCAGAATTTGTACAAAACGGTATTGTTGATGAATTTTTACAAGATAATCATTCAAAATCATCTGCTCACGTTTTAAGAGGTTTGCACTATCAAGCAAAACCTTACGGACAAGCTAAATTGGTTCGTTGTGCAAAAGGCAGAATTTATGATGTTGCCGTTGATTTGAGAGTTAATTCAAAAACTTTTGCAAAATATGTTAAAGTTGAATTATCAGAAGAAAACAAGCAAATGTTATACATTCCAAATGGTTTTGCTCACGGATTTGTTGTTTTATCTGATGAATCGGAATTAATTTATAAAACAAGTTCCGAATACGCACCTCTAGCCGACAGAGGTATTTTATGGAATGATAAAACTATAAATATTGATTGGGAAATTAATTTTGAACCGATTTTATCAGAAAAAGATAAAAAACAACCTAAATTAAACAATATAAATAAAGAGGATTTATTTTAATGAAAACTATTTTAGTAACAGGCGGTGCAGGATTTATCGGCAGTTGCTTTATAAGACATATAATAAAAAAATATCAGGATTATAACGTAATAAATCTTGATGCACTTACATATTGCGGTAACTTGTTAAATCTTAAGGATATTGAAGATAGTTCGCATTATATTTTTGAAAAAGGTAATATTTGTGATAAAAAACTTGTTCGGGAATTAATAAAAAAATCCGATTATGTGGTTAATTTTGCCGCAGAATCTCACGTTGATAACTCCATTGCAAATCCTGAAATATTTATTGAAACAAATGTTAAAGGCACATTAAACTTGTTGCAGGCATGCAAAGAGATTGGAATTGAACGCTATTTACAAGTATCAACAGACGAAGTATATGGAACTTTAGGTAAAACAGGTTATTTTTATGAAACATCTCCAATTCAGCCAAATTCACCTTATTCTGCGTCAAAAGCAAGTGCGGATTTACTTACAAGAGCATATTATGAAACTTACGGACTGCCGGTATTAATTACAAGATGTTCGAATAATTACGGGCCATACCAATATCCCGAAAAATTAATCCCGTTTTTTATTTCAAAATTATTAAAAGGTGAAAAAGTGCCTTTATATGGCGACGGATTAAATGTTAGAGATTGGCTTTATGTTTATGACCATTGTGAAGCAATTGATACAGTTTTACACAAAGGTAAAACAGGCGAAGTTTACAATATTGGCGGACATAACGAAAAAACTAATCTGGAAATTACAAAATTAATTCTTGATGCAATGGGCAAAGATGAAAATTCCATAGAATATGTAAATGACCGTCTTGGACATGATAGACGATATGCAATTTCAAACGATAAAATAACTTTTGAACTGGGTTGGAAACCTTCTATTACATTTGAAGAAGGTATAAAAAAGACTATTGACTGGTATTTAAATAATCAAGAATGGATTTCAGCCGTTAAAGCATAAAACTGTCGCAGTTGCATAAGTTTTTGAATGCGAAAGTGAAACTTTTACTGTTATATTAGGGTATTTTTTTATGCTGCAATAAGGTGAACCGTTTTCGTTATTTAAAATTTCAATATCACTATAATATACATCCCTAATTTTAAATTGCGAAAGTGCTTTTACAACAGCCTCTTTAGCACAATATCTTACGCATAAATGAGATGCCGATTGATTATCCTTAAAACAGTATTCAAGCTCTTTTACAGTAAAAATTTTACGCAAAAATTTCTCGTCTTGTTCTAACTTTTTATTATCAAATCTATTTATTTCTTCAATATCGGTGCCAATTGCTAAATTATTAAAATTCATAAATATTCCTAATGATAAATAAAAGTACGGTGAATTTAAAAATATCACCGTACTTTTTATTAAATTATTTAGATGTGCTTTCCGTTGTTGTTGTTGAATTTAGCATTAATAAAGTATTGTATGCACTGTTCCAACCGTTATTTGCTTTTAGCATCTTTTTAGCACGTTTAATTTTTTCTTTTTTTAGTTTTTCTTGTTCTTTTTCGTATTTTTTAGTTAATCTTGGACTTGCGTTTCTTTCTTCAACATTCAAACTTATAAGAGTATTTGCTTTTTTGTATGAATCAGTTGTATAGCCTTTTTTAATCCATTCAGGATAATTATATGAAACATAATCATAAATATTCATTAATCTTTTTTCTCCTGACGGATGAGTTGATATTATATCAACATAATTTCCGCAAATTTTGTTTAATACGGAAATCATTGCAAGTGGATTGTATCCTGCTTTTACAAGTAAATCAACTCCTGACAAATCCGCTTCAAATTCATCTTTTCTGCTTAATTTAGTGCTTGAAAGTTCTTGAACGGCAGCAGCACCTAAAGATTTTGATGAATCACCGGTAACATTTGCAATTAAAGTATTTAATATGGTTTGTTTTGCGTTATGCCCATTAATAATATGTCCCATTTCGTGAGAAATTACGGCAGCAATTTCTTCATCAGTTGTTGCATAATTCAATAAACCTTTATACACATGAATTTCTTTGTTTATATCTGCATATGCATTTGCTTCGTCTTCGTTTGACACTTTAATTGAAATACCGTCAGGCAAATTGTTTGACTTGATTAATTTGTATGCAATGTCATTTAATTTTTTTTGTGCTGCTACTGAATCCCAATTTGCAGTTGTAGTAGTAGTTGTTGTTGTCGTTGCAGCGTTTACTTGTAATCCTAAAAATAGTGCAAAAATTGCAATTAAAATCTTTTTCATGTTTTTCTCCTTTATAAAAAATGTTGGCAGATATATCTGTCATCATTTTAACTTATTATTTATTCTTCTTCAGAAATTTCTTCTTCTTGAACCATATCTTCTTCATCTATTGCTTGTTGATTCATTTCTTCTTCAATTTCTTCGTTAATTTCAGCTTCATCATAATTTGGTTCTTCTTCAACAATATCTTCTTGATATTCGTAATTTCTTTGTGCTTCTTGTTCTGCTCTTTCCATTTGAGAAACTGATTTAATGTCTATTTTCCAACCTGTTAATTTGTGTGCCAATCTTACGTTTTGACCTTCACGACCAATTGCCAATGATAATTGATCGTCAGGTACAACAACCATTGCTTCTTGGGCATTTTCGTCATTTGCAAGAATATCAACGGATACAACTCTTGCAGGTGAAAGTGCATTTACAATGTATTCAACAGGGTCTTCAGAGTATCTTACGATATCAATTTTTTCATTTTTTAATTCGTTAACGATAGTTTGAATTCTTGAACCTCTAGGTCCGATGCAAGCACCAACAGAATCAACTTCAGGGTCATTTGACCATACCGCAATTTTTGTTCTGTAACCTGCTTCACGAGAGATTGATTTAATTTCTACGATATTATCTTCAATTTCAGGAACTTCAAGTTCAAATAATTCTCTTACGATTTCTGCGTGTGCATGTGAAACGATTACTTGAGGTAATCTTGTTGTTTCTTTTACGTTAACAACAAATACTCTGATTCTGTTACCGGGTTTGTAGTATTCTCCGGGTATTTGTTCTTTTGCAGGCATTATAGCGTCTGATTTACCGATATTAACAATTACATTTCTGTTTTCAACTCTTTGAATTATACCTGTAATAAGAGTACCTTTTTTATCCATAAATTCATTTAAAACAAGATTTCTTTCTGCTTCTCTAATTCTTTGAGTAATAACTTGTTTTGCTGCTTGTGCTGCAATACGTCCGAATTGTTCAGGTGTAACTTCGATTTTAACTTCGTCATCAAGTTCAACATCTTCGTCAATTTCTTTTGCTTCTGATAGTGAAATTTGTTCATCTTCCATTCCGTCTTCAACGCTATTTACAACAACTTTTGTACAGAAAACTCCGATTTCACCGGATTGTTCATCCAAAATTGCTTCAATATTTGCTGCTTCTTTGCATCTCATAGATTTTTTGTAAGCGGCAACCATTGCATCACAAAGAGATGCAATTAATACTTCTTTTGAAATTCCACGTTCTTTTTCAAGTTCTTCGCATGCTTCAAACAATGCTGTTCCGATTTTAATCATTATTTATCTTCCTTTCATTTATTCGTGAGTTGTGAGTTGTGAATGGTGGGTAGAAAATAAAATTCAACTTACTATTCACAATTCACTATTTACTATTTACTCATAATATAGCCTTGTGTTTTTAATTTTATCCATAGGGATAATCATTTCTTTTTCATCTTTAAGTCTTATAACTGTTATACCTTCATTTTCGTCATATTCAACAAGTTTTGCCTTGAAAATTTGTTCTGAACCGTCTGTTGGCTGTTCTTTAAGTTTTATGCTTACATTTCTTCCTCTAAAAATGATGTATTCTTTTTCGGATTTAAATTTTCTTTCCAGTCCCGGAGAAGAAACTTCGAGGTAATATTTACAAGGGATAAGTTCATCTAAAAAGTCTTCCATACTGCGTGTAACGTTTTCGCAATCTTCTAAAGTAACGGGATGGTCATAAGAAAACAAATAAACTCTTAAATACCAGCGATGATTTTCTTTTACGAATTCTATTTCAACAGGTATAAGATTATATCTCATAGCCGTATTTTCAATTAATGGAGTAATTTGTTCAAGAATTTCGTGTCTGTTAATTTCTTCTTTCATTATGCTATCCCTTATGATAAAAAGAGAACGGGAGTTGACCCGTTCTCTTTTAAAGAAACCTTGTCTATATTTTAAATTAAAAATAAAAATTTGTAAACCCTTTATTTTTATTTTTAAAACAATAGACATGTTGGTATATTTGAGTTAGTATTTTTTGTGAGTATTCAAGGTATATTAAAGATTATGAATTTTATAGATTTTTGTTCTGGAATAGGTGCTGGCAGGTTGGGGCTGGAATTATTGGGTTTAAACTGTGTTGCACATAGTGAAATTAATTTGGATTCTGATTATACGTACAAATTGTTTTATAATGATGAAAAAAATCTTGGAGATTTAACTTCTTTAGATGTTAAGTTAATTCCTAATAGTGATATTTTAATTGCGGGATTTCCTTGTCAAACTTTTTCTATTGTTGGTAAGAGAGCAGGATTTGAAGATGAAAGAGGACAAATTATCTATCATTTAAGAAATATTTTGGTAAATAAAAATATTCCATATTTCATCTTTGAAAATGTAAAAGGTTTGGTTAATCATGATAAAGGCAGAACTTTTAATGCAATTATTGAACTCTTAGATAACTCAGGATATAATGTTAATTACAAAGTGTTAAACAGTATTGATTTTGGTGTTCCGCAGTTAAGAGAAAGAGTATATCTTGTAGGTATAAGGAAAGATTTATATAATAAACCTTTTGAATTTCCAAAATCTGTAAAACAGGCAAGTATAAAGAATTTTTTACTATCAAATAACAACTATATACAGGATATACAACATCCGACTTTTCAAAAGTATTTATCTAATAAATATAACAAAGATAGAATAAATATAGATAATATTTTAACACAAGATTATGCAATAGTAGATACCAGGCAATCAGATATGCGAGTATATATAGATAAATGTCCTACATTAAGAACAGGAAGACATGGTATTTTATATGTACGCAATAAAAAATTACATAAATTATCCGGTTTGGAAGCGTTATTATTACAAGGTTTTCCTAAAAAATATGTAATGAAAGCAATGGGTATTCCAAATTCTAAGTTACTATCACAGGCAGGCAATGCAATGACAGTTAATGTAATACGTGCTATCGGAGAATGTTTAATAAATTATGTAGAGGAAAATACGCAACGTGGATTTAGTTCAAAAAGGCTCTCAAACTGCTAAAAACGGTTTTAAAAATGAGCAAGATATATGTGATAAATTTAATAATTGGGAAAATGATAAAGAGGCTCAACAATGGTTGAATATTATGCAATATAATATGCTTGATATAGAATTTGTTAATGCAATTGTATTGCATGGATATAAAGCAGATATAAACGTAAAAGTTCAAATTAAATTAAAATCTGCTTTAGATACTGAAAATATACAAGTTAAATTGGTATCTAACAAAAAAGGCTTTAACCAAGTTGATAAACGATGGTTATCTCATTATAAAGAAATGTGGAATATGCCGGACAATGTTTATCAATTATTACAATATTATACAGGCGAGTTAAAACCGTACAGAAATAATGTAAGAGATTACAGAAGAATGTTTATTGACGAATTTACATTAAAAGAACAAAATTTGTTATTAGAATGGTTTTCAATAAATAAAACATTAATATTAAGTGATATAATTAGAGGTCGAGGACAATTTAGTGCTGAATGGATATTGGTTGCACAAAAATCGGATAATAATGCCAGATGGGTATTAGCAAATATAAATCAAGCTTTGCAACACTATTCTGAAGGAAATGTGAAAATAAGCCCTAAAGGTTCATTGTACATTGGTAATGTTACTGTGCAAAGAAAGGGCGGGGACAATGGCAGAGATACTGCAAATATGTTACAATTTAAATTAGACCCAACACAACTATTTGATATAAAATAATTTTGGTTAAATAAAAAATATTCTTGAGGATTTAATATGGCAGAACAAGATTATAAATTTTACTTAAATGCAGGAATAGATAAAACAAATCAAGGCAAATTTGAAGAAGCACTTGAATTGTTGGAAAAAGCACTGGGACTTAATGACAAAAATGCTTTAATACATTTTTCAAAAGCTATTGTTTATCATAATTTAAACCAACTTCGTGCAGCCTATGAAAACTATTCACACGCAATAGAAATTGATGCAAAAATGATTGATGCATATTATAACAGGGCACAAACAATTCTTGCTTTTGATAATCCTTCAAAAGAAGAATTGCAAGAAGCACTTGAGGATTTGTTAAAAGCGACAGAATTAGATGAAAAATTTATAGATGCATACTATTATGCGGCAACAATAAAGAAAAAATTTGAAGATTACGAAGGTGCTATTGAATTATTGGATAAAGTTCTTGAATTGGAACCGCAAGCACCATATTCAAGGGCATTAAAAAAATTAATCGAACAAAAATACTTAGGACACTAATTTTTGCCAAAAAGGACTTCGTATTCATTTAGGATTTCTTTTTGAAAATAATCCGGTAACTTATCAAATTCTTGAATATCCATTAAAAATGGTATATTACTGTCGTTCAAAAGTTGTTTTAACTCCGCAATATTTTTAGTGCTATCATTAAAATCTTTCACAACCATATCAATATCGCTTCCATCGTGAGATTGATTTTTTATTCTGCTTCCATAAACCCAAATTTCAGCATTTGGGCAATATTGTTGAAAAATATCTTTCAACATTTTCAGATGTTCAGGTTTTATATTTAAATTAGTCATTGTCAATAATTTTTATTAATTCTTCCGTATCTGTAATAAAATCTTCAATCAAAGAAAGAGTTTCTTCGGCAAATGCTTTTCCGTAATCATGAGCTGTGTTGTTGCGGTTATCTCTGTATTTAAACCATCTGTTTACTGATTCTTCTTCTAATAGTGAATATTTGTTTGCATTTCTGAAAATATCTTTAAATGAAAGTGTGTCAACACTCTTTTTTGTTGCAAAATAAGGAACAAGTTTTTTCTTTAAGAGTTTACCGCTTTGTTCCAATGTCATTTCAAAACCTTTTACCAGTGAATTTCTGTACATTTCGTATTCAATAGAGTTTTCAGGCACAGATTTTATCATCTCGTAAGATTTTTTAAGTGTTTCAAGACATCTGTCTAAATATTCCGTATTAATTTCTGACATATCATTTACCTAACAAAATTAATGTTATCATAAATAGTTAGTTTTACAAAATATGAAAATCAGCAAATTAACTAAAATCTAAAAGAATTTTTATATCAACGTTTAAAAATTCAGAAAGTTCTAAAACTTTGGCAAGCGACATATTTGCTTTTCCACATTCAATGTTGGCAATATAGTTTTGAGAAACATTCATTATTTCAGCAAATTGTTCTTGTGTTAAATCCTGTTTTATGCGTTCTATTTTAACATTTTTGCCAAATCTTTTAAGTAGTTCTGTTTTATTCATAATTTATAAGTATATAAATATTGACTTATAACTTAAATAGTGTTATAAGTTATTAAATATAACTTATAACTTATAAGGATAAGGCACATGAAAAAACTTTTTGCATTTACATTAGCAGAAACACTGGTTGTAATGGGTGTAATAGGTGTAGTTGCAGCACTAACTTTACCAAACTTAAACCAATCAACAGGCAATAAAGAAAAAGTTGTAAAATTACAAAAGATATATTCAAATCTTAATGATGCTTTGGGTCGTGCAACTGCGGTTTATGGTCCGATTGAGGAGTGGTGTTCAGGGCTTACTGATGCTAATTGTGAAAAACGACATTTTGAACGTATAACAGAGTTTATGAAATTTTCTAAACAATGTACGGTTAGTACTTGCTTAGGAAAATTTGATACAGGTAGTTCTGATGGGCAGTCATTACAATATGGTGTAATTTTAAATGATGGTGCAACTATTGGCATAATGCTCACAAAGTCTGTAGCTTCTTCGGGGAAGTTTTATGTAGATTTAGACGGATTAAATAAGGGTGCAAATAAGCATGGAGTTGATTATTTTACATTTTATTATGGAGGACAAGGAGTTTATACGTATCAGACGAATCCTTATAAAGATAATAAATCTCCTACATCAAGTAGTTTGGGAGCAGCTGATTGGGTAATACGACATAGAAACATGGATTATTTAAAGTGTGCAAGTCAATTAAAATATGGCGGACCAACAACTTGTAAATAATATTTTGATTTTTAGATTTTATTCTATTAAAATATTATTTAATAATGGCTATTTCACCAAATATTCAAAAATATATTGAAGATTCTAAAATTAACGGAAAACTTTGCAAATGGGATAAGTCTTTTGTTAATGTTTTTGTAACCCCGATAAACGCAAATATTAATGATAAAAACTTCTTTTATTCGGAAGTTCAACGTGCCATAAATGTTTGGAACAGTGCATTAAAAGCTTCTTCAATAAATATTTCTTTTAATGTTGTAACATCTCCAAGCTATGCAGATGTTGTTATTCATTGGACAAAAGTAGGCAGAGTATTTGAAGGCATGTGCAAATACCCGAGTATTATCAACGGTTGTTTTAAAAAAATATCCGTTGATATTGGTCTGCCAAATGAATTTTCAGGTAAAAATACAACCAATGAAAGTATTTTTGCAACAATATTGCATGAATTGGGGCATTCTTTAGGTTTAGGTCACGGGGTTGAAGTTGATGACGCTATGTTTGTACCTCACAAAAAAAATATTGATACTCCAAGCGAAAACGATATGTATGTATTAAAAATGATTTATTTGCCTTGATATTTTTTCTTCTGCCTGTTGCATTTGCAGTCTGCATAAGAGCATTTTCCGTCTTTTATACAAAGTATTTTAGGTGTTACATATTCAACATCAAAATCATAAATTTCACTTAAATTTTTTACTCTGTTAAAATAAATCATTTCCGGTTTTGGATTTTCTAAAATTAAAACAACTTTGGCTTTTTTTCCTGTCATATATTGGTAATGTAAGGCTTGACCTATGCTTTCGGCCCATTTATTTGCAAAATCAAATTCAACCGCATGAGTATCTGTTAAGCAGTCAACTCTTGTGTAATCTTTGTTTTGGTATTCTTCTACTCCGTTTTTTGCATTACACCACGCATGCTGATACGAAGCTTCATTATGCTCGTGCTTTACATATTTAAAACCTTCGTTTGTATATCCGTATTCAAAAGATAATACAGGATTAATTGAGAATATTAAAATAAAAATGAATAAAAATGACTTTTTCAAAATATCCTTTCTTATAGATTGGTGTGGCAACCTATATAATTTATTTTGGCACTAGAATTGTCTTATGCAAGAAAAAGTGGAACATAATGATAAATTTATGAAAATTCTTGGAGAAATTATAAAGTCTCACAGGAAAAAACTTAATAAATCCATTTATGCAATTTCTGCTGAATCTTCTATTTCAAAATCTACTTGGCGTGAAATCGAACTTGGTTTATGTAAAGACATAAAAATTAAATCTTTATGGAAGGTCGCAGAAGGACTTAATGTTCCTGCTAATATTATTGTAGAGGAACTTACCCAAAAACTTGGTTCTGACTTTACACTTTCCGATTTCGACTAATAATTATCTCAAATTTTTTTATAATATACAATTAGGCAAAAGGATAGGTTTTACTTTTTAATTTTTATAATTATAAATTAGTTTGTCGGGTAATTTTTTTATTGTATGATAAGCAAATAATTAAAAGAAAGGATATATTATGAAAAAATTTATAATTTCAATGTTGTTTTGTTTAGGGATAGTCGCTGTTGCGGTTGCAGAAGATGCTTCAAATTACAGTTATCAAAACAGAATGCCGTTTTATGGAAATTATCCGTTGTATAACGGCAAAATTATCAATCATTACGGCAATTATGGATATCGTTCTCCGCTAATGTATGGAAACAAGTTACCAGAAGATTTTTACGGACAAGTTCCGCCAAAAATGTACGGAAACAAACCACCAAAAGATTTTTACGGACAAGTTCCGCCAAAAATGTACGGAAACAGACCACCAAAAGATTTTTACGGACAAGTTCCGCCAAAAATGTACGGAAACAGACCACCGAAAGATTTTTACGGACAAGTTCCGCCAAAAATGTACGGAAACAGACCACCAAAAGATTTTTACGGACAAGTTCCGCCAAAAATGTACGGAAATAAACATCCAAAAAAATCTTACGGATATCTACATCCAAAAGCATATAGCTCTACAACTCCAAGTGCAAACAATTCAGAAGATTAATTAATTTTATATTAACAGGATTATTGTTTATATTAAGTTTTGCAAGAGAAATATTCTTCTTATTAGTTCCGTGATAATCGCTTCCGCCGCTGATAAGAAGATTATTTTCTTTTGCACAATTTAATAAAAATTCTTCTTCTTGTTCGTTATATCTTGAATAAAAGCATTCAATACCTTTGATACCGTAGGTTTTCATTTTTTCTAATTTTGGCAAAAATTCTTCTTTAGTAAAATGTTTTTCTCCTTCACCACCAAGCGGATGTGCCCAAACCGAAATTGCACCTGATAGGTTTAAGGCTTCTAATGCTTCTTTTATATCAAAACGAGTATTTGGTATTTTACAATCGTCAAGATATTTTTGCATTGCAGAAACAGGGTCAGGAGCAAGACCACGATTTACGAGAATATTTGCAAAATGAGTTTTAACGACACTTTTTCTGGAATACAACCAGTTAAGTTCTTCTTGAGTAAGTTCTATATTCCATTTTTCTTTTAAATATTTTACTCTTGTTTCAAGTTTTATTTTGCGTAATGTTTTACCTTTTTCTATTAAATTTAAAAGTGTTTTGTTTTTTATATCACAATTAAATCCTAAAATATGACATTTAATATTTTCTGCCTGACAGGTTAATTCAATACCTCTTATAAAATTATTTGTATATTTTTCCATTTCATAACATCCTTCAATGGTGTCGTGATCTGTTAGGGCAAAAATTTCAATATGTGATTTTTGTATTTCATCAAAAAGTTCTTTAATTGTATCGCTCCCGTCAGAGTAATTGCTATGGATATGTAAATCGAACTTAGTCATTTTGTACGGCTTTCATTGTAATTAAAATATCAGGTTCTAAATTTTCAACGGATTGTATTTTGAACAATTTACTTTTATTGATATCGGTTATGTTTCTGCCGTCAAAAGCACTTTTAGCTGAATTATCGCCAATAATTTTGGGTGCGACAAATTGATATATTTTGTCAACTAAATTTTCTTCCAGCAATAATCCGTTTATAGTTCCTCCGGCTTCAACAAATATGGACATAATACCTTTTTCAAAAAGTTTTTTGAATAACGATTTTAAATCGGTATATTCAATAAATTCAACATTATCAGGTGATGTTGGCAATTCTTTGGCGGTTGTTGCAACATAAATTTTTCCTGTTTTAAAATAATCCAAAGAAAAATCACATTTTAAGTATCTGTCTATTAGAATTTTTGTTTTAGATTCAAATTTTGGATTATCAGCAAGAACTGTTGCAGATGTGGTTAAAACAGCATCATAAATTTTTCTGAGTTCGTGTCCTTTTTTTCTTGCATTTTCTGATGTAATCCATTTTGACGACCCTGTTTTTGTTGCAATTTTACCGTCAAGCGTTGTTGCTGTTTTCAGTGCAACAAAAATTTCTTTTTTAGTCATATTTTTAATAAAAACTTCGTTTAAATCTTCCGCTTGTTCCTTTAAGACATTTTCTATAACTTCAATACCGTTATTTTTTAATTTTTTAATTCCGTTACCTGCAACGATTGGATTAACATCTTGCATAGCAATTACTACTTTTTTTAAACCTCTTTCAATGATTAAATCCGCACAAGGTGGTGTTTTTCCATAATGCGAACACGGTTCAAGATTTACAATCAAAGTTCCGCCTGCTTCTTCACCATTTTTAAGTTTTAAAAGGGCATCTCTTTCTGCATGATTTTCTCCGTATTTGTGATGATAGCCTGTTGAAATTATATTGTCATTTTTGTCTAAAACAATACAAGCAACAAGCGGATTTGGAGAAACATTACCAAGTCCTTGTTTAGCTATTTCAAAACATTTTTGCATGAATTTTTCGTAAGATTTCATATTTGTATTTTACAATAAATTATGCTAAATTTAAACAAAAAGGAGTTTTATAATGGCTTTTGATTTAGTTTATTTGGGACATAGTGCGTTTGAAATAAGAATGGATGACAAATCAATTTTGATAGATCCGTTTTTGCAAGCAACAAGAATGTATGATTACAGAGATTATAATATTACGGATATTTTAATTACGCACGGTCATGCTGATCATGTCGGTAATGCAATTGATATTGCAAAGAGTAATCGTTCAACTATTACTGCAATTTTTGAACTTGCTAATTATTGTGCCTCAAAGGGTACAAAAACATTTGGTGTAAACTTTGGAAGTTGGATAAAATTTGATTGGGGTAAAGTTTTGTTTGTGCCTGCATTTCATTCAAGTTCTTCTATGGAAGGAGTTTATACAGGTGAACCTGCGGGTATTATTCTGGATGTCAATGGTGTAAAATTATATCACGCAGGAGATACAAGTCTTTTTAGCGATATGAAATTAATAAAAGAATTGTATAATCCTGATGTTGCGATGTTGCCAATAGGCGGTTTATATACTATGGATATTGAACACGCTGCAATAGCGGCAGAATGGATAGGTGCAACAATTACAATCCCAATGCACTACAATACATTTGAACCTATCGAAGTTGATGCCGAACATTTTAAAATTTTACTGCAAACAAAGGGTTTACATTGCCAAATAATGAATCCTGAAGATGTTATTCAATTTTAGTTTTAAACACGGGACGTCCTGTTTCGGCAAATAAAATTACTTCATGAGTCGGAATTTCCTGCTTTATCAATTTATAAAAATCTTTTACCAAAATCATTTGATTTTGCACACATTTAAACTCTTTATTTTTTAAATATTCTTCAAAATTTTCAGAATTTTGAACGTATTTTTTTGATTTTATAAACATAGTGAAATTTTTTTGACGCTTTTGAATTTCCTTTTTTGCAAAATCCAGTATTACGTCATAATCAGGATTAAAACCGTTTGAAACAGTTATATCAATTATGTAATTATTATTATCATAAGTTTTTATTGAGAAAAATGCAGCCAGTGTATGCAAATTAACATCTTCTAACACGTATTTAAATTCTGTTCCGTCAGACAGACCGGCAAAAAAATTATCTAAATATTCATCTTTTGTTTTTAAAAGAGAAGGTTTAAAATGTGTTATTAAGGAATCATTAAAAAGCATTGCGGAAGCCTGTGCATCGGAATTTTTAAATCGTCTGAAAATATTTGTTTCGGAAGTTCTAAAATCAATATTATTAACTCTCCAAAGTTCTTCTGATGCACATTTTCTAAATCCGCAGCCGTCTATAAACAATTTTAGCAATTCATCATGTGATTCATCAACAGCAGCAATAAAGGTTTGTGCTCCCTTTGCTCCAAAACGTGAAATTATAAATTCTACAAGATGTTTTCCAATATCGTAATAATCTTTTTTGAATAACAGTTTTGTAATGTTTATTTTATAGGGATTACCGTTTGAGGGAATGACTGTAATCATCCCGTGCAAATCCTTTTCATCAACCAAAACATAAGACTCTGCCAAAAATTTAAGTTTTAATGGCAACCAGTAGTGAAAAATATCGCAAGATGTACTTATAAGTTTTTTTACAAATTTTTCAGCCTCATCATTTCCGAGAAATGAAATCATATTTTTAACTTTGTTTTTGTCTGAAATTCTTAATTTTCTTATGATTGTCATAATTAAATTATATATTTTTTAAATACTATTTGCAAGTTTGTGGTAAAATCCAAGTATGAAAGCGGCAATTTATAAAAATGAAAAACTTGAAATAACCGAACTTGAAAAACCTTCTCTTGACAGTAGAAAAGGTGCAATAATGAAAGTTCACGGCTGCGGTTTATGCGGTTCTGATATTGTTAAATACAGAGAACATCTTGTTAAAGACGGAACTGTTTTAGGACATGAAGTTGTCGGTGAAATTGCAGAAATAAATTCTGAAACTAATTTTAAAGTTGGTGACAGAATTGTATCTTCACATCATATACCTTGTTTTGAATGTGTTTATTGCAAAAACAAAAATTATTCTATGTGTAAGCACTTTAAATCTACAAATATTTTTCCCGGTGGATTTGCTGAATATATTTATTTATCTGAAGAACATTTAAAAAATGTTGCACATATTATTCCAGAAAATATGACGGATGAAGAAATTGCTTTTTATGAACCTTTAGGATGTTGCGTAAGAGCAATAAAAAGATGCGAATTACCTGAAAAATCAAAAGTTCTTGTAATTGGTTTAGGCTCTATCGGATTTTTAATGGCACAAGGTTTAAAAGCCTATGATATGGATGTTTATGGTTGTGATTTAATTGATGACAGAATTGAACTTGCAAATAAAAATGGTATAAAAGCATTTAATTCAAGAGATTTAAATGAAACAATCAAATACATAAAATCTAAAACGGATGATTTAGGTGTAGATGCAGTATTTATGACATCCGGAGCAGATGCGGCAATTGAACCTGCCATAAAAACAGTCAGAAGCGGCGGAAAAATTTTAATTTTTGCAAGCACTCCAAAGAATTTCGGTTACGCTAACAATGAAATTTATTATCGTGAATTGACAGTTTTAGGCAGTTATTCGCCATCACCTAAAGATTTGGAAGATTCTTATAATTTACTTAAAAATCGCAAAGTAAATGTACATGGTATATCAACAATTTTTAACATTAATGATATACAAAAAGCTTTTGATGATACAATATCAAATAAAGTTTACAAAGCATATATAAAAATGAACGGATAGATATGAAAGCAGTTAGATTTTATGCACCTGGAGATATCAGATACGAAGAAGTTGGCATAACGCCACCTAAAAAGGGTGAGGTTGTTGTAAAAATAAAGGCAGCATTAACTTGCGGTACGGATGTAAAAACATTCAGACGTGGTCATCCTGTGCTTATTAAAAAAGTTCCTTCCGGTTTTGGACATGAATTTTCGGGCGTTATCGATCAACTTGGAGAAGGTGTTACCGATTTTAAGATTGGTGACAGAGTTGTTGCTGCAAATTCCGCACCATGCGGAGAATGCTTTTTCTGCAAAAAGGAAGAATACAACTTATGTGAAAACTTAAACCTTCTAAACGGTGCCTATGCGGAATATATAACAGTTCCTGCAAGAATCGTAAGCAAAAATATGATAAAATTGCCTGATGATTTAAGCTTTGAAAGAGCGGCATTTTCAGAACCTCTTGCAAATGTTGTTCACGGTGCGGCAAGAACTGATATTAAAGCAGGTCAAAGCGTAGGTATTATTGGCATTGGGCCAATAGGTCTTATGTTTGCAAGAGTTGCAAAATTAAAGGGTGCAAGAGTAATTGTTGCCGGCAGAAACCCTATTAAATTGAAACTTGCAGAAGATTTTGCCAAAGCTGATGAAATAGTGGATTTAGTAAAATACCCAAATCCTGAAAAGATTTTCAAAAGTTTTTCTGATGAAAACAGAGGACTGGATATTGCAATAGAATGTGTAGGACTTCCTGAAATTTGGGAACGCCTTGTTTCTTGTGTACGTCCCGGAGGTACCGTTCATTTCTTTGGCGGTTGCAAAAGCGGGTCAACTGTTTCTATCGACACGACAAAGATGCACTACGGCGATATAAAGTTGATGAGCGTATTTCACCATACACCAAAGTACTTCCGTGAAGCGTTAGATTTGATTGCATCAGGCAATATTGAAGTTGAAAAACTTATAACCGACAAATTAGGGTTGCAAGACGTTGAATATGCCATGCAACAACATATTGACGGTAAAGCTATAAAGTTTTTAATAACACCTTAATTAGTGATTTTTTACAATCTTATTTAAGATTTTTCCTAAAAATCCGTTTGATTGCATAAAATCAAGCGTAATTTCGATGTCTTTTGCATCTTGCCATAATTTTTTTATGGCATTAGACGCTTTTTTTACTTCAAAAATGTCTGCTGCGAGCATTTTTTCGTTAAAATCGTTGGACAACATAATAATACTATCTTTCTTTAATTTCGTTCAACATGAAAATACCATGATAAACTTACATTAAAATCCTCTTTTTATACGAAAATTACAGTAATTTGTCATGCTTCTTAACAAAATGCTCTATATAAAACGAGCAGAAAAGTTTGTTTAAAATCCCATATAACTTCAAATTTGACATTTTTAACAATTTTCCGTCGCCACAAACAACGGTAATAGATTTTTCTTTATTATTTTTGTCAATTATTTGTCCTGTTTCTTTAAGTTCTGTCGTATTTTCCAAAATCTCTAAAGCATAAGGATTTGGGATGAAAAATTTGTTTTTATGTTCAAAGAAAGTTTTACTCCAAGGATGGAATGCCCTTATATGAGCGGATATTTCTTCAGCTGATTGTTTAAAATCGAGCATAATATCATCTTGCTTGATTTGCGGGTAATAAGTTGCTCTTTCTTCACTTTGGTCAACAGGAATAATAAAGTCATCCGCAAGCATATTTAGCAGTTCTGTAACCGCTGAACGTGCGGTAAGAACAGTTCTTTCCTTAAGCTCTTTTCCTGTGTCATCAGGTTTAATTTCCACTGTTTTTTGTAAAAGTATAGCACCTGAATCAAATTTTTCGTTCATAAGATGAAATGTTATGCCGGACTGTTTTTCTCTATGCCATATTGTTTGTAAATAAGGATTTGGACCTCTGTATTTTGGCAAAAGTGACGGATGAGCATTAATCATCGCAATTTTCGGAAGTTGAACGATGTCTTTTTTTAGCTTTTCTGACCATGTTCCAACCAGTACAATATCCGGATTTAATGCTAAAAGTTCACGCTTAAATTCTTCTGAATTGGCACTTTTTGCTTTTATTTCAGGCAAATTATAACTTTTTATATAACTATATTCTTTAGACGGAAGGAAAAAATCCTTTAATTTTCTGTAAATTGAACAAGTTTTAAGCCTTTCGTAGCGAAACACTCCGACAATTTTGCACTTTGCATCTGTTGCACCAATTATCAAATTTGACAGCATATCGCCATGACCTAAAATTACAATTTTAAACATTTTATATCCTTTGTAATTTGTTCTTTCAAGTCGGTTAATGACTTGAATTGTTGTTCATCTCTTATTTTTTTTAAAAAATCTATTTTTATAGTTTCACCATAAATATCTTTGTCAAAATTTACCAAATGAACTTCTGTAAGTTTTTTTGTATTTTTTTTAACAGTGGGATTTGAACCGTAATTTGCAATACCCATGTATTTTTCACTATTTATTTCAACCTCAACTGCATACACACCGTCAGGAATTTTTACAAGATTTTCGGGATAATTGATATTTGCAGTTTTAAATCCTATTGTTCTTCCTAAATGTTGTCCTTGTACCACATCGCCTTTTATGTAAAATCTATACCCTAAAAACAAATTTGCCGTATTAATATCACCCTCAATAAGTGCATTTCTTATTGAGGTTGAACTTACAATTTTGTCTTCAAATTTTATTGAATTTACTCTAAAGTATTCATATCCATATTCATTTTTCATTAAATCAATGTAATCAGCACTTCCTGTCCTGTTGTTTCCAAAAAAATGATTATCACCTGTTGTAATTGCTTTTGGTTTAAAATTTTCAACAAGTATCTTTAAATAATCGGAAGCAGTCATTTGAGCTAAATTTTCGTCAAAATTTATTATGTAAAGATAGTCTACACCCAATTCTTCAATTTTTTGTATTTTTTCTTTTGTAGTTAAAATATATTGAGCAGGTTTGTTTTTAAGAATAACGGCAGGTGCATCTCTAAAAGTTATTAATGCAGATTTAAAACCGTTATTTTTAGCAAATTGTACGCCTGTTCTTATAACTTCTCTGTGGCCGGTATGAAGTCCGTCAAAAAAGCCTAATATTAGTGAAAGGTTATCTGTTTTTTGTTGTTTTAAATCGTTTAAAATCTCCATAAGTTTATTATATTATAAATTTTGCAAAAATTCTGCATGACAAATTTTTTTCGTGATAGAATTATTTTAAGGAACAAGCACATGAGAATATTCGAGGTTAAGAACAACCTGGTAAAGATTTTTTATGAAACAAGCGACAACTTGTTTCTATCGGGCTTTGTAATGATTAAAGACAGCAGAGAATCCTATATTGGACAAATTATGCACCTTGAATCAAGCAAGCACGGTAATGTTGCTATTGCAAAAATTATATTTAATGTAACTGAAGACGGAGTTATTACAACATATTCAGGAACAATTCCTGCAATAAACAGTGCTATTTCCAATATTAATTCAATAGATTTTTTGAAACTTATACAAGGTCAAAACCCTATACTTATAGGTGAATTTATAGAAAATGATTTGCTTGTTTCACTGGATAAAAGTTTACTCGAAAATAAACTTGTTATTTGTTCCGAAAATCAAGAAAATTCAGATTTGATGATTAAAACTCTTAACCGTCAAATTAAAAATTACGGTAAAAAGACTGTAATTATTGATACAGAAGGTCAAAGTATTTTTGATAAAAATTCACTGTCGATGAGTGAAGATTTTAGATTACCGATAAATAATCAAATAATAAACTACATTTATGAAAACGGACTGGAATATAAGAGTGCAAGAAGCAAAGCTATTATGCAGGAAACTTTTTTGGAAATAAACTATTATCTTTCAAGTCTTGAAGAACCATATATTCCGGTAAATAAATTTATTGATATTCTTGAAAAGCAGTATAACAAATCGAAACTGCCGGAGCTTGTTCTGTTAAAAAATGCTCTTGTTAAATTTAATGATGCCGGAATTTTTGCACGAAATATTATGGAATACAAAAACCTGTTTGATTCTTTATTAAACAATCAAACAACTGTTATAGATGTTTCTTTGGTTGATGAAACAATCCAAAGGGAAGTTATTTCTTACGTTTATAATTTGGTAAATGAAATATCTGATGATTATTATGTGTTCATAAAATTAAACAACGGAAATTCTGACAAAAAACTTTTAAAACAAATATTTTCAACAAAAAATATACATACAATAATAACTTGTTCCTATACGTACAAATACCTCACAGAATTAAAGAAAATAGCAAAAGATTTAATTCTGTTTACACCGCTAATGCAGCAACAGGATTTTGCAAGTTACAACACATTTTTGACAACTTTAGGCAGAACAGAGTTTGTTGTTTACGGTCAGGCGACTCAATTTATGCCACTAATAGTTAAACTATCAGAGCGTGCAAAAATTATGAGTGTTGCACCTCAAACAACACTTACTCCCGAAGATGCTCAAAGATTGGTTCAAAAACAATTGAGAGAACAACAACAAAAATATCAGGCAGAAAAAATGCAGCAAGAAGCATATCAACAGCAACAGCAAATATCGCAACAAATGCTTCAACAGCAAATGTCGCAAATGGTATATCCTCAAATGATGCCAATGCAGACACCACCGCAATTTTTCTATCCGCAACAACCTCCTGTATATCCTACACCTCAAGCGTTTGCACCAAATCCATATATGAATATGCAACCGCCATATATGCCTCAACAATATATGCCACAAGCACAGCAGTCTTATATGCAGCAACCGTTTGTTACTCAACCTATACAGCCGCAGACACAAAATGTTATGCAACAATCTGCACAAAACGTTATGCAGCAGGCAAGCCCTCAAGCACCAAGCGAAGCTGCACCTCAAATATTTAAATCAATAGAGCCTCAACAAATGCCTGTTGAAGAAAGTGTTGCACCAAAACAACAATCTGAAATTATTGATGTTGGCGATATTCAACCTTCCGAACAGTTGACGGAAGAAGATTTGGATATGATTCAAGATGTTGATATGTATGAAAATACTACTTCTGAAATAATAGAAGATGAGTCATATCAAGATAATCCTGTTCATGAAGAAGACGATTCTTATTTAGACGATATTCATCCTGACGAAGAAGATATCGTTACACAACAAGAAGGAATTGAAAATAATGAAGAAGCTATTGTTGAAGAAGAACCGCAAGATATAAAAACAAAATATAATATAACGGAAGAAAGTTTAAAAGAACCGGAAACCGTACCTGTTTATCCTGCAAATACAGGTGCAAGAACAGATGTAACCTTTGAAAAGGGTGATTTAGTAATTCATGATACTTTTGGAAACGGTCGAGTAGAAAAAATTATAAATTACGGAAGTAAAAAACTTTGTTCGGTATATTTTGAAGGTGTTGGCAGAAGATTATTAGACCCTTCACTTTCCGAAATCAAAAAGGCAAATTAATACATGCGATTAAAAAGAGATAAAATTAAATTTTATAAAAATATGGCAAAGTTTATAGAACTTTCGATTTGGAGTTTAATTGTTATCTTGGTTGTTTTTGTTTTTGTCGGATACAATACATACAGTCAAAGAAATTATGCACGTTACCAGATATTTATGCAGGATGTTGACGGTATAATTGTGGGTTCTCCTGTTAGAATGTTGGGTATAACGGTTGGATATGTGAAACATATAAAAGTTATTAACGATATGGTGTATGTTGATTTTATAATAAACCAAAAAGGTATTAAAATACCGAAAGGCTCAAAAGTAACGGTAGAATTTTCCGGACTTGGCGGCTCAAAATCATTGGAAATATATACACCAAAAAGTAAATATGATGCTAATCAACCTGCATTAACCGTTCAGCAGCCGAGAAGAATAGGTGCATCCGTAAAATTGCTATATCACATGTTCAAAAAAATAGGTGACATTATTTATCGCTGTACTTATTTTTCAGAGCGATTGGAATTTGATAAAATTGAAAAAAAACATAATACTAATACTTATCACAAAGATTTTTTAGATGAAGCAGATAAATGGCTGGACAAAATGAATAACAGAAAATGAGGTGAAGATAATGAACAAAGATTTAGTAAGGGTGATTGAGAATCCCGTAATTTTCCAAAATATGTGTAAAATGCGTGATAAAAATACTGATAGTCAAGGTGTTAGAATTGCTACAAGAAAAATTACGAGAGTACTGCTGTATGAGGCAGCAAAAAATTTACCTCTTGTAGAAAAAGAAGTTGAAACTCCTATTAAAAAAGCAAAATTCAAAACAATAGAAGATGATATTAATATAATAATTTCGCCAATTTTGCGTGCAGGATTAATTTTTACTGACGAAGCAATAGATATTCTTCCTCAAGCGTGCATAAGGCATATTGGTATGTATAGGGATGAAAAGACTTTAAAACCTGTGTGGTATTACAATAAAGTGCCAATGGAAGCACCAAATCCTGAAAAATTCTATATATATATCACAGACCCAATGCTTGCAACGGGTAATTCTTTGATAGAAGCAATAAGATTATATGCCGATAAAAATATTCCGATTTCACACATAAAATGTATTTGTATTATTGCTGCTCCCGACGGTATTGAAAATATACAAAAAGAATTTCCCGAAATTGAAATAATAACCGCATCAATAGATGAAGGTTTGAATGAAAAAGGTCATATTATGCCTGGTATGGGTGATGCAGGCGACAGAATTTTTAATACGTAATATTAACAAAAAATCGGCTTTTTAAAGCCGATTTTTTGTTTTTTATTTACAAGTTGTTTTTCCGCCAAATTTTAAATCATTACATTTTAAATAATCCATGTTTCCATATCGTATTACCCAATCAGCTGCTCTCACACTACCTGATGTAGGAGATTGATTATCTTCATAAGGACACGTATGAACTCCTTTTGAATGTCCATAATAAAATGTAAAAAAATCAACTCCATGCTTATTTGCACCCTTATTTAATCCGTCTAAATCTACAAAAAACACCCCCACCCCCCCAGTAGCAAGTGCAGGCTTTATGCCAATAGTTGCACCATCATTTAAAATTACACCATATTGTAATGACTGCCCCTCAGAACTACCGGTATCAAATTTTCCTAAGCAAGTACTAACAGTACATTGTTTAGAAAATTTCATAAACTCTGTTATACGTTCAAAATGTCGTTTTTGACAATTAGCATCAGTAAGCCCGGTACACCACTCATCAATCGGACCATAAACCGCAGTTGCACGCCCAAAAGCATCATTAAGATTTGAATATATCTTTTGTAATTTTACAACTTTTTCTTTATTGCCTGTTGATTGATTTAAGTTTGGTAATGTCAACGCTGCAACTACACCTATTATACCCATTACAACCAGTGTTTCCGCTAATGTAAATGCAAAAAATCTTTTCATAAAAACTCCTTATTATTTAACTTTATATTTTTAAATATTTATTAAGTTACACATAAAATTATATATGTAAAACTTTAAAAAGTCAATGTTTTATTGGGTAAAACATTATTAAAATAATAAGTTTTTATTTGATAATATAATCTATGGGAATAAAAAAATTACTTGGAAAAAGACTTAAAGAGATTAGAAAAGCAAAATGTTTAACACAGGAACAGGTAGCAGAGATGATAGGTGTTGAAACTCCAAGCATCAGTAATATGGAAAACGGAAAATACTATCCGACTGCAGAAAATTTAGATAAAATAATGAATGTTATGAATATTGCCCCTGAGGAATTATTTAATTGTTCCTGTTATGAAGATTTTGAAAAACTTATTGATGAAATGGTTATTGCTATGAAAAATAATGAAATTTTAACAAGAAAGATGTATAAATTTTATTTAAGTGCAAAATATTAAGTTTCAATATAACAAAATGTAATATTGATGTAAAAAATACCTTGTGTAAAGTATAATATTTATCACAAGGAAATTTTATATTGAAAAAGATTTTACAAATATCATTATTAATTTTGACACTGTTATTTGCTAATGTGGCAAATGCAATCGTTGATAATGCAAATAATTCTCAAAAAAATCAAACTCAAACAACCAAAAAAAGATTTTTGCAAAGAGTTAAAGCTGATAAAAATGAAGAAAACGCAAAAGATGCTATTGAGCTTGATACAAAGAGTTATACAAAAATTCAAATTCAAGAAAATCAAGAACTATCTTTAGATGATTGTATAAAAATTGCACTTGAAAACAGTCCTTCAATTCAAAAATATAAAGATTTGGTTGTGGTTGCACAATCTTTATTAGGTCAATCAAAAGCATCTTATTTCCCATCATTAAATTTAGATACGGGTTACTATGGTACTTATTTAAAAAGCAGTGAAATAAGTGATTTTGATAATTCATATTCATTGACTGCATCTATAAACCAGCTTTTATTTAGTTTTGGTAAAGTCGGCACAAGAATTAAAAAGGCAAAACTTAATAAAATTGCTGCTGATTATAATTTAAATCATGAAATCATAAAAACAATTTTTAACGTAAAATCTAATTATTATGCGGTTCTTGCTGCTGTTGCAAATATAAAAGTTCAAAAAGCAAATATTTATGTAAATGAGCGTCAATATCAAAACACAAAAGCTTATTTTGAAGAAGGTTTAAAATCAAAAATAGACCTTGTTAATGCAGAAGTTAATTTGAGTAATGCAAAAATTGCATACGAAACAGCAGTCAACACTTATGACACAGCAGTTGTAGCATTAAATAATTCAATGTACCTTGAAGGTTCTCCTAAATATACAATATCAAAAATAGAATCATTCCGTTTTGATAATCAATATGCTGAAGTTGCTTTAAAAAATACATCTCAAGATATAGAAGAATTTAAAGCCCCACAAATTGTAGATGGTGCCGTCATGGAAACAAGTATTGAAAAAAATGAATTGACGGATCATCCTTACGATTATGCAAAATTTCCTTATACTCTGGAAGAATCTCTTAAACTTGCAAACGAACATAGACCTGATTTACGCTCATTGACAGCGGTCAGAGATTCATTAAAAAAAGAATTAACTTATCAAAAAATTCAATATTTACCAAATTTAAATGCAAAAGGCGGATATGGACTTAATACTAACGGTATTTTTATAAATAGTTTTAGTATTCAAGGTTCACTTGATTTTCCTTCAATTAATATAATGGATATAAAATACAAAATAGAAGAAGCAAAAGCAAGACTTGATGTTGCAGATACAGAATTGGATAAATTATCAAAAGATATTTATTTCAGTGTTCAAAAAGCATATACTAATATGATTCAATACGAAAAGAAAATTCCGCTTACCTATGTTTCGGTTAAACAAACATTTGAAAATTTAGAACTTGCATTAGGAAGATATGAAGTTGGTCTTGGTAACTTTCTTGAAGTTCATGATGCGATAGAAAATTATAACAAAGCACAAGAGAATTATGTAAAATTAATATTTGATTATAATGTTTCAAGAGCAAAATTAGAACTTGAAATTGCAAAGGTAGATGAAAACGTACAAAAGGAAAAAAATGAATAAAAAGAAAATTTTAACAATTTTGATTATAGGTATATTACTTGCAGTTTTATTTTGTGTAATGAAACCTTTACTTACTAAAGCCGGTATCGGTAAATACAGAACAGAAAGTGCAAAAAGACATACAATAGAACAAGTTGTTGAAGCATCAGGTACAATCAATCCTGTTAATACTGTAAGTGTTGGTTCAACCGTATCAGGCTTAATGATGGAGGTTTATGTAGATTTCAACTCAAAAGTTAATGCAGGACAATTAATAGCCTTAATGGATACCAGTTTGTTTGATGCAAATTGTGAAAAAGCAAAGGGAAATTTAATAAGTGCAAAAGCAGATTATATGAAACAAAATGCGATAACAATAAATAGCGAAAAGACATATAAACGTTGTAAAAACCTTGTAGCACGTAATTTTATGGCAAGAAGCGAACTTGATAAAGCAGAAGCTGACTATTTATCAAATAAAGCACAGTTAGATGCAGCACGTGCAAAAATAGTTCAAGCACAAGCAGAAGTTGATTATGCAGAAAGACAACGCTCTTTTGCATATATCTATTCTCCTGTTGACGGGGTAATTGTTACTCGTAATGTTGATCCCGGACAACCTGTTGCAGCAAGTTTTCAAGCACCTGAATTATTTACTGTTGCAAGAGATTTGAAAGAAATGCAAATTGAAGTAAGCGTTTCGGAAGCGGATATCGGAAAAATTAAAGAAGGTCAAGAAGTAGATTATACTCTTGACGGTTATCCTGATGAAGTTTTTAAAGGTAAAGTTTCGCAAGTTAGAATTTCACCTACAACAGTTTCTAATGTCGTAACGTACACGGTTGTTGTTTCTGTTGATAATGATGAATTGATATTAAAACCCGGTATGACTGCAAATGTTTCTATTATTACCCAAAAAAGAGAGAATGTTCTTTGTGTTCCTACAATAGCTTTAAAATATGCTCCTGTATCAAAAGGTGAAGTTAAAAGGTATGAACATCAAGGCGTGTGGATTTTAAAAGGAAGAAAGCCTAAAAGAATTGATGTTGAAACGGGTGGAAGTGATGACAGTTATACTGAAATTACAGCCGGAGATATAGAAGAAGGTGATGAAGTTATTATCGGTTCAAATGACGGAAAATCAAAAAAACAAGGTAATAGCAGTAGACGACCAATGAGAATGTTTTAATAATGGCACTAATTGAAGTTAAAAACGTAATAAAAACTTATGCAACAGGTGAAGCGGCATTTAATGCTCTAAATGATGTATCACTGACAATTGAAGAAGGTGAATTTGTTGCAATTATGGGTGCTTCAGGTTCAGGAAAATCAACTTTTATGAATTTGTTGGGTACTCTTGATAAGCCAAATTCAGGTTCATATTATCTTGACGGAATTGATGTTCTGCATTTGGACAGTGAAGGACTTTCTGAAATTCGTAATGTTAAATTAGGTTTTGTTTTTCAAGGATTTAATTTGATATCAAGAACTTCTGCTATTGATAATGTTGAATTACCTATGATATATAAAGGTGTTGATGAAGAAACACGACATAAAAAGGCAAAAGAGGCATTAAAGATTGTAGGACTTGAAAAACGTGAAAATCACATGCCAAATCAAATGTCAGGAGGTCAGCAGCAACGTGTTGCAATAGCAAGAGCAATCGTAAATGATGCACCGTTAATTTTAGCAGACGAGCCGACAGGTAATTTAGATACAAAAACAAGTATTGAAGTTATGGAATTTTTCTGCGAATTAAATGAAAAACACGGCAAAACAATAGTTTTGGTTACTCATGAACCGGACATAGCGGAATATTGTAAGCGTGTCGTAAAATTTCAAGACGGAAATATTATCTCGGATGAAGTAAAAAGAAAATGATAGATTTAAAAACCACAATAAGAATAGCAATAAATTCTCTTAAAATTAATAAAATGCGTTCAGCCTTAACAAGTCTGGGTATAATTATTGGTGTAAGTGCGGTTATTGTAATGCTGGCAGTAGGAACCGGTGCAAGAGAAAAAATAGCAAAAGATATGGATTCAATGGGCAGTAATCTGCTTATGATTCGCTCAGCTTCCGCAAAAGCCGGTGGTGTACGTATGGCTATGGGAACTCGTCCTACATTAACATTAAAAGACGCTGAAGCCATTGAAAAGAAAGTTACAGGTATTCTTGCAATTGCACCTTATTCGGCAGAAGGGAAACAATTAACTTATGGAAACCAAAACTGGTCAACATCTGTCGGGGGAACAACAGCATCATACTTGTTTATAAGAAATTATGAAATTGATGAAGGCAGAAATTTTATTCCCGAAGATATAAAAAATAATACAAAAGTTGTTATTATAGGCAATACCGTTGCAACAGAATTATTTGGAGATGTAAATCCGATTAATAAAACCGTTCGTATAGGAAATGTTCCGTTTAAGGTTATAGGTGTCTTGAAAATAAAAGGTCAATCAGGTATGGGGCAAGATCAGGATGATTTAGTATTTATACCTATAACAACTGCACAAAAAAAAGTTTTTGGTACTGATTTTCCGGGTACTGTTAGTATGATTACAATTAAGGCTCAGGATTCCGAAATTTTACCTAAAACTCAACAAGAAACAGAAGAACTACTAAAACAGCGTCATAATATCGGTAAAACACAAGATAATGATTTTGAAATAAGGAACCTTGCTGAAATGCAAGAAACTATCAAATCATCTGCAAGAACCATGTCTGTTTTGTTGGGTGCAATAGCATCTGTTTCACTTCTTGTCGGTGGTATTGGTATTATGAATATTATGCTGGTTTCGGTTACGGAAAGAACAAAAGAAATTGGTATAAGAATGGCAATTGGTGCTAAAGCTCAAGACATTCGTATTCAATTTTTGATAGAATCGTTTTTACTTTCTATATTAGGTGGACTTATAGGAGTACTTATCGGATGTATAATATCAGGAATAATTGGTCTGTCAGGTGCAATGAATGTTTCTGTCAGTGCATTTTCAATTATATTATCACTAAGCTTCTCCGGTATCGTTGGAGTAGGGTTTGGTTATTATCCTGCATATAAGGCTTCTTTATTAAATCCTATTGAAGCTTTAAGATATGAATAAATGAGTATTATTTTTTTACTCTTGAAAACTTTAAAAAATAAGTTATAATGTTCATTAGAAGAAAGAATAAAAATACATAAGACAAGGAGAACTTAGTATGCCTGAAATTCCACGTTGGGTCATAGTTACCGCTATTGTTGTTGCTGTTGTTTGGATTTTTAGCCAAGTTTCAAATTTTGTTTCAAAAGTGAATACAACGGTTGATAAAGCAAATACAAGTATTTCAAGAGATAAAGATAATTTACAACAAGTAAACTACTAAACTTATTCTTCGTTAATGAATATTCTTTCATCAGAAATAATTTTTTCTATATTTAAAATAGGTTTCACAGTGTTATTTTCTATTATTTCTGATGTTATAAATTCATTTTCGCTGTATTCAATATTGTTTATAGTGTCTTCATTCACACTGAAAATTTCATATACATCATCAACTAAAAATCCTAATTTTACGCTACTTGAATTTATTATAATAACTTTACTTTTATTAGAATACTTTGTATTTGAAAGATTTAAAAATTTTTTTATATCAACAACCGTAATAAAATCACCTTTTATAGTAATTATGCCCAATATATATTCCGCTGTACAGGGTAACGGAATAATGTCTTTTGAATTGCAAAATTCTTTTACATAATTCAAATTTGCACAATACATGGTGTTATTAAGTGAAAATGTGACAAACTTAGTGTCAGAAAAAACTTTAGATATAGCCGTTAAATTATTTTTTTTTAAAAGTAATAAGGCTCTATTTTGCAGTATATCAACTGATGTTTTATCTGTTGGAAACAAACTGCATACGTCTATATTTTTTTCAGGATAACCGTTGCGTATAACATTTTCCAACGCATACGCATTTAGTAAAAATATAGTTTCATTATTTATTTTATATACAGAATCTATAAATTTATTATCTGATGTAAAAGGTAAAAATTCAGTACTATTATTTTCAAAATTTATTACATCTTCAATTTTATCAACAATTATTGCGAATATTGTTTCATCGGTTTTTACAATAATAAGTTTATCTGACGTTGAATAAGGTGTTATTTCAATATCAAGATAAAATCTTATATCTAAAACATTTATTGTAAGATTGTTATACTTAAGTATTCCAATAGAATTTGAAGGTAATTTTTGCGGATAATCCAATTGTGGCAAATCCATAACTTCTAAAACATTCAAAATTGGCAGTGTATATTTATTTTTACCTATTGAAAAATAAATATTTTGATTAATATTAGGATTATCGTTTAATAGTGTTAAATTATTCATTATAATTGTGAATGTATGTTCTTTTGTATTATAATTATACAATAAAACTGTTTTAAGGAGAACGTATGTTTAATAAATTTAGTATAACTGAAAAATTTTTTATTAAAAATGTAATTGATATGTTTTTATTGATAATGATATTTGCGATATTCACATTGCTAAAATTGTACCATTTAAATTTAATGCAGACTTTAGTAACGATGTTTATTATCTTTATTGTATCTTTTGTGGTGCAATTTATTGCAAATTTATGGCTTAGTAATGTTTTAAATAAATCAATGCAAGCTGAAAATGAAAATTATAAAAAAAGAACAAGTACAATTACTGAACTGCTGTCAAATCAAAATCAGGCAGTAAAATCTTATGAGGAAAAATTTAAAAATTATTCTTACAATAAAAATGAAGCCGATAAATTAAATATAGATAAATTAAATATTTTAAAACAAAAAATACAAATGATAGCAGATTTAATATTGGAATTAACAGAATATAATCAACAAATTATGTCAAATGTCGGTATAGTTGAAAATATAGCAGAACAAACAAATATGTTAGCCTTAAATGCAACCGTAGAGGCTGCTCGTGCAGGAGAGCATGGCAAAGGTTTTGCAGTTGTTGCAAGCGAAATAAGAAAACTTGCAGATGAAGTAAAATTAGCGACAAACAAAATTTCATCATCTGCTAATGATGTTCAAACGGTTACTCATTCTGCCGTTATGGCAATAGAAGAAGTATCAAAAGATGTGGAAACTGTTTTAAATAATTCGTCAAATACAAATGAAAAATTTGAAGATATCGTGCAAGCGTTAAAGATATTAAATGAAGATTTACAAAAAATGATAAATACAGATAATGAAAATTCAGATAAATGTAAGGTTTAAAATGGATTTTCAGGACGAGGAATTAAAAGAGTTATTAAATATATTTAGGGTTGAATCGGAAGAAATTATCGGACGAATGAATGACTCTTTACTTGATTTAGAAAAATCACCTTCGAATAAAGATTTGATTGCTTTATTATTTAGGGATGCACATAGTCTTAAAGGTGCTGCAAGAATGATAGGTTTTGAATGTACTCAAAATCTGGCACATAAAATTGAAGATATTTTAGGGCTTGCAAAAGAAAATCAACTTAAGTTATCATCTGAAATTGCTGATGTTATTTATAAATCCGTTGATTTAATTTCAAAAATTGTAAGTCAATCTGTTGATAGCGGTGTAGAAAACAGTAGTATTGAAGAAGTTGAAAATCAAATTTCAATGCTGGAAAATATAAAAAATAATAAAACTGATGTTACGGAAACCGAAACACAGAATGATACTCAATTTGATATAAATACTGTAAATTCTCTGATTGTTATTACTTTAAAAAATATTATTAAATTAAGTGAAAAATCAGAAAATAAAGTTATTATGGAAATTGTTGACACTACACAAAAGTTAATCAACTATTTTCAAGATTATTATGAAATAAAAGAAGAACTTGAAAATATTAATTTCAAATTAAATTTTATACTAAAATGTAATTCTGAATTATTACCGGAAGAAACAGATGAAATTCAAAGACAATTTGATAAAACAATAATAGGTATAACAAATTTTTGTAAAATAAACGGTTTTGACGTTATCAATTACTATGAAAAAGCAATTGAAGACAAAAAAGACAATTTATTTAATATATCTGATATATTTACAGACATTAATGAAAAATTACAAAATTTATCAAAATCAACTGCAAATATCGCTGATATTTTAGATAATTTGAATAAATTAAGAGAAAATTATAAAGACGAAAAATGGATTTCAATAGTAAATAAAATAATTGATATTTTAGAATTGATAAAAAATGCAAACCTTCTTTTAGACAATACACAAGTAGAAACTTTGAAAAACGATATATTGTATTGTAAGGCTTGCATTAATAATGAAGAAACAGAACAAGATTTAGCTCTTTTAGAACAGCAACTTGATATTATAAAACAGTTGTTGATTATTCAAATGCCTCAAACAAATATAGAACTTACGAGTCCAAAAAAGCTAGAAAGTAAAAAAGAAGTAATATCTAAAAAGGTTAAAGATTTTTCAAAACTTTTAAACTCGGGTGAGATCAAAACACTCCATGTTGATTCGTCAAAATTAGATTTAATGATGGCTCAGATTGGAGAATTAATCTCAACAAAAATAAAGACAACAAAACAGTTGAATGAACTGTCAAATTTGGAAAAAGATTTAGAAGACTGTCAAAAAGATTTTTCAAAGATTTTGTTGTATTTGAAATCTTTTGATAAAAAAAATATACACAATAATTCAAATATAATCTCAAAACAAGTAATAAATTTATTTGCGGAACAAAATAAAACTCTAAGCAAAATAATAAATAAATTTGATAAAATTCATCGTTCAAATATTGAAGACGATATAAAAATGCGTGCGTTGATTGATGATTTTAATACTATGATAAAAAATATACGTATTTTACCTCTTGCAACAGTATTTCATCTATTTGGAAGAATGGTAAGAGATATTGCAAAAGAGCTTGGTAAAGAGGTTGAATTAACTATTATCGGCAGCGAAACAAGTGCTGATAAGAAAATTATTGAAGAAATTAAAAATCCTCTTATCCATATAATAAGAAATTCGATAGATCACGGTATTGAATCTCCGGAACAAAGAGTTAAATCTGGTAAAAATCCGGTCGGACATATACAAATTAACGCAAAACATTATGATAATAAAATAATAATTGAAGTGATTGACGACGGGCAGGGGTTTAATGTTCAAAAAATAAAAGATAAGGCTTTGCAGAAGGGATTTTTAACCCAAGAAGAACTTGAAAAAATGAGCGATGATGAAATTATTAATATAGTTTTTTTACCGGGATTTACCACCGGAGAAGAAGTTACAAGTATTTCAGGTCGTGGTGTTGGTATGGATGTTGTAAAAACAAAAATAGCACAGCTCAATGGCAATGTAAAAGTTATATCTGAATTTAATAAGGGTACAAAAATTCAAATTGAATTACCTGTTACAATGGCTACAATGTCAGTATTTTTAATCCAAGTATCAGGTCAAACTTTTGCTATTCCAATGTCAGTAATAAATGCGGTTGTTTGTAAAAAAGAAGACGAATTGTTAAATAACAATGAACGAACATCATTTTTATATAACGGCAAAAACATTCCTGTTTATAGTCTTGCGAATATATTAAATTTACCTTCTGGTAATTATGAAAAGAATAGTTTTAAAACAATTTTAACAGTAAATATTAATGATAGAATAATTGGCTTAATTGCTGACAAACTACTGGGAGAACAGGAAATTTTGCATAAAAAACTTTCTCCTCCTATATACAGATTAAAGTATATATCCGGAATAACAACTCTTGCAACAGGTGAAACTTGTCTTATTTTAAATACTTCAGATATAATAAAATCTTTAACGTTAAAAATTTCTAATACTAACAAAAATGTTATTATAGATAAAAAAGCATTAATTAACTATAAGAAAATACTTGTTGTTGATGATTCTTTAACGACAAGAACTTTAGTGCATACAATTTTAACCCAAGAAGGTTTTACTGTTGAAACCGCAAATAATCCGCTTGAAGCATTAAACAAATTAAAACAAACAAGATATGATATTATTTTATCGGATATAGAGATGCCTGAAATGACCGGGCTTGAATTTTTAGAACAGTTAAAAACTAATGAACTTTTTGCAGATATTCCTGTTATAATGATGAGTTCATTATCTGATAATGCTGCAAAACACCAAGCTAAAATGCTTGGTGCCGAAAACTATATTATAAAGGGGGATTTTAATAAAGATAATTTAATTAAAACCATTACAAACATTTTAATTAAGTATCTTGATTAAATTTATTCAACTCTGTTACCTTTAAATGCTTCTAATTCATCCGGTTTTAATGGTCTTATAAGAACCACATAACGCATGTTTAACTGAAGAAAATCAAAATTTTCAACCTCACCGCCTCTGTTTTTGTAAGTAATTTCACAATTTTTTACAGCAATAAAGTTTTTATTTGCTTTGTTCAATAAATCACTTAAGAATCTGTTACTTTTTGAAAATCCGACATTGAAAACAGTACCTCTTACTTCATAGTCTTCAGTTACAATTAAAACATCTTCTTTACTTGCCTGTCTTAATCCGAACATTAAAAATCTCCTTTGAATGTTTATCCATATTGATATGTACATATTAATACCTTTTTGAATAAAAATAACCATACAAAAAGAGGATAATTAAAAATATTTAAAAAAGTTAATTATATATTGGAAAATTATATACACATTTCCATAATAATTTAAAAATATACATTTGCTAAAAGGTCAAAGAATATTTTTTATAAAATAATAATAAGCAATTATTTTTACAAAAAATACTTAATATAAATAAGGAAACTAATAATTTTCTATAAAAAACATCGAATATTTCTTA
>CAJOKJ010000002.1 GCA_905235155.1 Candidatus Gastranaerophilales bacterium
GCTTTAGCTTTGTTTTCTACATTTTTAACATCATTTTTTGCTTTTGTTTCAACTTTTTTCGCATCTGCTTTAGCTTTGTTTTCTACATTTTTAACATCAGTTTTTGCTTTTGTTTCAATTTTTTTCGCATCTGCTTTAGCTTTGTTTTCTACATTTTTAACATCATTTTTTGCTTTTGTTTCAATTTTTTTCGCATCTGCTTTAGCTTTGTTTTTTACATTTTTAACATCAGTTTTAGCTTTTGTTTCAACTTTTTTCGCGTCTGCTTTAGCCTTGTTTTCTACATTTTTAACATCAGTTTTTGCTTTGTTGTAGTCAACTTTAGCTTTGTCTACTTTTGTGTTTGTAACTGATACGTTAGTGCCTTTAATGTTTTTTGTTACTGTTGCTGCCATTGCTGTTGATGTTGTCAACGCAATTACTAATGCACATGTCATAATTAAATTCTTTTTCATAATAATCTCCTTTCAAAATATTTACTTAAAATATATAACTTAAATAAAAAATTTCAAGTTTTTTTGATATAATTTTAATATGCAAAGAAATCAGCATAAACTATTAGGTTACAATATTGACTTATTCAATACGGATGAGGCTATCAATTATGTAAATACATTGATTGATAGTTCTTCAAGCTCTCATATTGTAACTATTAACCCCGAAATTATGGAGTATGCAAATAAGCACGAAGATTTTGCAAAAATATTAAATGAAGCCGAACTGGTTATCCCTGACGGAATTGGTATAAAAATCGGTTTAAAAATAAATGGTATAAATGCTGAAAGAATTACGGGTATAGGATTTGCATGGAAATTAATTGAGAATTCCGCAAAAAATAATATTCCGATAGCCCTTGTTGGTGCAAAGCCAAGCGTAATTGAGAAAGTTCATACAAAATTAAAAGAGGAATTTCCTGATTTAAACATTGTCTATACTCATGACGGATATTTTAAAGAAAATTCCGAATTACATGAGGACTTAATATCTTTGTGTCCAAAAATTTTGTTTGTTGCAATGGGTGCACCAAAGCAGGAAGAATTTATATATGAATTAAAATCGATATTGCCGTCAACAGTTATGATAGGAATTGGCGGAAGTTTTGATGTTTGGTCGGGTGAAGTTAAAAGAGCACCCGAAATATGGCAAAAACTTGGTTTAGAGTGGTTATATCGTACGATTAAGCAACCGGAAAGATTTAAAAGAATATTTCCGACTTTGCCAATTTTTGTGTATAATGTTATTAAAGAAAAATTAACAAAGAAAGGGTAATAAAATGCTAGAACAAAAAGATTTAGAACAATTAAAAGATTTGTGCAAACAAACAAGACGTAACATTATTAAAATGGTTCACAATTCAAAATCGGGACATGTTGGCGGTGCTATGTCTGCTGTTGAAATTTTAACTGTTTTATATCAAAAAATAATGAATGTATATCCACAATGGGATAAAGATGCTGATTTTGAAAAACGTGACAGATTTGTATTATCAAAAGGTCATGCATCTGCTGTTTATTATTCTGTTCTTTCTCAAAGAGGATTTTTCCCTGAAGAAGAATTAATGACTTTCCGTTTGTTTGGTTCTCGTTTGCAAGGACACCCAAATACTCACTTACCTGGTGTTGAAGTTGCAACAGGTTCATTAGGACAAGGTTTATCAATGGCTGTTGGTATGGCTTTAGGTTTGAAATTAGATAACAGTCCTGCTCATGTATTCTGCTATATGGGTGACGGTGAATTGCAAGAAGGTTCTTGCTGGGAAGCATTTATGCACGCTCCTCACAAACATTTGAATAATATTACTGCAATTATTGACAGAAATATGCTTCAAATTGACGGTGATGTTGAAAAAGTTAAAGCGTTAGAACCTTTGGCAGATAAGTTAAAAGCATTTAACTGGAATGTTGTGGAAATAGACGGTCATGACTTAAACCAAGTTTATAATGCACTTAAAGCAGCAAAAGAAAATAATTCAGATAAACCAACTGCTATTATTGCTCATACAACAAAAGGTAAGGGTGTTTCATTTATGGAAAACCAAGCAGGCTGGCATGGTAAGGCTCCTAATGATGAAGAAATGGAAAAAGCTTTAGCAGAGTTAGTATAATAACCGAAAATATTAATTAAATAAACTGGTTTTATTATGAGCAGTCAAAAAACTTTAATTTTAATAGATGGTCATGCTCTTGCATTTCGTGAATATTTTGCACTGGAACGTACCGGAATGAAGACTTCTGAGGGTATACCTTCTTGGGCTGTTTATGGTTTTTTTAAAGCGATTTTTGATTTGCTTAAAAATGAAAAAATAAAACCGGATTCTATTGCAGTTGCTTTTGATGTTGGCAGGCAGACTTTTCGTACCGAACAATATGTTGAATATAAAGCAAATCGTGAATCTATGCCTGATGCTTTAAGAACTCAATTGAGTTTAATTGTTGAGGGTTTACAGGCTTTTGATATTCCTATTTATACAAAAGAAGGTTTTGAGGCTGATGATGTTATTGGTACTATCGTTACAAAAGCGGCAAAGTCAGGTCATAAAACATATATTTTAACAGGCGATCAAGATTCTTTTCAACTGGTTGACAGAGATGGATTGGTTAAAGTATTAATTCCGTCTAAAGGTGTTTTGACTACTTATGATTGGAGTAAAGTTCACGAGAAATTAGGTGTATGGCCAAATCAAGTTATTGACTATAAAGGTTTAAGAGGTGATACTTCCGATAATATTCCGGGTGTAAAAGGTATTGGAGAAAAAACTGCTCAAAAACTTTTAACTAGATATTCTTCACTTGAAGATATACTTGCCGATGTTGACAATATTCCTGAAAATTCGGTGAGAAATAAGTTAAAAGAAGGCATTGACAGTGCAAAATTAAGCAAATATTTAGCGACAATTGTAAGAGATGTTGATATAGAGTTTGATTTTGATGACACAAAAGTTGCTATGCCAGATATTACAAATGTAATTTCATATTTTAAGAAGATGCAGTTTTATAGTTTTGTTAAAAATATTGATAATATATTATGCCTATTTGATAAAAATTGCGAAGACAAAACTGTTCAAGAAAGTAACATTGTTAAATTTAAAGAAGATAAATTAAGCACCATTCAAGATGAAATGCAATTAGGTTTGTTTACAACTGCCGTAAAAAATGTTGTGGAAGAAAAAAACTATGAAAAAATAATCATAGAAACAAAAGAAGATTTATTAAAATTAAAAGAAATTTTAAATAAAAAAGGTGTATTTTCTTTTTATTTTTTATCGGATTATGTTAATGCTTCTGACATAAAAATTTATGGTATTTCAATTTATGCGGACGATAAAAGTTATTATATTGAAAATAATGCGGATAATTTCGAAGTATTGAAAGATGTTTTTGAAAATGAAAAAGTAAAAAAATATACATATAATGCAAAAAACGATATCAATATTTGTAAAAATTTAAATATTGAATTAAAAGGTATAGATTTTGATATTTATTTAGCGAGTTACATAAAAAATCCAAGTAGAATTCACGATTTGTCTGCTCAGGCTTTCGATTATATAAATCATATTTCTGCAAAACTTGAAGTTGATAAAAAAAATAAAATTTCGGATATTGAGCTTCAAAAGGTTGCAGATTATGCAAATGACAATTCATTTGCTATTTTTAATCTTGCAGAATTTTGGAAAAATGAATTAACATCTTCAGAGCAAAAGCTGCATGATGAAATTGAATTACCGCTATCAAAAGTTCTTGCTCAAATGGAATATGACGGAGTTGCTATTGATATTGATTATATGAGTGAACTTTCAGAGCATATGACTGCAAAAATGAATGAGTATGAAGAAAAGATTTTTGCACTTTCCGGTGAAAAGTTCAATATAAATTCTCCAAAGCAGGTAGGAGATATTCTTTATAACAAAATGAATATTCAACTAAAGAAAAAAAGAGGTAAAGCATCATTATCAACAAGTGTTGAAGTATTAGAATCTCTTGCGGAAGAACATGAAATTTGCAGATATTTAATAGATTACAGAAAATATGCGAAATTAAAATCAACTTATACGGATGCATTACCTTTAATGGTAAATTTAAAAGATTATAGAATACATACAACGTACAATCAGGCTAATACTGCTACCGGACGTTTATCTTCTTCAAATCCTAATTTACAAAATATTCCTATCAGAACAGAAGAAGGAAATAAATTAAGAAAGGCTTTTGTTCCCGAAATTGAAGGAAATTATATTTTATCTTCTGATTATTCTCAAGTAGAATTGCGTTTGTTAGCACATATTTCAGGTGATGAAAATTTGATTGCTGCTTTTAATTCGGGTATGGATGTTCATAGTTTGACTGCTTCAAAAGTTTTTGATGTTCCTGTTGAGGACGTTACAAAGGATATGCGTTATAAGGCAAAAGCCGTAAATTTTGGTATTATATACGGACAAACAAAATACGGTTTGGCAAAAGCATTGAAAATTTCAGCCAACGAAGCAGAAGTATTTATAAACAAATATTTTGAAACTTATCCAAGAGTTAAGACTTATATGGTTAATATTGTTCATCAGGCTTATATGAACGGATATGTCGAAACAATTTTTGGTCGCAAGCGTTACTTATCTGCGGAATTGTCCAGTACAAACAGAATGGTCAAAGAATTTGCTGAGCGTGCTGCGATAAATCATCCAATGCAGGGTACTGCGGCAGATTTAATTAAAATGGCTATGATTAATGTAGATAAAAAATTTAAAGAGAATAAATTAAAATCAAAAATGGTTATGCAAGTTCATGATGAGTTGGTTTTTGAAGTTGAAAAAAATGAATTAGAATTAGTTAAAGAAATAGTAACAGGTGAGATGCAAAATGTTGTAGATTTGAAAGTTCCTTTACCTGTTGATGTTAATTGGGGTGAATCATGGAAAGAAAATTAATATTAGTATTATTAATTATGATATTTGGTTTAAGTGTAAATGCTGAAGGTCAAAAAGTAATAGTTCAGCCTGTTTCTGCAACATCCGGAGTTACTCAGGTAATTAACGTAAATACTATTAATTCCGCACCAGCCGTGAATGTACAGCCAACAATGCCTCAAATGATTTCATTTGAAAAATGTACTAAAAAATATGAAATTTCTGTTGATAAGTTATATTTTTTAACATTGGCAAGTATAAATGCAAATAAGTTTACGATAAATGAAATCCAATCAAAAAACGGTTATATATTGTTTACTGCTGCAAACAGACAGTTTCTTGCTTCTGTAAACAGAGTTGATCCGAAATCAGCAATTTTAAAAATTGTTCCTGCTGATAATAACTACTTTTTCCCAATTGGAATATTAACTAATATATATAAATATGTAGATTTGAATTTAACAACAAAAATTGAAGAATTGGGATAGTATAGTGGAAATAAGAGAAAATAGTGAAAATGTTAAAAAACATTCAATATTAAAAGATACATTTGTTTATGGTGGTCATTTAATAGCAGAAGAAGATGTTATTTTTCACGTTAATATTTTTATACAAGGAAAAGTTTTTGTAAAAGGCAATGTAACTGCGTATGGCGATTATACCGTTATTGGTGATGATTATGTTGAAGGCGACCAGCGTGTAATGGGGATACAAAAGATTAACGGTAATCAAAAAATTATTGGCAATCAGCATGTATCTAAAAAGCAAGAAATTGTTGGAAATCAATATGTTGAAGGTGAACAAGATATTATTGGTGAACAATTGATTAATGGTAATCAAAAAATTAAAGGACTACAAACAGTTTCATATCATCAAAATATTAATGGTACGCAAAAAATATATAAATCGCAAAAGATATACGGAAATCAAACCGTACAAAAAAATCAATTAATTGCACAAACACAACAAATAGAAGGTACTCAATTTGTTAAGGGTAATCAGCGAATTTATGATAAACAAATAATATTATTAACTCAAAAAATTTCAGGAAATCAATATATAAAGGGCAGTCAAAAGATAGGTACAAACCAAGAAGTTGATAAAAATCAAAAAATAATGGATTTTCAAGAAATTGGTTGGAATCAAACAATTGGAGGAAATCAATATATTGAAAAATTCCAATATATTTTAAATCATCAAAAAGTTAAAGGTGAACGAGTGGTTTTTAAGAGAAAAACTAAATATAGTTATACAATGGCATTGGATGACAAACGTATTTATTTTTATTCGAATTATATAAAAATCGACTGTCAGGAGCATTCAGTACAGACGTTTAGGAAAGCACATCAAAAAACAGTTGATTCAATAGGTGACGGTTCTACTGAATGGTGGGCAAAATGGAAAGACTTAGTTCTTAAAGTTCATGAAGAACTGGAAAAACAATACGGAAAAATTCCGCTTAGAAAAGAAGATTAATATTTTGTTTTGATATTGTTTTTATATATTGCAAATTAAAAAAAATATGTTAGAATTAGAAAAAAGGAGAAAAACATTATGAATAGTGTATTTAGAGTTGCGGGGGGGGGTAAAATCCGCTTGTAGTAAGGGTTTTGACTATTTAAAAAGGTCTATATTGACCTGGTTAAACAGTCGAACAGTTGAACAGTTGAATAGTTCAATATTTGTTAAATTCTTCAACATTTCAACTATTAAACTGAAAAATCTATTCACTATTCACTATTCACAATTCACGAAAAAAGTTTTTGCATTTACTCTGGCTGAAACACTTATTGTAATGGGTGTAATTGGTGTTGTTGCGGCATTAACTTTACCAAACTTGAACAGTTCAACAAATAATAAAGAAAAAGTTGCAAAACTACAAAAAATATATCAAAATTTAGAAGATGCATTAGGTCGTGCAACTGCTATTTATGGACCTATTGAAGAATGGAACGATACATCAAAGATTGATAGTAAACTTGCACTAAGATTATCTGAATTTTTGAAAATTACAAAATCTTGTACCGGTGCTGGTGGTAATGCTTGTTTTATTAATCCACAAGGAGATAGTTTTCCTATTTTCAATCAATATATATTAGCAGATGGGTCAAGCATAAATGTATATGGAACTTCAAAATTTAGTATGGCTTCAAACTCTGCACCTGGAGATGCACCTGAAAGAAATGTTTACGGATATATTTTTGTTGATTTGGATGGTGCACAAAAAGGTAAAAATCATGGTGGATATGATATATTTAATTTTTATGTTAC
Organism: Candidatus Gastranaerophilales bacterium; assembly: GCA_905235155.1. GTDB lineage: Bacteria > Cyanobacteriota > Vampirovibrionia > Gastranaerophilales > Gastranaerophilaceae > UBA6984. Next base: position 7,169 of record CAJOKJ010000002.1, read on the forward strand.
AAATCAGGGTATAGTACCTGCCGGTGGCGAAAATTCTTCAGAGATATTTAATCCAACAACAATACCTTCAAATGTATATGACGCTAATGCAACTGCTTGGGTGCTAAAGTCCGGTAATATGGATTATTTAAAAAATAAAAATGGTAAATGCCCTAACGGTTCAACCGTTTTATCATGGACTCAATTAAGTTGTAATTAGTATGTAGGTTGGGTAAAATCCCAAAATCATATTTAATTATTATGTCTTTGTTCGTCTTGTTTGATGAAATTACAGATTTCTTCAAGACGTTTGTCTTCCATTGCGTCAATCAAATCTTTAATATCTTTTATTTTGCCAAGTGCAAAGCCTGTTTCTGCAAGTAGAACGCAATCATTACAAAGTCTGTATTCACCATATTGAATAGAGCCTGCATAAGATTTTGTTTGACCACAACAAGAACAATCAAACATTTCATATTCTAATTCAGGTCTTTCTTCAAGGTCATCTAAACGCATTTGTTCTACAACTTGTTGCATTTCTTCAATTATTTCTTCTTTACTTTTCATTTATTAACTCTTTCATTTCTTTTATTGAACTGTCCAGACCGTTGTAAATAGCCTTAGTCGTAATACTATGCCCAATTGTCATTTCTGAAATTCCGTGTAATTCCGTTAATTGTGAAACATTTTGGTAATTTATTCCTTTGCATAAAGAAACTTTCATTCCAAGCGTATTTGCAAGTACGGAACATTCTTTTAATGCCATATATTCTCGTTCAAATTGACCGTATTTAAACGCTTCCGAATATTTTAAAGTATTTAATTCAACGTAATGCATTCCTGCTTTAAACGCAGAATTTATTTGGTCTATTTCAGGGTTTATGAATACGCAAGAAACAATACCTTCATACATTAATGGCAACATAAAATCATTTAGTTCGGATTGATTTTTTAAAGCATTAAAGCCGTTAGACGGTGATGGTTCGTTTGTCTGAGGTACAATACAAACAGTATCAGGTTTGCAGTCTAATGCCAAAGTTTTAGCTTCTTGTGTCATTGGCATTTTGAGTATAAATTTTGTTCTTGTATGTTGTCTTATGTATTTTACATCATAACTGGATATAACAGAGTTTCCGTCTGAAATATGAACAACAATACCATCGGCTCCCGAATGCTCACAAAATCTGGCGAATTTTAGAATATCCGGCTCTCCGCTTCCAATTGAATTTCTTAAGTTTGCTAAATAATTTATGTTAATGTTTAAAAGCATTTAAATCACCTGTTTTTTATTTGTAAAAGTGCTGTGTATGAAGGTAAAATCGTAATTTCTTCGTTTTTATCTTCGGATGAAGAAATTACATTAATCGCTTCAAATAAGTCAGGGACAATCTTTATTTTATCAGAAGGAAGTCCTGCATATTTAAGTCTTAAAGCCATATCGTTTGCTCTGATACCGGATGTTATAACAGTTTTTTTAGCATCTTTTAACAGTTCAAATTCCGCATCCCATAGCCAAGAAACATCTCTGCCGTCTGCAAAATTGTCATTAATTGCGATTAAAATATTTGAATTTAAATTAACCGTTTTTAATACTTCGCTTGCACCCGCCGGATTTTTAATCAATTGTATAATTGTTTTATGTCCGTTAACTTCCGTTTTTTCAGCACGTCCAAACATTGCTTTATAAGTTTTTAATGCATTTTGAATTTCTTTTTGTTTATATCCCAGCTCTAAAGCCATAGAAACTGCGGCAAGAACATTATATGCGTTATAAAGACCTACGGTATCAATAGTATATTGTGTTATTTCGTTGTTATGTTCCACAGAAATTTCTACATAATCCTGATAAATTTTTGCATATCCTTTGTAATCGCAGTCAGGTCTGTTGTAACCGCAGTTACAGTAATAATGTCCCTGTTGTGCATAGAATCGTTTTGAATATTCTAAAGGTTTTCCGCAAATACAATTAAACATTTCTGCCGGAGCATTAGAAATAGTCCTTGTATTTGCAAATTCAATTTCTTCAAATCCGTAGTAAATTCTTTTATTTTCTTTTCCTAAATTAGCAACAAGAGGATCATCTGCGTTTAGAATTAATGTTAAGTTTTTATTTTTATCTATTGCCGATTGGATTTTTTTTGCGGTAGTGTCAAGTTCACCATATCTGTCCAGTTGGTCACGAAAAAGATTTGTTACAACAAGATAATCAAGTGTCATATAATCATATAATTTTGATAAATATGCTTCATCTGATTCTAAAACGCAATTATCATATCTTTTTGACGGAACAATTGTTCTTGCAAATACATTGGCAATACCTGTAAGCATATTTGCACCTTGTGCATTATGAATAATACTTTTTCCGTTTGCTTCAAGTATTTGTGCAATTAGGCCTGATGTTGTTGTTTTCCCGTTAGTTCCTGTAATACTAAGTTTTTTACCTGTTATGTATTTTGAACAATAATGAAGAAAGTTAGGATTAAGTTTTAGTGTAAATAATCCTACAAAAGATGTACCGCTTGAACGGCCCACAAGTTTAATAATTAAGGCAATAAATCTTGCCATAAGTATTGATATATAAAACTTAATTCTTTCCATAAAATAATTCTTTTTGGTATTTTATTTTTTTTTAGTTTACTATATAATCAAATCATAATACAAAAGAAGAAATTAAGAAATGATTTATTTATTCGTAATATTTTTCATATTAGAGTTTATTGTTGTATCAATGTTGTGTTACGGAATTTATTTGTTGGATAAAAAAGTCATTTCTCTTTCTGAAAAATTTAAAGTAAACAGACATACTCTAAAATTTCAATTAAGGGTGTTGTATGATAATGCAAACCGATTTAAACTAAAAATAAGATGCCAAAAAAGAGCAATTGAAGAACAAAGAAGAAAATTTTTGAGAAAATTAATAAAGGGTATACTGATATCAATAGCGTTATTTTTCTTTAAAAAAACTCGTTTCAGAAAAAAAATACTTTTTGTGGAATTATTGTTAATTCTATATGATACACTAAAGGCTGATTGTGTAATTTGATATTGTATGTATAAAATTATATGTTAAAATCGTTTGTAAATTGAAAGTCGAGGTTTAAAAATGTGTAAAGAAAATGATTCATTGTGTTTTGGAATAGGCATAATGGTTGGTGTAATAGGCGGTGTTGTTGCGGGCGTTCTTTTAGCACCTAAAAAAGGAGAAGACTCTTGCAAAGATGTAAAATGTGTTATTGAAAATTTGGTTGAAACTCAAGCACCAAGAGTTCGAGAAGCAAAAAAACAAGCACTTGAAGCAATAGATTTAGTAAAATATAGAATAGAAAATCAAATCAAAAAATTTAAAAATGCGGCAAAATCAGACAGATTAGAAAAAGCAAAACAACTGGAAGACGCAAACTCTGATTACGATATTAATCAATAAGAAAAAGAAGGAAGAAAATAATGGAAACATCTCAAATACTTTTAAATAACGGCTTAGCTTTTTTAGCATTTTCAACAGGAATTATGTTTGTTATAGTAGGTGGCTTTTTAATTAAATTAATTGTTGATGCCGCAAGATTAACAAGAAATATTGATGAAACAACTTCTGTTGTGAGAAATGAACTTCGTCCTACATTAAGAGAGTTAAGTGAATCACTGCATACATTAAATGATTTTATGAAATCAACAGATAAAGGTATTGATAAGGTTAAAGATGCAGTAGAAAGTGCACTTGGTGTTAGTACGGCAACACTTTCAAAGCTTAAATTTATATCAGGCTCTTTAATAAGCGGTTTGTATAAAGGCTTTTCCACTGTTGTAAAGCTTTTTCAAAAGTAAAAACCACCCTATCGGGTAATGTTTTTGATATGTGATAAGTTAAAATTAAAATAGTAAAGGAGATATTATTATGTCAGTAGGAAAATTTTTAGTAGGTTTCACAGTAGGTGCAGCATTAGGTGCTATAACAGGTATTTTGCTTGCTCCAAAATCAGGTGAAGAAACAAGAGAAGCAATATCAGACACAGCAAAAGATATTTTAGATAAAACAGATGCAAAAGTTAAAGATATTCAAGATAAAGCAGAAGCCGTTGTTTCTGAATTACAAAAAAAAGGTGATGAAATTGTTGGTAATATCCAAAACTTTATAAACGAAAAAAAAGATATGTTTAAATCATCTGAAAATTAGTTATATTTAAATTTAAATAGAAGGCGGATTTGCACAGCAAATCCGCCTTTTATTTTTTATAACCGCAAAAAAAAACCTGTTTTCTTTTGAAATCAGGCACATGTTTTTTTGATAAAACATTTAAATAGGTAGGTAGTGTGTAAGTGTGAGTTAGTTAAGTAGTTAGTATGTGTTAAAAAACTTTTTATAAATTAATGTAAATTAATTTTTAAATCTACTCTGTTATTGAACGCAATCATGTTCATATAAGAAAATAATACGTCAGATCTGTCAACGAATTCAGGTTGATTTGTTGTTGGAACAACTGCTCCGTCTACTGTTTGGTCATTCAATTTTAAATCTTGTACTGCCATACTCTACTACCTCACTCAAATTTAATTTCTCACTCTTACTCCTTTATAAAGTATTTTTGAAAAGTCGAATTTCAGCATGTCTAATTTTTGTTACATTTATTTACAAAAGCTGTGAAAAGCATGGATTTAAGGCAATTTTCATGAAAAAAAGTTTTTTATATAAGTAAGGTAAAATATAAATTTTTGGTTTAAATGGTTAACGGTATTAATTCACAATCAAATATTTATGCATTAAAGGATTTGGTAAATCTGGCAAAATACGCAACAGGTGTTCCATTGACTAATGATGCAACAAAACTTACCGTTAGCGAAGTTGCAAATTATCCTGCTATGCTTTGCGGTTATGAAGGCTGGCAATGGGTTAAACATAATAAAGGACAATATAAACAAGCATTTGCAGATGTTGTAAAAAGAGGTGCAGAATCTCATAACGTATTAAAAACAGCAGGTGTTAAAGGTGTTTTAAGAGTTGCAGACGCAAAAGAAATTCTTACAAGAATTCCTGAAGCAGAAGCATTAAAAACATTATCAACGTCTTCTCAAGATTTATATAAAGCTGCACAAAAAGCAGCAGAATTAGCAAAATCAAATCCTGCAAATAAAGAAGCATTAAAACAAGCAGCAAATACATTAGCAAAAGCAGACGCATTAACTTATGCAGAAAAAGCAGCAAAATCAACAGGTATTTTTTCTAAGTCTAAAAAAGCATTAGGCATAACAAAAGTTGGACAAGCAACAAAAGATTTAGCAGTAAAATCTCCAACATTCCAAAAATGTTTAGATGCGTATAACAATGAAGCAGGTACGTTTATGTTAGTTTTGGAAGGTGGTATGGAAACCTTCACAAACGTAGTACCTACATTTAAACAATTAGGTTTCAAAAGAGGTATGAAGCAATTAGGTCGTTCTGCTGTTAAAACAATGACATCAGTAGCGGGATGGGTTGCAGGTTCAGTATTAGGCTCAAAATTGGGCAGTGTTGTAGGTGCTGCTGTTGGTAATAGTAAAGCAGGTGCAGTAGTTGGTGCTATTGCAGGAAAAGTTGGTTCTTATGCTGTTGGTACAATCGGTCAACACTATGCTGTAAGAGGTGTTGAAAAAGCATTGGGTAAATCAGAATTAGAACAAGCAAAAGAAGAAGATGCAGTAAGAATTGCACAAGCAGCACAAACAAATCCGGAAGTATTTGATGCATTGGTAGAACAAGCAGCACAAAGACTTGCAATAGAAGGCGAAGATACAGCCGAATCAAAAGCAGTAAATGCTACATTGAGAAATTTAGTTGCACAAAAAGATGCAGCAGGAAGCCAAACATCAGAAACGATGACAAGAGAACAGTTAAAAGCTTATGCAGATAGCTTGAATGAAGAACCTGTTGCAGTTCAACAACAAGATAAAACAGTTGTTACAAATCCTGTAACAGCAAATAAATCAGGTTATACAGGTTATATTCCTTCATCAGCAGCCGCACCAATTAATGTACAAGCACAAACTCAACAGCCGGTTGCAGCACAAGTAAAAGCTGACGAAATGACACCTGAAATGAAGGCTCTTTTAGAAAGAGCAGACAGAGTTATTGCAAACGGTTCAAGATATTTAGACAAAAAATAATTTAAATTTTTAATATTATAAAAATCCCAAAATGATTGACCTTTTCGGTTTCAGATTTTGGGATTTTTTATTTGCAAAATGAATTTATTATAAGTGTAACTAAAGGGGGAGGAGTTATGCCTGTAATAAATAAACCAATAAAAATTATGCTTGTAGAAGATCAAAAATTAATGCGTGTTGGTATTAAATCGTTGTTTGAAGATTCGGACAGCATGGAAATAATAAAAGAGGCAGAAACCGGCAAAGATGCGATAGAATGTGCAAGAGTTTTAAAACCCGATGTCGTTCTAATGGATATAGGTTTGCCTGATATGAGCGGAATTGAGGCTGCAAAAAAAATTCTTTCGGATAATAAAAAAATAAAAATTATAATGCTTACTTCGCATACAACAGAAAAAGAGGTTATGGATTCTTTAATGGCAGGTGCAAGTGCATATATTATGAAGGATTTTGATACGGAATCTTTTTTGATGATAGTAAAAACAATAAATGAGGGTGCTATGTGGCTTGATCCTCAGGTCGTGCCGTATATAAGAGATAAAAATGCGGGTGTTATCCCTGCAAAACAGGTTACGAGAGCGGCTTTTAGAGAGCAACATTCAAATTTAACACAGAGAGAATATGAAGTTCTTAAATTAGTTGTTGACGGTAAATCCAATTACGAAATTGCACAGATATTAACAATAAGTGAGCATACAGCAAAGGCTCACGTGTGTAATATTATTCAAAAATTGGTCGTTGATGACCGTACTCAAGCGGCAGTTAAAGCATTAAGAGAGGGGTTAGTTTAAATGTTAATTGTTAAAATAGTAGTTTTACTGTTTATAAGTCATTTAGTTATTCTTATAAACAGTAATGTATCTTGTAAATAATTATATTTAAAATGTTTTTAATAAAAAATACAATATTCATTCAGAATGTTGTATTTTTTATAATAATATGCTATAAATATCAAAAAGGAGAAAAGTGCCATGAATAGTACGTTTAAAGTTCGGGGGGGGGGGTAAAATCCGCTTGTAGTAAAGGCTTTAGTTGTTTAAAAATATTTTTGTTTACTCCAATCAGCTTTTTTAGTGAACTGATGTCTGTGAACTGCAAACAGACTGACAATAAAAATCAAGTGGATTGCCACGCCGATAAATCGGCTCGCAATGACGTAGTTTGTCATTACGAGGAACGAAGTGACGAAGTAATCCAAAAACCTTTAAATTGGATTGCCACGAAAATCAGAGATTTTCTCGCAATGACAAAAAACTGTTTAATGTTCACTAAGGCAATTGCGTTTACACTTGCAGAAACTCTTATTGTAATGGGTATAATCGGTGTAGTTGCTGCACTTACATTGCCAAACTTAAACCAATCAACAAACAATAAAGAAAAAGTTGTTAAAGTTAAAAAGGTATATCAAAACTTAAATGATGCTATTGGTAGAGCACAAGCAGTTTACGGCCCTGTTGACGAATGGTTTGTTAATGATTCAACTCAGGCGACACAGACAACACGCTTTGGGGAAAGATTAACAGAATTCATGAAGTTATCTAAAAATTGTAAAATGACAAAAGGTTGTTATGATAGTGGCAGCGGGACGTCTAGTTCCTATCAATTTATTTTAGCTGACGGAACTTCTGTCAGTCTTGATGCTTCTATAAATAGTGTGAGTTTTAATGTAGATATAGATGGATTAAATAAAGGTAAAGGGGGCAGTGGGATAGATTTATTTCGTTTTATTGCAAATCCTACTACAAATTTCAGCGTGGAACCATGTGGTGGGGGATCTACCTACACATATGGAGCTTCAAAAATGTTGGTATCATGCCCTGGACAAGGTTGTGCAAGATGGGTAATAGACTATGACAACATGGATTATTTAAAACTTGATAGCAGCGGCAAATGTCCTAACGGAAGAGCTTTAGATGTTGAAGCATCTCCGCCTGTTGTTTCTTGCAATTAATCGTGCTTTTTTAATTTTATCCTAACTCGTGAGCTTTTTTTGTTGTTTTTGATATAACTTCATCAAATAGCTGTGAACTTTTTAGACTTCTCATCGTGTTAATGCCGACTTCTGTACAACCGCCTTTTGTTGCTACACTTGCAATTAAATCCGTAACTGGTTTTTCTCGGTTTAAAGTCATTTTTGCAGAGCCTATTGCGGTTTGAACAGCAAGAAGAAGTGATTTTTCATAATCAAGACCGAGTTTAACACCGGCTTGAGCCATATCTTCAAAAATCTGATAGAAAAATGCAGGCCCTGAACCTGAAATAGCAGTAACAATATCAATTTGTGCTTCTTCAACTTTAATAACTTTACCTATTTTTTCAAAAATTGTATGAACAAAAATTTCGTGTTCATCAGTGGCATAAAGACCTTTTGCGGTTGCACTCATCGCTTCTTTTACAAGTGCGGGAGTATTTGGCATTACTCTTACAATCGGAATTTTTCCTACAATATTTTCTATTTTTTTTGTGCTTACACCTGCTGCAACAGAAACAATAAGTTTGTCTTTATTAAGGCTATCTTTGATTTCATTTAAGACATTTTCTACTTGGTTAGGTTTTGTTGCAATAAAAATAACATCGGCAAAACTTGCGACTTTAGTGTTATCTGAAATGACATTAATATTTAATTCACTTGCGGCATTTTTTGCTGATATATCAGAACTTGTAGATGCAATTACTTCATAATCATTTCCTATTCCTTTAATAATTGCTTTTGCCAGTTTTCCGCAGCCTATAAAACCTAATTTGTTACTCATTGTTACCCTGCCTTATGTTTCATGTTGACTAAATTTTATTTTTTATTTACGATAAAGATAATAATACAAATATGAGCGAAAAGGAATTAAATTATGAAACGCACATTAGAAGGAACAAAAGTTAAAAGACAACATACAAGCGGTTTTAGAGCAAGAATGGCTACTGCTAACGGACAAGAAGTTTTAAACAGACGTCGTGCAAAAGGTAGACATAAATTAGCAATTACAGCTTCAAAACGTGCTTAGTAAAGAATACAGATTAAAGAAGAAAACAGCATTTACAGCCACATATAGAATAAAAAATTCTTTTTATCTTAATGGTGTGGCTGTTTTTGTCGGTTTAAAAAAGAAAAATCAAGATGATAAAACACTGGTTGGCTTTGTAGTCAGCAAAAAAACTCATAAACGAGCAGTAAAACGTAATCGGCTAAGACGTTTAATGAGAGAGAATTACAGATTATTTTTAAAAAATAATGAATTAGGTAATTCGGATAAATATATGTCATTAATATTTGTAGGTCATGCAAAGGCATTGGACTTAGATTTTATACAAATAAAAGATACAATGAAAAGATTATTGGGAAAGATAGATGATTGACGGTATTATAACCCCTGATTTGCAAGATTTAGATGAGATAATGCCCCATGCTCCGTATCCGATTTATCCTAGCGGATTAATTGATGAGAGTAAAAGTCATGTTCGTTATGCAATGCCTTCAATTCAAAGTCCCACATTAACGATTGTGGATTATATATACGCAGAAGATGGCACTCCTGTAATTAGTCCTGGACATTATACTTTGGAAATTTCAGAAAACAAAGATATGCTTTTGCTAATTCAGGCTTATGATGTAATTGCAAGAATACCTGTTTTTCAGTTTGAGGAAGATAAATCTCAAGCACAAAAGCAATACGATAAAAAAGAACAGAAAAAGGCAAAGAAAGAAAAGAAAAAAAGAGAAAAAATTCAGAAAAAATATGACGAATTTGGTATAAAAGCACCTCTGCCTTATGTGTATTCAAATGCAGAAATAGAATTTGTAAAAGAAAAAAATTATTATATTTTCAAGTATGAAAAAGGTTCAATAAGAGCTTGGGGTGCAGTAAAACAAGCGAACTATTGATTTTTAAAAATTTGCATGTTATTATATACTGGCATCGACAATTAATTATAGAAGGTGGTGAAAAAAGCAATGCCAGAAGTTAAAGTAGGCGAAAACGAATCAATTGAAAGTGCATTAAGACGTTTCAAGAAAAAAATTCAAAAAGCCGGCGTTTTATCTGAAGTTAAAAAACGTGAACGCTATGAAAAGCCGAGCGTAAAAAGAAAACGCAAATCTGAAGCAGCTCGCAAGAGAAAAGTATAAAACAAAATAAAAGCACAAATTTAGTTGTGCTTTTATTGTTTATATAAGAAAATATTATTTAATTTTTAGGGATATTATGAAAAAGATTTTAAATTTTTATGTAATTTTTATTATAACTTTATTTTTTGCTTTTACTTGCTTTTCAAGCGTAAGAGCAGATAGCGTGTGTAGTTTTTGTGTTAAAGATGTTTATCAGCAAAAAGTAGCAGATGCTGTTGAAAAGAGGTATAAATTAAATGATTTGTCGGAAGATGAGTTAAAAATATTTAAAGATACGGTAAGTATTGCAAATGAAAACAATTATAAAATTTTAATTTCAATAATAAAAAAAGATAACATTGAAAATTTGCGAAAAGTTGCTGATTTAAAGATTAACGAAAATCTTAAAAACGCAAATGCCGATAAACAATCTTATGAAACAGCATACACAATCGTACGAAATGGTTTATTTACGGAAATACGTGATGAAAAACAATTAAAACCTCTTATTCAAACAATGTATGGTTGTGAGCAACCAATGGATGACTATAAACTGGCTGTCTATGCATCTGTATATTTGTTTCACAAAGAAGATAAATATGATTTTAAAACATTATTGGATAGTACAACCAAAGAAAATTCCGAAACACTGATAGATGAAATTAAATCTGATGCAAAGTTTGATGCTAAGCGTTTTTTTCCAAATAATAAGGAAATGATAGTTATAATGGCAAATTTGCCAAAATCCATGCAGGCTGAAATAGAAAATCAAAATGGAGGTAAAAAATTAACTTTATCTCCTGCAAAATGCATAATTAGTCCAAGCTATCATATAGTGAATATGATGTTGATATCAATGGATATGTATGGGGCTTCCAAAGCGGGTGCGTTTGTGGGTTTGGTTAATCCGTTAAATATTTTATCGGATATCGCTTTATCTCCGTTTTATTTTTTTATGGGAAAACTTTTAAAAGAACCGATAAAAAATATACAAGAATTGTAATGGAGTTTTATTTTATTCTTACCGTTATAATCAAGTTTATAGCTTTTTATGTAACGAAATATAATAATTTAATATTCATTGCTAAAAGCAATTTATCCATGATACAATTGAAGAAAAGGGGGTTTGTATGGCAAAAGATTCAAGTTTCGACATTGTATCCGAATATGATAAACAGGAATTGGTTAATGCAATTGATCAGGTTAAAAGAGATATTACATCTCGTTTTGATTTGAAAAATTCTAAATCAGATATTGTTTTAGAGGCTGATAAATGCGTTACTATTACAACAGAAGATGAAACAAAATTAAGAAATATCTATGATATTTTGCAATCAAAATTGGTTAAAAGAGGTTTAAGCATAAAAATTTTAGACCCTCAAAAAGTTGAAGATGCTTTGGGTGGTGCAGTCAGACAAGTTTATAATTTAAGAAAAGGCTTAACTCAAGAACTTGCAAAAAAAATTACAAGTGATATAAAAGACTCAAAAATAAAAGTTCAAGCCTCTATTCAAGGTGATCAAGTTCGAGTTACAGGCAAAAGTAAAGATGATTTGCAAGCTGTAATTGCACTTTTAAGAGAAAATGCAGATAAGTATGATTATCCTTTACAATTCCAAAATTACAGATAAAAGGTGCTGAAATGGGTGTTATAGAAACTTTAAAAGGTAAAGTTATTGTATCTTGTCAGGCGATGCCAAACGAACCATTATACAGAGAAGAAGCTATGGCTGCGATGATAAAATCTGTTTTAAATGGCGGAGCAGGCGGTTTGCGTGTTGCAGGTGCAAGAGATGTTACTAATGCAAAAAAAATGACGAATGTTCCTGTTATTGGACTTACAAAACCTGATGTAATTCCGCCAAATTGGAAAGAAATTGTCTATATAACACCGTCTTTAAAACATGTTAATTCATTGATTAAGGCCGGTGCAGACATTATAGCCTTCGACGGTACAGCAAGAAAACACGAAAATTGCACAATAGAAGATATTATTAATCTTATTAAAATAAATAAAAGAATTTCAATGGCTGATATTTCAACTGTTGAAGAAGGTGTTACCTGTGAAAAGTTGGGTGTAAATATGATTTCAACAACACTTGCAGGTTATACTCAATTTTCTCCGTTGAAAAATGAAGGCCCTGATTTTGAATTATTGGAAGAACTTGTAAAACAAGTTAAAATTCCTGTTGTACTTGAAGGTAGAATATGGACTCCTGAAGAAGTTGATAAAGCCTTTTCTATTGGTGCTCATTGTGTTGTAATAGGTTCTGCAATTACAAGACCGCAATTAATTACAAAAAGATTTGTTTCAAGAAAGGATAAATAATGAAAAAGGCACTTGCTATTGATGTTGGCGGTACAAAAATTTATAATGCCGTTATAAATGAAAAAGGTGAAATGGTTACAGATGTTGAAAAACATTCAACTCCTTATGATTTAGAAGAAATAAAAAAAATATTCAAATCAATTATTGAAAAATACGAAAATGAAGCAGATGTAATAGCATTTTCAACAGCAGGTGCAGTAAATAATGAAAACACAATGGTAATCGGTTCAACGGGAAATCTCGTTAAAGGTTACAATACAATAGAGTTTGATAAATTATCAAGAAAACCTGTTTTTGTTGAGAATGATGCTAATGCTGCGGCATGGGCAGAACATGTTATAGGAGCATCAAAGGGTATGCCAAATTCTATAATGCTTACTCTTGGTACAGGTGTTGGCGGCGGAATTATTCTTAATAACAAATTATATAAGGGCAAATCAGGTGCAGCAGGAGAAATGCATTTTAAAATGTATCCTGATAAACGCAGAAAATGTACCTGTGGAAGTTATGATTGTTTTGAGATTTATACTTCAGGTACAGGTTTGAAAAAAACAGCAGAAGAAATGTTGCATAATGAAAGTGTTACAACTTACGATGTAATTGAAGGTTTAAATGCCGGTGATGAAAAAATGACGGCAATTTTTAATAAATGGCAAAATGATATTTTGGCAGGGATAATTGGTTTGGGAAATATTTTTGATCCGGATTGTTTTGTTTTTTCGGGTTCTATGGCTAAATTTATTGATACAGAATATTTAGAAAAATCTGTAAATGAAGAAATTATTACTACTCCGACAAAAGTATTAAAGGCTACGACAGGTAACTATGCCGGCATGATTGGTGCTGCACTTTTAGCTTTGGGGGTAAAATAATTGGGCAAGGCTAAAAAACGTAGTATTAATTTAGGTAAACATAATCAATTTACATCTATGACACGTGAGGATGCCGTTTTAGAAGTTGTAAAGCGTTTTAAACGTAATGAGAGTGTGCTTGATTTGGTTACTATGTTTGGACTTTCTGCCGAAGAACTTCTTGAAGGTGGAGCTTTGTATGAAGAAGTTAAAAGTATTGAGGGTATGTTAGATGCTTAAATTTTTAAATAGAATTTGGTTTTGGCTTGAAAATTCAAGAATTTTTACTGTACCAATGTCAATATTTTCGTGGGCTGTTGTTTTTGTTTTTGCTTTAACTGATGGTGGTAACTTGTTTTATGGATGTTTAGCATTAATAGGAATTTGTTTGGGTCAGCTTGCAACAAATTTGTTTGATGATTATGTTGATTATAAAAAACTTGAAAAAATGGGAACATTGGAAAATCAGACAAAATCAAAATGTAAGTATATAAAAAATGGCGAAGCAACATTAAATCAAGTTTTGCAAGTTGTTATGTTATATTGTTTTATTGCCGTTTTGATTGGTGCTTTTTTATTTTTTAAAACAGGTTATCCTGTTATAATTTTTGCTTTGTTAGGCGGAATTTTTGTTTTGACTTATGCAAAGTGGTCAACGGCAGGTATAGGTGAAGTTGCTGTTGGTTTAGCTTTTGGACCGATTTTATTTGGCGGTGTTTATTGGGTTATGACACAAACTTTGGATAAACACATTTTTCTTATAGGTACAATTGTTGTAATGTTTACCATAGGGCTTTTATATACAAACTCTTTAATGGATTTTGATGGGGATAGTGCTTCACTCAAAAAAACGTTATGTCGCAGATTTAAGGATAAAAATCAAGCAGTTGCAGGTTATGGAATTATTTATGGTTTGGGTTATGGTTTGTTATCTCTGGCGATAACGTCGGGATATCTACCAAAAATATTTTTAATTACATTTTTTACTATGCCGTTAGTTGTTGAATTAATAGTTTCAATGTTATTATTTAACAGTGATAAAAATTATGTGCCTCAAAAAAGATTTTGGCATTTTCCATTTGAAAATTGGAATAAGATAAAAGATTATCCTGAAATAGCTTCTTTCAGGTTTAGAATGTATCAGGCCAGAAATATCATGATATATACTTCTGTATTAATTTGTATTTCAAGAGTTATTTCTGTATATTTTTAATATATAATTAAGAAAAAAGGAAGAAAGTATGAAAAAAACATTAGTAAAATATCCATATTTAACACAAGATGTAGAAATATACGAGCGTGAAAACGGTCATAAAATTGTGCTTGCTCATAAAGAGGGCGGTATGGTTAATGTAAGCTCTTGGGTAAGAACAGGCTCAATAAACGAAGACGATATAAATAACGGTATATCACATTTTCTGGAACATTTGATGTTTAAAGGTACACATAAACATAAAGCCGGTTATTTTGACAGAACATTAGAGGCAAAAGGTGCTATTGTTAATGCTGCAACGTGGAAAGATTATACATTTTATTATGTAACCTTACCAAAAGGCGAAGGAAATAAAGATTTTTATGAAGCAATTGAACTTCATGCAGACATGATGCTTGACCCTGTGCTTCCTGAAGAAGAAATCGGAAGTGAATTTGATTTAAACGATGAAAATGTAAAAGATAAACGTGAAAGACATGTTGTAATAGAAGAAATAAGAATGCGAAAAGACCAGCCTTGGTCAAAAGTTTATAAGGCTGCAAATAATAAGATGTATAAAAAACATCCATATAAGCGTGATGTAATAGGTACTCCGGAAATAATTTCACAAGTTTCTCAAAAAACAATTATGGATTATTACAAAAAACATTACACTCCAAATAATGTTACAACAATTGTTGTTGGTGATTTTAATCATGAAGAAATTTTAGACAAAGTTTGTAAAGAATTTGACTGGAAAGGTCGTGAAAATTACGAAAATCCTCAATTTGAAATAGATGAACCAACAGAGCATACAATTTATGTTGAAGATACAGCAAGTGTAAATACTGGCTTTTTGATGTTAGGTTATTTAACTGCACCTGCGAATAATGTTAAAGATTCTATATTGATGGATTTGATTAATATAATTCTTGGTGATGGTGATAGTTCAAGATTAAACCAAAATCTGATTGAAAAAGTCGAAGAACCTTTATTTAATTATGTTGGAACTGATTATTATCAATTCCGTGACGGTAATAATTTCTTTGTTGAGGCTAATTTTAAACCCGAAAAGAAAGATGAGGCTATTGAGCAATTAAAGCAAGAAATTGATAAAATAAAAACTTCAATTACAGAACGAGAATTTAAAAAAGCGGTAAAAAAGACAAAAGCACAATTTGCAAATAATGCAGAAACTGTTTCTGAAATTGCGGATACAATAGGTGCATATATGACAGTATGCAATAATCTTGTGTTAATAGAAGATTATTTAGATATTCTTAACGGTCTTACAATTGAAGATGCACAAGGTGCTGCAAAAAAATATTTGAACATAAACAATGCAGTTATATCTGTTTTAATGCCAAATGATTAATTTTTATTGATTAAGCACATAAAAAATGTCGGGTTATAATCCCGACATTTTTTGTTATTTGTAAAAAGTTTATTATAAATTCAATAATGCTTTTACTTCTTTACGTTTAACCTTCAATGTTGTTGTTTTTGGTAATGATTCTTTATGAACAATAATATTAATTGGTCTTTTATAAGGTGCAAGTTGTTGAGAAAGAGTTTTAACTTCATCTCTGATTTCTTTATTTAATTCTTCATCAGATTTACCTTCCATAAATGATTCTTTTGGAACGATAACAGCAGCGATATCTTCGGTACCGTCTTTTTCTCCTCCTGTTCTGGAAGAACCCATTACACAAATTTCCGCAAAATGTTCACTTTTTTCTAAAACAGCTTCAACTTCTTCAGGGAATACTTTTTTACCACCGGAAAGTACAATCATGTTTTTAATTCTTCCTGTGATATGTATATGACCGTCTGAATCAAGATGTCCTATATCTCCTGTATGTAACCAGCCGTCTTCTTCAATTGTTTCGGCAGTCAATTCAGGTTGATGATAATATCCTTTCATCACAGCAGGTCCTTTTAATTGAATTTCTCCTGTTTCTTTATCAATTCTGCATTCAAAACTTCCTAAAGGTTTACCTACTGATGAATAATCATTACGTTTATCATAGTTTACTGAAACAACAGGGCTCGTTTCTGATAATCCATAGCCGGCATATATCTTAATACCGATTGTTTCAAAGAAGTTTGCAACATTTTTATCAATTGGAGCACCACCTGAAATACATCCTGTAAATTGTCCACCAAAATTGTCATGAATTTTTTTGAATAATAATTTTTTTAGTCTGAATGACGGAATTAATTTTGCAATATTAAACATTATAGGGAATACTCTTTTAGCAACAGGATTTGCATTAATTTCACTTTCAATACCTGATTTTAATAATTTTAAGAATGCAGGTACAACAATCATGAATTTAACTTGTTTTTCTCTCATAATCATCAAAATATCTTTTGGTTTTAATGATTGAGTATAGTAAACAGACAATCCCCAATATAAAAATACTGAAAAACCAACTGTTAATTCAAATAAATGGTTCATCGGCAAAATTGATAATACAGGTATTCTTTCATTCATATTTAAGAAATATGGGAAAATTTTTTCCATATCTTTCAATTGAGCCATCATATTTCTGAACGAAATTTCAACACCCTTAGGATTACCTGTTGTGCCTGATGTATAAATAATGAACGCAGTTGATTTTGAACTTCTGTGACGCCATTTGCAGTTTGTTGATGCCTCAATTGTATATAGACTTGGGAGTGTCATGTTGTAACTTGGTTCATCCATTACTATAATATGTTCAATCGAATCAACTGATTTTTGAATTTCTAATGCTTTTTCGATATATTGTTGTGAAACAAATAAAATAGAAGGTCTGCAATCTGAAAGTATAGAAATCAATTCATATTTAGTTAATTTTATATCCAAAGGTATAGTTGTCGCTCCGGACATAATTGAAGCAAAAACGCATGCTCCATATTCAGGTTTTGATTCTGAAAGAATCGCAATTTTATCATTTTTTTGAACATTTAGACTATTCATTAAATAACTGGCAACTTTTCTTGAAAGAAGACCAATACCTTTGTAAGTAAATTCTTTCCAGCCGTAATTAGTTTTAATCCCTAAGGCAACTCTGTCTTTATAATCTTCCGTTTTGTCCTCTAGTAACATAAGAACATTATTCTTTTTCATCTTCCCCTACCTAACTTCCCTAAATAAATATAATTTATACACTGTTAAATCATTATAGTTCTTAAATACCTGTAATGTCAATTTTACTATACATGTAATATATATATTCATGTAATAAAGTTTAATGTATTTGTATGATTTAAGTATAAAATACTAATTTAAACGAATGAAATTACAGTTATTTTAATGTAAAAAAATCTTAACATACCGTATAATAATCATGATTATTATTGACTTTCAGACAAATGTCATTAAATAAGAAAAGAGAGTAACTCAAAAACAAAGTTATCAGTTTATAAAGATAGGAGATGATACTATGGGCATGGCAGCATCACAGGCAAGATATTTAGGTCTTACCGCAAGAAAAACCAACGTAGAATACGAAGGTCAACAAATTAACCAAGCACGTACTGCTCTTGGTAACCAATCCGCAGCATTATGGAATCAAATGTTAGGTTTAACAATTCCGACAGTTCCAAGCATTACGGATTACACAACACTTACTTACTCATTTAATGATGGTATAAATAATTATACTATTACAGATATGCAATCTGTTGATTACAAAGATACGGATGGCACTGAGTATAACAAATTAGTAACGTACAAATCGCCAACAACAGTTTACAAAGGTATTGAATCTACAAATTCAAATCCTCAAGTTCAAAAAGTTAACATAACTCAAGAACAATATGTAAATGATCCGGCTCATACACAAACATTTAATCAAGTTCAGTATGATGCTACAACAGGTAAATTTACACTATCTGACGGTTCAGAAATTGCACTTACTCAAGTTATAGATCCTACAACCATTGCAAATTATGTTCAGGCAAATCAACCATTAACAGAAGGTCAAGAGTTGTATTCTTATACTGACGCCGATGGTAATGTTATGTACTGTGCTATTAATAAAACAGAACTGGAAACAACTCCTGCAAATTTGACATTTAACGGATTGAAACAAGAGGAAGTTATTACAGGACAAACATATAAATTAGGTAATTCAGAAGCAAAAGTATGTTTACCTAATGATCCGAATACTAGCTTAGTTGATCAAGAAGCCATAAAACAAATTATTTATGATTTTGGTAAAGCCGGCGGCATCACTCAAGAAATGTTTAATAATGGTGAAGTGTACAGATACGAAAAGAATGATTACGTGTACTATACAACCAAAGCAGAATTGGAGGATTGCTGGAATAAATCTAAACATGCTGAAGATGAATATGCTATTTCATCAAATATGGATTTCCAACCATCATTAACTCATTATTATGCAACTAACATGGATGAAATCATTACAACAACAGATTATGCAGTTATGGATGATGCTTCTGGTTCAGGTCGTTATTCAAATATTAAATTGAAAAATATGAGTACAAAATTCAACCTGAAGGCTGAAGAAACAACAAATCAGACTGCATATAACGATGCGATGAATCAATATAATTATGATTTAACAAAATACGAAAAACAAATGTCTGATATTAACGCAAAAACATCATTAATCCAAGAACAAGACAGAACCCTTGAATTGAGATTAAAGCAACTGGAAACAGAGCAAAAAGCCTTAACAACAGAAATGGATGCAGTTAAAGGTGTTCTTCAAAAGAACGTCGAATCTACATTCGGTACATTCAAATAATAAGTTTGAGCTTATTATTTCCCTTATTAATAAGCTCATTGAAAAAATTGCAAGTGTGTTTAATCACACACTTGCAATATGTAAAAAGTCAAGTATGGTAACGCACCAACAAAAGCCACGAGGTTAAGATTATGTCATACAAAAATGATAGTTTATTAGTAATAGCAAACAAATTCGGTACTGCATCGAGTGATGCAAAAGTACAATTGTACGAAACTTATGACCGATTAAGAGATTTAACCGTATCAGGTTCAGCAAGTTCAGGTACAGGTTTTGAACTTGCAGGCGGTGCGTTATACAAACTTGCAAGTTTATTTGCTCCATCTTCATTTATGTCAGTAATGGGTGGGACAGATTCTTTTAACATTCCGGGTACATCATACTGGTCGCCTATTACAGGTTCAACTGCACAGGTAAATGGAGCATCTTCCGCATTTGGTATTGGAAAATTAGGTTCATATTCAGGTTTTCCAAGTGGTGCAGCAGGTATTTCACTAAGTGGTTTTTCAACAGGTGGTGCATCTTCAATTACAAATAATTTGTTATCAGGTCTTGGTACATCAGAAGGTGTTGTAACAGGTGGTGCTTCTGCATTGGGTGGAATTGCTGATATTGCAAGTGCAACTGCTTATGGTGTAGGTACTGCAAACGGATACGGTTTAGGTATGCAAAATGTTGTAATGCCTATGGCAGGGCTTATTTCAGGTTGGGGTGGTATTATGACTGCCGCTGCTCCATATTTGGGTGAATATGGTTTGCCTGCTATCGTAATGGGTAACTTAATGCAAGGTACTTCATCTGCTGCTTTGGCAGCTTATCAAAATGTTTCTGCTAATATTTTGTCAAATGCCGATACTATCCTATCTAACAAAGTAAGAAACATTGAAACTGTTTGCAAAATGCTTGATACACAAGGCGAAATTGTTAGAAAAATGTTAAAAGAAGGTATGGATTCAGATTCAAAAGCAATCCAAAACTTATAGAAATTAATAAACTATGGAATTAAGAACTTATTTAAGAATGATAATATACAAAGTCTTTATAAATAATATATTTATAAAGACTTTAGTATGGATTGTAAATTTTTATTACAATTTGTTTAATAAAATCCCATCTGCTCTAAAGTTTAAAAAATCTATGCCGATAAAATATACGGATATGAAAAAAGACATAGTTTTTTTGAGTATCACGGGAGACAGAATAGATTGCACAATATGATTAAGACATGTTACAAACATGCTAAAAAGTAGGCAATAAAAGGTTTAGACATGTTTTTATATAGATGAAGGCAATCTATAAAGTGAATAGAAGGAGGACATTATGTTCCAATCCGAAGCTTTACAGACTAACCTTAGAAGATTAATGAATTTCCTGGCATATACAAGGAATTATTTCGTAAAGAAAAATCCTATACAAGCAATGGGAAATGATATAGTATCAGCCATTAAAGAGGCATTGACAGTTCGTAAAAAACTCAAAATGGCACAATACAGGGTTAATTACCACAAGTATCAATTGAACAGAATGGAAGCATTAATCGCAGAAAATAATCAACACAACTTCCTTAAAGGAAAGAATTTCGACCAAACAAGATAAAGGATTAAATTTAAAATGGGCGTATTGACATCATCATTAAGAATGTTCACATTGCAATCACAAAGATCAGACTTAAATTATAAAATTGATTTAGTATCTCAGGCAAAAGCAGATATCGCTTCACAAAACGCTCAATTGGTAAATGCAGGAACAGACTTAAGTGCTGATAGTCCTGTATTGAAACAATTGGAAGCAAGAAAAGAAAGATTGCATTTATTAGAAAAGAAATTAGATCAACAATTGTTGCAATATCAAACACAGTTATCAATGATAGATGCTCAATTGAAAAGATGTTCTGCTGACTTTGATTCAAGTGTAAAAAATATGTAATAAAGATTTAAAAATAAAAAAGACCGCTTAAGCGGTCTTTTTTATTGCAAATTTTCTAATCAACCAAATACGATAAAACTTCTTCTACATGACCTTTTACTTTAACTTTTCTCCATTCCTTTTCAATTTTGCCTTTTTCGTCAAGCACGAATGTTGAACGTTCTATGCCCATGTATTTTCTTCCGTACATTGATTTTTCTTTCCAAACTTTAAAGGCTTCTGCCAATTTGTGTTCAGGGTCTGACAGCAGTATAAAATTTAGACCTTGTTTTTCTTTGAAATTTTTATGACTTTTTATGCTATCAGGGCTTACACCTATTAAATTAGTATGTGGAGTTAAGCGATTAAAATTATCTCTAAAATCGCAAGCTTCTTGAGTACAGCCTGATGTATTATCCTTCGGATAAAAATATAAAATTGTTTTTTGTCCGCTAAAATCATTTATTGAATATTCTTTTTCATTTCCATCTTTATCTATACCATGTAATTTTATATTTAACATATTTGACCTCTTTTTTAACTTTGATACTCTATAATTTTATGTAAAAGTTTTGATATATGCAAGATACGTGTTATTATAATCGTATAATGACTAAATTTGAGAATATTTTAAGAGAGAAAATACTGATACTTGACGGAGCAATGGGAACAATGCTTCAGAAAAAGAATCTGCTTGAAGAAGATTTCAGAGGAGATATTTTTAAAAATAATATTGTTCAATTAAAAGGTAACAATGATGTTTTGAGTATAACAAAACCTGAAGTTGTAAAAGATATTCACAGAGCTTATATTGAAGCTGGGGCTGATATTATTGAAACGAATACCTTTTCTTCAAACAGAATTTCTCAAAAGGATTATAATTTAGAAAATTATGTAAAAGAATTAAATATATCATCAATTAAAATAGCAAAAGAAATTGCAAAAGAATATTCAACAGATACAAAACCTCGTTTTGTCGCAGGTTCTATCGGGCCTACAAATAAAACTTCGTCTATTTCACCAAAAGTTGAAGACCCTGCATTTAGAGATGTAACTTTTGATGAACTTGTTGATGTTTACACTGAACAAGTTGATGTTATGGTAGAAAATGATGTTGATGTGTTTTTGGTTGAAACAATATTTGATACTTTAAACGCAAAGGCTGCCCTTTCTGCTATAAATCAGTCTTTGAAAAAATATAATAAGTATATTCCTGTAATGGTTTCAGTTACATTATCTGACAAATCGGCAAGAACCTTGTCAGGACAGACGCTAGAGGCTTTTTATTATAGCATAAAACCTTTTAATCCTATATCAATTGGTATAAATTGTGCTTTAGGCATAGAGGATATAATACCTCATATAGAGCAGTTATCAAAAATCGCAGATTGTTATATAAGTATATATGCAAATGCAGGTATTCCAAATGCTTTTGGTCAATATACAGATACACCTGAAGATATGGCAAAAGGTTATGCTTATCTGGCTAAAAAAGGCTGTGTAAATATTTGCGGAGGTTGTTGCGGAACAACTCCAGAGCATATAAAAGCAATAAGCAAGGCTGTAAAAAATTATTTACCAAGAAAACATAAAAATATTAAACAAAAGTCTGTATTTACAGGATTGGAACCGTTTTCTTTAAATGAAAATCAAAAATTTGCAATAGTTGCAGAAAGAACTAATGTTACAGGTTCTAAAAAGTTTGCTCGTTTAATACAGGAAAAAAACTATGAGGAAGCATTAAATATTGCGAGAGAACAAATTGAAAATGGTGCAAATATTATTGATATAAGTTTTGATATGCCGTTAATTGACGCAAAAACGGAGATGATAAATTTTTTAAATCTTATTGCATCAGAGCCGGATATTGCAAAAGTTCCGATTATGATTGACAGTTCTGATTTTGAAGTTATTAAAGCAGGCTTAAAACGTATTCAAGGTAAGGCTATTGTAAATTCCATAAGTTTAAAAGAGGGTAAAGAAAAATTTATTGAGCACGCAAAATTTATAAAATCACTGGGTGCATCAATGATAGTTATGGCTTTTGATGAAAAAGGTCAAGCCTCAACAACGGAAAGAAGAATTGAAATAGTTGACAGAGCATACAAAATTTTAACGGAAAAAGTTGGCATTTTGCCTGGTGATATAATTTTTGATTTAAATGTTTTCCCTCTTGCAACAGGTATAAAAGAACATAATATTAACGGAATTTCTTTTATTGAGTCAACAAAAATAATAAAAGAAAGATATCCTGATGTTATGATATCCGGTGGAATAAGTAATATTTCATTTTCTTTCAGAGGTTTGAATAGAGTAAGAGAAGCTATACACAGTGTATTTTTGTATCACGCAATAAATGCCGGACTTGAAATGGGTATAGTAAATGCAGGTATGTTGGAAATATACGACGATATAGAACCAAAATTAAGAACGCTTGTTGAAGATGTTGTTTTAAACAGAAGTGATGATGCAGGTGAAAGACTTTTGGAATATGCCCAAACGCTTGACAATAACAATTCTTCCATTCATAAAAAAGATAACTTTGAATGGAGAAATCAGCCTGTCAAAAAACGTTTGCAGCACGCACTAATTAAAGGAAATGCAGAATTTTTGCAATCAGATTTAGAGGAAGCACTAAAAGATTTTTCCCCTTTAGAAATTATAGAAAATCACCTTATGGATGGCATGAATGAAATAGGTAAACTATTTGGTGAAGGAAAAATGTTTTTGCCTCAAGTTGTAAAAAGTTCAAGAACTATGAAACAAGCGGTTGATTATTTAAAACAATATCTTAAAAAAGATAATTCCAAAACAAAACTTGGAAAAATTGTTCTTGCAACAGTGAAAGGTGATGTACACGATATAGGTAAGAATATTTTAAATTTAATTTTAACTTGTAATAATTTTGAAGTTATTGATTTAGGTGTAATGGTAAATTGCAGTGATATATTAAAAGCGGCTGCAAAAGAAAAAGCAGACATAGTTGCACTTTCCGGGTTAATAACTCCGTCATTGGAGGAAATGGTAACGGTTGCAGAGCAAATGGAAAAATCAGGAGAAACACCTGCTGCAATAATGATAGGTGGAGTTACAACAAGCAGGCTGCATACAGCCTTAAAAATTGCACCCAAATATAAAGGAATTGTTGCACATAGTGCGGATGCTTCTCAAGCCGTTTTTGTAGCACAAAAAATAATTTCAAAAGATAAAGATTTTATTGAAGGTCTAAAAGCAGAACAAAAAAGATTATTTGATGAATATAATAAAATTGTCTAACATTTTAGTTAGCTAACGGGTAATGTTTATTAGATATAATATTTAAAAAATATACAATAGATAGTATTAATTATATTATATATGCTTCTTTTTTCATGTAACATTTTCCGTAAAATGTTACATGTAATGAAAGGATTAAATAGGCAAAACAAAAAAAACGGCTTGCAGAATGCAAGCCGTTTTTTTGTTTGAAAGTTTTTGGATTAAGCAATACCGATTTGACGCATTGGCATTGGTTTTTTACCTAATTGAGCAGCTGAAGTTTGAAATTCACCGTCTTTAATGCCTAAGCCTACATAAGCTGATTCGTTTGCAAATGGATTGCCACCGTCTGCTCCGCCTTTTTGTACTTTTGATACAGGTTGGAACGGATTAACACCATTAACACCTTGAAGTTTCTTCATTGCGAATGGGTTGTTGTTTAATGCTGAAATATCCACAATTAATATCCTTTCTTACCTATATTAAAACATTTTATTTTTAAAAATTGCGTCATGTTTACAATTTTTTAACAAAAATTTTTATTTTACTCTTGAAAACGTGTCATGTTCTTGTTAATATTAACAGGATTAAAAGAGATTTTGAGGGGATAAAATTATGTCAAAACGTGTTTTATTATGTATTATGGACGGTTGGGGAATTTCCTGCGGAAATGATGAAACTAACGCAGTTAAATTAGCAAATCCTGTTAATTTTTATAAACTTAAAGAAACAGAAAAATATACACAAATTCACGCAGACGGTGAATTTGTAGGTTTGCCTGAAGGTCAAATGGGTAACAGTGAAGTCGGACACTTGAATTTAGGTGCAGGAAGAATTGTTTACCAAGATTTATCAAAAATTAACAGAAGTATAAAAGACGGTTCGTTCTTTAAGAATGAAAAATTTATGAATGCAGTGGAACACGTTAAGAAAAATAATTCTGCACTTCATTTATACGGACTTGTTTCAACAGGTGGTGTTCATTCATCTTTAGACCATTTATTAGCATTAATCAAAATGGCAAGCGAAAACGGTTTGGAAAAAGTTTATGTACACGCATTTTTAGACGGTCGTGATACGCCTCCTGCAAGTGCTTGCACTTACTTGCAAACTGTTGAAGATGAATTGAAAAAATATAATCTTCCGCCTGTTGCATCAGTTGTCGGCAGATATTGGATTATGGACAGAGATAATCGCTGGGAACGTGTTGAAAAAGGGTACAATTGCTTGTTATTAGGTGAAGGAAACAAAGCAAATTCTGCTATTGAAGGTGTGAAAGCATCTTATGCAAAAGATGTTACCGATGAATTTGTTGAACCAATTGTTTGCGGTGGAGAAGAATCAAGAATTCACGATAACGATGCTATTATTTTCTTCAATTACAGACCTGATAGAGCAAGAGAAATCTCAAGAGCAATAAATTTTGAAGATTTCACAGGCTTTGAAAGAAAAGTTGTAAGAAAAAATCTTTACTACGTAACATTTACAAAATATGATGAAACTTTCACTTTCCCTGTTGCGTTTGAAAAAACAAAATTGGTAAACATTTTAGGCGACGTATTGGAACAAAACGGTGTAAATCAATTTAGAACGGCAGAAACAGAAAAATATGCTCACGTTACATTCTTCTTTAACGGTGGTATTGAAGAACCAAACGCACATGAAACTCGTAAACTTGTTCCGTCACCAAAAGTTGCAACTTACGACATGCAGCCTGAAATGAGTGCTTATGAAGTTTGCGAAAATGTATTAAATGCAATTGATGACGAAAAATACGGATTTATTTTAGTAAATTTTGCTAATCCTGATATGGTAGGACATACAGGAGTTATTGAAGCAGCAACTAAGGCTTGCAAGGTTGTTGATGAATGTGTAGGCAAAATTGCGAATAAATGCAAAGAAAAAGGTTTAACTATGCTTTTAACTGCTGATCATGGTAATGCAGAAGTTATGGTTAATGCTGAAACAGGTAAACCTCACACGGCTCATACAACAAATGAAGTTCCGTTTATTGTAATTAATGCGGATAAAGACATTGAATTAAAAGAAACAGGTGCATTATGTAATGTAGCACCGACTGTTTTACAATTAATGGGAATTCAAAAACCCGAAGAAATGGACTGTGATTCTTTAATTAAGTAAGGAAAAATAAATAAAATGGCTGAAAACGGAAAAGGTTTAGATATAGATTTATCATTTAAAAAAAACAATGTTGATGAATTATTCTTTAATTTAAGTGAAAATCCAAACGGATTTAAAAATAAAGATTTCAGATATACTTTGAGTTTGGTTTATCAAACTGTTGAAGATGAATTTGCAGGTATATTTTTAAGTCCTAATCCGCCTGTCAGAAATACAGAGTTTTATCTTGTTAATAATGCAGGTAAACAGTCGTTTTTTGTTACTCCTACAAATAATTTTCAGTACTATTTAAAATCTAAAGGGTCATTATTCCGTTGTTCTTCAAGCGTTTTAGGTACAAAAGTCGGATATGCTCTGCCTCTTGATTTAGTTTTGGATTATTTTGGCGGATTTGGTGATATAGTAGATTTTCAAGACCTTTCTTACACGTTTATTTATTTAAATAAACTAACTCAATTTGTAATGAAATTAATTGAAAAACTATATTTTATTCCGACTGTAAAACGTCGTGGACAAATGTTTAGAATTGTTTATGAACCAATTATTGCAAATAAACAACTTGCAAGAATTATCAATCAATTTGAAGAAAATTTACCTGAAGATTTGTTTATTCAAGGAGAAATGCCTAAAAACTTCGTAACAGAATTTATTTATGATTACTTGAATTACGTTATTTATAAATTTTTGGGAATTAAAGCATATAAATTTAAAGATATTAAATCAGGTACATACTTAATTAAAGATTTAGAACAAAAATCATTAATGAAGGGCAACGATTATGCTGAAAACTTTGCTCAATGGTTTGATGAACTATATTTGGGTAAATATGACGTTATTCCGTTCTTTAAAGTAAACAAAATTACAGATGAAGAATTTGAATTAAAAGTTCATATTAAAAACAGAAAGACAGGAGAAACTGCTTTAATTGACCAGCTTTATACAGATGAAGAAGTTTTTGGGGTAACATCTTCTGATATTGCAAAAATTGTAGAAAAACAATTGAATTACGCAACAAGATACATGCCTGAATTGGAAAAATTGTTTGAAGATGAAGAAAAGTTATCTTTAACTCTGGATTTAGGTGAAGTTTATAAAATAATTACACAAACAGCTTATTATTTACAAAAAGCACAAATTGAAGTTATTTTGCCTGATGAGCTTGTTAATGTTGTTGTGCCTCGTGCTTCAATTAATGCAAGAGTGAAAGCTTCACGTTCAGGAGAATTATTGGATATTTTCAATACAACTTCATCAAGTGCAATTTCTTTAGATGATATTTTAGATTTTTCTTATGAAATAGCACTCGGCAATGAAAAAATGTCACTGGAAGAATTCCAAGAATTGATTAAAGATTCAAAAGGTCTTGTTAAATATAAAAATAAATATATTCTTGTAGATGAAGATGAAAGCAAAAAACTTATTGAAAAGATTTTAAAAGCTGATCACAGCAAAATGACAAGAATGCAATTAATTCACGCATCAATGTCGGGTCAAATTGATGAATATGATTTTGATTATGATGAAGCATTTGCAAATATTTTGAAAGATTTTACAAAACCTGTTGAAGTTACACCTCCAAAAGAATTAAAGGGTGAATTAAGACCATATCAACAAACAGGTTTGAAATGGCTGTGGACAAATGTTTCAAAAGGTTTTGGCTGTTGTATGGCTGATGATATGGGGTTAGGTAAAACTATTCAGGTTATCAGTTTAATTTTGAAACTTAAAGAAGAAGAAAAACTTAAAAAACCTGTTTTAGTTGTTTGTCCAACGACCTTAATGGGTAACTGGATGAAAGAATTGCAGCTTTTTGCACCATCTATAAAAGCAACTACATATCACGGTGCTGAAAGAAAATTAAATACAGAAGTTGATATAATTCTTACAACTTATGCTATTATGCGTATTGATATTGAAGAATTAAAGAAACATCAATGGGGTATGATTATAGTTGATGAAGCTCAAAATATCAAAAATCCTGATACTGCACAAACATTAGCGGTTAAAATTTTAAAATCAGATATAAAAATTGCAATGACAGGTACTCCTGTTGAAAATAGATTAACAGAACTTTGGAGTATATTTGATTTTATTAACGGCGGATATTTGGGTTCTTTGAGGGAATTTCAAAAAAGTTATGCTATACCGATTGAAAGATTTAAAGAAAATTCTCGTGCAACAAAATTAAAAATGTCGGTTTCTCCGTTTGTTTTAAGACGTTTGAAAACTGATAAACACGTTATTTCAGACTTACCGGAAAAAATGGTACTTAATGATTACTGCTATTTATCTAAGAATCAAGCAGTGCTTTATGAAAAAACTCTTAATGAAATGATGGAAAAAATTAGCGGATTTACGGGAATTAACAGACGTGGTAATATATTCAAACTTATTACCGCATTAAAACAAATTTGTAATCATCCATATCAATTCTTGAAGTCAGGAGATATGAACAAAGAATCTTCGGGTAAAATGGAACAGTGTGTTCAACTTGTTCAAAGTATTATTGATAACAATGAAAAAACACTTATTTTTACTCAATACAAAGAAATGGGAGATATTTTAGTTCACGTTATTGAAGAAGAATGCGGAACAACACCTGTATTTTTTCATGGTTCATTAAATGTAAATCAACGTGAACAGATGATTGAAGATTTCCAAAATAATCCTGAAACAAAAGTAATGATATTATCATTAAAGGCAGGTGGTACAGGTTTGAACTTAACAAGTGCAACAAACGTAATCCACTATGATTTATGGTGGAATCCTGCTGTTGAAGACCAAGCAACAGACCGTACATACCGTATCGGACAAGATAAAAATGTAATGGTTCACAGGCTTATTACATTGGGTACTTTTGAAGAAAAAATTGACGAAATGTTGAAGTCTAAAAAAGAACTTGCAGATATGGCAGTTTACGAAGGTGAAAAGATTATTACAGAACTTTCAGACCAAGAAATTTACGAAATATTTACGCTTACTGCTCAATAACATGGCAATTTTTGTATAAAAATTTTCTTTATATACATGTAAATAGTTTATTTGTGTATAGATGATTATTAATTGTAATTATAAAAATTTTATACAGCCTAATTTTACGGCGAATATTATGCCTAAAAATTGTGCTGAATATATAGATAATAGGCTTAAATCCGCAAAAACTGCCGACATATTTTGTCATTCTTCAAGTGATGAGGATTCTTTTAACAGTGCAAAAGCGATGTATTCTTACCTTGAATCTCAAGGTGTGAAATCACGAATTATTGTTTCAAACGGTAAGGACTGTTACGATTACAATGCAAACAAATACAACATTATACAAGCAAGTGAAGTTAATGAAAGCACTAAAAAAGCAGATATTGCTCTTTGTGTAGATTTTAGTGCTACAAGCCGTGCCGTTCCAAATGTTATGAAATTCATAAACAGTTACGGTACAAATGTTGTAGGCTTTGACCATCATAATAATCCTGATAAAATTACACCAAATTATAATCAAATTACACAATCTTATGCTAAGGTTCAAGATTTACCAAAATTTGATGCCAAAAATTTCTACATTGATTCAAGTGCAAAATCAAATTGTGCTATTATTTCAAGATTTTTTGACGCAATAGGGCACAAAATTAATCGTGAAGAAGGTCGTTCACTCCTTGCAGGCATGATTGATGATACTTCAAAAGACGGTTTTACAAAAATTTCAAAATTAGGTCAAATTGAAGTTTTAGATAAAACTAACGATAATGAAAATACAAAAACTGTTATGAATAATGTTTTATCAAAATTAAATATTTTTGATAAATTAAATGTTTTAAAACACTTTAGCGATAAAACAAAATTAACTGATAAAGAAATTAAATTTCAAGAAACATTAAAAGAACGCACACAATACTCTAAAAACGGAAAATTTGCATATATTGAAATTCAGCAAGGTGATGAAACTTGGGAAAATTTGGGTAGAGATACAGTAAGAACGAAGACTGTTTTAGGCAATTATCGTAAAAAAATGCTGGAAGATAAAAATTTAGATGCCGTTGCTGTATTTTTCCCTACAAACGATGAAAATTCTTATAAAATGAGTATTTTAACAAAAAATGATTATGCCAAACAAATTATTAATGAAATAAAATCTTCAACTTATCCTAACTTAGTAGCAGGCGGTCATGATGACCGAAGCGGTGGAACTATTAATTCTTCTGACAGACAAACTTGCCATAATTGGGTAAATCTTTTTGTTAATGCAGCTGATAAAATTTTAGCATAGGGTTAAGATTGTTTTAATTGTTTTTTTATGTATTTAACAATACCTGCATTTAGGTTTTTATTTATGACTGCAACTATATTTTTGTTTTGAATATCTGTATATTCGGAATAAAGATTTTCGTCATCTTGGTTATTAACAAAGACTTTCCATAAATTTGAAACTTGTTTTCTGAAATATTTTGAACCAATAGCAGCAAAATCCGCATTACTGATTGAATATTCAACCGTAAAAGTTAATGCTTTTTTTGACATTTTAGCAGGATTAAAATCATCTTTTATGTGAATTGGTTTTTGATAAAAAATTAAGTCAGGTTTAAAAGCATGCAAACTCGCAAGAGAGTACGTTTTTCTATCCATATCATCAATCGCATCTATTTTGAATGTCCGCAGTAACTCCAAATCTTTAGCCATTTTTTCTTCATTTATTTCTTCTGTTTCAAGAAGATTATTTGTAACTAATATAATTGGGAATAATTTAAAATTTTTATCAAAATACAAAAGATTATATAATCCGATAAAGTCACTGTGTTGTACGTCAGATGCAATAAATACGGTTCGTATCGGTTTTGTGGAAGTTCTTAATCGTTTTATTTGTTTAATGTAATTTGTTTTAGAATTTATTTCTTGAGTTTCACAAATGAAAAAATATTTAATAGTAGTGAAAATATTTTTGCTTTCAATTAGAAATTTATATACTGCATATATTTTATTAAGTGCTTTCTCAAAAATATCTTTTGCGGATGTTTGTATGATAGGTTCAATCATTATGTGTTTATTAACATAATAATTTTGTTTTAAAAATTTTTTTGATTGTTCAAATAAAATGTTTGTATCAAGTACAACATTGAATTTCAGAGCTCTTAGTGCTAATGGTTTATATAAATTAAATCCTTTGTAATCTGTTGCTCTGTCTTCGATAATACGTTTGTCGCTTATACCAATTACGTTAATATATTTTTTAATGTCATAATTGTCAAGAATTGCATCAAGAAATAATCCCATACCAAAAAGTATAACTTTCTTACCGTCATACTTTTCTTTCAGTTTTTCAAGTTTTTTTTCAAAATTTACTGATTTTAAATAATCAACGTAAGAAAGGTATTCTTCATTCATTACTGCTATTTTCAACCTCTGTTTGTACTTCTTGGTTTATTTCTTCTTCATTTTTTGAAAAATCTTCATTGTTATCAATCATTAATCTTGCAACTGTTTCAAAGGCTCTTGTTACCAGTTCATCTGATTCGTAATATTTAAATTCTCCTAATCTTCCTGCAAAATATGTGTTATGTAAAACTTTTGACTCTTCAACATATTTTTCGTATATTTCTTGGGAATCAGAATTATTTACAGGGTAAAATCTTTCATTTTTTCCGAGTTCAAACGGTTCTATATATTCAAAACCTACAATGTTTTTATTAGTGCTGTATATAGCATTAGGCAAAATATTTTTGAATACGTTTGCTCTAATAAAATCATAATTGTAAGGATAATTATATGTTCGACCGTTTAAATCCGTCAATTTTTCATCAATTTCTACTCTAACGCTTCTGTATGGTAATTCACCGTGTTTGTAGTCAAAATACTCATCAATTGAACCGGTATAGAAAATTCGGTCATATTTTCTTGGATTTATTTCAGAAAAATCAGTATTTAGTTTAAGTTTGATATTTTTGTGTCTTAAAATATTTTCAATCATATTAGTCCAGCCACAATCAGGAACTGCTTGATATTTTTCTTTAAAATATCTGTCGTCAAGGCTTATATCAAACGGATAATATGTATCTGCACACGGCGGAATTGAATTTTCATCAATGCCCCATTGTTTTGCGGTGTACGGTTTGAATACATTTTCATAAAAATATTCTGATAAAAATTTTAAATCTTCATCAAAGTTTCTGTTCATTTCAGCTAATGTGATTTTTTTATTGTAACCAAATTTTGCTATCAATTTATTTTCAAGCATTTTAGCAAAGTCTTCAGGGAAAACTTCATGCAGTGTTAATAAACATAATGGTAAAGTTGCATTTATACCTTGAATTTGAACAAGAGGTCTGAAAGTTAATGGTTGCAATTTAGTAAATTTACTTAAATAATCCCAAATAAATTTATTATTTGTATGTAAAAAATTAGCATGTCTTGGTTGAACCAAAATACCGGATTCTTTGTCAATATAATCATAGTGCATTCCTCCAATATGTGAAGCTTTGTCAATTACAACAACTTCTTCATCAAGTTTTGAGGCAATTCTTTCTGCTATAACCGCACCTGTTAATCCTGTACCGACTACTAAATTTTTCATATTTTAACTCCTGTTTGAATTAGTGTACCATGTACTTGTTTGATATTCAAATTAGTCAACAAACCTAAATTTTATTAAAGCCCAAATTGCTTGAAATCCGTCTTTCCACGTGATTTTTTTACCTTCAGCATATTCTCTGCCATAATATGAGATAGGTAATTCATAAATTCGGGCACCTTTTTTAAGTATCTTTGCCGTGATTTCAGGTTCAAAATCAAATCTGTCAGACTTAATCGTAATATCTTTTATAAAATCGGCCTTGAAAGCCTTATAACAAGTTTCCATGTCTGTAAGTGTGGTGTTATACAAAATATTTGTAATCAGTGTAAGTAATTTGTTTCCTAGTAAATGGTGGAACATAAATGCTCTGGATGGCTTTCCGCCATTTAGTCTTGTGCCGTATGCGACATCCGCTTTGTTATCTATAATTAATTGTATCAAATCTTTGTAATCAACAGGGTCATACTCCAAGTCGGCATCTTGAATTATAATGATATCTCCGGTTGCTTCTTTTAGACCGGTTCTGATAGCAGCACCTTTACCTTGATTTACATCATGATACAAAACTTTATATGATAAAGTTGAATAAAGTTCTTTTGTTCCGTCTGTCGAACCGTCATCAATCAAAATTATTTCTTTGTCTAAACCGCAAAAATCAGTCTTTTCAACCTTTTCTAAGATTTGATTTAGTGTTTTTATTTCATTATATACCGGAATTATAACAGTGATTTTTTGCATACATTCTTCTCTAAAATTTAATAAAAAAAATATTTTGAAATATTCTAATAAATATTGTACAATAAAAACATAATATTTATAGGGGTGTATTATGACTAATACTGAACTGACAGAATTAAAAGATAAAGAATATGCCGAAAGCTTGCTAAATACGGCTGTAAAAGAGTTTAATAAAAAGAATTACTCTATGTGTAAGAATTTGTTAAATGAAGCAGAACCTACGTTTAAAAATTCTAAGAACGGAGAAAAAATATCAATTTGTTTTGCGTTAAAAGGTGCATTAGAGTATATAGTTGATAAAAACAGTTATCAAGAAGCACTTGATTTACTGGAAGATGCTAAATTTTTGGCTGCATATACTCAAAATCATGAGGCAAAAACTTTTGTTGAATACGTTTTAGGTAATATTTACAAATTAGAAAAAAGTTATGATTTAGCAAAATTACATTTTACAAATGCAAAAAATTTGGCTTTTAAAGGTGATAATTTAAATTTATTGGATTTAATTACCGAAAATTTAGAGGAAATACAATCAATTTCTCAAGGATTACTTTCAAATAAACGAGACCCGTTGGTAGCATTAGTAAAAATAGGTCAATCAGTATCAGCAGAAACAAATATTGATTCTTTGTTAAAAGTCATTGCCGAAGAAACTAAAGAGGCAATTCAAGCAGACAGATGTACGGTATTTTTGTTTGATAAAGAAAATAATGAATTGTGGTCTAAAGTTGCTTTAGGATTGGAGAATTCAGAAATTCGTTTTCCTGCGGATAAAGGACTTGCAGGTCATTGTGTTAAAACCGGAGAAACAATAAATATTAAAGATGCATATAACGATTCTCGTTTTAATCCGGAAATTGATTATAAGACAGGGTATAAAACAAAGACAATATTATGCATGCCGATAAAAAATTTACAACAAAAAATAATAGGGGCTTTTCAAGTGTTAAATAAGCTGGAAGGCTATTTTACGGATGAAGATGAAGATTTGCTTGTTGCAATAGGTTCGTCAGCCGGTATTGCTTTAGAAAATGCTCAATTGTTTAAAACTCAGCAAAAAATGTTAGAAGAACAAAAAATTGTATTTGACAGTTTTATCGAAACTCTTGCAGCTTCTATCGATGCTCGTGATAAGATTACAGCAGGTCATTCAAGCCGTGTAAGGATGTATTCTTCATTAATTGCAAAGGCAATGGGTTTGCCTGATGATGAAGTGAGCATTATTGAAAAAGCTGCTACATTGCATGATATAGGTAAAATTGGTATAAGAGATTCGGTTTTACAAAAAGAAGGTCGTTTGACAGATGATGAATATAAGCATATTCAATCTCACGTAGAAATTACACATGATATTTTGCAAAAAATTCACATGTCTGCTGATTTCAAAAAAATAGCGGAAATAGCATGCTCTCATCACGAAAAATTTGATGGAACAGGTTATTACAGACATAACAACGGTAATGATATTCCTCTTGGCGGAAGAATTTTAGCCGTGTCAGATGTTTTTGATGCAATAACTTCAAAAAGACACTATCGTGATAAGATGCCGATAGTAAAAGTTATGAGTATTTTGTTAAAAGACTCCGGTACTCATTTTGACAGTAATGTTGTTGATGTATTTATGAATTTGAAATGCGATAGCATAATTAAAGTATTTTTGACTGAAAATCATCTTGAACTGAAACAGGAAGACGGAGAGTTTTTGGCTAAATATACAATGAAAAATTTATACGATACAATGCAGTTGGAGCCGGATACGCTTGATAATACTCAGCAAAATTTTATAAGCTTGTTTAATACGTATTATTACGGTCAATTTGAAAAGGATACGGTTAATGATTAAAAAGTGCATAGTAACACTTATAATATTTTTATTTATGACGCAAGTATCAATAGCACAGGAAGATAAACCCATCGCTACAAACAAAGATTTTGATGAATTAACAATTGATTTGCTTGATCCTTCAATGAAGGTTACACAACTTGCAGTTAATTTTAATGTTGTAATGTCGCAAATGGAAGCTTTTAATGATTTTATAAAAGCAACAGATAAATTTAAACAAAGTAATGTAAGTACGGCTTATGATGATTATAAATTTGTATTGGATAATATTGATACAAATGA
The DNA here is from genome assembly GCA_905235155.1 of Candidatus Gastranaerophilales bacterium. Lineage (GTDB taxonomy): Bacteria > Cyanobacteriota > Vampirovibrionia > Gastranaerophilales > Gastranaerophilaceae > UBA6984. The sequence goes on from CAJOKJ010000002.1 coordinate 43,244, forward strand.
TTTTGGTTATACTATAATGGCAAATAAGCTTGCTGAATATGGATTGTTTTATTTATCAAGTTTAGCAAGCAAAAAAATGAGTGATACCGATATTACAAGCAATCATATTAAAAATTATGAAAAATTCTTTTATCCAAAAACAAGACTTCCTTACAATGAAGAAATTTATCTTGCAGAAGCATATTCAAACATAATGTTTAATGATCAAAGTAAAGAAACTATGGATGAATTAATGCTAAATAATGATTTACTTGAAAATTTTGATTATGCAAATTATATTTTGGCACTTGCTGCTTATAGAGCAAACAGATTGCCAATAGCAAAACAGTATATACAAGTTGCTGTTACAAAAAATCCTCAAAATATAAATTATAAAATATTACAGGCACAAATTTTTGCAAATAGCATGAAGCCGCAAGATGCATTAAGAGTTGTTAATCAAATAAAAAAAGAAGATTTAACGGAAGCAGAGCTTTTAAGACGTGTTAATTCAATAGAACAATATGTTTTGTACAAAAATGCAAAAAAAGACAGTGAAAGAAATTATCATTTAGGTAATTATTATTTTTACGAAGGTGATTATACAAAAGCAGTAAAAACACTGCAAGGTGCAATAGGTAAAAATAAAGCGTTTAATACAAAAATAAATGCTTCTTTGAGTAATGTATATCTTGCAATGCAAGAGTATGAAAAGGCTAAGGATTCAGCAGAAAGAGCATTGAGAAAAGATAGTAATAATGCACAAGCGAATTTAGTTTTAGGTAACATTAACTACCTTTCAAAAAATTATAAAAAGGCTTTAAAAAATTATAAAAAAGCCGAACAAGATAGAGCAACTCAGCTCCATGCAAGCGTCAAAGTAGCAAAAACACTTCAAAAATTAGGTGAAGAAAAAAAATCAAAAGAGTTGTTTGAAAACGTATTAAAGAAATCTTCAATAGAATATGAAGCATATTATAATGTAGCAATGACAGAACCTTTTAAACAACTTGCATATTTAAAAAAGGCTTTAGCACTTAATATTATGTACATTGATGCTTGGCTTGGACTTGCAAGGTATGAACTTTCAAGAGATAATTTTAATCTTGCTCAAGATTATCTGTCTACGGCATTTTATATTGATCAAAACGATTTTAGGTATTACTATTATCAAGGCTTGATTTACAAAAATAAAGATGACATAATGACTGCGACTATGTTTTTTAAGAAATGTTTGAAATTAAATCCTAATTGCACAGAAGCAAAGAAAGAATTAAGTTTATTATGACCTGTAAAAAAAGTAATTTATTAATAATTGAAGACCATGAACTTACTCGTTTTGCGTTAAAAACAGCATTTGACGGTGCTGATTTTGTAGAAAATTTATATGAGGCAGATTCTGCTGAGACCGGTATTCAAATATTTAAAGACAATAAAATAGATTTGATTATAATGGATTTAGGTTTGCCAAATATGAACGGTATTGATGCAACAGGTATTATTCATTCAATGAATACAGATGTAAAAATTGTTATATTGACATCTCATAATGACGAAAAAGAAGTTCTTGACAGTATCAAAGCAGGTGCAAACGCTTATTGTTCAAAAGAAATTAATCCGCAAAAACTTGTAACTGTTGTGCAATCAGTTTTGGATGGTGCGGCTTGGTTTGATTCTGCAATTTCTCATGTTGTGTTAAAGGCTGCAATAACCCACCAAGTGAATGAGGTTACACCTGTAAAAACAGATTATAATCTTACTGCAAGAGAAATGCAAATATTGAAATTAATTACAGAAGGTTATAGCAATACAGATATAACACAAGAACTTTCTTTAAGTATAAATACAATCAAAGTTCATGTTGCGAGTATTTTGCAAAAACTTGAGGTAAATGACAGACTTCAAGCAGCATTAAAAGCAATCAAAAATAAAATTGTTTAAGGATTATATATGGCAGAATTGGCAAAAATTTTAATAGTAGATGATAATCCAAAATACTTGGCAGATGCACTTCCAATGTATGGATACGAAGTTGCGGTTGCAACTGATGGTATTCAAGCCTTAAAAATATTATCGAAAGATGCTGATAATATCCATTTAGTTCTTTTAGATGTGATGATGCCAAATATGAATGGTTGGGATACATTAAAAACTATAAGAACAACCGAAAAAACAAAAACATTGCCTGTAATAATGATAACGGCTGTAAGTGAAGAACAAAAAATAATTTCAGGATTGAAAATTGGGGCAGATGATTATATTGTAAAACCTTTTGTTTTACCAAATTTACTTGCTAGGATAGAGGCTGTTTTAAGACGTTCCAATTGGAATAAAAAGGAAGCAAAATCTGTTGATATATCTTTTTCAACAGATGAACCTGTTGAAACTCTTACGCAGCGTGAAAAAGAAATTTTATCTCTTGTTGCAAAGGGTGCAAGTAATCATGATATTGCGGAGAAACTTGTTTTAAGAGAGGTTACGGTAAAAACGCATTTGAATAGTGTTTTCAGAAAACTAAAGGTATCAAACAGAACACAAGCGGTACTTTTAGGTATGCAATTAAAATTAATTGATGAATAAATAATAAAGGAGACAAACAAAAAAATGAGCAATTACACAAAAGACGAGATAGTTACTTTAGTGCAAGAAAATCCTGAAGAATTTAATTCTTGGAAACAAAATCAAGACGAAGAAGTTGATTTAAGTGAAGTTGATTTTTCAAACATTGTATTAACAGGTGTTGATTTTACTGACGTTGATTTAAATTCAAGTTCCTTTGCCGATTCTCACTTAACAGAGGTTAAATTTCAAAATTGTGATTTAACATCTGTTGATTTTACACGTTCAAATTTAGTTGAATGTGATTTTACGGATGCGATTTTACCGGGTGCTGATTTTTCTTATGCAGCCGTAAATTATTGTAACTTTAATGATGCAGATATGGCGGGTTGTATTTTTGAAGAAAGTGATTTGCAAAATTCTGATTTTACGACAGCAGTAAATATGAGTGCTTGTCGTTTTGATGAAGAAACCGTATGGCCGGAACAAGACATGCTTCCTGAAGATTTTGATGCAACTTATAATGATGATTTGTCTTCTTTAAAAGATGATGAAGATTCAACACCGTCAGATTATTAATATGCCACATTTTTTTGTAAGTACAAAGAATATAGCAAATGACCTTGTAATAATTAATGATAAAGAGAATTATCAGCATATTGCAAGGTCTTTGCGTGCTAAAATCGGTGAAAATATAAAACTTATTGACGAGAATAGAATTAGATATGAAGGTAAAATAAAAGAAATTACCGGAAATTCAATAAATGTTATTATTGAAAAAAAATATCCGTCAGAAAATGAATTGAAATTTGATTTATATCTTGCACAGGCACCTTTAAGAAGTGATTTTCAAACTTTGATTATTGAAAAAGCAACCGAGCTGGGTGTTAAAGGTGTTTATCCTGTTTATACGGATAACTGTGCCGTGTCAAAAGAAATTATTGAAAAGAAAATTCCAAAATGGCAGCGAACTATGTATGAGGCTTCAAAACAATGTGAAAGAGCAGATATTCCTAAATGCTTTGAACTTACAACATTAGAAACCCTTATAAATTCGAAAGAATTTAATCGTATAATTGCATTTTGTGAAAGAGATTATAAACTTTCAATGAAAGAATATTTAAGTAAAAATCCGATAAATCAAAAAGAAAAAATACTTGTTATTGTTGGTGCAGAGGGTGGTTTTACAAAAAGAGAGTTTGATTTGTTTGCAAAAAGTGATATTATAATGTTGTCACTTGGAGATTTAATTTTGAAGGCAGAAACGGCAGTTATCGTCGGTCTTGGAAATATTATTTATGAATTCAACAATAATAAATAGAATACTTGAAGATGATTTAGTAAAAAAAATTAAAAATTTTGCAAAAGATACAAGAGTTTTGCTTGTAGGTGGAGTTATCAGAGATTTTTGTCTTGGAAAAAATAATTTTGACAAAGATATTATTGTTGTTGATAAAGATGCAAAAATATTTTCTCAGGAGCTTGCCAGAAAACTTGATGCCATATTTATACCGTTGGATGAAGTAAATAAAATTTATCGTTTAGTGTTAAATGACAAAGTGAATTTTATTGATATAACAAATCCGATAGAAAATGATTTGGAAAAAGATTTGGCAAGACGAGATTTGAGAATGAATGCTATTGCATTTGATTTAAAAGATAGTAAATTTATTGACCTTTTTGAAGGATTTAGAGATTTAGAAAATTCAAAAATTAATATAATTTCAGAGCAGAATTTAATTGATGATTCTCTCCGTTTGCTAAGAATATTCAGATTTCAGGCAACAACAGGGTTTGAAATTGATGAAAACTTAAAAAAGATTGTAAAAAAGCACTATAAGTTAATAAATAATCCTGCAAGAGAGCGTGTTCAGTATGAATTAATGAAATTATTTGATGGAGAATATACAGTTAAGGCTTTACAAAATTTGGATGAATGCGGACTTTTGTGTGAAATTTTGCCTATTTTTAATGATGTTAAAAAAGTTCCGACAAATACACATCATCATTTGCCATTGATTGGTCATTCAATTGAAACAGTACGTCAAATTGAAAATTTTTATAAAATTTCGAATAAAGATGTAAAAAATCATCTGGATACTGTCGATTTTGGTGGTTTTAGACGTCTTGCACATTTAAAGCTGGCAGGTTTTATGCACGATATAGGTAAATATAGTTGCTGGACAATTGAAGAAGATACAGGCAGACATCGTTTTATAAAGCACGAATATATCGGTGCTGAAATGTGTCCAAATATTTTACGAAAACTTAAATTTTCAAAAAAACAAATTGAATATATATCGGATATGGTAAAATATCATATTTATCCTTCGCATGTGATTGCAACAGAGGGATTAAGCGATAAGGTTAAATTAAGATATATAAGAAAAATGTCGCCAAATGTTATTGATAATATTATTTTGGCAATGTCAGACAGATTATCCGCAAGGGGTGAGGCTGTAACTGATGAAATGGTTAAAAATAATATTTCAAGCTTGCAAGAACTTTTGGGATATTATTTGAAAATTAAAGATACACTAAAACCATTGCCAAAATTGTTATCAGGCGAAGAAATAATGCAAATAACAGGCTTAAAACCGTCTTCTGAATTGGGTAAATTGATAGATATGCTTCATGAAGAACAATTTAATGGGAATATAAATACCAAAGACGAAGCGATAGAGTTTGTGAAAATAAAATCTATATAATTATTTTTATTGTGCATAAAATAAGTTTTAGTCATTCGGTTCTGTTTCTTTTGAAATACAACTTATGGGCAAACCGGATGTGCGTGTTAGCAGTATTGGCTGTTGGTTAAATCCCATACGCTTGTACAATTTGCCACCAATACACTCGTATTGACCTGTTTTTCTGCTTTTATTATAGTCTGAAAGTGTTTTATAATTTTCTGATTCAGAACGGCACATTTGTAACTTTGTATCATAGATACAATCTTTGTTCCAAACAGCATCCCACCACATATTTTGGTAAGGATTCTGATATGCTATTGCCTGTGTACTTATTAAAAGTATTGCTATTACCTTCAAATGAATTAATGTATATATTCAAAACTATACAAAATATAAAACTTTTAAGAAAATAACAGTTAAAAAGTTTTTTCTTGGATACTATTGTGAGTAATTTGTTTTATTATTAATTATCTGTATTAAAACCGATTTTCTTTGGTTCTCTTGGCTTTTCTATTAAATTATTTAAAACATTAATTATTTGATTTATAGCTTTATCGTGTTGAGAAAATTTGTTATCAGTATTTTCAATGTGAAGTAACAACATTTTCTTTACTTCTTCTATTTCTTGTGATTTTGAAGTTTGCAATATTGCATATTGACGTAGTGCAATAAATGCTCTAACTACTTGTATATTGACTTCAATTGCTTTTTTACTTTTCAATACACTGGATAACATAGCAACACCATGTTCTGTAAAGGCATAGGCATTTGAAGAACTATGTTTTAATGTTTTAAACCGGTCGCAATTTGCGACCAGTTCATTTTGCTCATCATCATTGAGTTGAAACATAAAATCAGCAGGAAATCTTTCAATATTCCTTTTTACAGCCTCATTTAACCTTTTGGTTTCAACTTCATATAATTCTGCTAAATCTCGGTCAATCATAACTTTTTGACCTCTTATAGTAAAAATCCTATCTTTTATATATTCAACTTTTTGTATTTCGTTTGACATTTTATACCTCAAATGAATTATACTACTTTTTAAGAAAATATGTCTATCATTTTAATAAAAACCGATGACGGGGTTGTCTTGAATTTTTTGCATTAAACGTGTCTTCGGATTTTCTTTTTCGTATGTAAACATACATCAAAGAAAAGTCCTACGCACTCTG
>CAJOKJ010000003.1 GCA_905235155.1 Candidatus Gastranaerophilales bacterium
TAAAATTAACAGAAAAGAAAAAGCTTTAGACAACGAAATGAAAAGATTAGACACTGAACACTCAGCATTACAAACTGAATTAGAATCAATCAAATCAATCATTTCTGACCACGCAGGTAAAGATTTTAACTTGTTCTCTTAATCATTAAAATAATTTTAAACACTAAATAAGCAGGCTTTTTAGGTTTTATTTGCAAGTTGTTTTAAATTTTCAATATGTTTAGGCAACAAGTCTTTTAACTGATAATTATCAAGGATTTTTTGACGTGCATTTTTACCCATTTCTTTCATTTTGTCTTTGTTATCAAGTGCAAATTCGATTTTTTCAACTTGTTGCTCAATGTTAAAGAAATCAAACAATATACCGTCCTTGTTGTCTTCAACAAATTCCATAACAGGTTCGGTAGCAGAAGCTACAATAGGACATGCACAAGACATTGAATCCAATAAAGACCATGAACATACGAAAGGATATGTTAAATATAAATGAGCAGAAGATACTCTTAACAGGTTTATGTATTTGTTAAAAGGTAAACTTCCCACAAAATGTATTCTTTCTAAATCCAGGTTTAGTTTTTCTAACATCATTTTTTTGTAAGTTGTACCTACAAGTTGTGGCCCGTAACAAATTCTGTCTTCTCCGCCTATTATAACTTGCAGATTAGGACGTTTTTTTTGCAATACCTCTACTGCTTTCATAAACTCCGGAAAACCTCTGTATGCTTCCATACCACGTGTTGCGTATGTTATAACTTCATCATTTTTTGTTAATTTGAGATTTTTGTTTTCTATTATAAATTCAGCATCTTCTTTAGGTGTGCAAAAATCTGTGTCTATACCGTCATGGAGTACTTTGATTTTGTGAGCAAATTCTTTTGGAAACTGTTTATATTGAAATTTTGTCGGACAAATTCCTGCATCACAGGAGTACAAATCTATTAAAAGGTGTGCATTTTTCGAGCGTAATTTTGCTAAATCGTCAATGTTTGGAATTTTACCGTCAAATCCAATATCTCCACCTTTTGCGTTGTAAAACCATTCAAAATAACATAATAAAGGTGTATCAGGGAATATATCCTTCATATACATTGTTTGACCCCAAGTATGACCGTATATTACATCAGGGATAAAACCTTGATTTTTGAGCATTATTGCAGCTTCTGCCGTTGATTGTGCGTGAATTACGGATTCTTCATAAAATCTTAAATATCGGTGGCAGTCATTAGGTATTTGACGTTTTAAATTATAAACAACTTTTGTGATATTAGGTATATTAACTGTTGAATTATTTGTTATAAACACAACTTTGTTGTTTGGGTCATTAGCCAGTGCAGGTGCAATGTACCTAAATTGTGCGGGAAAATTTCTATGCAAAAATAAAATATTCATAATGTAAATTATTATATAAAATTTAAAAAAAATCAAATTAAAAAGCGGGTTTTAATATATAAAACCCGCTTTTTCAAATTTGTTATTTTATGTCCATTGAATTCCGGTTGAATCTTGAAATTTTGCAATTAATGCCGTTTTGCTTTCGTTATCACTACTTTTGAGTACATCTTCAACAGATGTAAGCGTTCCGTGATAATCATTTAACCAGGATTGGATATCTTCTTTGATACGAGCCAAGTCAACGGTTGTTAATCTTCTTGAATCTGAAGTTTGTATTGTTTCAATTTTGCCTGAATTTTCTCCTGTTGTAAAGTAATTTTTAATTACAATACCTTGATTTTCATTAATTGTGATTATACCGCTTCCGTTATCTGATGCATGTTTTAGATATAAACTTAAATCGTCCAATTCGTCAATAATTGTATGTGAATCTAAATCAAATTTGAAGTTTACAAATATCGCATTTGTATTGTCTTTTGTATCAATAATATTTAACGTATCTGAACCTGTATTATCAGTAATTTCTGTTAATTGGTCAAGGTATGCAAAGTATGTATCGTTACCCGCACTATCATAGATTTCGGTTTTTGTTGATTGTGCATAAATAATATCATCTCCCGCATCACCGTAGATTATATCCGTAATACTTCCGCCTTCATCTCTTTCAGCATTATTGCAACCGTAAATAACGTCATTACCTTCGCCGCCACGTATAGTATCTGAACCTTTATTACCAATAATCGTATCATTACCTGCATTACCTGTAATGCTATCATTATTGTTTCCTGCGGTAATAGAATCATTCCAGATAGTACCTGTTATTGTATCAGCACTGTCTTTACCGTTAATTACAACTGTTGAAACAGCATCAGTTATTGTTTTTTTGCTGCCTGTACTGTCTATAAAATCAAAATCATTTGATGTTAAGTTAATATTTTGAATTGTAAGAGAATCATTTGTGCCATATCCGATAACAAGGTTTTGTCTGTTGTTTCCGGATAATGTCCATGTTAAATCGTCATATCTTGTACCTGTAAATTGGAAGGTTGCTTTTTGGTTTCCTTCAAATGTAATAGTATCATTTCCGTCTGCATCGTTAAATACATAGATGTTTTTAGCACCGCTATAATCCGTAATAACATCATTACCTTTGCCTGCTTCAATTATATGACCGCCATCGCTTGTTGTTATTGTAATAGTATCGTTACCTGCACCACTATATATTGTACTCTTATATGTAGTATTTAATATAATAGTATCTGCACCGTCGCCACTTTCTATATATTTATTACCGGCACTTGTACCTGAACCCGAGCCCGGACCTGCGTTAATATAGTCATCACCATTACCTGTAATAATAGTATCGTTACCTCTGCCACTTTCAATAGAGTTGTTGCCTGCTCCTCCGTCAATGTAATCATTGCCGTCGCCTGTAATAATGGTATCATTACCATTGTTACCATATATTGTATCATTACCGCCATTTCCGACAATACTGTCGTTAGCACCACCTGCCGTTATTGAATCGTGCCATTTTGTACCTCTTATTGTGTCTGCAACGGTGTCTTTACCGTTAATAATAACGTGTGCAGAAGTGTCTTGCAGAAGTTCATCAATTGTTTTTGATGTTGTTGGCATTGTACTGTCTTTAAATCGGTAGTTTCTACTTGCAAGAACAACATTTGTTATAGTAATAGAATCGTCTGTACCATAGCCTATAACAAGATTTTCTCTGTTTGTTCCGTCTAATTTCCATGTAAGTTCATTTAATTTTGTATCTTTAAAATCAAATAAAATTGTACCTGATGTTAATGTAATAGTATCATTACCGTCACCATTATTAAAAATGTAGTGGTTTGCAGTAGATGAGTTGTTTACGTCAACAATGACATCATCTCCTGTACCTGCTTCAATTGTACTTACGGCAGTTGTGTTTGAAATATTGATAGTATCATTACCCGCACCTGCATTAATCGAACTTGCACCGTTGCCAACAATAATAGTATCATTACCTGTTCCTGTTGTTACAACATTATTGCCGCTTCCTGTATTAACGTAGTTATCACCATTACCTGCATCAATAGTATCGTTACCACCGCAGCCATAGATAGAGTCATTACCTATACCTGTTGTAATGGAATCACTGCCTGTACCTGCGGTTAAGCCTGTTGAAGCATTATATGTATCACCATATATTACATTATCTGCATCTGTAATTGCAGTAATAGTATCATTACCGTTGCCACCTTGAATATGTTTAGCATCAGTACCTGTTGATGTGATAACATCAGCACCGTCACCACCGTATACAGTTGCTAAACCGTCAGATACAGTAATTGTATCATCTCCTGAACCGCCTTCAATTATATCGTTTCCGCCATTACCTTCGATAACGTCATTTCCTTCATTACCGTATAAGGTTTCGGCATCTGTACCACCTGTAATACTATCGTTACCAACACCACCGTATACAATATTTGCACCTAAACCGGAGCTAATTGTGTCGTTACCTGCTCCACCGTATATTGTATCATCACCTGAACCTGTTGCTATACTGTCATTACCTGTACCGTATAACACTTCTGATGTAGGGTTATATGCATCTCCATATACAAAGATATTACCGGTAGCACTTGATGCATTAATTACGTCATCTCCGTTACCTGCTTCAATATATTTGTTTCCTGAGCCTGTTGCGGTAATTGTATCAAAACCTTCGGCACTATATACCGTTGCTGCACCTGAACCAACGTTAATAGAGTCATTACCAGCTCCGGAATAGATTAAATCATTACCGCTTGTACCGTTAATGGTATCATTGCCTTCTTCACCGTATAAAGTATCATCACCTGCTCCACCAACGATAGAATCGTTGCCTGCATTACCGTAAATAATATCGTTGCCGTCTCCGCCGTCTAAATAATCGTCGCCATCGTTACCATATATTGTATCGTTACCGCCATTACCTAAAACAGTATCATTTTGCAATCCGCCTGTAATGCTGTCATTATAATCTCCTGCAACAATAGAATCTCTCCATTTTGTACCGATTATTGTATCATCACCTGTTGTTTTACCATAAGTTATTAAAACACCAAGTGCGTCAAATAAACCTTTTTCTGCACCTGTACTATCTTTAAATCTGTAATTATCACTTGTTAAATCAACATTTTTTATTGTAACAGAATCTGCAAGACTATAATTAATTGTTAAATCAAGTCTTTCTGTTCCGCTTAATGTCCATTTTAAGTCTGCAAGTTCCGTACCTTTAAATTCAAATAATACATTTTGTGTATCTAATTCAATAGTATCCTTACCGTCACCAAGATTATATACATAATGGTTAGAATATGCTTCGTTATTGTGGTCGTATATGTAATCATTACCTGTTCCTGCTTCAATAGTATTTATTGCAGTTGCAGTGTTCAATGTAATTGTATCGTTACCGCTGCCACCGTAAATAATATTTTTGCCGCTTTCAACATTTATAATATCAGCACCGTCACCGCCATATACAGTATCATCGCCTGTTCCGACATTAATAGTATCATCGCCTGCTCCACCGTCTACAAAATTATCGCCATTGCCTGCGTCAATTAGGTCGTTACCGTTTCCACCGTATATCTTATCTTGACCGTTACCTGTTGTTATTGTGTCATCACCTGTATCAAGGAATGTTTCTGTTTCAGCATCGTATGTATCACCATATATTATGTGATTTCCTGCGGTTGTTGCAGAAATTACATCATTACCTGCACCACCTTGAATATATTTTTCACCAGTGCCAAGTGCAGTAAGTGTATCATCACCTGCTCCACCATACATTGATGAATTACCGTTATTTACAGTAATACTATCGTTTCCTGCATCACCATATAATTCATCAGCACCGCCGTTGCCGATAATTATATCATTATCTGCATCACCATGAATTGTATCATTTCCGCTTCCGCCTGTGATAGAGTCATTACCCTCTCCGGCATGAACTTCATTACTGCCTTCGCCTGTTGTAATAGTATCATTACCTGCTCCGGAATTAATTGAATCATCACCTGCACCGACTGAAATTACATCATCACCTGAACCGGAAATGATTGTATTTCCTTCGTCACCACCTGTAATAGTATTTTTACCGTCACTTGCATTGATAATGTTTTTACCGTTACCTGCAACTATTGAATCATTACCTGTTCCTGTTGTAATAGTGTCATTACCTGTTCCTGTTGTGATTCTGTTGTTACCGTTTTCGGCTACTATAATATTGTCACCATTACCGCCGGATATTGTATTAGCACCCTCACCTGCATTAATACTGTCATTGCCTGAACCTGTTGTAATTACATCGTCTCCTGTACCTGAAGTAATGGTATTTTCTCCATTGCCGCCTGTAATAGTGTTTTTACCGTTACCTGCATCTATTACATTTGTTCCGTCGCCAACCGTAATAGAATCATCACCGATTCCCGAAGTGATTGTGTTTCCGTCATTACCGCCTGTGATAGTATTTTTACCGTCGCCCGCATCAATTACGTTTTCGCCATTACCTGCATTAATACTGTCATCACCATTACCTGTTGTAATAGTATCATTACCGTCAGATGTTGTAATAGTATTTTTACCATTACCTGCATTTACGTTGTTATTGCCTGCTCCTGCATTAATGCTATCATCACCATTACCTGTTGTAATAGAATCATCACCTGTTCCTGAAGTAATAGTGTTTCCGTCATTGCCGCCTGAGATAGTATTTTTACCGTCGCCAGCATTAATTACGTTTGCACCGTCACCGCCTTCTATTGAATCATCTCCGCCAAGAGTTGTTATTGTATCGTTTCCTCCGTTAGCAATAACCGTGTCATTACCTCCCATGCCGGAAATGCTGTCACCTTGACTTCCTGCGGTTATGGAATCATTCCATTTTGTGCCGACAATTGTTTCTGCCGTATTTGGTTTACCGTTTATAATAACAATTTGAATTAAATCATCAAGAGTTTTTTCGTTTTCCCCATGTTTAAAAATGTAGTTTTGACTATTAAGGTCAACATCTTTTATTGTTACTGTATTTTCTCCGTAATGTACTACTAAATCTGTTCTGCTGTATTCGTTTAAACTCCAAGTTAAATCTTCTAATTCCGTATCTTCAAATTCAAAAACAGCATTTGGTGTTGATAATATTACTAAATCATTACCGTCATTGTTTTTAAAGATATAATGATTTGACAATGTTGCACTGTTATTGTCAGTAATAGTATCATTTCCCAAGCCGCCGATAATTGTACTTACAAGTGTTTCATTGTTTAGTGTAATACTATCGTTGCCTTCGCCTGCGTCAATTATATTCTTACCTTCTGATGTTGTTATGACATCATTACCTGAACCTGAACTGATTGTATTATTGCCATTGCCTGTTGTAATAGTATCATCGCCTGCACCTGAATCAACGGAGTTGTCACCGTTGCCGGAAGTAATAGAATCATTGCCTTCACCAGAAATAATAGTGTTGTTTCCGTCATTTAAAGTAATAGTATCATCGCCTGCACCTGAATCAACGGAGTTGTTACCTTTGCCGGAAGTAATAGAATCATTGCCTTCACCAGAAATAATAGTGTTGTTTCCGTCATTTAAAGTAATAGTATCATTACCTGCACCTGAATCAACGGAGTTATCACCATTATCGGAAGTAATAGAATCATTACCTGAGCCTGAAATAATAGTGTTTTTACCATCAAAGGCATAAATAATGTTTACACCGTTACCTGCGTCAATATAATCGTTACCGTTACCTGAATAGATTGTATCATCGCCAATACCTGATACGATAGAATCATTACCTTCTCCTGAGTATATTGTTTCGGAAACTTCATGACCTTCTTCATCCTCGTATTTATTAACGGTATAAGAATCACCATATATTAATTGACCGTCAGTTGTTGCAATAGCATTGATTGTGTCGTTACCTTCACCGCCTTGAATATATTTATTGCCGCTGCCTGATGTTGTAATAATATCATTACCATCACCACCATAAATAGTTGCAGCACCATCTGAAGCTGTAATAATATCATTGTCGGCTTCTCCATATATTTCATCATTGCCGCCGCCTGATGTAATACTGTCAGCACCTTCACCACCATATATTGTGTCTGCATCTGTTCCACCGATAATAACATCTGTTCCTGCACCACCGTATACTAAATTATTGCCGTTGCCTGTTGAAATTCTGTCGTTACCGTTTTCACCGTATATTGTGTCGTTACCGTCATCTGCAACGATTGAATCTTCTCCTTCACCACCATATACAGTGTTATTACCATTACCTGCAACTATGGTGTCATCGCCTTCGTTTCCTTCTATATAGCTATCACCTGTGCCCGTTGTAATGCTATCATTGCCTATGCCACCGTAAATGCTATCATTTCCGCCATTGCCAATAATAGTATCGTTACCGTTTTCTCCGTACAACAAGTCGTTATCTTCACCTGCCGTAATAGAATCGTTGCCTTCTCCACCGTATACAATGTTTTCACCGTTTCCGACATTAATTACGTCGTTGCCTTCATTACCATAAACGGTATCATTACCTGTACCTGTGGTTATGTTATCTGTACCTTCGCCTCCACGAATTACATTTGCACCGTTGCCTGTTGTAATAGTGTCATTTCCTGCACCGCCATAAATTGTATTATCACCGTTGCCTACTGTAATGCTATCGTTACCTGTATCAGAATATGTATCTGTTGACTCATCGTAAGAATCTCCATAAATCGTATGGTTATAATCCGTTTCGGCACTAATGATATCATTTCCGCCATTACCTTGAATATATTTTTCACCGGTGCCAAGTGCAGTAATAGTATCATCGCCGGCACCGCCATATATGCTTGATAAACCATCTTCTGCGGTAATAATATCTTCACCGTCACCGCCAAATAGTTTATCATCGCCACCCATACCGTCAATAGTATCGTTGCCGCCTAAGCCGTATATAACTTCTGATGTAGCAGTACCTTGAAGACTGTCATCACCTTCTGTTCCGTAATATATCCAACGAATTTCATAAAGTGCAAGTAATTCTGCCTTTTGTAAAGCTGTACCATTTACGAGTACCCATTCAACACTGTTAAATCTGTTTGCTTTTAACCAGGTTATAACTCGTTGTCTTATTTGTTTTATATCTTCACTGTAAATAGTATATGTTGTTTCGTTATAATGTATTTGTATTGTTTCAATTGCACCGTTGCCAAAATAATTTTCTATTTCAAGTAAATTAGATGTTGGTTTTACACCATTTTGAACAGCATTTATTATTTCTTCCGCATTATTTACGTCATATATGTATATATTGTGTTCTGAATCATTACCGAAATATTCCGGATTTAAATTTACATTAAAGAATATTCTGGTATTGTCCTTAATAGAGTTAATATGTAAATTGTCATCACCGGAAGTATCACTTATTGTTGTTCGTTTATTTAGGCTTACATTATTATAAGTATCGCTTCCGTCACCACCTTGAGCAATTGTCTTATTGGAATTAATATTTATTGTGTCATCACCTGAATCACCGCTTAAGAAGTCAGAGTCTGCATTTTCATTTCCGTTAATAACATCGTTACCGGAACCGCCATATACAGTGTTGTTGCCTTCTCCTACGGTAATAGTATCATTACCTGCACCTGCATTTACCGAATCGTTACCTGCACCTGTTTCAATTATATCGTTTCCGCTTCCGCCAAGTATAGTATCATTGCCGTTACCGGTGGTAATTGTATCTGCACCGCTTCCGCCATCAATATAATTATTGCCATTACCGGTTGTAATGATATCATTACCTGCATTACCATATACTTGGTTCTTACCTTCGTCTGCGTATACAGTATCATCACCTGCACCTGCATCAATTGTATCATTACCGATACCGCCTATTATTATATCATTACCGCCATTTGCAAATACTTTTGCACCTCTGTCATCGCAGGTTATTGAATCTTTAAAATCAGTACCGTTCGTTGTTTGATTATATTGTGCGGTAATTTTTACATAATTTTCATTTAAGTATTCTCTTAAATTTTGTGTTACGTATTCATCGGCATCATTCAAATATTGAAGTTCTTTTACGGATTTATGATATACGGTATCGTCATAATAATTCGCAATAGTTATTGAATCTTTATTTGTGTTTCCGTATTTTATTATTAAATTATTTCCGTCTGTATAAAATTCCAAATCAGTAAGTCTTAAATTTTGGAATTTTATAATGTCGTTGCCGTCACCTGAATATATAGTGTCATTACCGTCACCTGCGTTTAATATAATTAGGTTATTACCTGAATTACCGTATAATACGTCATTGTCTGTTCCACCGATAAGAGTGTCATTACCCGCACCACCATACAGCGTATCATTATCTGGACCGCCGTATAAAATATCATCACCTTCATGAGCACTGATATAATCATTGCCTAATCTGCCGTTTATTATGTCGTTTCCGCCATAACCGTATAATTTGTCTGCTAAATCGCCACCAACAATGCTATCTTGGAAATCAGTTCCTTTTATTGTGTTTTTGCTCTTAATAACACCGTCAATTTCTACCATTGCAAAATCACGAATATCTAAACTTTGAAGTTCACCATTTAATTTTGTTACAATGGTATTTGCTGTTGATCCGTTGTAAAAATTATTAATTGTTACGTAATCATTAAAGTTTGTAGATGCACCATACTTAATTATTAAATCATTACCGCTCTTTACAAATTTAAAGTCGGTTTCAAAATTTAACTCTTCAAAATTGAGAATATCATTACCGGTACCTGAATAAACAGTATCCCTACCGTCACCTATGTTAAAGTATAATATATTTGTGCCACCTTCACCATATAGGGCATCATTATCTGCACCACCATATATAGTGTCATTACCTGTGCCACCTTTTATAGTATCGTTGCCTGCATTACCATAAAGAACATCGTTGTCTTCGTTACCTTCTATATAATCATTACCGGCACCGCCTTTTATTGTATCTTGTCCTAAGTTACCGTATAATTTATCGTTACCATTGCCACCGTTTATTATATCGTGACCGTTACCACCTTTTAGGGTGTCAGCTAAACTTCCACCGGTCATGCTGTCGCTGTATAGCGTACCTACTATATTATTAGTTTTACTGCTTGAACCGTTAATATTAATATAGTAGCCTTCACGTGCCATTACAGCACTTAATAGTTCTGCATCAGATGAATCTGTTGTTTTAATATATTTTAGTGTTTGATTATTTTTAAAATAATTTGATACGATAATTGAATCATTTGTATCGTTACTGTATTTTATTACCAGATTGTTGGAGCTGCAATAAAATTTCAAATCATTAGTTAATGAAGCATCTTCAAATATCAGATAATCTTTTCCACTGCCAAAGTATATTCGGTCTGTTCCATCACCTTTGTATATGTGGAAGTAGTTATTTCCCGAATCAGAATACAAGTAATCATCATCTTTGCCACCGTAAATGTGGTCGGTTCCTGAACCTGCATGGATAGTGTCTTTGCCGTTTTCGCCGTAAAGTGTATCATTACCTGCACCACCGTCTATGTAATCATTTCCGTAACCACCATATATAATGTCATTACCTGCTTCGCCGTAAAGCTTATCATTACCGTAATATCCATAGACTGTATCATTGCCTTCTCCTGCATATACGACATCATTACCGTAATTGTATTTATCATCTTTATCGGCATATATAATATCATTGCCACTACCGGATTTAATCGTATCATTACCGCTAAGTGCTTTTATAGTGTCATCACCTGCACCACCTGTAATACTATCTGCTATATTCGTACCTGTTATGGAATCGTTTAAGAAGGTTCCGGTTAAAATACAGTTTTTAGTTTTAGCCGTAGCTTCCCCTGTGGTAAGTAGCGTTACAGTTTGTTGTGTTCCTGTTGAATCTGTAAGAACAATGTTATTGTTGCTTAAGGATATGCTATATTGTTCTCCTGTATTGTCAATAAATTGTTTTACCGATGTTACACCTTGTAATTTGAAATAATTTGCTATTGTTATGCTGCTTGAACCGTATTTAATTATTAAATTATTTTTTGAATCATTAGTAAATTTTAAACTGCTTATTGCAACATTTTTAAATTGTACGGTGTCTGTGCCTGTTCCTGAATATATTGTGTCGTTGCCGTCGCCGCTTGAAAATATAAACGTATTTTTTCCTGCTTCACCATATATTTTATCATTGCCTTTTCCGCCTGTGATAATATCATCACCTGCACCACCTTTTAATACATCATTGTTGTTGCCACCAACAATACTGTCATTTAATTTTGTACCGACAACGGAAACTTTCCTTGATAAATTGCTGTTGTTGAATAAAATGTAAGCTTCTTTTGATAAATTATGTTCCTTGCCATCTTTTGTAATAAGAGATTTTACAGATGTGCTTTTCATATAATTTAGCAATGTTATTGTATCTTTGTTTCCGTAATTTACAATCAGATTGTTGCCAACTTTTGTAAAGTAAACACCATTTGAACCTGTGTTATTGATTTTGGTAACATTGGCTTTTGATAAATCTATTTTATCGTATCCTTTTCCTGAATAAATGGTGTCTTTTCCGTCACCTGACTTGAATTGAAATACGTTAACTCCTGCTTCGCCATACAGCCTATCGTTACCTTTGCCGCCATTAATTGTATCATCACCTAAACCACCGTATATATAATCGTTGTTTTTACTTCCTGTAATGCTATCGTTACCGTTTTGGGCATATATTTTGATGCCTGCTTTTCTGCCGCTTGCAGAAATTTTTTCATCATCGTTACTTGTTTTTAATGTTCCTTTTGTTTTATCATCGGCTGTTATATTTTTAAAGTTTGCAACAGAATTATATAATTCTGCCAAATTAACACCATTTGGCTCATCTTCCGTAATTATAGTTGTTGTCGATACAATACCGTTATAATTAAAGTAATTGGATATTGTTACGGCATTTTTATATGCACCTTCAGAATTTATATCACCATATTCAATTACTAAATTATTACCACTTCGTTCTACATTTAAATCTGATAAATTTAAATCAATAAATTGAAGTTTATCATTACCGCTGCCTAAATAAACAGTATCTTTACCACTTCCGTTTTCAAAAAGGAATAAATTTGTTCCCGATTGTCCATATAAATAATCGTTACCTGCACCGCCATATATAGTATCGTTACCTGCACCACCTTTAATAGTGTCTTTATATGCAGAACCGATAATTGAATCATTTAAGAATGAACCAGCAATATTTGTCGCACTGCTTGAGGTTGAATAATCAAGATTAAGTGTGGCTTTTTTAATAATATTTATTTTGCCTTCATCTGCTGTTACAATTTCTTTTATTGATGAACTTGTATTTGCAAGATAATTGTATAATGTAACTTTTTGATGTCCGCCATATTTTATTACAAGATTACTTCCGCTTCTTGTAAATTCCATGTCTGAAAAATCAACTTCAGATATATCTAAAACATCATTACCTGAACCTGAGTACACGGTATCAGAGCCGTTCATATCATCGGCAACATTATCAAAATAGAAGGTATCATTACCTGTATCTCCGTATAATTTATCATTGCCTTCACCGCCATATATTTTATCGTTACCGGCACCGCCTTTTATTGTATCGTCGCCTTCTCCACCAATAAGGGTATCATTGCCGTTATCACCTGTGATGCTATCGTTATCATCACCGCCATATATTTTGTCATTGCCGTCGCCACCTGATATTGTATCAGCATACAAACCACCTGTTATACTGTCAGGCATAAGTGTTCCTGCAATTTTGTTTGCAGAGTGAGTAGTTCCGTTTATGGTAATAATACCTTTGGTTTTGATATTATAACTTTTGCCATTTTTGTCTACGATTGTATTAACTGACGAATTTACCGTAGATTTTAAATAGTTTAATAATGTTACAGAACCGCCACTGTATCTTATTATTAAATTGTAACCGCTTCTGATAAAGCTCATATCAGAAAAGTTAATGTCTGTGAAATTTAATATATCGGTACCTTTACCTGAATATACCGTATCATTGCCGTCACCTGATGCAAAATAGAAATTATTTGTACCTGCATCACCGTATAAAGCATCGTTACCTGTGCCGCCATATATTGAGTCGTTACCATCTCCGCCCTTTATGGTGTCATTTTGCTCATTTCCATATAATTTATCGTTACCAGCACCACCGTCTATTGAATCATTATCAAATCCACCATAAATTATATCGTTTCCTGTATCACCATATAAACTATCAGCACCTGCACCGCCTTCAATAGTGTCATTACCTGCTGCACCACGTATTGAATCTGCTAGTGTTCCACCTGTAATAGTATCATTCATGCTTGTTCCGGTAAAACTATTCTTTTTATTTTGGGTTAGTACCGTTGATACATAGCTATCTTCAAGCAATGATGCTAAGTTATAATCTTCTTCTCTGCCTGTTTCATTATTCCAACAGTATAATGTTTTAATTGAAACATTACCTTTTAGCTTAAAATAATCCGCAATGGTTACGGAATTATTATATATGCCGTCATCATTTGGTTCTCCGTATTCTATAACCAAATTATTGCCAATATGTCTAAATTTTAATTCATCGTATGCAACACCTTCAAAGTGGAGAGAATCTTTTCCTGTTCCTGAATATATAGTGTCATTATTGTTGTATTCTTCGTCATTATGGTCATAATCAACCGTAACGGGAGTGAAGTAAAAATGATTTTCTCCTGCTTCTCCGTATAATTCATCATTACCGGAACCGCTATATATGGTATCATCACCCGAACCGCCATATATTGTGTCATAATGAGAGCCCGAATAAATCAAATCATCTCCGTTACCACCATATATCAAATCTCGGTGTACATTTCCAATAATGGTATCATTTCCATCGTAGCCATTAAGTGTATTTTGTAATTCCCCACCAATTATGCTATCTCTGTATTTTGTACCTTTAATATTATTTATGTCATCCGGTTTTCCGTCAATTTTGATAATATTATTTTGACCGTTAAGAATAAAATCAAGAGTTCTTGATACAGTTAATTCATCATTAAATTTACCTATAATTCTTTGAACCGAATTTGTAACTTCATCATTAAAATAATCTTTTATGGTAATAGAATCTTCATAATTATTTCCGTACTTAATTATTAAATTTTTACCGCTATTGAAATATTGTAAATCTTTAAAATAAAAATCTTCAAAGATAATGATATCAGTTCCGCCACCTGCTTCAATTGTGTCATTACCGTCACCGACAAACAGGTGAATTTCATTTTCGCCTGCTCCGCCATTTATCAAATCGTCTTCAGTTCCGCCATATATTGTGTCGTAGCCACTACCTCCGTATATGGTATCTTTACCTTCATCTCCGTATATTAAATCATTACCTGTACCACCGTTCAAATAATCGTTTCCGTCAAAACCGTAAAGGATATCATTACCTGAATTTCCATATAGCGTATCAGACGCAACACCGCCATTTATTGTGTCATCAAGATATGTTCCGTTAATATAATTTGGACTTACATCAGAAGTTTCAATTTGTACTTTATCAAGAAGATTTTTTATGTAATAGGAATCTCCGTTTGCATCAATAATACTTTTTATTGATGATTCAACGTCAGGTGTAAAATAATCTTTTAAGGTTATGGAATCTCCTATGCCGTAAGTGATAATTAAATTACCTTCCGAATTATAGAATTTTAAATCGTCATAAACTGTGTTTTTAAATACAACTGTATCTGTTCCGTTACCTGATTCTATTGTATCGTTACCGTCACCATCGTTAAATATGAAAGTATTGTTGCCTGATGTTGCATATATGTAATCGTTGCCTTTTCCGCCTGTAACTTCGTCATTACCGCTGCCTGCAATAATTGTATCATCACCGTTTCCTGCAAAAACTACATCATCACCGCTTCCTGCATCAATGTAGTCATTTCCAACACCGCCATCTATATAATCGTCACCTTGACCGCTTTTAATGGAATCTGCACCAATACCGCCGTATATTATATCATCACCGGCTCCCGCATCAATGGTATCATTTCCTATGCCTGCATCAACATAATCATCACCATCACCGGAATCAATAGAATCATTACCTGCATCCGTTTCAATGATATCGTTACCTTTAGCTGCCGTTACTACATCATCTTTGTTTGAGCCTGTTATTGTATCTGCAAGGTATGAACCTGTAAGAGTGTTATCTTCATCAAATACACCATTAATTTCTGCAAGACCAAAATCATAAATTATGTTATTAAGGTCATATATTTCACCATTAGCGTCAACTATTGATTTAACGGAAACTTTACCGTCAAGTGCAAAATAATCTTTTATTATTACAGAATCGCTAAAGTTGCCTGCATCATCTCTATCACCATATTTTATAACAAGATTATCAGCGTCATCTTCATCTCTAATTACGGCAAAATCAGTAATTTTTGTAGTGGTATCTTTAAATACGAGAACATCAATACCTGTTCCTACATATACAATATCTTTTCCATCGCCGTTATGGAATATAATTTGGTTGTGTCCTGCTTCTCCGTATATGTGGTCATTACCCTTGCCACCTGTAATTATATCGTTAGCAGTTTCATCTCCGTCATAATCATTTTCTTCGTCATATTTATCACCATAAATAGTGTCATCACCATCTCCGGCATCTAAAATATCACTTCCCGAACCACCATAAAGTATATCATCACCGCCTGCGGTACGTATTGTATCATCACCGCCTTCGCCTCTTATGGTATCTTCAAAATCTCCTGTTACAAAGTTTTCACCTAAAAATGTACCGTAAATATTATTTGAACTTTCAGGGTCAACCTCTATGTTTATTTTTCCTCTTAAAAATTCTTCCAGAATATATGTTTTTACGTCGTCAATAACAGTTGTAAGTAATTTGTGAACTTTGCCTTTAAAATAGTCCTTAATGGTAATTATTGACGCATAATCAGTGATTTCGCCTGTTTCTGAATCTCTTACCGGATTAAATCTTATAATAAGATTACCTTCATCAGCCAAAAATTCCATTGTACGAATATCCATTGATTCTTCAGAATCTTTGAATAAAATCGTATCAGCACCGGAATCCAGATTAATTATATCTTTTCCGTCGTATTTTCCGATTTGATAGACATCGTTTCCGGAACCGCCATAAAGAGTATCATTACCTTTACCGCCAATGAGTGTATCATTACCACCGGCACCTTTAATAACATTATCTTGTTTGTTACCGGTTAAAATATTGTTTTTATTGTTACCTGTTAAATTTAATTTATCTGCCCATTCTCTTATCGGTTGAGATGTAACATTCATTTCTGTTGTGTATAACCAAAAATTTGTACCACCACAGGTTATAAATTTGTATAGATTTTCTTTTGAAATATATTGTAATGTTACTTCTAAGTCGCTATTACCTGTGTCTTGAATGAAAAATCCAGTAAGTTTGTTATTTTTATCATATACCGCACCTACAACATAAACCGCATGACCTAAGTAGCCTCCGTTATTTTCGTGCATTTTGTTTATTTCTGCGGTTGTACTACCCCAAAGATATGCTGCATCACCACCTGCGATGAAACCTTTACCTTCCTTAATTAATGCGGCTATATCATCCATACTGTTCATATTAAATTGATAGAAGCCTTGTTCTTCGCTATAAGAAACCCAAGAATCCGAAATTACTGATTGAGCAGCGAAATAAGTTTCCGTCATTAATTTGGAATATTTTTCCATGCCTTCAATATCAAGATTTTTTACAGCTTCTTGATATTTTTCATAGTACTCATTATATTTTTGTTCATAATTTTGAACTTCTTTATATTGAGAAGTTGTAGGAAATACATTTTCCTGCCAATCTTTTGTAACATCTATATCCTGTGATAAGTCTTTGTAGTTTCCAAAATTACCTGATGAAATTCCGTTATCTGCTAATATATGATATCTGTCTTCATATATTGTACCTCCGTCAGGTTCATCAAATACATCAATTTCAGGTGCGTCTTCGCAAAATTTCTTTTGCCAATATTTGTATGTAAATTCTGTTTCTACCGTATTTTCATCTGTTATTTTTATTTTGCCTGCTGTTGCAACAATATTCATTGATGATTCTACACCGCAGTTATTATATTGTTGATGTGTATCTAAAATCCATTTTTGAGGTGCACCATAGATATAATAATCAGCAGTTCTGGTTAGAGAAGAACTTATTTCACTGCCTTTTTTTACAACGGCATCCGTATAATCCAATAATTTTACGTTATTTACGGTACTTGTAGAGGCAAGTGTATATGTATCGTTAAATACTTTTTCTTTGGAATCATCAATGTTACCCGTAGTTGTATATAACGTACCATTGTTTTCGTACGTGTTATATTTTTTTGTTGCAGTATTTGTTATACCTATACTTATTTCTTGTTCATTGTTACTGTTGTTATTGTCGTTTGCCATTGCTATCTATCCAAAAAGTAATAACTATTACCATTATAACAATTTTTTTTATAAAAAAATAATATTTTTACAATTATTTACAATATTATAAAGCAAGATATGCGTATGCCAATATTATTGAGCTGATTGTATAAGAAATAATTTGGTAAATTGTATATAATCTTAATTTATTAAAACTGGAATAATGCCCTAAAATGAAGGGTATTATAGCAAAAATGAGTAAGGCTGCCAAATAATAATGTTGTTTTATTATACCAAACAATCCTGTTATTAAAAGTAAAATAATATATAGATACATAGAAATACCTATACAAAGCCCAACTGAAGCTTTTTTCTTAGGGTCAAAAGATTGTTTTATATTTCCGACAAGTCCGATTGCAAGTGCGAAAGTTGCTATGATACTTATAAAAAAAGAAATTAATGTTAAAATTTTCATACGATTTCCAATTCTTGCGTTTTTGTTGTTTGTGCAATTTCATTCAAAAATTCTATTGCAGTATTCATTACAAACTCTTTTTCATTGTCATATAAAACCATGTGGTAACTGTCATTCAATTCTACATATTTTTTTATGGTTGAAGAAACATTTTTTATGACAATTTTTGCACCTTTTGTGCTTGCAAGATTATCATATTTTGAGTGAATACATAAAATAGGGCAAGTAACTTTTTTTAAATTCTTTCTTACGTTTTTAGAAAGTTTCAATAATCCGAAAACACAATTTAGCGGATAATTATCCATACCTATATTAACTTTAGACATGACCTTTGCCAAACTTTTTCTTGTTTTTTCGTTTTTTACGCCAAAGCAATCATCTTCCGGAAAAGTGTAATAGTATCGGGTAACCGTATTAAGAGCGACAGGCAATAAAGATACTGTCCAAGGTATGCAAAATCCGTCTAAAAACAACGTTGTTGATAATGCGATAATCCCTGTTAAATCTTTATTATGCTCACCCAAGTAAACTGCCATTGCTGCACCTAAACATAGGCCTGATGCAAAAAATTGATTATAATTTTTTCTTAACTTGTTATATTTTTCTTGTGCAAAATCGCACCAATCCTGCCAGGTAACAGTTTCTATTTCGTGTATTCTGTTGCCGTGTCCTGGAAAAGAATAGCAAAATACATCGTAACCTTGTTTATGTAAAAATGTGCCATATTTTTTCATTTCAAAAGGGCTGCCTGTTAAACCGTGAAATAACAATACAGCCTTTTTATTTTTTATTTCTTTTATGTCTTCGTGCAGCAGTTCAAAGTCTATACTTTCTGCCACTATGATAACCTCGTGAATAATTGGTCAATTAATTCAACAGCCATATCAATTTCCGCATAAGAAATTGTAACCGCAGGAACTAATGTCAAGGAGTTATTATAATGGCTACCTTTGTTTAAAATTAAACCACATTTTTTACCTTGATATTGAAGGTCACCTTTGTATCCTTCAGATAAGATGTCGTGGCTTAACTCAGGGTCAGGAGTATAACCGTCTTCTGTTACACATTCAATTCTCAAGGCAAGACCAAGACCGTCTACCATACCAATACGTTTATGTTTTTTCTCAAGCATTTTTAAACCGTCTAAGAAGTATTTACCCTTTTGTGCAACTTGTGTTTCAAAGTCATCTTCTTCAAAAGTATTCATTACTTCGTAACCTGCTCTCATTCCGATTGGGTTATTACAGAATGTTGAGTGAGTTCTTCCGCTTGGCCATATTTCAGGATTAATTAATTCTTCTTTTGCCCACATACCGCCAAGAGGATTTAAGCCGTTTGTTAATGATTTACCAAAGGTTATTACATCAGGTGTAACTTCGTAGTGCTCTATTGCCCACAATTTACCTGTACGATAAAATCCCATTTGAATTTCATCATCAACAAGTAATACACCAAAATCATCAAGAACTTTTTTCAATTCTTTGAAATATCCTTTTGGTGGAACAATATATCCTCCTGAACCTTGAACAGGCTCAATAAAGAATGCTCCGATTGAAGATTGTTTTGTTCCTTGATTATATAAACCTGCACAATTATCTTCAAATTCACGTCTTAATTGTTGAACACAATAGTAATTACAAGAATCACAGTGTTTTCCGTAAGGACATCTGTAACAATAAGGATATGGAACAAAGTGTGCTTCATCGCCAAAATGACCAAACGGTTCTCTGTATCTGTAACCTGCGGTTAGACAGCTTGCACCTAATGTTCTGCCGTGAAAACCACCGTAAAAAGAGAACATTCTGTTTTTATGTGTATAATTTCTAACAAGTTTTAAGGCATCTTCCGTTGCTTGTGAACCACCCACGTTGAAATGAACTCTACCTTTTTCGTTAAATCTTTCTATATTAGCTTTTGCAATTTTTTCAGATAATAATACTTTGTAATCGTATAAAAAGTTTGATGAAATTTGAGGTAGTGTATCTATTTGGTTTACAACGGCATCTCTAATTCTTCTGTTTTTATAACCTAAATTACATGCTGCAAACCACATTTGTAAATCTAAATAAGGTGTATTTTCTGAATCATACATGTAAATACCGTTACAATCTCTAAATATTTTTGGTACGGGTTCACTATGAATTTTATCCCCGTAAGTGCAGTATTCTTTATCTATTTCAAGAAGTTCCGCATCTGATTTGTAATCGTTATTCATCTTTTTTTCTTCTTCTAACTTACTATCCATTTTTTCTAAATTTGTTCTAATTTTTTCTAGTACGCTCATTTTTAAACCTATTTAGTGTTCATTTTACATTTATATTTTTCATAATACAACTAAAAAATAAAATATGCTAATTTTTTACATGATTTTTGTTACTTTTGTAACAAAATCATATTAATTTGTTTCGTAAAATACAGTAAAAATTTCTTCCGTTGAAAGTTTTGCTCTGCCCCCATGTATAGGTACAAAAACAAATCCTGCTACGTAAAAACAAATATTTCCTGCTTGATATAACGGATAAACCCAGATTGAACGATTTGCTCCTGTTTTTGAAACGGAGCCATGAAGATTAATTTCTTGTCCTTCGTCATTTATATAAAAATTATCAATTTTTATACACTCTGGAACTCCCATTTTATCGGAACTTGATATTGTTTCTATTCTGCCAAGTATTTCAGTTCCTTCTTTGTAGTTCTTACCGTTTATTTTAAAATCGTGGATTGCGATAAATGGTATTGTGCCGCCTT
The DNA here is from genome assembly GCA_905235155.1 of Candidatus Gastranaerophilales bacterium. Classification (GTDB taxonomy): domain Bacteria; phylum Cyanobacteriota; class Vampirovibrionia; order Gastranaerophilales; family Gastranaerophilaceae; genus UBA6984. The sequence continues at coordinate 21,101 of CAJOKJ010000003.1, forward strand.
CTAAAGAACCTTTTGTAGATTTTAAGTGTTTTGCGATTTTTATTTTTATTGCAATTTGTTTTTTTGTAAAATCATATTTTGTTTTTGCTTTTACACGTCTGACTTTTGATGTATCTATATTTTTTTCAATAAAATATTCATCCGGAATTTCTTTTTTTACGATAATTTGTTTTGAAGCATTTTCAATAAATTCCGGTGAAAGTAATTCATCTCCGATAGATTCTTCGTTATATTCGCCTTGTTTATAAATATTTAATTTAAATAAATCATTAACTCCGTCATTGTCCTTATCAATATATGCATCAAGTAATTCATCAGTAATGGGTTTATTGCTTTTTACTTGAATTGGCTTAACTTTTTTAAAAAAATGCTTACTTTTTAAAAGTTCATCCTCAATTGTATTGTTTTTTGCACAAACAGGCAGTGAAAATAATACAAAAATCAGTAATAGTATTATATTTTTTCTATTAAAAATCATAATTTATCTTCTTAGTTGATTCTGTTTCAATCTTTTTTAGTAGTTTCATACGATTATTTCTTGAAGTAAGCAAGAAATTTTGATAATAAATATTGTCTTTATATTCGTTTTCAACAAGAACTGAAGGATATTTTGTATAAATATATTCATAAATAAGCATCATTCTTCTTGAAATAAGAGTATGATTTGAGAATGCGTCGTATCTGTATTGTTGACCTATTTTATTCATAATTGTAATTATTGCAAGAGGGTTGTATCCTGCATTAATCATGTAATCAACCGATAATTTATCCGCTTTTGCATCATATTTGTTTGGTGCAACCCAATAATTCAGTATTGAAATATATCCTCTTAATATACCTTCGTAAGTATCAACACCGTGTGCTATTGAATGGCTTAGTACTGCTGCCAATTCTTCATCGCTGTCGATATAAGGAATTATTGTTGGTTTAACCCAGATAGTTCTGTTTACAGAGCTTACGTCTGTCCAGATATCTCTTGTGTAAACCCTGTTTATTGCCATAAATCTGAAACGTTTTTCAATTCTGCTGGCATTTAAGAGTCTAAAACCAACTTCATTCATTCTAACTTGGAGTTCTTCTTTTGTTTGTACATCCCAAGCGTAAGATGGTACTGCCGTGAAAAATATAACTATAAATGTAAGTGTTGTAATAAGTGTTTTAATCATAATTACTTTCTAATTATTGTCTTCTAATGTTTCTATAATATTGCGAAAAGATTTAAACGGGTAGTAGTTTATTAAATTTTTTTCACAATATTTTTGTAAATTTTTAGTTGCAAAAAGTAAATTAGCCTTTTGGGCGATACATCTGTCGCTAGTTCCGTCACCTATATAGCAAAATGTTTGTTCTTTTACTTTTTCGCATTTGCACATTCCTGCACCTATATCACAAGTTGTGCTGTGATATGGGAATTCAATTCTAAATTTATTATTTTCGTATATTATGTGGTTTGCATAAAATTGGATATCAGAAATATTATACTTTTCAAGAGTTTTTTGTATAAACAAGTCAAAACCGTCACTAAGTATTGTAAATTTTATATTTTTAGACTTTATATAATCAATGAAATCTAAAAAATAGTCATCCAATTCAATACTATCAATAAAATCATTAAGTTGTTTTGAGGTTATTTTAGGTAAAAGTGCAACTTGTTTTATTGCATTTTCTTGAGAGGTAATTTTTCCTTCAGTCCATAATTTTTCATATTCAAGCCACTTAGGGTCTGCATATATTTCAAAAAAAGTATTTACGATATCTTTTTTGGTAATAGTTCCATCAAAATCACAATATATTTGATTTATATTTCTCATAAGAAGATTGTATTATAAAAATAACGATAAACAAATAGCTCTGTAAAAATAATAGCTAAATATAAATTTAAAGTACAACTACACAAAAATTATAACTCATTTAAAAAGCATGCTGCTGCGTGTCCGCCATGAAAAATTTTCAATTCAGGTTCTTCTTTAGTGCATCTATCCATACAGTTTACACATCGAGTATGAAATTTACATCCGTCAGGTAAATTTGTTGGAGAAGGTATATCACCGGTTAAAATTGTATCTTGTTTTTTATCAAATCTTGGTACTGCCTCTAACAATGCTTTTGTGTAAGGGTGTTTTGGATTTTTGAAAATATTATCAGTATTTCCTATTTCAACAATTTGACCTAAATACATTATTGCAATTCTGTCTGCAATATGTCGAATTACGTTCATATCGTGAGATATAAACATAATTGTTAAATTATAATTGTTTTTCAATTGTACCAATAAATTTATTATTTGTGCCTGAATACTTACATCTAAAGCACTTACCGGTTCATCGGCAATAATAAATTCGGGTTTTAATATTAACGCTCTTGCTATTGCAATTCTTTGTCTTTGACCACCTGAAAATTCGTGCGGATATAAATCCATCGCAGATTTATCAAGTCCGACTGTTTCAAGAACTTGTCTTATAATTTCTTCAATTTCACCTTTTGAAAATTCATGAAGAGCCCTGTAATCTTCGGAATATATGCATAAATCATTGTTAATTATTAATGGTTCTTTCAAAATGTCGCCGATTTTCATTTTTGGATTAAGGCTTGAATATGGATTTTGAAAAACCATTTGTAAAGACTGTCTGTAAATTTTTAGTTGTTTTGAATTTAAATCTAAAATATTTATTCCGTGAAAAATAATTTCACCTGATTTTACCGGAGTTAAACGTGCTATGGCATTTGCCAGTGTAGATTTTCCGCAGCCTGATTCGCCTGCAATAGCAATAATTTCTCCTTTTTTGACATCCAAAGATAAGTCATTAACAGCTCTTACGGTTTTTTCTTTGCCTAAAACCGTACTTTTAGTGGTGTATTCAACGTTTAAATTTTTTATTTCCAATATTGACATATATCTGTTTATTATAAAATAACAAAAAATACTTACAATGGCTTTTTGGGCTAATTAAACTTCTCTCCGACCTTCCAGTGCTTTTGCAAGAGTAATTTCATCAGCATATTCCAAGTCTGTTCCGACAGGAAGTCCGAATGCAATTCTTGAAACCTTTATACCAAAAGGTTTTACAAGTTTTGTTAAATATAGGCTTGTTGCTTCACCTTCCACTGAAGGACTTAAGGCTAAAATCAATTCTTTTACTTTTTCATCGGTAAGTCTGCTTAATAATTCTTTTATTCGTATATCTTCAGCACCTATTCCGTCTATTGGAGAAATTAGACCTTGCAAAACGTGATATAATCCTTTGTATTCATTAGTTTTTTCAATTGCAATTAAATCTTTTGTTTCTCCGACAACGCAAATAGTGCTTCTGTCACGTATTGTTGAGGAACATATTTCGCACGGACTTGTTGATGATAAATTATAACAAATTTCGCAAGCAACGGTACTTTTTTTGGCTTCTAAAATTGCTTTTGCAAATTTTTCCACCTCAGTATATGGCATTTTTAACAAATGAAATGCCATTCTTTGAGCAGATTTTGGTCCAACAGAAGGGAATTTTTGAAATTGCTCAATTATTGTTGCTATTGACTTTGGATAAATCATTAAAACAGACCCGGAATGTTTATACCGCCGGTTATTGCTTTCATTTTTGATTCCATTTCAGCGGTGGCTTTTTCGCTTGCTTGTTTTATAGCAGTTGAAATAACATCTTCAAGCATTTCGATTGTATCATCATCAACGCTTTCAGGGTTTTCAGGGTTAAGAGTTTCTTTGGAAAGTTTTATTGATTTGAATTTTCCATGACCGTCACAAACAGCAACTACACCTCCTGTTGATGCTTCATATTCTGTTTTTTCTAATTCCGCTTGGGTTTCTTGTAATTTTTTTTGAATAGATTGTGCTTTTTGCATCATTTGCATCATATTCATTGTTATATCTCCTTATAATCTCCATATTGTCATCCCGTGTGAAATATTATACAATAAAAATATGGAAATGAAAACATATTTACAAGAAAGTTATAAAAACGGGCGTCTGATGCGTTGGACGTTTATGCCGTTAAATGTTTACATTTCACCGATGAAATTCTATACGAAGCAGGGGCAAGACCATATTTATCAAGGTATGATTATTAAGGCTTGTGAAGAATGGGAGCGTGCTTGTCCCGGAGTGCAATTTAAACTTGTTGATAATATTCTTGCTTCAAATATAAATGTTGAATGGCGAAGAATTGACAGAAAAGCCTTAGGGCACTGTAAATTTAATTTTGACGCTTCAAACAGACTTTACGGAGCAGAAGTTTCAATAGGTTTATCGGATGGTGTAATTTGTCAACAGTATATGTCAGAGGGTGAAGTTTATCATACCATTTTGCACGAATTTGGTCACGCTTTGGGGTTAGGGCATAGTCCTTATGATACGGATATTATGTATACTCCCCACAAGTACGGCATAACAACTCTTTCTCAAAGAGATAAAACAACAATTAAATGGCTTTATAAATTAAATCAAGGCTCAACAGTAAATGATTTGGTTGCAAAGTACAAATTTGGTTCGCAGTATCCTGATGAGATTATTACGAAAGTAATTATGCAGGATAATCCAAGTGAATTTGAAAAGGTAAAAGGTTCTCTTTCAAACGGTACTCAAAAAGATTTATTGACAGAATCAACAAATATTGCCGACTTAAAAAAATACAATTTGCAAATACAAAATATTCAACTTTCAGACAATGTAATGCGTTATTTGGGCAAATCTCCTCGAAAAAAAGATTAAAAATTTGACTATTTTCTCTTTGATGTATAATGTAAATATTCGGTACAGAGAAATTTTCTGAAAATAAAGGATGATATATGAGTATTCAGGAATGGTTCGACAAAAGAAAAGAAGCACAAATCGAACGAAGATCAACTGAAGTTAAAGTAGAAAATATAAATTTTCCGGGTCTGTGGACAAAATGTGTTCATTGTGGAGCACAGATAACTAACAAGGACTTGGAAGAAAATTTAATGGTTTGTCCTCAATGTGACTATCATTTCAGAATAGGTGCAAGAGAACGTATTAAACAACTGTTCGACGAAAACAGTTTTGTCGAAATGTTTGAAAAAGTTTTACCTGTTGATCCGCTGGATTTTACAGATACAGAGCCCTATAAGGACAGGTTAAAAAAAGCAAAAGAAAAAACAAATCTTAATGATGCTGTTGTAACAGGTGTAGGCAAAATTTGCGGTCATGAAGTTGCTACTGCTGTTATGGATTTTGATTTTATGGGCGGTTCAATGGGAAGTGTTGTTGGTGAAAAAGTTACCAAAATTATGGAAGAAGCCGTAGAAAAACATATTCCAATGCTTGCAATAACATCATCAGGTGGTGCAAGAATGCAAGAAAGTGCATTAAGTCTGATGCAAATGGCAAAAACTTCTTGTGCGTGTGCAAAAATGGACGAAGAAAAAGTTTTATATGTATGTTTATTGACAGAACCGACTTTTGGTGGTGTAACAGCAAGTTTTGGTACGCTTGGTGATATAATTATTGCGGAACAAGGAGCAAGAATCGGTTTTGCAGGCAGACGTGTTATTGAGCAGACAATCCGACAAAAGCTTCCTTCAGGCTTCCAAACAGCAGAATATCTTTTGAAATATGGTCAAATAGATATTATCTCTCAAAGAAAAGATTTAAGAGAAAATCTTTCAAAAATCTTTGATTTGCACAGTATTAGCGTGCAAACTGAAGATTAAACCATAGATGAGGTTACAAAAATGTTTGAATTTGAAAAACCAATAATAGATATAAAAACAAAAATACAAGAATTAAAACAAATTAGTGCGGAGTCAGGAATGGATTTAAGTTCAGAAATTGAGAAATTTGAGCAGCAGGCAGAAGAATATCAACACGAAATATATGAAAATTTGAAGCCTTCCGAAAAATTACAAATTGCAAGACACGCTAACAGACCAAATTTTTTGGATTATATGAATTTAATGTGTTCGGACTTTATAGAGTTTCATGGAGATAGAGCCGGTGCTGATGATAGAGCAATCATTGGCGGTGTTGGTAAAATCGGTAGTTTTAATGCAATGTTTGTCGGTACTCAAAAAGGTTCAACAACAAAAGAAAATCTTGAATGTAATTTTGGTATGCCACAACCACAAGGTTACAGAAAAGCAATGAGATTATTTAATCATGCAAACAAGTTTAATCTTCCTATAATTACGCTAATCGATACTCCGGGTGCATATCCGGGAATTACAGCCGAACAAACAGGGCAAGGTATTGCTATTGCACAAAACCTTAGAGATATGGCAAAACTGGATGTTCCTGTTATTGCTGTTATTACTGGTGAAGGCTGTTCAGGCGGAGCGTTAGGACTTGCTGTTGCAAATGATGTTAAAATGCTTGAGTATGCTTATTATACGGTAATTTCTCCTGAAGGTTGTGCTTCCATTTTATTCCGTGATGCTACGCAGGCTTCAGCAGCAGCGGATGCTTTAAAAATTACTGCGGGTGATTTACTTGAATTAGGAATTATTGACAGTTGTGTTAAAGAACCTGTTGGCGGTGCTCATACGAATAAAGAAGAAATGGCTAAAAATTTGAAAAAAGAATTAATTTCTTCTTTGAGAAAATATACAAAAATGACACCTGAAAAGTTACGTAAGCAAAGGTATAATAAATATCGCAAAATGGGTTGTTTCTTACATGAATAACTATTATGAATTAAAAATAAAAATTAATCCTGAAATGTCAGATATTATTTCTGACATTTTGTTTGATGTTTTTGACTGTGAAGGTATTGTTATGGTCGAAGAAACATACAAAGACCTTGAAATGATTGATTCTACCGAAGGCACACTAAAAGCATTTATTAGAGGCGAAAAACCTGATTTTGACGCAATTTTAGCTGAACAAAAAGAAATTCTCAAATCAAGAGGACTAACTGATGAAGAACTTGGTTCTTGGGAGTATTCACTTGAAGAAAAAGAAAATCAAGACTGGTCAAAAAAATGGAAAGAAAAATGGGATGTAACACATGTTACAGAGCATATTGCCGTTGTTCCAACATGGATTGAATACAGTCCAAAACAAGAGGAAATTATAGTAAGACTTGATCCGGGTTGTGCTTTTGGAACAGGCACTCACCAAACAACTCAACTTTGTATGAAAGCATTGGAAAAATACTTTATAAAAGGTCAATCAATGGCTGATATTGGTATGGGAACTGGTATTTTGTCAATACTTGCAAAAAAACTAGGTGCAAGCGAAGTTTACGGCTGTGATAATGATGAAACAGTTATTGATGTCGCAAAAGAAAACGCTGAATTAAACGGTGAAAAATGTTTCTTTGAACTTGGTACAGCCGATAAAATTACAAAAAAATATGATTTTGTTTGTGCAAATATATTGCATAATGTACTTTTTGACATTATGGCTGATTTAAAAAATATTATGAAAGACGATGCAATTATGTCGTTAAGTGGAATTTTACAAGAAAAAGCACAAATAGTTTTGGAAGCAATAAAAAGAGAAAATTTAAAAATTATTGATGAAATTCAACAGGACCAATGGACATCTTTTGTTGTAAAGAAAGGCTAATTAAATGAAAAAGACAGCAATAATAATACCGGCAAGGTACGGCTCAAGCCGATTAGAAGGTAAACCATTACTAGAAGTTAGCGGCAAACCAATTATTCAATGGGTATATGAAACGGCAAAAAGTGTTGAAACTTGCGATGAAGTTATTGTCGCAACTGATGATGATAGAATATACAATGCGGTTAAACATTTTGGCGGAAATGTAGAAATGACATCCACTGAACACAAATGCGGAAGTGATAGAATAAAAGAAGTTGCTGACAGACATCCTGATTTTGAATATATAATAAATCTTCAAGGTGATGAGCCAATGATAAAAAAAGATTGAAGCTGTAATTGACGGTGTTAAAAATCACAATGCTGATATTTCAACATTAATTCGTCCTATTGAAGATAAAAATGAAGTTGATAAGCCAAGTTTAGTCAAATGTGTAATTGACAATAATGGCTTTGCATTATATTTTTCACGTTCAAAAATCCCATTTGAAAGAAATGAAAATCCTGCTTCATTTTACGGACATATAGGTATATATGGTTATACCGTAGAAGCACTACGTAAAATGACAACATCACCTCAAACATCATTAGAAATATCTGAAAGCTTAGAACAGCTAAGAGCTTTGCAAATGGGTATGAAAATTAAAACATCAATTGTAAAAGAAAAACCTGTGGGTATTGACACGATTGAAGACTATGAACAATTTAAAAAACTTATGGGTGAAAAATAAGTATACAGATAATTTTAAAAAAAATAAAAACATGTGCTTGCAATTATTTTATGCTTAGATTAAGATATATATATAAAAATAAATTAATATTAACAATATTAGTTTATGATTTATTAGTAGCTTAGAAAACGTAAGGAAAACAAAATGACAGACGCTGAAATGCAAAACGAAACTGAAGATCGTCAAAGAATTTTGGTAGCAGACGATGAAGCCAGTATCAGAAGAATTTTAGAAACACGTTTAAAAATGGTTGGTTATGATGTAGTTGTAGCAGAAGACGGTGAAGATGCAATCAACGCATTTAATAAAAGTAATCCGGATCTTGTGGTTTTGGATGTAATGATGCCGAAAGTAGACGGTTATGGTGTAACAAGAGAAATAAGAAGAACATCAGATGTTCCAATTATTATATTGACGGCATTGGGTGATGTATCAGAAAGAATTACCGGCTTGGAATTGGGTGCTGATGACTATGTAATTAAGCCATTTAGTCCAAAAGAATTAGAAGCACGTGTAAAAGCAGTGTTGAGAAGAACAAACAACAGAGAAGCCGTTGCACCGACAGGCGGAAAAGTTACAAAAAATGTAATAACAACGGGTAATATTAAGATTGATACCGCAAGACGTCAAGTATTTAGAAAGAATGAGCGTATCAGACTTACAGGCATGGAATTTAGCTTGCTTGAATTATTGGTAAACAATTCAGGTCAAGCATATTCAAGAAATGAAATTTTGCAACATGTATGGGCATATCCGCCTGATCATAGAATTGATACACGTGTAGTAGACGTACATATATCAAGATTACGTTCAAAATTAGAATCAGATCCTGCAAATCCGGAATTAATATTGACAGCACGTGGCATTGGATATATGTTTCAACGTATTAATTAGAAAACGTATTAATCAGAAAATAGAAAAGTTTTAATGTGGCGGGTGTCGTCAAGTGGTTAAGACCTCGGATTGTGGTTCCGATATACATGGGTTCGAATCCCATCATCCGCCCCATTTATCGAATTAGCACTTTCGGGTGCTTTTTCATTAGGAACTATGATGGTTTTCAGGGTTCGATATAGTAAGAAGAGCAGTTTGCAAGGAACGGTTAGTTTGATAATTTTTTGTAAAGCCCACTCTTTATAGGGGGGGTGCTGGTCGGAAGTTGAAACTTATTTTACATTATCAATAAAAATGCATTTAATAAATCTGCGTTATCTCTCAAACTTTTAATAACAGGTACGAGGTTGTAGCATTCCTCTATTTCAGGTTGATTTGATACAAAATAATCTATTATAACGGCTATATTATAAACATTCTCTGCTCATTTGCTAATTTTCTTAAATTATTTTTCTGTAATATTATATCCTGCTTCTTCCATAAACCCCTCCTAACTTCAGGAAACACAATACATGAAAGAAATCATTAAAGCTTTAATTTAAAATCCTACAATTTTTCTTTTGGTTTACGTAAAGCCAATATTTTATCAATACTTGGAGAAATAGTTATCTCAAAATGGAATCTGCCATTTCTGTTATATTGAGCATTTCTGTTAACCATAAGCGGGATACCCCAATAAAATCTTGCCGAAACATCTCCCGGAAACTGAATTCTTAATCCTAAACCGGTACTTAACAAAAAATCACTTGAATTAATACTTTCCGTTCCAACACCGGTACCTTTGTAAGGGAAAATTCCTGCATGATCTATAAAGACAGCTCCTTTTACATATTTACCTAAAAAAGGTATTTCTTTTTCTTTATTAAAAGTAACGGGTTTTGTATTATTTATACTATTTATATCAATTTCGGTATTTTGTTTAATTGTTGATTTATCTTTTATTTTGATTGTTGAAGGTAATATCGGAAATATTAACTCTCCACTTGCGATATAACCGCTTCTCCCTATTAACAACCCTTCTGAATAACCTCTTACGGTATTCATACCTCCTGCTATAATCTGATCAACGTAAGGAACAACTTGTTTGTTCGGTATAACTTGGTAACTTGTTCTTAATTGTCCGATTATACCGTGTCCAAAATCGTGCATTCTTACTATTCCACCCTCAAGTTTTAGATAACTGTCATTAGTTTTAAATTCAGGAAATGCATAATAAATATTCTGATTTGCATACCAAATACCTCTTTTTGTATCATATCTGAAATTTAATCCTGTTTGCACACCAGGTATTTTATCTGTATTCAAATCTATATCTTCAATAGATGTTATAGCATGTTTATAAGATAGTGATGACACACTTGTTAATTCCATATATGTTTTTCTTATAATCGGCTGGCTATAATACAATGAAAAATTATGAGAACGGCTGCCTATATTAAAAATATTAAAAGGTCCGCTTTTTATATCCGATTTACTATATGAATACATAAAACCGACTCTGCCATCTTTTTTATTTATCGGTAAATTGTAATCAAAAAACGGTGTAACAGAAGATTTACTTAAATAAGTTCCGAATGTAAGTTTATCTCTGTGACCTGTTAGGCTGTCATCTTGAAGCATAACTCCAAATCTGTTTACACCAATTGTTTCTCTACCTTGATTATCAGTTATAAAATGAAGATGAAACGGACTTGTTTCTTTTGAGATAAGATTTATATCTGTTGTTAAATCCTTTGTACCCTTATTTAAGTTTGCCGATAAAGTTACACCATCATTATATCTGTTGAAAAGTAAAATATCTCGTTCTAATTCAGCTATATTAAAAATTGTTCCGGATTTTGCATTTATTCTGTCTTTTATATATTTATCTTTTGTCCAATGCAATTTTGCAGGGTTATTTATATTTAAATCTCCAACTTTTCCTTCTGCAAGATATATTTTTATTTTTCCATTTTCAATCGTTTGTTCAGGGAGATATGCTCTTGCCGTTACATAACCTTTTTCAAGATATAATTTATTAATATCATTTACTATGTTACGTATATCTTCTATTTTAAGATTATTGCCTATGTAGTTGTTGATAATATTTTTAATTTCGTTTTCCGTCAATATTTCACTTGACGAAACTTCAATATTTTCAATATAAACTCCTTTTGTAGCGTATTCTTCAAGTTTTGCTTTTTGTACATTCTTTTTAGGTTTTTGCTTTTGAAGTTCTTTATCTTTTTGTTCTATATTTTTATTTTTTTCAAACTGTTCAAAATCTTTGTTAAATTGCATTTCTTTCTCAAAATCTTTCAATTTATCTGCATTTTGAGAATTTATAGAGCCTGCTTCCTGTATAGCTTGCGGAATTGTTTCTGCAAAGACAGCACGTTGTACACATATAAAGATTAATAAAATTCCTATAATAAATTTCTTTTTCATCTTTCCCCAACTTTTTATAAAAAACTGTAACATAAAACCACAATAAAGCGGAATTTTTTAAGAAATTTAATGAATTGTAAAGGCAAATAAAGGAATAAAAAAAATAAAATTTACCAATTAAATATGGATAAAACATGAGAATAGAAAATGTGAAGAAATATGACTTTTGTAAATATTTTGTTTTTAAATAAAAAATAATAATTAAAAATGCAGTAAAATGGGAATAAAAGTAGGTATAATCCCCTTTTGTTATTAAAGATAAATTAGGAAGTAGTAAATATGATAAAAAAATTAATTTCAAGTATATGTTTAATATGCTTTACACTACAATATGGTTTTATATCAACAGCTTTAGCGAGTGATATTAGCGGTGTAACTCCTAAAGGAAATGTTTATAACATTAATCCTCAACAAATATCAGGCACAACCGGTTTCAGACAATATTACAACTTTAAATTGTCAGAAGGTGATATAGCAAACTTAATATACAAAAGCAACTACAACAAATTTGTAAATCTTGTAAACAGTCAAGTTTTAATAAACGGTATTTTAAATACAATCAACGAGAATGGTGCATTCTCAAAAGGACATGCAATTTTTGTTTCACCAAACGGTATTGTAATCGGTGCATCAGGAGTTTTAAATGTAGGAGCTTTGACTTTAATTGCTCCAACTACGCAAAAGTATAACTCTTTTATTGAAGGTTATGAAGATGCTATAAGCGGAAGCGGTTCTCTTGTTAATTACGAATACAGTAAAGAGAATGATAATTGGAAAGGACTAATAAATAATCTTGGAAATAATGTAACTATAAACGGAAAAATTATTTCACGCGGAGATGTTGATATTTACGGAAACAATATCACTGTTGCAGGAACAGAAAACAATAAAGCAGGTATTATTTCCGGACTACAAAATAATACAACGGTTTATGATAATACTGAAGAAAGCCTTGCAAAGGCAAAAGCTCTTTTTGATACACTGGTTAAAAACAATATAAGTGATGCAAATTCTTTAAATTTACAAAACGGTAAATTAAATCTTATTGCAAGTAATGTAAAATCTTCAACTGCATTAAGTTCAGACATAGAAAATGTAACATCATCTGTTACATTAAACAACGCTAATATTGGAGCAAGTGAAGTAGCAATAAAATCAACAGCACAAAATGAAGTTGAAACAACTATTGCGGATAACTATTCGTATATAACTCATATTTTACAAACCGCACTTGAAGATGCAGCTCCAAAAAGTATATCAGGTTATATTGAAGATTATTTTAAAGACGGTGCAACTGTACCGTTGAATGTTAAAGCAGCAGCAAAGGTTGATGTAAAAAATTCAAATATATTATCCGGTGCAAAAGCTGACATCACATCTTATGCAAAATCAAACCTTAAAATGAAATCATCTTATGCTGATGAAGATGGTAAAAAAGGTGGAGATACGGGTCTGTTATATTATTTTGGAACAACAGCCGATGCTCAGACTTTGATTGAAGATTCTGTTGTCAATGCAGTCGGGGCAATTAATTTGTATGCGAATGCAATAAATAATGCAGATATTGAGATTAAAAATAATACAATTCTGACTAATGATACTTTGGGGCATTTTTCAATGTCCTTTTTAAGCAATGATACAACAACATCATCAAAGGTAAATTTAAAAAATACAATCATTGATTCATCTGCACTAAAAGCATCTGCAACCAGTCTTGATACAACAAAATTAGATTTAACAAATATAGCTGCGGAGGGAGAAAATGCATCAACAGGTATTGTAGCTAGCGGTATTATAAAAAAACAAACCAATACAACAGAAGCTGTAATAAATGGTGGCAAAATAAAAACTAAATCAGATTCTGTTGAAGTTTATTCAAATAGTGTTAATGTTGCAAATGATACAATAGTTAATAAAATAGAATCTGTTACTGATAATACCCAAAAATCAGAAACTTTAACGCTCCTTGATAAGGTTAAAGCTCTTGCCAAAGGTATAACAGATAAAAGTGATAAAGTTGATGACACTAAAGCAAAAGAAGTTGCAACAAGTACAAAAGCTCAAAATAATGAAAAATTAGAAGCAAACTCAAAATCAGCAGCAAAAGGGAGTGCAAGCTGGGCAAATCTCGGCGGTATAGTTTTAGTTAATAACAGTACAAATACAAACAATGCAAAAATAATAGGCGGAGCTGATATTACATCTGCAAAGAATGTAAATGTTAAAGCTCAAACCGTTGATTTAACTAAAAATTCTGTAACTTCAAATACCAACCAAACGAGTTCATTTAGTGCTAATGCAGGTGTGATTGTCAATAATCAAACTAATAATACGACTGCAAATATTGATTCTTCAAATGTGAAATCAACAGATGATATAAATGTTTTTGCATCAACAGAACTTCCTGATACAACTGATTCTGATTTGAAAATAAGTATGCATATTGACGGATTAAGTAACGACGTAGAAATTGATATGCAAAACAAAAAAGATAAGTTTGATATAATATCATGGGATACATCAAAAGATACGGCAAAAAGTATTTGGACTTCTACTACTCAAAAATCTTCAACTCCTGTTATTACATCAATAAATAAATCAATAGAAAGTGAATTAAATAATTATATTGATATATCAGGAACATCATCAGGTGTTGCAGGTTCTGTTGTTGTAAATACGGTTAAAAATAATACTGATGCATCAATTACAAATTCAACGATAGAAGATGCAAAAAATGTTTATTTGAATGCAGCAAATTTAGTCAGAGAATTTAATTCCGCAACAGGAGGCAGTGTTATTGTAAATACATTTGATAACAATGCAAAAAGCTATATAAATTCTACAACAACAACAAATAAAGTAACAAATGATATTAAATTAGATTCTGCAACAGACCAAAAGTATATCACAATAGCAGAAATGGGAAATAATGCTATCGGATATGGTGTTACAGGTGCTGTTACAGTTCAAAACTTTGGCGGAGAAACTTCATCAATAATTTCAGGTTCAGATTTGTTGAAGTCTAATAATATTTACTTAAATGCAGGTAAAGCCTCTATATATAAATACACTAATAGCTTTGCAGAAAGTACAACTGATTTAACAGATACACTTTTAAATGCAACCTTTTTAGGTGCTATTTCAAGACAAAAAAATGATGAAAATATTGCTCTTGGTGCGGTTGTAAATTATAACAGTATAGATAGAACAATTAAAGCCTTGATTGCTGATTCAACAATCAACGTAAGTAATGAATCTAAAATTATTGCAGATACAGATGAAACAAGTTATCTTGTTTCAATTGCAGGTTCATTTAAAGGCGGAACAAAAGCAGGAAAAGGTACATCCTATACAGATGAAGAATCAGCACCTTTGGCTGATAGTGATAAAACACAAGATATAGGAGATTACGGAAACTGGAAAGAAAAAACTCAAGATTCTGTTAATAAAGCAGATAAAGCGACAAATGATGAAGCTGCATCAACGACAGATTCTACTAAAGAAGTTAAAGATACATTAAAAGATGAAGATGTTAAAACTGCAAATTTAGATACGGATTCTAAAGCTGATGGTCAAGATGCAAAATCAACAGTATCAAAATTGAACGATAAAGAAACTTTAACAGATACAAATACTAAATCAGCAAATTCAACTACTGCATTAAGTAACTTAAAACTTGCACTTATCGGTGCAGCGAATGTAAACAGAGCAAATACAAAAACAGAGGCAGGAATAACAAATTCCACAGTTACTGTTGAAAAAATATTAAATGTTGATGCTAATAATGACCAAAATATTTATTCAATAGCCGGTGGCATAGTATATGGAGATGATAATAAACTTGGTTCAGGTGCAGCAGTTAATATAACAGACAACTATGGCTATACAAAGGCTTATATAACCGGAAATGAAATAAATAAGACTGTAATAAGTTTTACAAACGACAAGGTTAACAATTTAAATGTTAATGCAACAAATACAAATAAAAATCTTGATATTGCAGTCGGTTTTGCAGGCGGAAGCAATGATAAAGTTGCAATTGGTGGTTCATTTAATATGAATATGGCATCGAATGAAGTATCTTCTTTAATTGATAATGCGAAAATCGGAAATAGTAAAAATGTCAATATGATAGATATTAACGTAATAAGTACCAATACATCAAATATTCAAAATGCTGCAGGCGGACTTGATGCTTCAAGAAGTGATTCTTCAAAAATTGGGGCAGGACTTGCCGGAAATGTAAATACCTTAAGTAAAACTACTAAATCCGAAGTAAAAAACAGTTCAATTTCAAACGGCAAAGATATAAATATCAATTCAAATGTTGATAAAAACGGAAAACAAATTGATTCTGATGATATTGTACAATTTGCTATGGGAGGTTCTGTTGTATTAGGAACAGGAAGTGCTTACACATTTGAAGGTGGTCTTGGTACAGATATTATTAAAAATACCGTATCTTCTGTTTTAGACGGAACAACAATTAATAAAGCAGAAAATATAAATATTCTTGCAGGAAATAAACTTCATCTTGTTGATGTGAATGGGGCATTGGAATTTTCAACATCATCACGCGGATTTGGTGTTGGAATAGGCTGTGATGTTGAAGTTATAGGAAATAATGTTTTATCAGATATTAAAAATTCAACCGTTAAAAATTCTTCATCAATAACTTCTCATGCTATGAATGATGAAATTTTAAGAGAAATTGCCGCAAATTTAGGATTAAGCGGTAATGCAACAATAAATGTTAACGGAATGGTTAATATTTTAAATAGTTCAACTAATGCTGATATAATAGGCTCAACATTAACAACAAACGGAAATTTGACAAATACTTCAGATTATAAAATTAACTCACATGAAATAACAGTAGCAGCTGCGGCAAATTTATCAAATTTTGCAACAGGTGCTAATATTGTTACAAATATAACAAATACAACAACAAAAGCAAATATAGATAATGCAACAACAGTTAAAAAAGCTGGTGTATTTAAAAATTCGGCAACATCATCAGAAACTTATAATATAATTCCTGCGTCAGTCGGAGCGACATTAGGTGCCGCAGGAGTAGCAGCGGATATTGTTGTAAATGTAAATAAGGGGAAAACAGAATCCTTATTTAAGGGAAATATTGATAGTGCAACAAATGCAATAATTAGTGCTGTAAATGAATCTTTAATGTATACAAGAGGCGGAGTAGCAGCACTTTCAACAGGTACAGCAGCCGTTAGCGGACTTGTTTATATTGATGTTATGAATAAAACCGTAACGGCTTTATCCGGCGATAATGACAGTGCAAATACTTTAAATGCAGATAATGTCCAAATTACTGCATCTGCGATTAATTCATACGGTGCACATACAAAAGATGCACCTGTATCAAAAGATGATTTAAATTTTCTAAAAAATACATTAAACTCATCATCTCTCGAAAATACATTCTCTGATTGGGATATGGCATATAATCTTTCAGGAGCAAGTGTAGCTGGTATTGAAGGTACAGTTCTTGTAAAAGTTATAAATAACAATGTAACCTCATCTTTAAATAAAACTAATGTAACAGGTAAAAATCTTGATGTTATAGCAAAAAATGAAACACAATTAAATCAAATATTAGGAGCAATAGCAGGTTCAGGTACGGCTTCTGTCGGAATTGATGCCGGAGTAAATGTATTAAAAAGTAATGTTTTGGCAAATATAACAAACAATTCTGTTGTTAATATAGCTACAAATACAAATGTTGGAGCAAGTAATATTGAAAATTTACAAACAGTAAGTGCTTTAGGTGCTGCTTCGGGTGTAGCTGCAGTTGGAGGAGCTGTTGATGTAAATGTTCTAAAATCAAAAGCTGAGGCAAAAGTTGAAAATTCAACAGTTAATAATACATCATTGGCTCTTAGTGCATCTAATGGAACTAACGTTAAATCAGTAGATGTTGCGGCAACAGCTTCAGGTACAGCAAGTGTTGGTGCTATTGTAACTTTAAATAAATTATCAAATATCGCAGAAGCATATTTAGATAATGTATTAACAAGTGAAGGTAAAACACTTTCAAATATTTATATAGATACTGCAAGTACAGCTGATATAAATTCTGTTGCAGTAGATGTAGCAGGTTCAGGTGTAGCTGCAGTCGGAGGTTATTCTTTAACTAATATTGTTAAAAATACCGCAAATTCTTATATAAAAGATTCAACTCTTTCTGTTACAGGCGAAACTTCAGTTACTGCAAATAAATCTTTGATGAACAATTTTGATAATACCAATGCAACATTCTCTGAAAAAGCACTTTTTGTTGGAGTTGGTTTATCAGGAGCTGCATCTGTTAATGCAAATGCAATAGTTAATGTTGTAAATGAAACTGTAAAAGCTTATGTTGATAATTCAAGCGTAAATGGTGGAAAAGTAACTATTTTAGCTGGTAAAAAATCAAATTTTGATAACAATGCAATAGTTGTAAGTGCTTCAGGTGCAGCAGCTGTTCCGGTGTCAGTAACAGTAAATGTTCTCACGGATAACATTATGGCATACATTAATAATACAGCTTTAACAAATGTTCAAGATATTAATGTAAAAGCTAAAAGTTCACAGAATATAGATACACAAATTATACCAATAGGTGCATCATTGGCAGCAGCAGTAGGTGTTGCAACAATGGTTAATAATTACGAATCAAAAGTTAATGCATATATTGATATGAAAGATAAAAATATAACATCAACCGGTAAAGTTACGGTTAATGCTGAAAGTATAACAAACTTAAACAATAATAACATTATGGTTAATGCAGCCATTTATGCTGCTGTTGGTGCTATTGTAAATGTTAATATAATAAACGATACTGTTCAAGCACAAGTTTTAGGTAACAATGGATTATTGACCGCAACTTCGCTCGATATAGGTTCAAATTCAGTAATAGGACTTGATGTAAATGAATTAAATATCGGAGCTGGTGCAATTACTGCAAGTGCTTTGGTTAATATCAACAATATCGGCGGAAAACTCAATGTTAATGACGTCGAAAATGGTGATAATATGCACTTGGCAAATGCTGTAAGTAATGTAACAGGTAATTTTAATAAGTCAGCATCAAATTATTCAACAACAACGGCGAATGAGATGAAAGCAGCATATTCTCCTGTAACAGGTGATGAAAATGAGGGTACTGTTTCAAATATAAATGCAAAAGTAAAAACAACAGGAAATACTAATGTAAAGGCTTCTAATACATTAAAAGGCTATGATAGTGATACTTCAAAACAACAAAATACAAAAATATCTGCCGGAGTAGGAGCTATTGGTGCAAGCGTATTTGTAACAAAAATGAAGTATAAAACCAATGCTAAGATTTCAGGTGGTAATGTAGAATCAAAAAATGTAAATTTAACATCAGACAGTGTTATTAAATCTGATACGAAAGCTTTAGGAGTTACAGTTTCAGGTGCAAATATTGATGCAGGTGTTGCATATTTTAGAAATCAAGCTCTCACAAAATCAAGTCTATCTGATGCAATTGTTCGTGCAACAGGAAACTTGAATATTACTTCTGATTCGAAAAATACAATAAATGCTGATTCTACGATAGTAAGCGTATCCGGTGCTGCAGGTGTTGCAGTTAAAGTTGCAAATATCAAAGAAGAAAATAATACAATATCTACCATAACAGGCAGCAATGTTGATGTTAAAGCTAAAAATATGAATATAACATCATCTTTTAATGATTCAATTAATACAAGTTTAAAACAAGTTACAGTATCAGGACTTGGAGTTGATGTAACAGTATCAAAAGCTGAAGACAATGCACTAAGCCAAGCATTAATTGATGCAACAGGAAACATTGATATTACAGACAGTTTGAATATATATGCATACAATAATGGCATTGATGTTAAAAACGGATTTTCATCAATAGCCGTATCACTTGTTGATGTAAATGTTGATAATACATCAGCAATAGCAAATGCAACAACAAATGCAGGTATTAATGACAGTAATGACGGATTAACTTTAACTGCCGGAGATATAAATGTATTATCGGGTTTAAAATCTGATAATAAAACTGCAGGTACAGTAAAAGCAGTTGCAGAAACTCCTTCAAAGGTTAATGTTTCAGGACTTACGGTTTCTGTTATGAACCAAAAAGCAAATGCATCAGGAACAACTAAAGCAATTGTTGCAGGAAAATCTATCAAAGCAAACAATTTAACCATTAAATCAATGTCTGATAAATCTGCATCTGCTGGTGGAGATGCAAAAAATGTTGATGTTTCAGGATTATCTTTCGGAAAAATGTCAGTTAATGCCATAGCTGATGGCTCAAATGAGATTACTTTAGGTAATGCAAATTCTAATATAGAAATTCAAAATGCAATTAAGGCTGAATTAAGTGATAAAGCAAATGCAAGTACAAAATTATCTTCAGTTAGAGTATCTATTGTATCAGGATATGGAAGCAACTTAAATTCAATAGTAAATAATTCTACGAACATTAGTACTTTAGGTATTATAAATGCAAATTCACTTGATTTAAAACAAAACGTTTTAAGAAAGGCTTTATCTGATGCAAATGCTACAAATGTAGGTGCGTTAGTAATAGATGTACTCGGATTAAAATCTGATGTTAGCGGTACATCAAAGATTTCATATGGATTAACATCAAATAATGACTCATTATTAAATGCTACTACAATTGATTCTGATGCAACAAACGAATCAGAGGTATATACAAGTAATATCAAAGCAGCTTTGGTAGCTATTTCAAAGAGTGCAAGTGATGGTGTAAATGCAGTAATGGATGCATCAAATATACTTGAATTCAAAAATGCAAATGTTAACAATAAAGGAGATTTTAATGCAAATATAAATAACACTAACATACTTACAATGGATCAAAACAGTGTAGGTGGAGGTTTTGTATCCATAAACATTACAAAAGCAAAAAGAGAAGCTTCTGCAAGAGCAAGTATGATTTTTGATAATTCAAAAATAACGGCAAAGAACATAAATCTTACAGCACAATCTACGACAAAATCAGGTAGCGAAACAAAGGTAAAAAATGCTTTTGGCGGATTTGTTGATGTTGATAGATTAACTTTGAATACAGATATTAAACAAAATACAACAATAGATATTAAAAATAATTCAAAACTTTATGCAACAAATAATTTTACATCTCAAATAAAACCTGTTACAGAATTTAAACAATATGTTGATGGTTCTTCAGGCGGTTTTGCGGCAGAAAACAAAGCATATTCTTATTTGAATGTAACAAACAATAATACATTAAATATTATTGATTCTTATGTTATGGCAAATAATGATTTGAATATTTTAATGGATATTAAATCAGATTTATCTTCAGTAACAAATGTAGATGCAAGAGGTTTTGGTTCAGGTGCCTACGCAACTGCAGAAACTAATTTAACTGTAAACAGTAATGTTAATTTGAAAAATTCAAGATTACAAACAATAGTAGATGATGTAAATATAAAATTCTACAATGATACAAACAACAACCTTGTCGCAGGATCTTATGCTACGGCAAAAGCTGCTGTACCTGTTACACATGCCTATGGTGGAATTACAACAAGTTTAAAAGGAAATCTTGATGTGGATACAAACTCTGTTGTTCAATCAGGCAGAGATATTAATATTTTCAGAAATGACGGAACAGCTAATTATAATACAAACCAAAATGAAGACAGTTATTATCTTGGATTTATTCATAAAAAATGGAGACATAATAATAGAACAAACAACAATAATATGGATATAAATCTTAACGGTAAACTGATTACAGGTGGAGGCAATTCAGCATATGTAAAAATTGATAAAGACGGAAACGTAATCAGTGAAACCATGCAAGAGGGTTCAAACTATTCATTTGCTGAAAGTGATTATGATCCTAAAAAAGATCCGGAATATTTAAATTTAAAAGATGATATTGCGGATATAGATAAAGAATTGGATTTATATAATAATATGCATTGGGAAGAAAACATTAACAATAACAAAGCCAAACAAAATACTTATAAATCTGAATATCAAGCTCTTAAAAATAAATTATATGACATTCAAAATATAATGACACAACAACAGATGTCTGATGATATTGTTGGTAGAATTGTTAATGCATCAGGAGATTCTGCAGAAACAAGAATTTCAACAGAAAAAGCAACTGCACTGCTTGAAAATATTTCAAATAATATTAATCATACTGATGCAGCTTCAATAACTGCAACAATAACAACAGCAGTTAATAATGATAATAATATATCTGCCAATTATAAACAAGCTGTTATTACAACATTATCTGAGTTGTATCTAAAAGACATATCAAATGAAACCGTAGCCGATGGAAAATATTCAATACCTACATATATTAAAAATGGTCAATTATATTAATATTATGTAATTGATAATAAAGATGATATAATAAATGATATTCAAGCAAATATTGATAGTATTAATTCAATAATAGAACAACTTGATAATTCAAAACAGACTATAATAAATCATTTGGCTGAACTTCAAGAATCAAAAAATAACAAGCAATCTAGAATTGAACAAATAGAAAATTGTGATAAAAGAAAATTGGCAGACGGTTCTATTATGTTCTATAATATAAACTTTAAAAGTTCTAAAGTTACAATAAGCGGATTAAATAACTTAACAGGAACTGGTGAAATTCAAACATCAACACCTGGTTTAAAAATTGATAACTATTCATCTAGAAGTATGATTTTTAACGATGTATTGTATAATTATACAAGTGGAGGTTTAATTATAAATGGTGTTGATTATAGTCAACCTGGCAGAATTGCTTATACACCATCACCTTCTCATAATGTACAAAAAACAAACGGAATAAGTGATATTACAAATGCAATAGAGATAAATACATACTATGACCACAATAATCCGCTTTTAGTAAAATCAAATATATCAAACATTGTCTTTAACGGAATATATAATACTAACGGCTTACTTCCTACAAGCATATTTAATGATAGTGGAGATATAATATTCAATAATCTTGCAGATGGTAACTTTAAGCAACTTGTTGCTACGCAAGGAAATGTTCTTGTTACAAAATCAGATAAAATGCAAATGAATAACGGTTCAAAATTATTTGCAGGTAAAGATATTAATATTAAAACATCTCAATTCATAAATAATGCTGACGTAAAAGCAGGTAATTCAATTAGAAATATTACAATTGATGATACTTTGTATAATAAACTTACATTGAATGAAGATGGCGTTATTAATATGGACAAAAACGGTAAATCAGTTTATTTAATGTCTGATAATAACATTAAAGCTGTTAGAGATAATGACGGAAACATCCATATCTATATTACAGATGCTTCAAAAGGATCAATTACAATTGATTCTGATAATATTACAGGAAACGGAACTTATACTTACTCATCCGGCAATGGAAAAGTTGATATTGTAAATAATACAAATCATAAAATTATTGTTCATAATCTTTCAAATGATTACACAGTGAAAACATCAAATAAGAATGCAACAAAAATTTCAAATATAACAGGCGATACAACGATAACATCTAACAATGCAGAAACTGAACTTGCAGGATCTATTACAAATGCAATAGGTACGGAAGCTCTTGAAAATAAAGGTACCTTATCAATAAATGCAAAAGGTATTACCTTAGATGACAGTTCTGCTAAGTACGATATTAATGCAACCGGTGAGATAAATATTAATTCAACAAACGGTTCAACTATTATAGGTTCAATTAACAATAATATCGGTAATATAAGTATTAATGAAACAACAGGAAATGTATCAATTAAAAATGCAATAACAGCTTCAACCGGTAATATTACTGTTATTCAAGAAGGAAATACTGCTGAATCATTTATTTTATCCTCATTAGGTCGTTTAAATGTATCAAAAGCAGGTAATATAACAGTAGAATCAAAGGCCAAAAATACAACTCTTGCAGGAGCAATATCAACAGAAGAAGGCAATATTTTAGTTACATCAAATGGAAATGAAAAATTAAGTGTTGCGGATATTAGTTCCGGTAAAGGAAACATAACCATCCTTAATGAAAACGCTGATGCTAAAGTTGATATTACCGAAAATATTACAAATAAGGATGGAAATATTAATATATTGTCATCAAGCGGTGCTGATATACAAAAAAGTTTATATACAAAAAAGGGCGATTTAACCATTTTAACATTAGGTTCTGATAAATTAACCGTAAATGATATAACAAATGATAATGGTGAAATTATAATTGCAACAATATCAGATGACACAACGCTTAAAGGAGCAATTAAAGCATCCTTAGGTAACATAGAAATATATTCAATGGGCGAAAGTTTAACACTTGATGGTGGTAGTATAACTTTAAATGATAGTAATACACAAGTGCCTGTTGGAAAAGACTATAACATAAAAATAACAAACTCAGGATATTCATCAAGAGAAAGTAAGGGCGGAAGTATTACTCTTAAAGGTGATATTACTGCATATAAAAGAGGTAACATACTTATAGAAAATGATAAAGATTCTACAAGTAACTTATCCATAGCAGGTGCAATAAAAACTGATACGGGATATATTTCCATAACTAATAATAGTACAAGTACTAATCCAGTAATTAATACTATTATTAATGGTACTGCAGATAACAAAAATCTTATTCAATCTGAAAACGGTAATGTTATAATAACAAACAGTGCCAGTGGAGGAACAGATATAAGATATACAGATATAAACGCAAATAATGGAAATGTTATTATAACATCTAACGACGGACCTTATTATGATGATGAAACTGTAAATGTTTATGCAAAGCAAGGAATTTATCGTTATATTAGCGGTGCAAGCGGAGATATTAATTATATTAATTCACGAAATGATTCTGATTCAGGAACAACTGTGGAATATGGAGATAATGGTGCTGTAATATTAGGACCAAACTATGAACTTTATAACGGCACCGGAGATGTCAAATTAACAAATGTCGGTAATGGAATGTTTATTATTATGGGTGATATTCATAATAATACAACTCAAACTGGAACATCAAGTATAACTCTTGATAATCAAGGCGGCGGTTCATTTATTATTACAGGTAATATAAACAATTACAGTGTATCAGCAGATGAAGATAGTAATACCGGTAATTTGGAAATATTAAATAACGGTGGAGGAAATTTATTTATTGGCGAAAATGCTGTAATTAATAATAAAAACGGTGATGTTATTATAACAAATGCAAGTAAACAAACACTTGACAATTCATCTTATGGTGCAATTATCAACGGAACAATTACGAATGAAAACGGCAGTGTTATTATTACTAATAATAATGAAGCAACAGTATATAATGAAGATTACGGAACGTCTGTAAACGGAGCTATTTCAACTAAAAACGGTAATATTGCAATACTTAACTATGACGGAGATTTAAAAATTGAAAAAGATGCAGTTCTTGTGCTTAACGAAGGTAATGCAAATGCCGTAAATGATATAATTATAGCGTCTATAAAAGATGACGGTCTTGATACAGTTGGCGGAATTTCAATAGACGGATATATTCTAAATGCAGGAAAAGGTGATTTAGACATATACAACTATGGAAAAGGTAATACTTTAATTTCATCATCAATTGAAGCAAGTAACGGAGATATAAATATAATCAGTTACAATTCTGAATATGGTATAAATACAGGTGCAGATTCAATCATAACTGCTACAAACGGCAATTTAAATATTGAAAATGCGGCAAATGCAGGTACTAACGGTATAAATATTCTTGGAACTTTAAATGCCACAAATGATATAAGTATTAATGACACAGGTTCAAGTATAAATATAAATAAAATGGTATCAAATACTGCAAATGTAAGTACTGCAGGCGTAAATTTAGAAATATCAAATGCAAATGTTAATAAATCTGGCTCTTTTAAAAACTATATTCATAGAGTTGTATTGGATAATAATTTAACTCATCTTATTGATTCAACTGTACAATTATATACTCAAAAAACAGGCGAATTTAGTTTAGGAATGAATAATACAAGTGTAATTAACACATCAGCTCCTGTTGTAAACTTTAATCCTGATAGAGTTGTAAACAAATTCAATACAGAAGGCAGTTTTTATAATTTGACATACAAAGAAAATAAAATAGAGTTGGAAAACAAAAATACACAACCTGATTTACAAGTTATTAATCCTGTAAATATAAGTCAAACGGCATTGAACTTTAGTGCAGAAAATTTAGGAACAATTATATCTGATATTCCTATTAAAAATATGTCTGTAAATGGTGCAATTATTGAAAACCAAAATTATACTGTCGGACAAAAAATAAAAATAAACTTAAATATCAACAATAGTCCAAAAACAATTCAGGCTGAAGTAACGAGAGTTTACGGCAATAATGCGGATATAAAATTTATAAACGTAGATAAAGCAACAGAAAATCAAATTTTATATGAATTAATGTCAAATAATAGTTCTGATTCAATTATTGATTTATAATATAAATGAAAGGAGTAATAAAATGAGAACACAATTAAAAACAATAGGCTTAATAGTATTAGGATTAGGATTAGTATTAAGTTTAGGCTTTAATAATTTTGCAATGGCATCGGAAGTAAAAAAAATTGCAGTTGTAGATGTAAATAAGATTGTTGCATCTTCTAATCAAGTAAAAGCATTAAAAGAAGAACAAGAAAAGAAAATGCAAGATTTACAAAAATGGTTAACAACAGTTAGAGAAGATGTAGCAAAACAAAAAACAAAAGAAGGTAAAGAAAAATTAATTGCTAAATATGACGAAACTTTCGCAAAAAAACAAGAAGCTATAAAAAAGAACTACGCAGAAAAGTTAATGGCAATAGATAAAAATATATCAGGTGTAATAGCAAAAGAAGCTCAAGCTCAAGGATATGACATAGTACTATCAAAAGGTATTGTTCTATACGGTGGAGATGATATAACATCTGAAATTGAGAAACATATAAAATAAAATTTAAAAAATAAAATAATATTAAAAGGGGTGCTAATGACTGTTAGTATCCCTTTTTATTTGACCTCTATATTTAATTATTATTTTCTGCTCTACGTAAGAAATATGCTTGTACGTACTTGCACACAGGACATAATTTAGGTGCTTTTTGGGGTATAGTATAGTTTTTGGGGTAAAGTTAAATTTTATAATTTTTCGTTATCAATAAAAAATGCATTTAATAGGTCGGTGTTTTGTCTTAAATTCTTAATTACAGGTGTGAGGTTGTAGCATTCTTCTATTTCAGGTTGATTTGATACAAAGCGGAATGTCGGCAGATGGCTTAAGCGTGAGCGTGCCCGTTTAACGCCGACAACCAAGCGATAATCAACGATAACGGCTATATTATAAACATTCTCTGCCCATTTACTAATTTGCTTAAATTCCTTTGCAGTAATATTTATCCCGACTTTTTCCATAATGACCTCCTTTGCACACAACATTAGCGTGAAAGAAAAAAGAAAGCATTAAAATCTTTACACAACAACACAATCAGACTTGACAAATAATTATTTGTTAAGTAGCACAAGGGTTTACAAGTTTTTTGTAATATGTTATAATAAGAAAATTGCAAGAATTTTGCAATACAACTATACAAGCAATGTAATAAAATATACAGCAAAAGAAAGGAGCAAATTATGCCAGAATATGACGAACAAATAAGACAAATTGAGTTAGCACAACAAAGGAAACAACAACAAAATGAACAATTACGTTCTATCTTAAAAGATACTCATGATATATCCGATGCCCAAAACACACTAAATAATCCATATAAACACCCCATTGAAAAAGTATACGCAATATTTAATGCTTCAAGCATCTTGGGAAAATATTTAATACAATTTAGAAATAGATTTTGGAGACATTTCTAATGTTTGAGAAAATGTTGTCGAGGCATACAAAAAGTTTCCTACGGTTACTATTGGGAATTTGTTAAAAAAAAGTTATTTTTATTTTATGATAGCATTATAATAATCAGTATATGGGTGTTTGAATGGGTAATAATTCAAAAAATACTAAAGTATATATAATAATTCCAATTTACAACATTTCTATTGAAAAAGAACTTTTAGGCAAAGTTTTAATAGATGATTATTGTTTTATCTCAAAAAACACATTAAAAACAAAAGATAAAAGTTTCATACCAAATGGTGAAAATAATCAAATATTCGAGTTATTAGACTTTGATATTAGACCGACAGATCCTTTATCTCAATTTCGCAATATTCCAAAGTATTGTATTTTTAAAGAAATTATATTTGACGAAACATTAAATAATGAAGAAATAAAAAATGTAAGAATAGCAGAAGCAAGAAAAATAGATAAATTATTATTTATTATGCGAATAGCACAAAAAGGAGATTGTATAATAGGTAACTTTTACATGTTTTCGGAAGATTCACAATCTGCATCTACATCTACACCGCAAAACCCTATTAACTTTGGAAATTATAATGAAAATAAACTCCCAATTGAACTTTATGAATGTACATTAGAAATATTTGAATCAATAAAATCTATAAATGATAAAATAAATAAAATTGATTATTCTATTTTGGGTATTGCTAGCAATTATTTATCTCAATATTATAGTTCTAATGATTATAAAGATAAAATTTTGAAATTGGCAATTATATTTGAAAGTACTCTGTTGAATGAACATGATGAATTAAGTTACCGTTTAAAGTATAGAACAAGCAGTCTAATCAAAAACAATGTTTTAGAAATTATGAATATGTTTTATAAAACAAGAAGTATTATTGTTCATTCTGGCGATATTAAAAGTGATTATTATAGTAAAATCAAGAAATATTTAGACAATTTACAAGGCTCCGATATAAATGATGAATATTTTATTTTATACTATTTTGTAAAAAAAATCGAAAGTATCATAAGAATTTCTTTAATTAATTCTCTTGATATTATTGTTGAGAATAATTTTCATTCCTTTGGAGATGTACAAAATTACTTAGATGAACAATTAATAAATACATTAAATAGACTTAATTAGTTTTTAAGTACATAATACTTATATTTATTTTCTGCATTGGGAAGATTAAATCTACTTTAACAGCCACGCAAGAAATTTTATAAAACCATTCCAAAATCTATGTTTTTTTAATTTTTTAAATTGTTTTTCTTTATCTATTTGCATATTATCTTTTCTTTTTCTTTCTACATTCTGGACAGCCACTACCACCCTTTCTTCTTGAAGTGATAGCTGTTTTCCACTCATGCCCTTTATCACACTGCCACCATACTTTCTGTTTTGAACCATATGTTACCATTGTAGGTTTTAATTCACCATTCTTTGTAGGGTGCCATTCCTTTGCTATTTCTGGATGCGTTGTAGCTAGGTCATTATATCCTTGAAGAACTCGTCTATTATTACAAAAAGGACACCCTTGATTTTGTCTTGTCCTATTTACTAATGAAGCTTGCCATTCATGCCCTTTATCACATAACCACCAAACTTTTTTCTCCGATCCTGCAATAACATCAGTAGGTTCTAAAGTGCCGTTTTTTGTAGGGTGCCATTCTTTTGCTATTTTCGGATGTGTTGTATCTAGGTCATTATATCCTGATAAGACCTTTTTATTAACGCAATATGGACACTTATCGCCTCTGTATCTCCATGCCACTGCTGCTTGCCACTCATGTCCTTTATCACATTGCCACCATACCCTAATATTACTATTTGCAGCAGTATTATATGGTGTCAGATTCCCATTTTTAGTAGGATGCCATTCTTTAATTAAATTGGGTATTTTATTTGCTAAAGAGTTTTCTTTTTCTTGAATTTCAATTAATTTATATATTTTTAAGGTATCTCTGTCAACATTTATATCTATTATATTATTTTGTCCATAATTCTCGTATATAAACTTAAAAATACAATTTATGGCATTATTTAAGTCAGAATCTTTTCTTCCTTGCACGTAAAAACATTGAGTTGCGATATTATCATTCTGTGGACAACCTAACTCTCTGATTCTCAATAATTGCAAACCGAATTTTTTACATATATCATATTTTTTTATATCTTTTAGATTATTTTTATGGTAGTAATATCCATCATACTCTATGCCTAAATTTAATTCTTCTATAAAAATATCAAGTTCTGAATTTTGTGTATATGGTATTTTAAAATTTTCAATAGCATTAGGGAAACATTGTTTTATATAGAAAAATATTGCTTTTTCAGGAAAGGAAATTCTTTTTTCTTCTGAACATTTTGGGCAATTTTGTCGCATTAAAGTTCTATTTATAACAGAAGTCTGCCATTCATGTCCTTTATCACATTGCCACCATACTTTAGAAGTGGAGTTTATTGAAACATTTTCAGGAGTTAAATTCCCATTTTTAATTGGATGCCACTCTTTTGCAACCCTTGGATTTAATGTTTGTAAATCATTCACACCTTTAAGTAATTTTCTATTGCTGCATACTGGACAACCTTGATTTTGCCTTATTCGGTTATCTATTTTGGCTTGCCACTCATGTCCTTTATCACATTGCCACCATACTTTTTGATGACTACCAGCAACAAACATAGTAGGATTTAAATCACCATTTTTTGTTGGATGCCATTCCTTTGCTATTTCTGGGTGCGTTGTTGCAAGATCATTATAACCTTGAAGAACTCGTTTATTACTGCATATTGGGCAACCTTGATTTTGCCTTGCACGATTGTTTACATTTGCTTCCCATTCATGCCCTTTTTTACATTTCCACCACACTTTTTTATTAGAGCCAGAAGTCAACATTGTAGGTTTTATACTACTATTTTTTGTTGGATGCCATTCCTTTGCTATTTCTGGGTGCGTTGTTGCAAGATCATTATATCCAGATAAAACTTTTTTATTGCTACAATATGGGCAACTATCACCCCTTGCTCGTGAATTTGGATATGCTTGCCATTCATGGTCTTTTTTACATTTCCACCACACTTTTTTATTGCTTCCATACCCAATATTATGTGGTGTATTTTCAGCATTTTTAGTTGGATGCCATTCTTTTAGCAAATCTTCTCTGTTATTCTCAATACACCAATCATAAAATGTTTTCATAAAATAATATTAACATAAAATCAACTCGACTATCTATTTCGTTGCTTTTCAGGTGGTTTTTGTGCATCTCTTGGTATTAACCAATATTGTTCGCATTTAATAATGCTATTTTTATGCTAAAATAAAGGTGTTCGGAGGTATTCATGGCAAATGAAGTTTCTAAAATTTATACCGATATAGCAGAGTTACTCAATGTTGCTCGTGCGAAAGCATACCATACAGTTAACTCCATTATGGTTGAAACTTATTGGAAAATCGGTCAACGTATTGTCGAAGAAGCGGAATTTGCGTAGGGCGATGTCTGCGATAGCAGCAAGCCCGAAGAAGTGAATGCCCGTAGTGGCGACTACGAAGTAAAGCCACGACAGGGCAGAGATAGAGCAAATTACAAGACAGAACAGGGCGGAAGCTCTCGTGCCGAATACGGTTCAAAACTTATTGAGAATTTGTCAAAATATTTAACCGACACGTTCGGCAAAGGTTTTTCGGAAGCCAATTTGAAGAACATGCGTCAATTTTATCTGACTTATCCAGAATTCGACAGACAGTGTCTAGCGAATTTATCTTGGTCAAATGTTGCAAGAATTATTCGAATTGATAATCAGGAAGAAAGAAACTATTACTTAACTGAAGCTGCATATCAAAATTGGTCTTATCGCCAATTAGAAAGAAATATCAAAAGCGGGTATTATCACAGACTTTTATCTACGCAAGAAAAAGTAAATGATACCGAAAAATGTTTGCCGGCAGTAATTGATACAAAAGAATTTATTAAGGATCCTTATGTATTGGAGTTCCTTGATTTGCCTGAAAATATTGAGGGTAAAGAAAGTGCTTTGGAATCCGCTTTAATCAGCAATTTACAAAAATTCCTGCTTGAACTTGGTAAAGGTTTTTGTTTTGTTGCTCGTCAATTTAGAATTAGCACAGAAACTGACCACTTTTATGCTGATTTAGTGTTTTATAACTATTTACTTAAATGCTTTGTTGTTATTGATTTAAAGACTACAAAATTATCTCACGCAGATATTGGGCAAATGGATATGTATGTCAGAATGTTTGACGAATTAAAACGTGGAGCAGATGACAACCCGACTATTGGTATAATTATGTGTACAGATAAATCTGAAACTATGGTTAAATATTCCGTTCTTCAGGAAAGTCAGCAAATATTTGCAAGTAAATATAAAACTGTTTTGCCGACAGAAGAAGAACTTGCTGATATGATTTCTAAAGAAAATACTAAATTGTTATCTGATAATTTATAGTTCTGTAAAATTTCTTCGTAATAATTATGCAGATTTTAAACGAAAAATCAATGGTTTTTGGTTCTCAAAATTTTCAAAATTTAACATCTAATATAGTGGGTGTTTGACAAACGGCTTTTTGTAATATTGTTTATGATAGAATTTTGTTGTAAAAGATTTACAGGAAATAATTATGAATAAAAGAATATTTTTATATGGAGCTGTTTTCGCAATATTAGCGTTAATTGTTTTCACTTTTGCTATAAATTGGTATTTAAATAAAAATGTTAGTTATAATAATTTATTTAGCAAAAAGACTTTAATTGTATATTATTCTCACAGCAAGCATACTGAGTATATTGCAAAAATGATAAAACAACATCTGAACTGTGATATTGAAAATATCAAATCAGAAGAATATGAAAATATAGATGCAATAAAACTCAATAATCTTGTTACCGAACAAATGCAAAAAGATTACATTCCAAAAACAAATAAAATTGATATTTCAAATTATGATGTGATATTCATAGGAAGTCCTGTCTGGAAAGGTAATATATCATTGCCTGTTAAAAGTTTTTTGATTAATAACAATTTTAACGAAAAAACTATTATTCCGTTTTATACCTTCGGTGGTTATGTAGATAAATCAAAATTAGATAATCAAATAAAAGAATTATCTCATAATGATAATGTTTTACCTTCATTTTTAACTGTTTATTATAAATTTGCTTTTATTGAATACAGGCTCGTTAAATGGTTAAATAAATTATAAATGTATATCAAAGCATATATCATTTTTGTCTGCAATTTATTTAAATACTTTATCTTAATCTTTTGATTTCGTAATAAGTGTGTATATATTATTGATAATAAAAGAAATTTTTTTATACTCAGTTATATTGTGATTTTTTTCCCAATTTGTAAATATATAGTGATTTTTGATGTATAATTATCAAATCTTAATATTCTTTATTTGCAATAATGTTGACAAAATATTTTATGTATATTAGTATTTTAATTAAGGAATTTAATCACAATTAGGGAGATAAAATTATGCCGAAAGCTAAAACAAAAAAAGAAGAAAAAACAATTAAAATCAAAAGCATCAAAGGGGTAGTTAATACTATTGATGCTTTGAACGATTTACTTGAAAGAGTAAAAAATGCACAAAAAGAATATGCAAAATTTTCTCAAGAGGACGTTGATAAAATTTTTAAAGCAGCCGCTACTGCTGCTGATAAAATGAGAATACCTCTTGCAAGAATGGCTGTTGAAGATACGGGCATGGGTGTTTTGGAAGATAAAATTATTAAAAATCACTTTGCTTCCGAATATATTTTTAACAAGCATAAAAATGCAAAAACTTGTGGAATTATAAAAGAAGATAAAATTAATGGTACAAAGACAGTGGCAGAACCTCTTGGTATTATTGCAGGTATTATTCCGACAACAAATCCAACATCAACTGCAATTTTTAAGGCTTTAATATGCCTAAAAACAAGAAATGCAATTGTATTTTCACCGCACCCTCGTGCAACACAATCTACAATCGAAGCCGCACGTGTAGTTCTTGATGCCGCAGTAGAAGCCGGAGCACCAAAAGATATTATAGGTTGGATTGATGAACCTTCAATGGAATTATCAGATGCGTTATTGCACCATCCTGATATTGCATGTATA
This sequence comes from Candidatus Gastranaerophilales bacterium, assembly GCA_905235155.1. Taxonomy (GTDB): domain Bacteria; phylum Cyanobacteriota; class Vampirovibrionia; order Gastranaerophilales; family Gastranaerophilaceae; genus UBA6984. The sequence goes on from CAJOKJ010000003.1 coordinate 54,757, forward strand.
TTGGCAACAGGCGGTCCGGGTATGGTTAAGGCTGCATACTCATCAGGTAAACCAGCTTTAGGTGTTGGACCGGGAAATACTGCTGCTGTTATTGACGAAACTGCTGATATTAAAATGGCTGTATCTTCAATACTTATGTCAAAAACATTTGATAATGGTATGATTTGTGCATCTGAACAATCTGTAATTGTTGTTGAAGATGTTTACGAAGCGGTTAAAAAGGAATTTGTATATCGTGGTGCTTATCTTGTTAGTAAAGCAGAACAAAAGAAAATGATAGATCTTCCATTTGTTGATTCTGCAAGAGGAACGGCACATCCGTTAATTGTAGGACAACCTGCTCACAAAATTGCAGAACTTTCTGGATTTAAAATTTCTGAAGATTCAAAAATACTTCTTTGCGAAAGAGCAAAAATGGATTGGAATGACCCATTCTCAAGAGAAAAATTATCGCCAATTTTGACTATGTATAAAGCGAAATCTTTTGATGAAGCTGCTGAAATGGCACATGAGTTAGTTTTAAAAGGTGGTGCGGGTCATACATCAGTTCTGTATACAGACGAAAGAAAATCTGAAAGAATTAATGCTTATGCAGAAAAAATGCCTTCTTGCCGTATTTTAATTAATCAACCTGCTTCACAAGGTGGTATAGGTGATTTATATAACTTCAGACTTGAACCGTCATTATCACTTGGTTGTGGCTCTTGGGGCGGAAACTCAGTATCGGGCAATATTGGTGTTGAACATTTATTAAATTATAAAACTGTAGCAGAAAGGAGAGAAAATATGTTATGGTTCAAAGTTCCTCCGAAAGTATATTTTAAACGTGGTGCAACAGATTTGGCACTGAAAGTTCTTAAAGGTAAAAAACGTGCATTTATTGTAACAGACCGTTTCTTATTTAATTCCGGTGCCGTTGATATAATTACTCGAACTCTTGATGAAGTAGGAATTGACCATGAAGTATTTTTTGATGTTAAACCTGATCCTACAATTGCAACGATTAAGCAAGCTATGGAAATAGTTAAACCTTATGAACCTGATGTAATTATTGCTTTAGGTGGCGGTTCTCCTATGGATGCTGCAAAAATTATTTGGTTGTTATATGAACAACCTGAAACAAACTTTGCTGATATTTCAATGAGATTTATGGATATCAGAAAGAGAATATGTCAAATTCCGGATTTAGGTAAAAAAGCCACAATGGTATGTATTCCTACAACTTCAGGTACAGGTTCGGAAGTTACTCCTTTTGCTATTATTACAGATGAAAAAACTCATTACAAATATGCAATTGCAGATTATGCTTTGACACCAAATATGGCAATTGTAGATCCAAATTTTGTTGATCACATGCCAAAAGGTTTGACTGCTGCTTCCGGTATCGATGCTTTGGTTCACTCACTTGAAGCTTATGTTTCATGTATGGCAACAAACTTTACCAATGCTCATGCTTTGGAAGCAACAAAGCAAGTATTCAGATATTTAGTACGTTCTTACAACGAAGGTGCAAATGATCCTGTTGCAAGAGAAAAAATGCACTACGCTGCAACAATTGCAGGTATGGCTTTTGCAAATGCATTTTTGGGTTTATGTCACTCAATGGCACATAAACTCGGAGCAATGTATTCTATTCCGCATGGGGTTGCAAATGCGTTGTTAATAAGACAAATTATTAAATATAATGCTGTTGATAAACCTACAAAACAAGCAATCTTCCCTCAATACAAGTTCCCTTGTGCTAAGGCTAAATATGGTCAAATTGCCGATGAATTGAATTTGGGCGGAAAGAATGATGATGAAAAAGTAGAATTATTAATTAAAGCAGTTGATAATTTGATGACAGAAATCAACTTACCAAAATCAATAAGAGAGTTTGGCGTTAAAGAAGATGAATTCAAGGCTAATTTGGATACTTTGGTAGAAAGAGCATTTGATGATCAATGTACGGGTGCAAATCCAAGATATCCTCTTATGAGTGAAATTAAGCAAATCTTTTTAGATGCTTACGAAGGTATTGTTTAATATCTGATTAAGGGACTTTGTCATAAGTATTATACAAAGTCCCGCCCCTTTCTTTTTTAATTGAAAAAGTTGTAATAAAGGTAAAGACTTAAAAAGAGCGATAAAAGTATGAAGATTCCTGATAAAGTTATAAGACGTTTGACATTATATCATTTTATTCTTGATGATTTGAGAGGAGATGAAAAATATATTTCCAGTTTGAAAATCTCGCAATTACTTAATATTGATAATTCGCAAGTAAGAAAAGATTTGAAATATCTTGATAAACCCGGAAAGGCTCGCATTGGTTATGATGCTAAACTTTTGAAAAAAGCAATTGAAGAAAAACTTGGATTTAAACAGACAAAAGACGTATTTATTATTGGTGCTGGAAATTTGGGTTCTGCTCTTGCAAAGTATTCAAACTTTCAGGATTATGGTTTAAATGTTCTGGCAATGTTTGATAATAATCCGAATAAAATAGGAACAACGATTAACGGCAGAGAAGTTTTTGATATTACAAAAGTCGGGAATTTATCTCAAAGATTGGGTGTTGAGATTGCAATTTTGACTGTTCCGAGAGAATCTGCAAAGAGTGTTGCAAATTACCTTGCAGGTTCAGGAATAAAGTATATTTGGAATTTTACAACATGCATTTTGGATGTTCCTGAAGAAGTAAAGGTATGGAATGAAAACTTAATCGGAAGTTTTTTGCAATTTACAAATAATGATGAAGTAAAAGAAAATAAAAATGACAAATGAATTTAAAGTTTGCATGGGAAGTGCTAAAAAATAAGAAGCTATATTGATAAAGTTAAGACAATACTGCTTACAGGCAAAAAAGTTGAAGTACAGTTTATATAAAGGAGTTAATTATGGAGAAAATTTCAGTAAAAGTATGTACAGGAACAACTTGCTTTATAACGGGCGGTGCAAATTTGCAAGAATTACATGACATTATCCCCAAAAAATATGGTGATAAAGTTGAAGTTACGGCTTCTAATTGCTTAGGACTATGTTCTATAAATTGGGAGTATTCAAAAGCACCTTATGTAAAAGTAAATGAAGAAGTTGTATCAGAAGCAACTGTTGAAAAAGTTATAGAAGAAATAGACAGGCAACTTGCAAATTAATAGGAATTAGTACAGATATATCTAAAATAGAGTAAGATAATAATTATCTTACTCTATTTTATTACTATGCTATTTTCAAAATTCTAAAATGAAAAGATATGTGTCTTTCCGTTTGAAAACTCAATATTAAAATTAAGTGGTTTAGGATCATCTTTGTATTTTAAAACTAAGATTCTCATATCAGCCTTTGGCTTAAGTTCATAATTTTCAGGTAAGGCATTGGTATATCTTTTTGATTCTTTTGTGATTTTTGCTAATCTTACCCAGTTAGGAACACTACATAACAACGATGTACCTGCTGTTAAAACAACTACCGGAGGAAATGAACCAACCGTGTCAATTAAATCAAGTCTGTCTAAATCAACAAATGATTCTGTTGTTACGTCTTTTAAGCCGGCAAGTCTTTCACTTGTTGCTGTAACTGATGCTGTCGAATTACTTTTATTTGTTATTACGTATTCGTAAGCATGTACATATTTGTTTTCTTTTTGTTTTAAACGATACTCTTTTTGTATAACAGAAATTTTTGTATCATTATCATAATAACTTGTTGTATCAACACAATCTAAATCAATAGGTTCTGTATCATTAGCATAAGGGAATACAGATGTCTTTTTATTGTCTTTTGCCATGTGATTATTTAATTTTTTCATACCTGTTTTTAGTGGTTTAACCAAGTCAGGTGATATATAAAAATTTCCTAATTCTTGTTTTCTTGCCAGAGTAAAGAAATCAAATTTATATTCTTTTAATGCAGCTTCATCTTCTAATTTATCAATTTGATAGCCCCATTGTTTTAATAAATCTGTCATTTCATTATCTTCAACATTATATTCTTCATTTGAAACAACATAAATATTCGTGTTTTGATTAGAAGGATACAATCTTACAAAATAGCTGCAATTTTTGTCAGTATATATATAAGCATTACTAACGTTTTCTAAAGGTTGAAAACTGTCATCACCTTGATATGCTTTAATAGCATTATTGATTTTAAGTGTAAGTTCTCTGATGTTAATATTTTTGACCTGATAACCATAAAAATTCTTTGTCATTTCGGCTGAAACAATACTCGAATTTGCTAATGAAATAAATATTACAAAAACTAATAATTTAAAAATTTTTTTTATCATAACCCTTCCTTTATTTTATTGTTCTTCGTCTTCATCCATATTTTTTAAATATAATTCTTCAATAAATACGCAAACATCTGCTGCTATTGCTGGAGCAAAAATTGCACCAACAGCACCAAAGTATTTAGCACAGACAAATAAGAATATATATATAACTATTGGGTGAAGATCCATAAATTTACCAAAGACATACGGTTTTACAACGTTATTTTCAACTATTTGAGCAATCATAAAAATTATAGCAGTTAATATAACCACTGTCCATCCTAATTTGTATGTTACGGCGATGCAAATAACTAAAGCAATTGCAGGTCCAACAATTGGGACAATATCTAAAACAGCAGAAACACAACCAAGTATAATAGCTGAATCTACTTTTAATATTAGAAGACCAATAATTACAATTAAACCAACACTTGCAGATGCAATAAATTGACCTGATACAAATCTGCTGAGTTTTTGCTCAGAAAGATTATATATTTCATTAATTTTTTCCCTTGATTTTTTAGGAAAGAATCTTAAAGCAGTATTTAAAAGTTTATCTCTATCTACCATTAAGAAGTATGTGAAAATCATTGATACAAATATATATAGTCCACCTTTGGAAATACTTGTAATTGAGGTTATCAAACCACCTGAGTTTGCAAACTCCTCTACGACAGGCGAATTCATAACATAATCTTTTATTTGATCAACATATTGAGGATATTGAGCGGCTAAATGAGCTATTTCTTTACCGCCAATAATTATTATAGGCAGAAACATTAATAATATACCGCCTATAAAACCACCAAATACAATAGCGGCTGCAATATTTCTATTGCATTTTTTTTCTAATTTATCAACTATCGGGTTTAATGCACAAGCCACGACGTAAGTTACAAACAGCATTAACGCTATATCTGTTATTGTAAAAAGACATATAGCGTAAAATATAATACCAAGTAAAAATATTACGTTTTGTGATGTTCCTAATTTTTGTATAATATTTTGCATCCAAAATTTCCTTCTATTTTCATAATGATTTTATTTATATATCTTATGATAACACAAAATAAAATTTTTGACCAACGCTTTATATGTAAATTTTTAAAATTAAAAATATTTTATAAAAAATTTTTTTTGTGTTAAAATGGCATAGTGTATTAAATATTAATCTGGGAAAAGGTATGAAAATAGATTGGAAGTCAAAGCAGACTAAAATTACTATTGGTATTTTGGCAGTTATTCTTGTGCCAATACTTTTTAATCAAGGTAAAACGCTTATTACGGGGGTATTAACTTCATATATGATGTCGCAACCGAAGCAGGTTGAAGTTGCAAATCCAATTTCAAAAGAGATTAAACCTGAATTTAGTACTTCAGGCCGTATTGAAGCACAAAAATCGGTTGATGTTATAGCACGTGTTAGCGGTTGGCTTCAAGAAAGATATTTTCAAGAAGGTGATAAAGTAAAAAAAGGTCAAAAATTATTTTTAATTGAACCTGATGAATATGCATACGCTGCACGAACAGCAAGAGCAAGAGTTAATGAAAATTCTGCCGTTTATAATAATTCGGAAATTGATTTAAGACGTGCCGAACAGTTATTAAAAGAAGATTTAGTAAGTCGGGAATATTATGATAATGCTCTTACTCAAAGAAATAAAAACAGAGCCGCTCTGGATGGTGCTGTTTCTGATATGAATAAAGCAAACTTAAATTTGAGTTATACTAATATAACATCTCCAATGGACGGCAGAATTGGTAAAGCAATTGTTTCGGTCGGCAACTATGTTACTCCGTCAACAGGAGTTATTGCTCAAATTTATACAACAAATCCAATGAGAGTTATTTTTCCGTTAAAAAGTGGTGATTTTATTGAATTAAAAAGATATTATAAAGAAAATCCAAAGGATGAAAGTACAGTATCAGTCTTGTTAAAACTGGCAGACGGTTCAACTTATGAAAAAGAAGGTAAAATAGAGTTTGTAGATAACAAAGTTGATGAAAATACCGGTACCGTTACAATGAGAGCAATATTTGAAAACCCTGATGAGCTGTTAGTTCCGGGGGATTATGTTAATGTAACAATAAGAGTTAATCATCCGCATAAGGTTATGCTTATTCCTCAATCTGCAACAAAAACTGATGTGGGAACAGGATATTATGTTTGGGTAATTAAAGACGGAAAAGCAGTTAAAAGAGATATTGTGGTAAATAATAACTACGAAAATAACTGGATTGTAGAAAGAGGATTGAATTATGATGATGTTGTTGTCATGAAAGGTATTCAAGATATTTATAAAACAGGTCAACCGGTAAAAACGAAAAAATATGTTTCTGAAGAAAAAAATAACAATAAAAAATAATAAAAGGTATTAGAATGGCAATAAATAAAAAAGATTTATATTTTTTCATAAAAAAACCGAGATTTGCAGTTGTAATATCAACGCTGATTGTAATTTTAGGTTTAATTTCATTATTTGGTTTGCAACAGGAAAAATATCCTAATATTACACCACCGCAAGTTACAATATCTGCATATTATCCCGGTGCAAGTGCTGCGGTTATTGAATCTTCTATCGCATCACTTCTTGAATCTCAACTTAATGGTGTAAAGGATATGATTTATATGTCCTCTACAAGTTATGACGGTGCTTATACCTTAAACATATTTTTTAAGACAGGTACAGATAATGACATAAATCTTATGAATGTTCAAAATAAGCTCCAACAAGTTCAATCCCTTCTGCCACAAGAGGTTGTTCAACAGGGATTAACTGCCGAAAATAAAGTTGGCGGGGCTGGTGCTATTATCTTAAATTTGGGTTCCGAAAACGATTCTTGGAATCAACTTGATTTAACAAACTATGCAAATATTTACGTTAAAGATGCAATAAAAAGAATTAACGGTGTTGGTTCTGTTAATGTATTTGGTGCAGATGATTATAGTATGCGTATTTGGCTTGATCCTGCAAAACTGGCAAGTTATAAAGTTAAAATTTCAGACATCAGAAATGCAATTACAAGCCAAAATGCACAAATTTCTACCGGTGCTTTGGGTGATCAGCCAACAGATGCAAATCCGAGTTTGAAACTTTCTCTTTTAACAAAAGGCAGATTACAAACTCCGGAAGAATTTGGAAATATTGTAGTACGTTCAAACTCTGACGGTTCAAAATTAAGACTTAAAGAACTTTCCAGAGTTGAATTGGGTGCAAAATCGTATTCAATGTTCGGTATTGTTCATACAAAACCTGCGGCTTTAATTCAGGTAATGCCACTTCCCGGAGCAAATACTGTTGAAATCTGTAATGATATTTATAAAACTATGGATGAACTTTCGGGGACATTGCCTGATTCGTTGAAACTTGATATTATGATGGATAGTTCGACTTTTATTAATGAATCAATGTCAGAAGTTGAGTTTACTATTCTTTTAACATCATTAATTGTAATTTTAATTATATTTGTGTTTTTAGGTGATTTTAAAGCAACACTAATTCCTTGTGTAACTATTCCTGTATCTTTAGTAGGTACATTTATTGCTTTGAAGGTTTTAGGTATGTCGTTGAACCTTCTAACATTGTTTGCTCTTGTACTTGCTGTTGCGGTAGTAGTAGACGATGCGATTGTTGTAATTGAAAACGTAAAACGGCATATTGAAGACGGTAAATCTGCTCTTGAAGCAACGCAAATTACTATGGGTGAAGTTGGCGGTTCTCTTATTGCTATGGCAGCCGTTCTTATGGCGGTATTTGTTCCAATGTGCTTTATGAGTGGCTTATCAGGTACTATGTATAAACAATTTGCTGTATGTATAGCAGTTTCAATAGCATTTTCAGCAGTTTGTGCATTGTCGCTTTCACCTGCAATGTGTTCTATTTTATTAAAAATTTCTAATAAAAAGAAAAAAATAAATAAACATAAGTGGATAAAAACTGCTGAAGAATATATTAACAGTATTCTTACTATTTTTAATGAAAACTTTGATAAATTAACTAATTATTATATTGATGTTGTTAAAAAATTTGTTTATGACAAAAAACTGACTATAATAACATATATTTCCATTGTACTTTTAATGTTGGGTTTATTCAAAATTATTCCAACAGGCTTCATTCCTGATGAAGATCAAGGAATGTTAATATCGGTTGTAACCCTTCCTGACGGTGCATCTTTAAACAGAACAAAAGATGTTTGCCTTAAATTTATAAAAGCAATAGAAGATATAGAGGGCATTGATAGGAATAGGGTTATTGCTTTTGGTGGTTTCGGACCTTCTAACCAAGCAAATATTGTTATTCAATTAACCGAATGGGGTGAAAGAAAAGTAAATCCTATTGATTGGGTTATCCGTATAATTCAAGGCAGACAGACAGACCTTTCTCATAACGGAATTTTAGACGAAATATATAAACGCACGGCAGATATTAATGAAGCGTCAATATTTACTTTATCTCCTCCTGCAATAGATGGTTTGGGTATGATGGGCGGATTTGAATATCAGCTTATGTCAACTGGTAACGCAAGTATACAGGATATTGCAGCATTTGCAGAAGATTTTATTGCAAAAGCTAATCAAGACCCTGCTCTACAAAGCGTTTATACTCAGTTTCAGGCGAATGTTCCGCAGTATGAACTGGATATAGATTATGAAAAGGCTTTGGCACAAGGAGTTGATATACCGGAACTTCATGACACTTTGTCTTCAACCATATCTTATTCGTACATTAATGATTTCAATAAGTTAGGTAGAATATTCAAAGTATTTATGCAGGCAGAGTGTGATTACAGGAATAAAATCGAAGATTTGCATAAGATATTTGTTATGAACACAAAGGGACAACCTGTTCCTATAATGACAATGATTAAGCCAAAACAAACCGTTGGTGCTGTATCTATTACAAGGTTTAATCAATTCCGTTCTGCTCAAATTCAGGGTGCACCTGCAAATGGTAAGTCGTCAGGTGATGCGATGAAGGCAATGCAAAATTTATCAAAGAAATTTTTACCTAGAGATTATACTTTTGCTTGGTCAGGAACATCTTTGCAAGAAAAAGAATCTTCAGGACAAACAGGGCTTGTTGTCGGATTTGCGTTATTATTTGTTTATTTATTCCTTGTTGCACTGTATGAAAGCTGGATGATACCTGTTGCAGTACTTTTAATTTCACCTGTTGCGATAGTTGGAGCTTTAATATTCCAATTAATGATGGGACAGGCTTTGGATTTATATTCACAGGTTGGTTTGATTACTTTGATTGGTCTTGCAGCAAAACAATCTATTTTGATTGTTGAATTTGCAAAAGAAGAACACGAAGCACATGGATTAACTATTCAAGATGCAGCAATTAAGGCTTCGATTTTGAGATTTAGAGCAATTATGATGACAGAGGCGGCATTTATTTTAGGTATTTTACCTTTATTGTTTGCTTCAGGTGCAGGTGCAAACAGCCGTATTTCTGTTGGTTCAACAGTAATTGGCGGTATGATTGTGGCAGCAACTTTGGGTACTGTTTTAACTCCTGCGTTTTATGTAATAGTTCAAGATGTAGTTGATAAGTATTTTAATAACAGAAGAGAAAAAGATGATGAAATTGTATAAAAATATTGTTTTAATATTGTTTATTTTTGCGTTGATGGCACAATGTTCTTATGCCATAACAGAAACTAAAGAAGATATAAATAAAACTGCTAATGTCGAATATACAAATGAAATGCATTCTGTTTTTTCATTAAAAGATTGTGTAAATATTGCTATTGAGCGTAATCCAAGTATAAAATCTTCAATATATAATGAACAGGTTTATAAGTCTAAAATAGGACAAGCGTGGGCTAATTTTTTCCCTGAATTAAGTGCAGGTATTCAAGTTTCAAGAACAGGCGACAGATATAGCGGTAGCAGATCTCCTTACAGAAATATGTCATATACAATGGGTTATGTTCCAAATGTGTCTGCTGATATGCTGATTTTTGATTTTGGTAAAACAAAAGCAATGGCAGATTATGCAAAAAGAACTTATGAATCCAAACAAGAAACTACAAAAGAAAATATAAACTCAATTATATACAATATAAAAAATGCTTATTTTAATATTCTTTTTGCTCAGGCTCAGGTTAGGGTGTATGAAGATACAGTCAAAGACTATGAAATGCAATTAGGTCAAGCAAAAGCCTTTTATGATATTGGTAAAAAAGCAAAAATAGATGTTGTAACAGCAGAATACAATCTTGGAAAAGCAAAATTAAATTTGGTAAAAGTAAAAAATGTATTACAAGTTGCACGTGTACAACTTTCAAAGATTATGGGTATTCCTGAATACACTAATTATGAATTGTCCGATGAATTAATTTTAAATGATTTTGATGCTGAATTTGAAAAATTAATAAAAACTGCCTATGATGTAAGACCTGAATTAATTGCATCAGCAAAAGTTGTAGATGCCGCAAAAATGAATTTAAGGGCTAAAAGAAGAAATTACACTCCTGACTTGGGTATTTTTGGAAATTATAAATTTGGTATGAGTAACGACTATAACTTAAATTCAGGACAGGTTGGTGTCGGATTGGAATATTCAGGACTGAATATAGCTAGAGTCAAAAAACAGATAGATGAGGCAAAAGCTCAATATAATAAATCAGTTGCCGATTATGAAGACATAAAAAATACGATATATTTAAATGTTAAAAAGAATTATATGGATTTACAAACAGCAAGAGAATCAATAGTTATCGCAAAATTGGCATTAGATGAAGCTAAAGAGCAATACCGTCAGGTAACAGGAAGATATAAGGCCGGTGTTAGTAATGCAATAGAGTTAAAAGATGGTGAAAATACATATCTAAATGCAAGGTTAGATTTTTATAATGCTCTATTAAATTACAATACGACAGCAGCCAGTCTGGAACGTGAAATAGGATTGCCTCTGACTGTTAAAGAAAATAAAATTTTAAATGTAGTTAAGGATGATTTATAGAAAAATTTTTTATGAAAAAAGTACTTAAAATAACATTTTATTCAATATTTTTATCAGTAGTAATTTTATATTTCGGAATAGTTTTTTTACTGCCGCAAATGGTAAACAGTAAAGTAACTATTAATAAGCTTCAATCATTAATTTATAGCAAAACAGGAATAGAAACAAATATTACAGGATTAAAATTAAAAATATCCTCTAAACTTGTTTTTGATTTAAATGTTGACAGTATTGATGCAAAAAATAATAAGGTTTCTGTTGTAAATATTAAAAATCTTTCTCTAAAACACGAATTATTGCAAAGTCATTTAAAACTAATAAGTGCTGATAATATATTTATTGACGGTGATTATTTTAAACAATTCAAAAAAGAAAGGAAAAAGAAGAACAAAAATAACTTCGAACTAAGCAATATTCCTGAAATTCATATACAAAAAATTGCCTTGAAGTCTGATAAGGTAAGTATATGTGCCGAAAATATAAATACGAACGATAGTTTTATAAATTTAAAAGCAAAAATTAATACACCATTTTTAAAAGAAACCATAAAATTAGGTGAGTCAGGTTCTTTGCAAGTTGTAGAAAATAAACTTAAAGCAAATAAATTTAAAGTAACATTAGGAAATTCGCACTTATATTTAGATGGAATACTTGTTGACGAAAATAAATTTCCAAACTTTGATATAAATGGTGAAAAGCTACCCGTATCGGAACTTATGCCTGTAATACTAAAAGTTCAAAAATCACAAGATGCTTCTAAAAAGTTTATTGAAAATTTCAAAAATTTTAAAGGAACTGTTAATGTAAATCTAAAATTGAATAAAGATGGTTTATGGGGAGTATGTATTGCTAATAACATAAGTGCAAAGGCTGTATGGTTTGATATTCCTTTATATTTTAAAGAAGCAGTTTTTAATTTCAGAGGGCAAAAAGTTGACTCGATTGCTGAAGGTATATTAGGAAAAGAAAAAGTTATCCATACTCTTAATATTACAGATTTATTAAATTCTAAAAAGAAATTAGTTATAGGAACAATGAAAACAACTCTTACAAAAAAATTCGATTTTGTTCCGAATCTTACTGTGCTAAACTCTGTTAATATTAATTTAGTTTATAAGATAAAAGAAAGAAAGCCGGATGTATATTATGATATAGATATTCCTGTAAAAAGCGATTTAATTTATAATTCTTATTATTTAGGATTAAGAGATTATAAAAGAAAAATACACGCTAATACCTTCAAAGATAATAACGATTTATATTTAAAAGAATATAAATATTCTTATTCAAAATCCAATAAAGAAAGTATTATTATTTATGGTGACGGTTTATTTGTAAAAAATATTGATAAACTTGACCCTGATAAATTTATTCCTCAATACATAACTTGTCATACAAACGGGTATGCACCAATTTCCGTTACAGGTTCATTTGGTGAAAAAGTAAGAGGTGGAGAGTTTAACGGTAATTTAAAATACGATTTCAAAAACAATCAAGTTTTGGGAACTTTTGATATAATTAATGCAAGACATAAATCTTTTCTTATTGAAAATGCAAATGTTGTATCCCAAAAAGGTGTATTTAATGTAACATCAAACGGATTTTTTAATGGTGAAAAGTACTATGCGGAACTAAATCTCAAAAATAATATTTATGGTGAAACATTAATTTATGATATGAAAATGTTTTTAGATAAACTTGTTCTTGAAACAACAACTGATACAAACAAAAAGAACAGAAAAATAAATCCGGATGATATAGCAAAAAAAGTTCGAGAGTCTGCAACTACAATTAATAATTGGGAAATAGCGATTAATGAAATTAAAAGAGATAAATTTATACTTAAAAATGTAAATCTTATTGGAAGTATGAAAAATAATATCTTTAATTTTAAAATGAAAGAACTTAATTTTGCGGACGGAATAATCAATGCAAATGGTATTTATGATTTTGCAAAAAATACGTCTAAAATGACATTTGAAGCTAAAAATATCAATTCAAATAAAGTAGCAGAGATGACATTAAATCTTCGTGATCAAATAGAAGGAACTGCAAATGCAAAGGTAAATCTTAATGCAAAAGATATGTTCAAGTTTTTAGATATTCATTGTGTATTTGATATTAAAGAAGGATTTTTGCCAAAACTTGGTGATACCGAATTTATGATGAAAAATTCAAAATATAAATTATCTCAAATAACAAATTTTGATTTAACACAAAAAGATTTAATGAAGGATGACATAAAAGGTTCATTTGATGTTCATAATACGGAAATAAAAAATATAAACATCACTACATGGCACAAATTGTCTGCAATATATTTAGAAGGTAATTATGAAATGGAAAAACAATATGCGGATTTGGAATTATTCTGGAATTATAGCAAAGAAGCACCTAAAGGTATAAGAATATTCAGTATCCCATTAAGTTTAATTTTAAAAGTAGCATTCAGACCCGAAAAAACAAAAGAATTTTATAAGTCAAAAATATCAAAAATTCCTAAAATTAATGCAGCCGAAAACTGCTCAAATTATTATAGAATAAAACTTAAGGGGGATATAAATAATAACAAAATAGACCTAACATTAAAAGAAATCAGATAATGAGGCCAATTTGTTTAATATATTCCAAGTCTTTGTATTATTCCAAAAATTAAAATATATATGAAGAACAAAAAGCACAAGCTTGAACTAATTGAGCCTACTATAAGAATAATATTATATATATTATATATATTATTTTTCTGTATAAACTCGTTTTTGATTTCATTTTTACAGAGTAGTTCTATTATTAATATCAGTAATGATAATGATATTAAACAACCCTGTAATAGTCCGTATATAAAAATACCCATTCCAATAAATTCAAAATGGTAGTGCAAGTAATCATATATTAAAAATCCAATTGGAAGAAAACCTAATAGGGCAAATAGATTAAAACCAATTTTATTCTTAAATATTTTTAGCACTATTGCCTCAAAGATTATAAAGTTTATTATAATAACTCAGGATTATTTTCTTTATAGTATGCATGAACCATTTTTCTTAAGAAATCTAAATCCAATTTCCAATCAAGAACTTCTTTACCTAAATCTTCTATAACATTTGAATTATCGAAAGTTATATTTGATTTAAAATACGGTAATAAATCGTCAAGCATACGTTGAACTAATTTTTCTTCTTTTGACGGGTCTTCAACCGTATCAACCAATCCAAGTCCTGTTGTTTTCAACGCTTCACAAACAGCAGTTGCAATCATCTGTGTTGAAACAGGTGACATGCCTGTTAGGTGATATGTCTTATTGCAAACAGGCAGAACAAATAATTTTGCAATTGTTTGTTGAACGTAGTCTTGTGGAACAAAATAAATTTTGTCTGATGTTCCTGCTGCAAGTCGCAATTTTGTGTTGAAATGTCCATTTAAAGGTAAATCTGCTTTTTTGCAGCCGTTTATTTTTACACGTGCCAAAAATTCAAGAATACGGTAAAATGCAAGAGGTTTTCTTATTACACCGTCAGAAAGTCTGCCAACTATTATTGCAGGACGGTATATTGTATAATCAAAGCCTGATTCTCTTACCAATTTTTCACTGTCAAATTTGCTTCTTTCGTAAGAGTTATTCCAATCTGTTGCAGGCATGGAATCTTCCATAACAACACCGTTGGTTTTTCCCGCAACGTAGGCTGTTCCTACGTAGTGGAAAGTCTTTAAGCCAAGTCTTTTTGCAAGTGATAATGCAGATTGTGTACCGTAAAAATTAGTATTATATGTTTTTTTATCAGGGTCTTTTCCTAAATTTACACTTGCTGCACAGTGGAAAAATGTATCATAAGGTCCTTTTGCGGCCATTTCATCAGCAGGGAAGTTTTCTAAAGTTCCTTCAATAATTTCAATACGTGAAAGTAAGGACTCAGCATCGTCTTTTCCGTCCATTTCACATTGTTCTTTTATTGTTTCTTTAGTTCTTTCCAGTCCTGATTTGTTACCAAAACTTCTACATAGAGATACAATTGTGCAATCCGGATTGTTTCTTAATAAATTAGTCGCAAATCCTGCACCAACCAGTCCGGTGATGCCTGTCATAAGTATCCTCATTTTTCTCCTAACCTTATAGTTTAAAATCTTTTTTCATTCTACATTTATATTATAATAAAATTTTTATTATGGCAAACTAAAAAATATTTTATTTTAATAATTTGTATTACAATTAAATAATAAAGGAGTATATAAAATGAAAAATATAGCTATAATAACAGGTGCAACAGGCGGATTTGGAAGAGAATTTATTAAGCTTTTGTTAAAAAAGGATAATATTGACGAGATTTGGGCAATAGCAAGAAATAATGATAAATTATTGAATTTGATAACCGAATTTGGCGATAAAATTAAAGTTTTTTCTTATGATTTATCAAATTTGGATTGCATAAAAAATTTTCAAACAAAATTAAGTGATGACATAAAAATAAAGTATCTGGTGAATAATGCAGGTTATGCAAAGTTTTGTTCTTATGAAGATTTAAATATCGAAGAATCTTTAAATATGATAAATTTAAATATTTCTTCTGTTGTTGCGATGGGACTTGTTTGTGTTCCATACATGGACAAAGGCAGCAGAATTATAAATATTTCTTCTCAATCATCATTTTTACCATTGCCATATTTAAACATATATAGTGCAACAAAAGTTTTTGTAAGACACTACTCAAGAGCTTTGAATATTGAACTTAAAAATAAAAATATAACTGTAACAGCTGTGTGTCCGGGTTGGATGAAAACAAATTTATATGATGTTGCAAAAGTAGACAATGCCAAAAAAGTTGTAAATAGCTTTGAAGGTATAACGACACCGGATAAAGTTGCCCAAAAAGCGTTAGAGGATGCAGATAAAGGAAAAGCACTTTCAATATACGGATTTTTCTCTAATGCAACACATATTGCGGGAAAATTATTACCGCAATCATTATTGATGAAATTATGGACTTTTTCGCAAAAGTTTTAACTTTAGAGTTAATTACAAAATTTTAAGTCGTTAAATTTATAAAAACTGGTAGGAAGGTATAATGCAAGAAATTAAATGTCCAAAATGCGGTGAGGTTTTTCAAGTTGATGAATCCGGATATGCTGCAATAGTAAAGCAAGTTAGAGATAAAGAATTTTCTAAAGAAATAGAAACCAGAGAAGCACAATTTGAATCCGATAAAAACAATGCAATTCAGTTGATAAAACTTGAAATTGAAAAAAATTACAATGAAGAAATTAATAAAAAAGATTTTCAAATTGCAAAATTGGAATCTGATATTACGACGCAAAAGGCAGAACAACAAGTTGCCATTAGTGAGGCTTTATCAGCAAAAGATAAAGAAATTACCGATTTGAAAAATAAACTTGCTATATACGATAAAGATAAAGAAATAGAAATAAGTAAACTTATCTCTCAAAAAAATGCTGAAATTACAGAAAAAGAAAATAATATTCAAAAACTTAAAAATGAGCATGAATTAAGTGAAAAAGAAGCACAATTAAGAGAACAGACAATTAAGGATAAATACGAAGACCAGTTAAAATATAAAGACGAAGAAATAGAGCGATACAAGGATTTTAAAGCAAAATTATCAACAAAAATGGTTGGTGAAAGCCTTGAACAACACTGTGAAATAGAATTTAATAAACTTAGGGCAACAGGATTTCAAAATGCGTATTTTGAAAAAGATAATGATTCTACAAGCGGTAGTAAAGGTGATTTTATATATCGAGATAAAGATGAAACAGGTAATGAATTTATTTCCATTATGTTTGAGATGAAAAATGAGTCGGAAACAACAGCGACAAAAAAGAAAAATGAAGATTTTTTGAAAGAATTAGATAAAGACCGCAGAGAAAAGAACTGTGAATATGCTGTTTTGGTATCGTTGTTAGAATCAGACAACGAGTTATATAATACAGGTATTGTGGATATGTCCCACAAATTTCCGAAAATGTACGTTATAAGACCTCAGTTTTTTATACCTATTATTACATTGTTGAGAAATGCTGCACTAAATTCAATCGAATATAAAAAAGAATTAGCAATAATAAAGGCTCAAAATATAGATGTGTCAAAATTTGAAGCGGAAATGAATGATTTTAAGGATAAGTTTTCAAGAAACTACCGTATTGCAAGCGAAAGATTTCAAAAAGCAATAGAAGAAATTGATAAAACAATAGACCATTTGCAAAAAACAAAAGAAGCGTTGTTGTCTTCAGAAAATAATCTAAGACTTGCAAATAACAAGGCAGAAGATTTGAGTATAAAACGATTAACAAGAAATAATCCGACAATGGAAGCAAAATTTGCCGAATTAAATAAATAGAAAAATATTAACTTTTTTAAAATCATGCTTGATTTTAAATTTTGTTTTAAATAAAATTGTCTTACAAACCGCAGACAGTTAGTGCCAAATGGCTTAAAGTTCGCTAACCGAGGTCAATTACTAAAAGTTAATAATAGTTTTTGATAGAAATTTTGCGGCTTTGTGTATGCAAAATTTTTTTGTATGCACAAAAAATAAAAGGTCGATAAAAATTAAAAAGGAGAAAACATGTCAACAAAAGCTTTTAAAGAAGAAAAAATCGCAAAGATTAAAGAAAATGTTGATAAAGCTCAAGTAGCAATTGTTACTGAATACCGTGGATTCACAGTTGAAGAAATAACAAATCTTCGTCGTGAATTACAAAAAAACGGTGCAGATTACATGGTTACAAAAAATACTCTTGCAAAAATTGCAGTTAAAGGTACTGAATACGAAGTTCTTGTAGATGCTTTAAAAGGACCTGTTGCTATTGCATTTGGATTTGATGACCCTGTTAGTCCTGCTAAAGTTTTATCAAAATTCATTAAAGATACTAAAAAAGGCGAAATTGTTGCAGCGGCTTTAGATGGCAAATTATTGTCAGCTAATGAAGCAAAAGCATTGGCAAATCTTCCTTCAAAAGAAGAAATTTACGCAAAAATGCTTGGAAGCATCAACTCACCTGCATCAGGTATCGTTGGCTCTATCAATGCAGTTATGGCATCACTTACTCGTGCTGTTGCAGCTGTTAGAGATCAAAAAGCTGCATAATGCAGTAATGGCAAGGTAACTTGCAAAAATTAGTTAGTAAAGACAAAAATTATATTGAAAGGAAATTAAAATGAGCAACGTAGAATCAATTTTAGAATCAATTGAAAAATTAACATTATTAGAAGCAGCTGAATTAGTAAAAGCTATGGAAGAAAAATTCGGCGTATCAGCAGCAGCACCGGTAGCAGTTGCAGCAGCAGCTCCTGCAGCAGCAGCAGACGCAGGTGAAGCAGCAGATGCAGAAGTTACAGTTGTATTAGCATCAGCAGGTGCTAACAAAATTGCTGTATTAAAAGAAGTTCGTGCTATTACAGGCTTAGGCTTGAAAGAAGCAAAAGAATTAGTTGATGGTGCACCAAAACCTGTTAAAGAAAACGTTAAGAAAGAAGAAGCAGAAGCTATCAAGAAACAACTTGAAGCAGCTGGTGCAACAGTAGAAGTTAAATAGTTTTAACTTTTTATATTTTATTATGAAGGCAGATTTTTTAAAATCTGCCTTTTTCTTTGAATAAAAACGTTACAAAATAGTAATATAAGCGTTTTGCACCTTTTCAAAGGTTGGTGTTTTTGCTAAAATAAAGATGTGTTAAATGTTTGTTTTAATTATGTAAATTAATTGTAAATATTTGTTAAAACATACCAAAAGTATTAGCAAATCATGTCATTTAGGTACTTTTTATATAGTATAAAGTGTATGGAGATTTCATGAACATTAATTCAGTTCAACCAAAGATTGAACAAGGGTTCACAGGTAAAGTTCAAGAACAAAAACCATTGAAGTATTCAAAAGATACTTTACTTGAAAACAACCTAAAAACCAAGTTGGAAATTCAAAGCGACAAACTTGTTAAAGCATTCACCACATACCCTGCAAAAGGCTTAAAAGGTGATAGAAATGCTAATTTTTATGAATTTTTAACTATGGGTACAGTGCCTTACCTTATGGGTAGTGCAGCGTTGATGGGTGTTTTCAATTTTGCTAACAAATACTTTACTCCTTTTGCTCAATCAAAAGCAGGTTCAATCGGTAAAAAAATGGCATTGGGTGTAGCATTCTACGGTGTTGCGAAGGAAGCATCAAAAGCTCTTGTAAACAAACCTGTAAAAGCATTAACAGGTGTTGATACAGAAATGCCTTATGCTAAAGTAGTAGAAGGTTTCCCAAGATTTGAAGGTGATAAAAATACTAAATCAGTAGAATATCACAAAGTATTTGAAAGTGTAGAATTCCCTCGTTATGATTTGTTATACGGCAAAACTAACGAAGACAGAAATGCATATTATGACAAAGTTGCTAAAAAATTAGGCTTAGGCGAAAATTTAGCAAGTTCTGATAAAGAAGTTAAACCAAGATTGAAAGAAATCATTGCTCGTTCAAATACGGCAAAAAGTATTTCTTCTTACTTGTGGGCAGCAACAGGTGTTGGCTTAGCAATTCAAAAACCTTGGGATAATTTCTTTACATCAGCAACAAAAGGTCAAGGTTTTGCAAAAGTTAAAAATATGGCTCGTTCATTCGGTAACAACTTTGTGAAAGCTGCAAAAGATTTATGGACAGGTGGTGCTAACCCTACAAAAGTTCAAAAATACGCAGGTAAAGCATTAGTAGGTGCAGCAGTTGCAGCAACAGTTATCGGTGTTGCAAATACAGTAATTAATGCTAGAAAATCAGCAAACTTAGAAGATAAAAACGTGTTTGACGAAAACAGAAAGGTTGTGGTGGACTAAAATGGCTATTACCGCTACCAACGGTATTACAACTCAACAATATATTAAGCCTCAAGAAGCTAAAGGACATTTGGTATCAACTCCAATTATTCCCGGTCCTAAAACAGTTATCTCTGATGCAAAATATAACTTAAAGGCTTTAAAAGATGGTTTTACCGGTAAAGCAAATGACCACCAATTAGGTAAATTAAATGATATTGGTATGACAGTAGGCGGTGTTGGTCTTGCTGCTTATATTGCTACTCAAAAAACAACTCCAAAAACAAAATTAATGGAATTCGTTGGCTTAGGTACATTTATGGCTGCTATGAAATTATGGCCTAAATTAGCAATCGGTGTTCCTGCAAAAGCAATTCACGGTTTTGATCCTAACCAAGAATACGTTGACAGTTTTGGACGTAAAAAACCTTTCTTCCAAGATCCTCAATATACACCTTGGGATTTATATTCAGATGAGCAATTACAAAAAATCGGTGATAAAATGGGTGTTGATAAAAATGCTCAAGATAGAAACGATTTAACAAAAGCTAATATGAAAAAAGTCGCTACAAAAAATAACACTTTGTGGATGATTACAGCAGGTATAGCTTCAGCAGTGTTCTCTGCATTAGCTTGTAACAAAGCAGAAAAAGTTATTGATCCTGCATTAGAAAAAGTAAATAATAATAAAGCAGATAAAATGCTTGCAAACTTTGATGCAGAAGCAAATAAACGTTTTGAGTCAACTGCAAAAGAAATGCAAAAAGATTTAGACAAAATTTTTGAAGAAAACAAAGGTAAAACAGTTGATGCTAAGTTGTTAGAAAAAATTTCAGGCAGATTGGCAAAAGGTTTAGACCCTGTAACCGCAGAAGGTGTTTCTGAAGATGTTAAAAATATGTTAGTTAGCGGTAAATCAGTAATTAATGAAAACTTGGCTGAAGCAATGGCTAACAGCACAAAAGAAGTTCTTTCTCAAAGATTATCAGAAGAACAAGTTGCAAAACTTGCACCTTCAAAAGAAGAATTAGCAAAACACTTCAACGAAACAAAAGTAATGGGTAAGGAAGTTTCAGAAGACGAAGCTAACGAAGTTAGAGTTTCTGTTGCAAGAATGGTATTTGAAAAAGCAAAAGCAGAAGGCTTATCAACAGATAAATTGAAATTCGTTAAAAAAGGTGTTGCTCAAGCAGCAGGAAATGCTATTAAATCAAATTCAGCATCAGTTTTAGACGAAGCAGCAATGAAAAAAATCAGCGAAGTTGGTAAATCAATGAGCGAATTACAAGCAAAAGATTCAGTTCTTACAGAATACGCTCAAATCAAAGTTGCTGATAAACCTGAAACAGTTATTGCAAACTACTGGAACACAGTTTCAACAGGTCTAATCAAAACTTTAGGTATTGATTTCAAAGAAATGGAAAAAGTTAGAAATAACCGTGAACTTGTTCAAGGTATGGTAAGAGGCAAAATTGAAGAAATTACTTCAGATGATGCTAAATACGAAAAAGCAATCGGCGAAATCGCAAAGAGTGTTGCTGAATTAGATAAGAAAATTAAACCTGAAGATACTAAAAAATATGTTGAATTAGTAGGCAAAACTTATGATGATGCAGCAGGTAAATTACACAATCAAGGTATGCAAGCAACTGCTAACAAATTAACCGCATTATCAGTAAACGGCAAAGGTTCATTAAAAAGAGTTAAACAAACATATTTTGAAGAAAGAATTTCAGGAGTTAGAAACTCATTCTCAAGATTAATCAATACAATGGACGTATACAGAAGAATATCAAAAGGTGAAATTCAAAATGACGGTTCTTCAAGAGAAGTAAAAGAAGCAATGATGGAACTTGTAAAACAAACAACATTACAGGGACACTCATCAGATCATTCTATCAAATTCTACTTCAACAGAAGTCAAGACAATTCAACAAATGTTGACAGAAGTCCGGTTGAAGTAAAAGACGGTAAAGTTGTAAATAAATACTTCCAAGAAGGTAAAGGTGTAGATGTTCCTGGTGATTATGATTTTTATCAAAAAGCAATGAACTTCATGTATAACTCAAAAATGGATGACAAAACTGTTGAAGCATTAGAAAAAGCAGGATTGAAAGACCAAATCAACACATACAACAATGAAGTATTTACAAAAATCGGTGGTGCTGATTACTTTACAAAACCAAACCATAAAACAACTGGTGATCAAGGTGCATCTTCAGAATACAAATTCTTATTATTAGGTGTAGCACCTGACGAAATGATGACAAAAACAGTTCAACAAACTTATAACTCTCAAAAATGGGGTAACACATTCGGAACAGTAGGTGCAGTATTAACAGGATTAACAGTAGCAGCACAATTCTTGTTCGGTAAAGGTAAAGCAGTTAAGTAGGAAATAAATTAGAAAACGGAAATAGGGACAATGTCAAGAGTTCAATCAATTCAAGCAAATATCTTAAACATTCAATTGAATAAAGCACAAGCAAAAAAAGCTGTTCCAAGCTTTAAAGGTAATGCTCAAGAAACTTACGCTACAAATCCATTAAATAATTTCTTAAATGCTCAAGCAGCAATGAATAAAACAATGGTAAAAACAGTTCAAGCACCTGTTGCAGTAGCAAAAGTTGAAGATAAAAAGGTTGAAGCACCTGCATATAAGAATAATTTACGTTCAATGTTGCAAAACGGCGAATCTAAAATATTAGCAATTGTTCCAAGAACTTTTAATGCAAAAGATGAAAACGGTGATGAAAAAATTACAGGAAACGAACAACACGGAACTTTCTTAAATGCAATTGAAAGATTAGATGAAGTTAAAGCAGAAGGTTTTAATACATTCCACATTTTACCTATTCATCCAACAGGTAAAAAGCATGCTATGGGTCTTGCCGGTTCATTATATTCACCATTAGACTTTTTAGCAATTGACCCTAACTTAATTGATAAAAACGATAAAAGAAGTGCAAAAGAACAAGTTAAAGCATTTACAGATGAATGCCACAAACGTAACATTAAAGTTATGTTAGACTTGCCAAGCTGCTCATCTTACGATTTATATTTAGAAAAACCTGAATTAATGGCAAAAGAACGTGACGGTCAAGCAAAAACTCCTCAAGGATGGAATGATATCAGAATGTTTCAACCATATTCAGATGAAACAAAAAGAGAATTAAATCCTGAATTAGTTGATTTACACAAAAAATATGTTGATATGTGTGTAGAATTAGGTATCGACGGTATCAGAGCAGACGTTGCACGTGCGAAACCTACTGAATTTTGGGATATCATTATTCCTTATTCTCACTCAAAAGATCCTGAATTTGGCTGGTTAGGCGAAACTTATACTTATGAAGATGCTTCTCCACAAGCAAATATGCCTCAAGACAGACCGGAAGATTCTTTAAGAGCAGGTTTTGATGCATACTACGGTCAATATCACATATTCCACGAATGGAAAGGTGCTAAAGACTTAAACGATTTTGTAAAAGAAAATATCGAAATGTCTAACAGATTGGAAAAAGGTAAATCAATCATTGGTTCATTTACAACTCACGATGATATTTCACCTATGTTTCACGGTGGTACAGAATATTGTAACTTAACAGCAGGTTTACAAGCAACATTGCCTATGTTGAACCCATACTATGTAGATGGTTACCAATCAGGTGATTATTACGTATATGGTTATGATCACTCTAAATCTGAAGAATCTGAAACTGACTGTCACGAAATGACAGTTCACAGAGGAAAATTAGACATCTTCAATTTGTCAAGAAAACCGGGTGGAAAAAATCCGGAAATCGGACAATTTATGACTGAATCTTTCAAAATGAGAGATAAATATCAAGATGTAGTAACAAAAGGTTCTTTCATTGAATTAGATAAGAAAAATGATAAAGATGACCAAGTAATTGCTTATGCAAGACACAAAGACGGTAAAACTTTATTGGTTATCGGTAACAAGAACATTAACAGAAACGTAACAGCAACTGTTAAAGTTCCAACAATGAAAGCAGACCAAGAATTGAAAAACTTATTACCTGCTTATGGTAAACAATCAAGATACCAAGCAGGTGAAGGCGAAATTAAAGTAGATTTAGGCCCATCAAGAATTCACGTATTCGAAATTGATACACCTGAAATCGAAAAAGCTTCAGATAAAGTTTATAAACAAAACTTATAGTATAGAACAAACATTAAATAACACACGAAGATATCAAGGG
This sequence comes from Candidatus Gastranaerophilales bacterium, assembly GCA_905235155.1. Taxonomy (GTDB): domain Bacteria; phylum Cyanobacteriota; class Vampirovibrionia; order Gastranaerophilales; family Gastranaerophilaceae; genus UBA6984. The sequence continues at coordinate 79,022 of CAJOKJ010000003.1, forward strand.
ATATTTCAAAATATCCCTTTTTCTTTGTGTTAAGCTAAAGTGATGAACGGAATATTTTTATCAAAAAATAAGATAATTTTTATATTGATATTTTTAGTTGCATTAATATTAAGGTTTGCTTGTATTAATAAAGTTGACGGTCTTTGGTATGATGAACTTGTAATGTATAATCAGGCCGTTCAAGCTGATTTTATATCCGTAATAAGTACTGCTTTAACTGAAGATGTACATTTGCCTTTATATCAGATATTATTGCATTATTGGGGAAAAATATTTAGTTTTTCGGATTTTTCACTAAGAAGTTTTTCTGCCTTTTGCGGATTAAGTACGGTTGTTGCCGGCTTTTTTATAGGCAAAAGACTTAAATCAACAGAATTTGGTTTAATAACAATGAGCTTATTTGCCATAAATTCAATGCTGATTTATTATTCTCAAGAGGTCAGAATGTATGAACTATTGGCTTTTTGCGGTACTTTGAATGTTTTGGCTTTGGTAAATTTGCGTAAGAATATTTGGTATGTTATTTGGATAATATCTTCTTCTGCAATGATTTTGACTTATACTATATCAATTATATATATTTTAATAGAAATAGTTTCTTATATTATATACAAGGGAAAAGATTTTGATAAAAAGTTTTTAATTTCAACTATTATCCTTTTGTTGATTAATATCCCAGTTATTTGGTATTTATTGCATTTTAGTTATAAATTTACTCAATTTATAACAGGATTTTACGCTGATTGGTCAAGTTTGTTTGTTGTTGTACAAAACTTTTTCACTCCAAAACTTATTGGACTTGATAATAATCCGCCTCATTATATGCAGGTGTTTCTGTCGGGTTTTAAATTTTCAGATTTTGTTTTTGTCTTTTTACCGCTTTTAATGAGTGCTTACTTTATAATTAATTCGGTTAAGCGTTCAAAATTTGCATTGTTTTTATTTTGTGTTTCGGTTTCATTTTTTCTTGTTGAAATTTTTGCTTTTGTTTTTACTGATTTTAAAATTTTATCAAGGTATTTGATTGTAATATTACCAAATTTGCTTATTGTAATTATGATTGGTATTGAAAATAATAAAAAATATTTAATTTCATTTTTTATATTTTTACTCATAAATATAAGTTATTTGATTTACTCTCCAAATGCGTCATTTAGAATGCCCCGTTCAGGATTTTTGCCGATAGTGAGAATGTTGGAGCAAAATAATATTCAGAATGGTGATATTGTTGTAGTTTGGAACAGGAAAGATATTTTGTCTAAATATTTAGATAAAAAAGTTAATGTAGTAAGTATTTTAAAAGATTTTGCTTACAAATCGGAAGTTATATTTGAAAATACCGATAAGTTAAATAGTACAAATGAAGACGGTAAAAAAAGAATTTTAAGAGAATATTTTAAATCTGATTTTGTTCCCGCAAATACAGTCATACTTGCAAATTATGTAATCGGTAATATGCCAAAAGGGCAAAAAATATTGATTATTTCGCATGAATATTTTAATTCTTTTAATCATAAGTCATTTGTTGATATCATAGATAATGATAAAGATTATGATAATATGACTTACAATAATTTAATGACAACGAAATCGTTATTGGATTTGAGGCTTATTTGTGATAAAAATTTAACATATAAGGGTGTAAAAATTCATTCTCCTTATGTTCTTTATATGTACGAAAAATAAAAAAATGAATAAAACAGTAGCAAATTATATAAAAAAGAATTATTTAGAAATAGCAATAATATCGGTAATAACACTTGTTGCTCTGATTTTACGACTTTTATTACTGAAAAACTATGGTGATTTGTGGCTGGATGAATTGTATTCGTGGTATTTTTCAAGTCAAAAAACTGTATTTGAAACTGTTTTTGAACTATTGAAACAAGATTTACATGTGCCATTATATTTCATAATTTTACATTTTTGGATGAAAATATTTGGTAACTCTGATATTTCAATGCATTTGTGTACATTGGCTTTGACGATTCCATTAATCCCGTTATCTTTTTATGTTGTAAAGAACATTTTTAATAAGACAGCAGCATATTTTGCGATATTAGCAATTACAATTAATGCTTTTTGTATCTATTATTCAATAGAAGTAAGGTTTTATGGCTTAGTGGTTGTGTTGGCTTTATCATCTGCATTTTTCTTTGTGAAAATGCTTGAAACTTTTGAAAAGAAGTATATAATAGGATTTTTAATCAGTCATGGACTTTTGTTATATACGTTTTCAATTACGCCTATATTAACATTTTGTTGTTGTTTGGTTGGTGGATTTTATGTTTTACGTGATAAAAAAGAATATTTGAAACAATATTGCAAAATTTTTGGTATTGTTGTTGCAATTGCTATGCCAACAATATTATTTACCTTGTATAATTTTATTTTAATGAAAACGCAAACAATTTGTTCTTTTTCAAAGGATATTTATGTGTTTAATTGGTTGGTAATTTTGGATATTTTTGAAAATTTCTTTACAAATGATAACTACCAGCTTCTGACAGGGCAAATAAATGTTTATTTAGGCTTTATTGATAAATTTCACTATTCTGACTATATAATATTTGTATTTTTACCATTGATAATAGGTATTGCAGGGTTTATAAGAAGTATTTTTTCAAAGGATAAAAATTTATACTTGTTTTTGTTTCCGTCGTTGCTATTTTTTATAATAACTTTGTTTATAGGTGCATTAGGCATAAATTCATTTTTAACACGCTACGCTGCGATTATATATCCTGTGATTGTTTGTTCTGCTTTTTACGGATTGTCATTAATAAGACCAAAAACTTTATCTGTAATTTTATTTAGTTGCTTTTTATTGTTAAATTGTTCATTTTATTTTGTTGTAAAACGTAATATCTTTAGCATTAACAGAATAGCTTTGGGTAATTTACCAAATATCATGAGTACATATATTATGCCGTTTGATGACGATTTAATTTTAATTCCATATTCTGAAAAAAGGGTCAAACGATATATAAAACATGGAAACGTGATATCTTTTAATTTTGATGACGCGTTATTATTGAAAGATAAAGCATCAAAAGATTTTTATTTTGGTACTGATAAAGACGTTAATAGAAGCAATGTCAAAAAAATATTATATTCTTCGGTGCTAAGTGATAAACCTTATGAAAGATATGAAAAAAATCTGTACAATAAATATGTTTCAAAAATGAAAAAGGGACAAAAGTTTATAATAATTTCATTTAGAGATACTTTTACAATGCCATTAAATCTAAATTGGCAAATATTGAATGATAGAGAAGTATATAATAATGCAAATTTATTTACTCTCATAATGTCAAAAGTTTTGCGAGATAGTGTTCAAACAGCGGAAAAATATTTAGTGCAAAAAAATATTTATCATGACGAAACAGGTGAATATTCAATATATATTTACGAAAAACAATAATAGTTTTTTTGTGATAAAATAAAAGAAAACTTAGGAGAAAATAATGGAAGATTTAAGAGAAAAATATGAAGTCGTGATAGGTTTGGAAGTTCACGCACAATTAAAAACAAATTCAAAAATATTTGCACCTGACGGATGTGAATTCGGTAATGAACAAAATACGCAAATAAGCCCTATTACATTGGGTATGCCGGGTGTTTTGCCTGTTTTAAATAAGGCTGTTGTAGATATGGGTATTTTAACGGGTTTAGCATTAAACTGTGAAATTGCTGAAAAATGTAAATTTGACAGAAAACAATATTTTTATCCTGATTTACCGAAAGGTTATCAAATTTCTCAATATGATGAACCGATTTGCGGTAAAGGATATTTAATGGTAAACGGCAAAAAAATTGGTATAACCAGAGCTCACCTTGAAGAAGATGCAGGAAAGTTGGTTCACGCAGGGGCTGACGGTCTTGCCGGTTCAAGTTATTCGCTTGTTGATTTGAACAGAGCCGGAACTCCGTTATTGGAAATTGTATCAGAACCTGATATGCGTTCACCGCAAGAAGCAAGACAATATATGGAAGAATTAAGAAACATTGTTCGCTACGTCGGAGTTTGTGACGGTAACTTAGAAGAAGGCTCAATGAGATGTGATGCCAACATTTCTATTATGCCAAAAGGTTCAACTAAATTCGGTACACGTGCTGAAATTAAAAACGTAAACAGCTTTAAAGCATTAGAAAGAGCTTTGGAATATGAAATTGACCGACAAATAGAGCTTGTTGAAGACGGTGAAGAAGTTGTGCAAGAAACAAGACTGTGGGATGATAATGCGGGTGTAACTCGTTCAATGCGTGGAAAAGAAGACGCTCATGATTACAGATATTTCCCTGAACCGGACTTGATGCCTCTTGAAATTTCAAGGGAATGGGTAGAAAAAATTAAATCGACTATGCCTGAATTACCTGAGCAAAAGCGTCAAAGATATATGGAACTTGGTTTAAGTGAATATGATGCAAGTGTTGTTGTTGAACAAATGGATTTGGCTATGTTCTTTGATGAAGTGTTGAAATTAGGAGCTAATCCAAAAATTGCCGTAAACTTTTTAATGGGTGAAATTTCAGCATACTTAAAAGAAGAAAAATTGTCTATCAATGAATCAAAATTAACTCCTGAAAACATGGTTGAATTAATTTCTCTAATTGAAAAAGCAACAATTTCAAATAATATAGGTAAACAAATTATTGTTGATATGTTAAAAGATGGAGAAAAAGCGTCTGTAATTGTTGAAAAGAAAGGCTTAAGTCAGATATCCGATACAGGTGCGATAAAAGAAATTGCACAAAAAATTATTGATGCAAATCCTTCACAGGTTGAAGCATACAGAGGCGGTAAAGATAAATTATTCGGCTTCTTTGTAGGTCAGGTAATGAAAGAAACAAAGGGCAGAGCAAACCCTCAAGCAGTTAACGAAATATTGAAAGAATTACTTGGTTAATAAAGAGGTTTAGAATATGGGCTTATTTTCATCTAAAAAAACTTGCATGGATACAGAAATCCATGAGCAACCTCAAATTTTGGAAAAAATATTGAAGGAATATGTTTCTGATAAAGGAATAATAACTTTTGATATGCCAAATGATATAAAAAAAGTTGTTTTGGTTGCAAGCGGGTCATCTTATCACTGTGCAAGATTTGGTGCTGATTTGTTCGGTAAAATTGCGAATGTTTCCGCAAGAGCAATTTATTCAAGCGAATATTTATTAAAGCCAAAAGCACCTGATGATGAAGATATTTTGTATATATTTATAACACAATCAGGTGAAACGAGTGATACATTAAGAGCCGCAAAACGTGCAAAACAAATGAATATGAAAATTGCGTGTATTACGAATAACAGCAAATCATCAATTTGTCAGTATGCAGATTATACGGTAAGCTGCTTTGCGGGCATTGAAAAAAGTATTGCCGCAACAAAATCTTTTACTGCTCAAATGTTATGTGTTACGCTAATTGCTTTTAAATATGCACAAATGCGTGATGTGGATGTTTTAGAACATATACAAAATCTTACAACCTTGCCGAGAGTTATTAAAGAAACTTTTGATATGAGTAAGAAGATAAAGCAGCTTGCAAATATGCTTAAAAAAGAAAAACATTTTATAATTACTGCTGACGGCATTTCTTATGCAATGGCAAAAGAAGCAGCATTAAAAATACAGGAAACATCTTATTTGTATGTTACGGCAATAATTTTAGGCGAATTTATGCACGGGCATGTCGCAGTATTAAATAATAAAATGCCGCTAGTATATATTTCAGCATCAGGTGTATCTTATTCTGCGGCAAAAAATCTTGAAAAAATTAAAAAAGACTATAATCCGCCAATTTATATTATAGGTCGTTCACACGAAAGAATTACACCAAATTTCAACATAACAATAGATAATGAAGATGCGATATTGAGAATGTTCTCTAATGCGGTAGTAGTACAAATGCTTGCTTTGGAAATTGCAAAATCAATGGGTAGAAATGTTGATAAGCCAAAAGGGTTGGTAAAAGTTGTTACTGAAAATTAGTTATTGTAGCAAAATGTAAATGCTATTTTAAAATGAGGTGGGGCTTTATCAATTTTTTCATTGAGTGTGTTTTATACATTATATAGATGTACCAGAAAGGAGTAATGATATATGTCAAATAATAATGTTCAAACAATAAAAATAGGTGGAGTAACTTTTAACAAATCAGATGTAAAATCTTCCGAAGTAGTTGAAAAAGATGGTAAAAAGATGAATAGTGTATTTTTACAAGATGGTACACATGTAGAGTTTCCAACTCAATCTGCCAATAATGAATCCTCTATTTCTCAACATAATGCAACTTATAAAGTATGTAATCAAGGAATTCTGCACGCAACAGTAGAAGAAATGGAAGATCCAACAAAAAAGGTAACTGATTTTCATAGAATATCAGGTGCAACTATAACAGGTACAGAAAATGAAGATACATATAACTTGTATGGTTGTTCAAATTCAAAAGTTGATGTATCTCAAAAAGATGGAAAAGCAGATATTGTAAGAGATTCAAAAGATCATACAGGTTCTTTATTTGGCGGTACTGATTGGACACATGATAATAATACCTTTAAATTAGGTGAATCTGATAATGCAACTGTTACACAAGATACTTTTTTACCAAAAAATAAAAAATATAAAGGTGAAGGAACTTATAATTCAGGAACCGGTAACAAATAAAAATAAACTTAAAAATAAAAAAAAATCGGCTTGTATAAGCCGATTTTTTTTATTTACTCAAATTAGGTAAATTATTAATAAAATCTGCAACACCGTTACTATTTTGTCTTGTTGTTGGTGTAGTTGTTGGAGTTGACGCAGGTTGCTGAATATTTATAACTTTATTAATAACATTTTGTGTTGTTGTTTTAACTGTTTGAACTGCTTGTTGAGCATTTTGTTGAATAACGCTTCCTTTGGAATTTGCAGGTGTTGTTGTATTTGTAGTGTCTGCTTTTGGTGTTGCCAGCCATTTGAAAGATTTTACTGATGATGTTGAATCCACTTTTCCGTCAATGATAACCTTATACTCTTTTGTGTTTTGCTGTGAAGGATATAAATCAGGCAATAAACTTAAATTTTCACCTGCAGGATTTGTAGTCATTTGATTTATTAATGATGATGTAACAGGACCTATTTTTGGTATTGATGCTATTAAACTGTTAACAGAAAAATTACCGATGGGTCCAAGTACTTCAACAACTTCATCAGATAGTCTTCCAAGAGCGGTTATTTGTGCATAATTTGTTAATATATTGTATTTCCCTGTAATATACATACTCATTGCAGGTCCTGAAGTTTGAATTTTATCCAGCAAAGCCCAACCGTTTCTTAATGTAATTTGACCTTTTATGTATTTAAAATCACCGGTCTTTTTAACTTTTACCGCACCTGCAACAGCACCCATTGTGGTTTTAAATACGTTATTTGCTAAAATGTTTTGTGCATACAGTAAGTTCTCCAATTTACCTAATGTACCCATTTGACCGTTTGAAACTTGGAAATTTACATTACCTTTAAGACTTTGTATAATTTGTTCTTCTGTCAGTCCTCTTGTTGTTATATCCATTGCATCAAAGTCAAGTGAACCTTCCATAAGGTTATTAACACCTGTGCAAGCATAAGTTGCGGATAGTGCTGCAAGATTTCGACCTTGCATGTTTATTGCAGAATTTGAATATAATAAATTGTAAATTACATTTCCTGCAATTTTGCCACCATAAGCAATACCTTCTATGTTGTTTAATTTGAAAATATTATTGTGTAAATTAAAATCAGAAGTTATATTTGTTGCAACAATTGTGCCTGACGAAATTCTGTCAACTTTTGCCTTTCCGTTTGCAATAGTAATTCCTGCATCTGTTCCCGGAGCCATAGCATTTTGAGGTAAGTTATTTAGCATTTGAGTAAGTGTATCTGCATTGATGTTTGTTGCATTAAATTCCATAGATTTAATATAGATACCTTTATTCAGATTACTATTCATTGTTGCTATAATATTCATTGAAGAATCGGCAACATTTGCTTGTCCGCAATAAATATCAATAAGATTTTTTGTAGCATTAACTGTAATATTTTTAGCAGTTGTTTGAAGGGTTGGAATTGATGCATTAGGTATATTTATTAATCCTGTAATAGTAGGATTTGTTGTTGTTCCGTTTATATTAATATCACCCTTTATTTGAACTTTTGAATTTTTAAATCCGGGAATAGATATTATAGCTTGATTTGGAATAGAAATATTTAAACTGTTTATATTTTGTACTTTTCCTGTAAGGTTTGAAATGGAACCTTTTGCATAAAGAACTTTTGATGAGCCTGCAAGGTTAGAATTAAAATTACTGCCTAAACTTTTATTTACGGAATGAGCATTAATGCTGATATCATTGATTTTTAAAATGTTATTTTCAATCAGCATAGAGGCATTAATTAATGACGTTTTTCCTTGTAGTGAACTTATATCAACCAAAGACAAATAATTTGTGTTGTTTGCCATAATTTGCCCGTTGATGTTTTGAACTTTATCATTACCCGTAATTTTTACTGCTATTGGAAGTCTTCCCGCTGCATTTATTGTATTTCTTATGCTTTTATCCAAAGAATTTTTGATATCAACTGCACCAAGCATACCGTTTGCGGTTATATCAATATTCATTTTAGATGTTGTGTAGTCTTTAATTTTTCCTAAGATATTAATTTTAGAGTTGTTTAAGTTTACATAAACATTATCAAGATTAATGTCTTTTTCGTTAAAACTGATTTTAGAGTTTGGCACTGAAAAAGTCGGAAGTCCTGATAATGATATTTTTAATCCTTTAATTAGACCTGTACCATTTGTTTTGATACCATCTGTTTCTGCTTCAACTTTTGCTTGTGATAAAATTACACCGGCTTTGTTTGGTTTGTTGTATATATTGATATTTGAAATATCTACATTAATTTGAGGTTTTATTTTGTCCAACTTACCTTTAACAATACCATTTAATGTTATTGAGCCTGAATTTATATTATTTTCTTTGAGCAAATTTAGTTGTCCTAAGGAAACCAAAGCGGCTTTTAATGGTATTTTATCCGCAAGTATTCTTAAATTTGCATAAGCATTAGTATCAACAGCACCTGTTAAAGATAGCGGTGAACCGTTAAAATTTGCACTTGCTTGTTTTATATCAATTTTATTACCGGAAAAGTCAATATTTGCTTGGATATTTTTTAAGGCAACTTTATATATATTATAGTAAATATTTGCATCGGCAATTTTTAAAAAACCGCCTGAATTTATTGTTTTGAAGTCACTTTTAATATTAAAATCAGCATTGATAACACCATTTGCCTGTAAACCATTGATATCACTTAATCCGATAGCGTTTAACGACGCATTGATTAATGCGAATATACTTTTTAATTCTAAGTGATTACTTTTTACATTCAAGTTAATATATTGCTTTTTACCATACTGAAACAATCCGTCAATAGTTGCTTTTTCGTTGCTTCCTGTATATAAATCGGACAGTATTTTAATCATATTTCCGTCAGCACCTAAATCAATTCTGCTATTCGGCAATTGTTTTCCTTGAATTTTAACGGATAAATTTTGAATACTTACTGTACCGTATGTTTTTAAATCATTTAATGAACCTTTCAATTTTAAATTTGCATAAATACTTGCAGTTAAATTAAATCTATAAATATTATTTAAAATATCTATGATATTTACTTTTTCAGTAGTTGTTTCGTTTGTTTGTTGTACCGTAAAATCAGGCATTACGTGAGAAGTTAAGTCTACATCATAATCGAATTGTTTTCTATCTTGTAAAAGAACTTCACCCGTTGCTTTTAATCTTATTTTTTTATTTAAATGAAAGTCTGTAACTGTAAAATCAGAACCTTTTATTGCATATTTTTTATTTGTTAAAATATCAATTATTGTTATTGAATATTTACCTGCCGAGATATTAGGCATATTTTCGGACAGCTTAAAACCATAAGGCAGTTCAGCAGTTTGTCCTGCTTTAGTTTTGTCTTGCGGAATATATTTTTCAAGTGTAAATGCTCCGTCTTTTTCTACTCCCAGCCTTGCGATGATTTTTTCAACAGAAACTTTATCTATTTTTATTTGTTTTATGAACAGATAAGGAATTGATACAGTTACATCAAGGTTATCTATCTGTGCAAATTTTTTACCTGATTTGTAAAAACCGTTTATTTTTCCTATTTTTGCACCTGCGGATAAATTCCATGTTGTTGAAATACTTATATTTTCGGCTTTTATAATTAATCCTTGCTGAGCGTTATCATCGTCATTGAGTTCATAAGTATAATCATCAAATTTTACAACGGCAGGTACTATGAATAAGAAAGCCAGATATAGTATAATTAATAATACACAAACAGTTATAGATATAAATTTTAAGGCTTTCATTTTATCCCCTTATCTTTTAATCCTTGAAAAAACTTCTGCTTCAATGTCATCATAAGATTTTGTAAAGAAATAAGCACAGGATGCAACCATTGCCGCATTATCCGTACAATATTTCATTTCAGGAGCATTAACTCTTATACCATCATTTTCAAGTTCAAACATTTTTCTTCTTATTTCGCTGTTTGCTGCAACTCCGCCTGCGATTACCGCTTGCTTATATCCGGTTTCTTTTAGTGCAAGTTTTACTTTTTTAATTAAAGTTGAACTTACACATTCTTGAAAAGATGCACAAATATCATTTATAGGTAGTTCTTGTCCGTCAAAAGATTTTACAAGTCGTAAAACAGCAGTTTTTAAACCGCTAAAGCTGAAATTATATCCTTCAACCTTACCTTCAGGTAATTTAAATGCTTTAGGGTTTCCTTCTTTTGCAAGTTTATCAAGAGTTGCTCCTCCGGGATATGCCAGTCCCATAAGTCTTGCAACCTTATCATACGCTTCACCTACTGCATCATCAATGGTTTCACCCATAATCTCTATATCCGAATTTGATTTTACATTTAAAATTTGTGTGTGACCTCCACTTACCAAAAGGGCAATAAATGGAGGCTTAATATCAGTATTTAGGTAATTTCCGCTTATATGTCCGTATAAGTGATTAATGCCAATGAAAGCTTTATCGTATATTAAAGCCATTGTTTTTGCAGCATTAAGTCCTACAAGCAGGCATCCTACAAGTCCGGGCCCTGCCGTTCCTGCAAAGGCATCTATTTGTTCAGGTTTTATATTTGCCTGTTCAAATGCTTCCATAATTACGGGATTAATGCTTTCTAAATGCTCTCTTGCCGCAATTTCAGGTATAACACCGCCATATTTTGCGTGTGTTTTTATTTGAGAAGCAACAACATTGGATAGTACTTCACGACCATTTTTTACAATAGCACAAGCAGTTTCATCACAACTTGATTCTATTGCCATTATTAAGTTATCGGCACCTTCTCCGATTTGAACTTCTTTACCTGTAAAAAGCGATTTTTTTCTCATATTTGTATTATAATACAAATATGAATTTTATAGATAAGGCAAAAATAAGAGTTATTTCAGGTCGTGGAGGAAACGGTGCAGTTGCGTGGCGACGTGAAAAATTTGTTGATAAAGGTGGCCCTGCCGGTGGTGACGGAGGTCGAGGCGGTGATGTTTATCTTATCGCAGATGAGGGCTTATCAACTCTTTTAGACTTTAAATATAAATCTGTTTTTAAAGCACAAAGTGGTGAAAATGGTGGTATAAAAAATCGTTTCGGTAAAGGTGGAGAAGATTTAAGGATAAAAGTTCCTGCCGGTACTGTTGTTAAAGACCTAAAAACAGGTAAAATAATTGGAGATTTGGTAAATGACGGTCAAGAGTTGCTTGTTGCAAAAGGTGGTCGAGGCGGTAGAGGTAATGCAAGATTTTGTACTCCGCAAAAAAGAGCCCCGCAATTTTGTGAACCCGGTGAACCTCCGATAGAAAGAGAGTTATCTTTAGAATTAAAACTTATTGCTGATGTTGGGTTATTAGGTATGCCAAATGCAGGAAAATCAACATTTATAAGTGCAATAAGTTCTGCAAGACCTAAAATTGCAGATTATCCGTTTACTACATTAGTTCCAAATTTGGGTGTTGTTAGAAAACCAACAGGTGACGGGTATGTTGTTGCAGATATTCCAGGACTTATTGAAGGTGCATCTGAAGGTATAGGTTTAGGTTATGAATTTTTAAGACATGTTGAAAGATGTCGTTTTCTTGTGCATATTGTTGATTTAACCCAAGAAAATCCGATGGAAAATTATGAAAAAATAAATAACGAATTAGCAAAATATTCTGAAAGGCTTGCAAATTTATATCAAATAGTCGCTTTAAATAAGATTGATGCGGTTGATGATAAAGTAAAAGAAAAATATTTTGAAGAATTTAAACTTAAAGCAGATGATTTGTTTTTAATTTCTGCCGCAACTCACGAAAATATTGAATCGCTTACATATTTTATGGCTCAAAAAGTTGATGAAATTGAAAAACCGGTATCTGATGTGGTTGTTGAAGAAGATACAGGTGCTTACGATAATGATGACAGTTCTTATGAAATTATTAAGGCTGCAAAGGATACTTATATTGTATCCGGTGGTAAGATAAAACGTCTGACAGGTGTAACAGATGACAGAAACAGACAACAAATTTTGCGATTACAAAATATCTTAAAAGGTATGGGTGTTTTTGATGAACTTCGCTTACAAGGAATAAAAGACGGAGATACCGTAATTATCGGACATCTTGAGTTTGAATTTTATGATGACGAATATTAAATTTTTTAATCTCTAATGCTGCTAAAATCAATGGTGCAATGCCTTTGGCATCGTTTTCAACGTAGGGATTAACACTATATTCATCTTCAAGCATTTTAACACTTGAACTTAAATAAATATTTTTTAATTTGTTGTTTTTCAAATTTTTATTTACAATTCCGTTAAAAGTTTCTATTCCGTATGTACAGTATTTTTCGCTTATATAACCGTTATTGCAAGCTTTTAACATTGAATATGCCATCATTGCCGAACCGGATGTTTCAAGACGGTTATCTTTTAATTTTTTATTTTTAGGATTAACTACATTTGTCCACATTTTGCTGTTTTCATCACGGTATTTAAGCATATTGTCGAAAAATGGAACTAAATTTTTCTTTAAATCTTCTTTTTGTTTTCCTTCCGGAAAACGCTCAATTACTTCTACTTGTGCCATTGCATACCAGCCAATTCCTCGAAGCCATGTTATTTTGTTTTGTTTTCCGTGATATGTGATACCGTGACTGTATAGTCCATTATCTTTTTTTAAATGTTCTGTGTACCATTTTAGTTTTTCATACACAAAGTCAAAATCTTTGTGTTCGGCTAAAAATAAAAATGTCATAAATGTTCCGTCTGTTGCAATTGGAAACAATACCCATGCATTATTATTTATTTTATGAGTATAATTGTTTCCCAGTTCTGCAATTTTAGGTTGAGATAAAAGTTGTTTATATACGTAGTCAATAGTCGGCTTGTATTTTTTTTCATTAATATAATATAAGTTTAAAGCAGGTAAAACAGAATCAAGTTCACCTTTTTTATAAAACCTTACGTTACCGTTTGGCAAAATGTTGTCATTGTAATATTTTTCAACAAAACCGTTATACAAAGATGTTTTCAACAGTGCGTACATCATAAATCCGGTATAGTAGTTCCATTCTGTTGTTATATTTTCTCTGTCCCAAATTAAAACATTTTCCTTTTGACTTTGTTTTACAATGTTTTCGGTAAAATTTTCAACACGTTTAATATTTTCTTCTGTTGATTGTTTTCTATTGTTGTACAAAAAAAATGATGATACAGATATTGTTAAAAATAAAAATAAGAATATTATAAAAAATTTAAGTTTCATTTTTATTCCACTTCTTGATATTTATATCCGTCGCTAACCCATTTGGGATTTTCCATTTTTGCATATTTACGCCATTCCAAAGCATATTGTAAATCTGTGTTATTATCATACCAAGGCTTTTCCGGCCCTGCATAATGTATGATTACAGCCGCTTTTGCAAGTTCGTCGATAGAATTTATATCATTTAAATATGGTGAGTATACTCTTTTTAGTTCAAAATAATTAAAATCATCTTCTTGCAGTCGTGCATAAAAATTATATATAGGACTTAATTTTATAATTTTTCTTACAGGTATTACTTGATTGAATGTGGTTTGTGTCATAAGTGCTTTTAATTTGTCTTTATTTTTTTTCACAATAAGTTTTTTTGTTATGTTATTTTTTCTCATTTTATCTAAATTAAGAAGCATAACACCGCAATTATAGTCATAATGCATTAAAATTTTTCTGAAAGGTATGTGTATTACGGTTATATTTGGTGAATATTTTAATACTGCACCAAGATAATGATTTTTTAAATCTGTGTTATACAAATCAAGCAAATCACCTCTTATTAAAATATCAGCGTCAAGATATAGGATTTTGTCATAATTTTCAAATATTTTTGGCATAAGAAATTTAAATAAATCTGCTCTTGAAACTCTGACATTCAAAATTTCAAAGTAACCGAAAGTAAGTTCTTCTATTGAAACAGGAATGGTCTTTATTGATACATTTTTTTGTTCAAATCGTTTAAAACTTTGTTGTTCTTTTTCTGTTAAATCAACACATAAAATATTTATATCGTATATAGACTCAGGATTTTTATTTTTTATTGCGGAAAATATTGCTACATTAAGATATTTTAGGTAATTTTTATCAGTGGTGAAAACTATATGTGCAACTTTGTTATCGTTTTCTTTTATTTCTTTTGTTTGCTTATGTTTTAAATAAAAAGGTATATAAAATGCCAGTAATGTACTTATTAAAATAAATATTAAAACAGTAATTATAATATTTTTTTTCATGACCCGCCGATTTTATTTTATGTTATATTTATGATTATGCTATAAAGGTTTTATTGATGTCAAATGTTTTGAAATTTAATAATAATGTTTTTCCTTTGTCGATATTGAATTTCGCATCATTTTTTCAATATCAAAGATTTATAATGCCGATATCCTTTTTGTTTTATTTGCAAAACGGTTTAAATTTTTCGGATTTTATATTATTTCAAAGTATTTTTAATGCGGTATGTTTGTTGGCAAAAATACCTATGGGATATATTGGTGATATTTTTCCCAAAAAATATATACTGATATTTTCATATTTTTTATTTATGCTGAGAGTAATTTTGTGGATATGCTTTAGTGGCTTTTGGATAGTACTTTGCGGGGAAATTTTATATGGTTTATTCAAGGCATTGTACAGGGGTAATGTTGATTCATATATTTATGAATATTTAAAACAAAAAAAACTTGACAAAAGCATGATTTCAAATTACGGAAATTTGACATTTTGGACATCTTTTGGCTCAGCAATAAGTTGTGTTGCGTGTGTTCTGTTGTTTAAATTTTATAATTTTAAAATAATATTGCTTATAGAGCTTATATGCCAAATTATCTCAATAATATTATTGTTTTTTATTCCTAATATAAAATCAGAAAAAAAATCTCAAATGGGAGTTTGGGAAAGTATTAAAACATTGGTTACCGATAAAAAAGTTAATTTATATGTTTATTATTCGGCATTATTAAACGGCTTAACAAGTGTATTCGTATGGAATTTTCAACCTTTGTTGAAATTGTGTTCGGCAAATGTTTTGTTTTTCGGTGCAATAAACTTTATAAATCAAATATTAAGAGGTATGGGTGGAATTGTTGCAAAAAAAATTTGTAAGGTTTTGCAGCATAATCGTCTTATAAAAATAGAATATTATATTGTTGTCTTTTCTTTTCTGATATTGGTAACTGCAATAAATTTAAAAAATATGTATTTTACTGTATTTTCATTGATTATAATAAGTTTAGGAATACTGATGTTTGTGGTGTTTAATATTTTAACAATTTCAAAAATTCACGCAAGTATAGACGATAAATACAGGGCAACATTATCCTCAACTAATACATTTTTTAGTGATTTTTCATCATGTATACTTTTATTGTTATTTAAAATAAGTTTTGATGCCTTTGGCTTAATTCCGACTATATTAATATTTTTGGCAGGTACACTATTTCTGCTCAGACCTGATAAATTCAATGAATTGATGTAAGCCTTGTTCAAATTTAGTTTTTGGTTGCCATTTTAAAAGTTGTTTTGCCTTTGATATATCAGAATATGTTTTAAATACATCTCCTTTTTGCATAGGCAGATATTTAATTTTTGCACTTTTTTCAAGTTCCTTTTCAATTAAGGCAACCATATCTTTTAGTAAAATAGAGTTACCTGCTCCAAGATTTATGATTTCAAATTTTAAAGGATATTTTGTAGCTTCAATTATTCCGTTTACAGTGTCATCAATATAGGTGTAATCTCTTGAAGTTGACCCATTTCCATATATTGTTATTTCTTTGTCATTAATTATATTGTTCACAAATTTTGTTATGGCTAAATCAGGACGTTGTCTTTTTCCGTAAACCGTAAATAATCTTAGACAAATGGCATTTAAGTTTGTTTTTTGAGTATATTCTTGTATGATTTTTTCACATTCCAATTTCGTGTTTGCATAAGGTGAAATCGGTGAAAGATTTTCTATATCTTCGCTCAATTTTTCGTAATCAGCATTTCCATAAACAGACGAAGATGATGTAAATATAAGTTTTTGAATATTATATTTGTTCATTAAATCAAGAATATTTTTTGTTCCGTCAATGTTTATGGCGATATATTCTTTCTGTTTATCAAAAGAAGGTCTTACACCGGCTTTTGCCGCAAGATGTACAACACATTCAATATTGTGTTTTGAAAAAATATTTTCAAGTTCTTGTTTTTTTGTGATGTCAGTTTGGTTAAATTCAAATTTTTTGTTATTGATAAAATTACTAAGATTGTCTTGCTTTATTTCTTTTGGATAAAAAGTGTCAAAATTATCAATTCCGATAACAAAATTATCGGAATTAAGTAATAGTTTTTCAACTAAATTTGAACCTATAAAACCTGCACAGCCCGTAACTAAAATATTCATGAATATATCTTACGATAAACAAATATTCAATGTAACATTTTTCGTAAAATGTTACATTGATATATTCCCATAAATCAATTATATCAAACCTTTTTATTAAAATCAAGATTTTAAATTTACAAAAAATTTGCTATTTTAAGCATTTTGTCATTCCGAATTTATTTCGGAATCTAATATTGGAAAGATGCTGAAACAAGTTCAGCATGACGTTATCTTGTGTTTTTTATAAATATTTGCATGCCAAAAAATTCATGTAACATTTTACGAAAAATGTTACATGAAACGAAAGGACTAAATATGTTGAAAACACTGAATTGTACGGAATATATAAAAAATAAATTATATAAAATTTATAAAAAAACACTGGCATTTACATTAGCAGAAACATTAATTGTCATGGGTGTAATTGGTGTAGTTGCAGCACTTACATTACCAAACTTAAACCAATCAACAGGCGATAAGGAAAAAGTTGCTAAAGTAAAGAAAATATACCAAAATTTGAATGATGCTTATGGTAGAGCAGTTGCTGTTTACGGACCTTATGATGAATGGTTTGTAAATGATACAACTAATGAGGCAAAAGCCAAACGTGCAAGTGAACGAATAACCGAGTTTATGAAAATATCAAAAAATTGCGGATATGAAGATGGATGTTTTACCACTACTGATGTGCTATATTGTGATCAATCTAAAAGTTATAAAATAATATTAGCTGATGGCTCAGGAATGATGTTTTGTACTTTTGCTCTTTTCCCCATTATGTATACTGATATAGATGGTCCTAATAGAGGTAAAAATAAGACTTCAGAAGATATATTTGCGTTCATGCCTAATAATTCTGATTTGTCTTCATTTTATCCGGATGGATATAGTATAAATTTAAGTGCAGGAAAATTTTTTGATTTATCTTGCTGTCGACCTGGTTCTGATGGAAGAGGTACTACATGCACATTTTGGGTAATTGATTATGGTAACATGGATTATTTAAAAGCAGATACAAAAGGCAAATGTCCTGATGGAAAGACAATTTTAGACGGAGTATCAAATACAACTTGCAATTAATTTAATAATTACAATGTTACCGCAAACTCATAAATACTTTATTGCTGAATTAAAATTATTTATTCAATTTCGTTTCTAAAATAGCGATTGTTTTAGGGAAATTTTGTTGTAAATATTGAGAACGTATTGCCAAAGGTTCATAAGATTTACCTTCAGATAAAAGTGCATTTGTTTCTGCAATAGTTTCTTGTAATCCGCCTGTTTCACCGTTGTAGTGATTTAGTGTATTCATAAAATAATCTATGTATTCACGTTGAGAGTCAGGATATTTTTTGAAGAAATTTGTTTTTTCTTCTTCAAATGTCTGTCTTATTAACTTCTTTGTCGGCAGTAATAGATTTATAAAATGTATTTTCGTAACTATCATTACTATTTCCGTCAACATCTTTCATATCAACAGCATGACCAAGTTCGTGTAGAAGTAAAAATCTGTCGCTGCCTGTTGTGATTGTTCTGCTTCCACCGTTGTAGAAGGCATCAAGAGGATCAGGGATACTTTCCAATTTATCTACATTTTCTCTCATTTTTATTAATTCTTCACCCGGAAACTGTTTTAATGTGTTTAAAAGCATTTTTTTGTTGCCAATAAATTCTTTATCAGCATTGAATACAGCCTTTTTATTTTTGTTGTTCAAATCTTGAACTGAAATTGTATTTTCGGTTACATTGATTTCATATTTGTCATTATTTCTTGAAGTGATAAATTTATTTTCGTTGATAACTTCGAATGTTTGGCTTTTATTTAAAAGTACTTTTCCGTTTTTATCCGTAATTTTATAATCTACAATTCTGTTACCTTGAGGGTCGTTTTCATATAGGTATTGCGTACGTGTTCCGTCAGGTGATTTTAAATCTTTTTTTACTGATGTTATACCTGTTTTTTTATCAACTTTACCGGATGAAACAACTTTTTCAGTGCCGTCAGGCTTTTTGTATACGATATCATAAACGCCATTTACTGCTGAAGGTGAAACATATTCGTAATGTTTTACTTTATTGTTGTTATCTTTTATTACTCTAACTTCATTTTCAAATACAGGACGTCCGACTTGCAAGTCTTCACGATAACGAATTTTTGAAACTGTATTATTTCTCAAATCTGTTGTTTTTTTGATTATGTATGTCTTATCATTTTTTACTGATTTATACGAAGTTTTATCTTCAATAGAATTTTTGTTTAAATTTCTATCCAAAGATACTGTTTTTGAATTATTTTCATTTGTTGTAGCTGAAATTACATAAGAATTTTTTTCGTACTTGTTTCTTGTGAATTCAATAGCTTGAAGCTTATCACCAACAACATTTTCCATTTCAATAACTTTATCTGCAATCTTGTCAGTTGCAGGCATATTAGGTGTTTGTGCCAAAAGAATAATATTTTTTACTGATAAAGATGTTTTTGTTAAAGGTTTTGAATTTTGTAATTGCTCAACAGTTAAACTGTCATTGAAATTCATCATTTCTTTGCCTGAATATTTTGAATTTCCGTTTTTATCTTTTAATTCGGAAATTTCAGCAAGAGTATCCAAATGTTCGACAGGTTTTGAAGCCATAAGATATACAAAATCTGCTTTCATTTCAGGATTTTTTGCTAAAGTATAAACGGAATTCCATTTTTTAGGTTCATCCTAATATTCCAATGTTGCAAGCTGACCTCTATGGAATTTTTCTTTGCCGTTTTTATCTTTTATTTTTGACAAAGTTTTTATTGATTCATCCAAACTAAATTCTTTTTTAGAAGGTTCAAAAGTATCCTGTTTTAACGGCACTGTTGAATAATCTTGCGTTTGTTGAGTTTTGTTGGTTTTTGGCTTTTTTCTTAATAATACTTGATTTGCTAAAATTGGTTGAACGTTCATTTTAAATCCCTACGCTTAGATTAAATACTCTGAAAATAATAATTGCCATGTATGTAAATAAATTGATACAAAACTACACCCAATAAAAAAGTCATCCGTTTTGGATGACTGATTAAAACACACTTACTAAAACCTATTTACCTTCTTAAATTTTCGAGAATTACCTTTTCCTTACCTA
>CAJOKJ010000004.1 GCA_905235155.1 Candidatus Gastranaerophilales bacterium
TATTCTATTTTGGAATTTGTTTATTCCTTACTCTTATATTAAGTATTTTTATAATAAAAAATTGCCTTTTCCCATTTCATGCCTGTTTCGGATTATTTTGATTCGCATAGCCTACATGCTATCTCTGAATTTATAAAAGTTGAGGCACACCAATTGGCATGCCTCGTTTATATAATATATGCAGAAAAAATAAAATACTAACGTTTTGAGAATTGGAATCTCTTTCTTGCTCTTTTGCGACCGTATTTTTTACGTTCTTTAACACGTGGGTCACGAGTTAATAAGCCTTCTGCTCTTAATACATTTTTGTATTCTTCGTTAGCTTTAACAAGAGCTCTTGCGATACCATGTCTTATTGCACCGGCTTGTGATACAACACCACCGCCAACTGCTTTTACTCTTACATCATATTTTTCTTGATTTTCTGTCAATACTAATGGTCTATATACCATCATTTCGATAGCAGGTTTGTTTCCGATATGATCCATTAATTTTTTACCGTTTACAAAAATTCTGCCTTTGCCTTTTACAAGTTTAACAACTGCAATAGAGGTCTTTCTTCGACCTGTTGCTACAAATTCTTTATCTGCCATTATTTAGCCTCCTTTTCTAATACGATAGGTTTTTGTGCTGCATGAGGATGATCCGGTCCTGCATACACTTTCAATTTTGTAAATTGAGTATCACCTAAAGTATTGTGTTGAAGCATGCCTTTTACTGCTTTTTCAATTGCTAATCTTGGATCTTTTTCCATCAATTCTTTGAAACTTGCACTCTTTAATCCACCCGGATACATTGTGTGGTGGTAATAAATTTTGTCAGTTTCTTTGTTACCTGTAACTCTTACTTTTTCAGCATTAATTACAATAACGAAATCACCGGTATCTACATTTGGTGTATATTCCGGTTTGTTTTTACCTCTTAAAATGTTTGCAACTCTAACTGCTAAACGACCTAATACTTCGTCTGTTGCGTCAATTACATACCATTTTCTTTCTACTTCAAGAGGTTTTGCTGAATATGTTTTCATGCTTTTTTCTCCATTATGTTTTCTAGTATTCTACTTTCAATAATGTCAATCCGGACGGAGTGACTGTTTTTCCTGCTTTAGTACGATCTTTGGCTTTTAATACCTCAGCCATATATTCAGGATTTTTATTACTTCGTTCTATATCCAACAATGTTCCGATTATTATTCGCACCATATTGTACAAAAATCTGTTTCCTATGATATCTATAACAACCATATCATCATTCTTCCAACAGCCTGCCTCGTATATTTCACAAACAGTATATGGATTAGAACTTCCGGAATTTTTAAAACTTGTGAAATCATGAACTCCGATTAAATAGCCTAAAGCTTCATTCATTCGTTCAATTTTCAAGTCTTGTTCTACTCTCAACAAATCGCCGTCAAAAGCTTTTCGCTGATTTCGGTTTAAAAAAACATATCTGTAATGTCTTCTTTTTGCCGATTTCTGTGCATGGAAATCATTTGATACTTCGTGCACATCCGATATTGAAATATCTTTTGGTAACAGTGCATTTATTGATTTGATAAATCCAGAAGCAACAATTTGTTTATCTAAATCAACATGAACCGTTTGTCCCGTAGAATTAACACCTGCATCGGTTCTTCCGGAAAAGACCGTTTTTATTGGTCTTGAATTGGTTGGAGTTTGTTCAACTCCTGTCAATGTACATATTGCACGCTCTAATTCTCCTTGTATGGTTGGAGTGGGTTGCTCTTTACCATTTTCATCAAGTTGAATTTGGCTTCCTGCATAATTTCTACCTTGATATTGTATTAAAAACGAATATCTGGTCATATTATTATACTAATTGGATTAATGCCATTTCGCTTGCATCACCGCGTCTTGGTGGTAAGTGATAAATTCTCGTATATCCACCATTTCTATCAGTGTATTTTTTGCTGATTACGCTAAATAATTTTCTTAAAACAGTTTGTTTTGGAAGTTTTTTACCTTCTTCAACTGTTTCAAAAACTTCACCGGTAGCAACATCAATATATTGTCCGATTTCTTTATCGTAAATAAATTTAGCTGCTTGACGTCGAGATGTTAAATCACCTTTTTTAGCAAGAGTGATTAATTCTTCAGCGTATGGTCTAAGTGCTTTTGCACGAGCCAACGTAGTTTTGATTTCGCCATGAGTAAATAACTCAGTTGCTAACGCACGTAATAAGGCATCTCTTTGGTCTTTTGCCTTTCCTAGCGTATGTTTTTTTGTTAAGTGTCTCATTTTTTTATCCTTTTTATTATTTTTTAGTTATTTTCTTAATTATACCAATTCTTCTTCAGGTAATTCAGGATTTGGTGCTAAATCTAAACCAAAATGATGTAATCTTTCAATTACTTCATCTGAAGATTTTTTACCAAAGTTTTTGATATTTAATAAATCATGTTCTGATTTTTTCAACAATTCTGCCATTGAATTGATACTTGCTCTTTTTAAACAATTGTATGCTCTAACTGACAATTCCAATTCTTCGATTGTAATTGTTGTTGTAGGTTCTTCTTCTTCTACAACATCTTCAACAACCAAGCTTGGTTGATTTACAACAACAGGTTGACCTGTAATTGCAGCAATTTGCATAAAATGATCAATCAATAATTGTGCAGATTGTGATAATGCGGTTGTTACATCGATTGAACCATTTGACCAAATTTCTAAAGTAACTTTATCAAAATCAATTGAATCACCTACACGGGTAGGTTCTACGTTATATGCAACACGTTTAATTGGCATAAATGTTGCATCGATAGGAAGCATATCTATTGCTTGACCTGATTTTGCATCTCTTGGTACATCATGTGCAACATAACCTTTTCCTGTTTCTACTGTAATATCTGCGTGGAAACTACCACCATCTGCAATTGTACAAATTAACCAGTCAGGATTTACAACCTTAACACCTGCGGGTAATTGCAAATCACTTGCTAAAACAGGACCTGCGTGGTCTATATCTATTCTTAAATTTTGTGGTTCTTTTGAATCTGTTTTAATTACCAAACCTTTTAAGTTCAACATTACGTCAATTACATCTTCAACAACACCCGGAATTGCAGTATATTCATGAGTAATACCTTCAATCCTTGCGGCTGTAACTGCTGTACCTTCAAGACTTGATAACAATACACGTCTTAAGGAGTTACCTATTGTGTTACCAAAACCTTTAGCTAGAGGTTCAATAACAAATTTACCGTATTGTGAACCGTTTGAGTCGGTTGTTGTATTTACTGTTTTAATTTTTAAATCCATTTTATTTTATCTCCCGGTTTTTAGATTTTGTTACTTGAAAATTTTAATTAATTACTATTTTGAATAATACTCAATTACAAGTTGTTCCTTAAGTTCAGGATCAAGTTCTTCTCTTTCAGGAACTCTATCGAATACAAGTTTCATTGCATCTTTGTCTTTTGTAATCCAAGCAGATTCGCAAGGCATATCAATCATTTCTATTACACTTTTTACAAATGATTGGCTTCTTTCTTTTACTGTAACAACATCACCTGCTTTTAACAAGTATGATGGAATATCCACTTTTTTACCGTTCACTAAAACGTGACCGTGATTAACAATTTGTCTTGATTGTTTTCTTGTAATACCAAAACCAGCTCTGAACAATACGTTATCTAATCTTGATTCTAATAATTGTAAAAGAATTGTACCTGTAACGCCTTTTCTTCTTGCTGCTTCATTGTAGTATCTTGAGAATTGTTTTTCAGATACTAAATATGTTAATCTGATTTTTTGTTTTTCGTTTAAGTGTAACGCATATTCAGAAAGTTTCTTTCTTACTGCACCGTGTTGACCTGAAGCAGTTTGACGCATTGAAGAAGTTAACTTTCTGTTTGATAAGTCTTTTACTCCGAAGTTACGGAATAATTTGTTTCTTGCTCCTGTATATTTTGACATTTTATTTTCCTTTTTTCTTTCTAATCGTTATTAACAATACTATACTCTACGTTTTTTAGGAGGTCTGCAACCATTGTGAGGGATTGGAGTTACGTCTTTAATTAATGTAATTTCCAAACCTGCTGCTTGAATTGCTCTGATTGCTGTTTCACGTCCTGAACCAGGTCCTTTTATATAAACTTCAACCTTTTTCATACCTTGATCAATTGATTTTTTTGCAACTTGTTCTGCCGCAGATTGTGCTGCAAACGGAGTACCTTTTCTTGCTCCTTTAAATCCTGAAGCACCTGCTGTCGCCCAAGCAATTGCATTACCTTGAGTATCAGTTGATGTTACGATTGTATTATTAAATGTTGATTGAATATGAACAACACCTTGTAATACATTCTTTTTTTCTTTTTTCTTTGTTGTCTTTGGTCTTGCCATTTGTCTATTTCCTTTTACTTAATTATAATTCTTTCTAATCGCTTATACTAAACTGTTTTCTTCTTAGTAATCGCTAAACCTTTTTTACCTCTGCGAGTTCTTGCATTTGTTTTTGTTCTTTGACCTCTGCAAGGTAATGAACGTTTGTGACGCATTCCTCTGAATGAGTTAATTTCTTGTAAACGTTTAATATTCATAGATACAGAACGTCTTAAATCACCTTCGATTTCGTAGTGACTTAATTCTTCACGTAATAACTTAATATCTGCATCTGTTAAATCATCTGTTCTTAAATCTTCTGATATACCTGTTTTTTCTAAGATTTTTTTACTTGTAGCAGGTCCGATACCGTAGATGTAAGTCAATGCGATAATCATTCTTTTGTTACGAGGTAAATCTACCCCTGATAGTCTTGCCATTTCTTTTTCCTTTATTTAATGTGTTTTACTTTACTATATAACTCGTATAATTAGTTTATTGTTCCACACTTCGCTGTCATTCGCTTTATTTTACTTCGTAAAATTGTCGCTCATTAGCTTCGTGCTGCTTCAAGTTACGCACTTCGTGCTCCACTCTACACAAAAACTAACCTTGTCTTTGTTTGTGTTTTGGATTTTCACATATAATTGCTATTCTGCCTTTTCTTTTAATACATTTGCATTTGTCGCAAATCTTTTTTACTGAACTTCTTACTTTCATTTTTACCTTCCTTATATTTATTGTCTATTTTAATCTGAATGTAATTCTGCCTCTTGTTAAATCGTAAGGTGTCATTTCTACTTTTACCTTATCACCCGGCAAAATTCTTATGAAATTCTTTCTTATCTTACCTGATATGTGTGCCAAAATTTCATGTCCGTTTTCCAGTTCCACTCTGAACATGGCATTCGGCATAGACTCTAATATTGTCCCTTCTAATTCTATTACGTCTTTTGACATAGTTTTCCTTTTCTAACCAGTGCGTTCTTTTATAATATTCGCTAAATATTTCTTTGCAAGCACTTTTTTCAATATTTTCAGACACAATTTTTATAGCAAAACTGATTGTTTATAAAAAAATACCACTCTTACACGAAAATTGAGAACATGCGAAAATCAAATTATTATTACTATTTTAGGTTTTTGTAAAATTTTGTAAACATTTTTAATGTGTATATTTTTTATTAAACAAATAATTCTGCGTACGAATTCAATTCTTCAATCTTTTGTGATATTTTGTTATTTATTCTCATAAAATCTTGATTTATTGATTTTATTTTTTTAGCTGAGTATTTTCTGAATATTAGAGAAGGTTTCAACTCGTTCATAACCCTAAATTTTGCATTTTGAATATTTATGTATACAGAATCATCTATATATGGTTTAATCTCGCATAAATTCATATATAACTCACCCAAAGCGATTTTTGCTTGCAGCACATTATTAGATTTCAGTTGTTTTATAACTGAAATTATATTTTGCTGAATTAAACCGTATTTTTTTAAAAGGTTTTTCTTTTTATCGGTCAAAACATCTCTAAAATAAGTCATTGTTTGTTCATAGCCTATCTTAATCAATTCTTTTCTTTTTTCATAAGGAGCATTGAAATCAACAATAAGTACATCTCCCGTATTTATTGTTACATAATCATATTTATCACAATTTCCGTATGTTTCCACAATATTTTTTGTTGCAACAGATGTTACACAACTAAAAACGGTATTCAAATAATCTATGGCAGTCTTACCATTTTTATCATAATCACCTTCAAGACGAAATTCCAAAATTCTATCTTCTGAATTGCTTAATGTTTTTGATAATTTCCACAATGGCCAACTTTTTTGCAAATCGCCATCAACCAATTCAGAATTTTCATATTTTATTGTAGTCATTAAACCAGGCAGACTTGAAGATATTCTTACAGCAGCAGCGACTTCAAAATCCGGTGTTTCAATCTTCGAAAATTCTTTACAGCTGAAATTAGTTAAATCTGTTGTAATGATTACTAAATTTTTATCTAAATCTTTAAATTTTACAGTTGGATTTTCGCCCTTCTCGTAATCTGTACCGTAAAATTTACGCTCCAGCTTCTCTCTGACCCATTCCAAAAAAACTTCACCTTTAGACAGGGCAAAAGACTTACCAAAGCCAAAGTGAATATCTCTAAACAAATCAAAATTAACTTTCAAAAACATTTCTTCTATTTCATCGGAATTATATCCCACCGCCAAAAGAGAAGCAAAAATTGCACCGACTGATGAACCTGCGAGAGTTCCTATTGCAATATCCAATTCTTTCAATGCTTGAATTGCACCTATATATGAAACACCTCTTATTGCTCCGCCGCCAAATATACACGTATATTTATTACTTTCCAAGTTATAATCCTCGTTTATTTATTTTATTTATATCCAAAGAATTTTCCCCCTTAAATTTAATCTCTGTATTAAAAAGAGTTTTTTTATAGTATTTCATATCACCGCTTGGTGGTAGAAAATTATTTTTCATTAATTTTTTATCAATAAATACACCATAAATAAGCCCCTCAAAAGCCAAGTACCAATTACTATCAAGTCTTAAATATTTGTATAAATTTTTATATTCTTTTTCCAAAATAATTATATCCGGTTTATTTTCAACCAATAATTTACTTGACTTCAGTAAAAATAAATTAGACATATCACTTAAAAGACTATGCTCATAAACTTCTTCATATCTTCCGTCCATATATATTTTATTTTGCGGATATAATTTGTATGAAGCATAGCTACCTATGCCAAAATTAGTTAATAATTTACCTTTTAATTTATTTATTTTTATAAATTCAACTTCCATAACAGGATATACTCTAAAATCTAATAAAGCATTATAATTTTTAGCAGAAATCAAATATACGGAAAATAATGTTAAAAATACTGTTAATACAGGAGTACACCAATTCGGAAATTTAAATTGTTTAAATGAATTTATAACATCTTCATAACAAAATAATGTTCCTGTAAGCACAAAAAACGGCATCAATTTAACATGTTTTATTGCCATTGCTAATGTAACTGCTAGAACCAAAAATTTTGTCTTATCAACAGTTTGCCATTTAAATCCCTTATTTTTAACTTTTAAACCTTCTATAATAAGATAAAATAAAGCCAATAATTTAAATTGTAAAAATAAATGATAATTATACGTTGAAAATATAGTAAACCACTCTACAACATGCGGTCTTGGCATAGTTATAGCCTCAAATAAAAATTTTATATAACCTATACCGTAAGGATTTACAAATAACATTAACGGACAAATACAAGACGTAATCAAATAATATTTAAACGGTTTTTTATTTATGGCTTCGCCTATTGTATACAAAATTAAAAGTCCTAATCCCGATGCAAATCCGCCATGCATATTACCCCAGATTAAAAATAAAAAAGGAAATATACAAAGCAATTTATAATTAGAGCTTTTTCTAATTAACTCTAATATGTATAGTTCAAACATAAAAAAGAGAAAAGAAAAAGATTGACATCTTACAAGTGAATTATAAGTTACACAAAACGCATTTAGAGCAACAAAATATATTAATAAATTTTTGTAATCACACCTTTCGCCATATTTTAATTTGACAGCTCTAATAAGCAAAAACATTACTCCAAAAAACAATAACATTTGCAATAAAAGCAATCCTGTCGTACCAAAATAATGTTGAAACAGGTAAAAAACAACACTTGAGCCCCATTCATGATCATACCATTCGTGAGTTGGGGTATAAGACAAAAAGTCATATTTCAAAATTTGCCCTGTCTGAACAACAGCCATACCTGCAATAAGTCTTGCCCACAAATCAAAATCGTAATTTGTGGATTTAACTGTCATTGCCATACATAGCAACAAAATTAATAAATAAAAACCGACTGTTTTTGCTTTTTCAGTATTAAAATTATTTATCATGATAAACTCTTTCTTTCATGGCACAGGGTCGTACCCGCCGGGATTAAGAGGATGACACCTGCAAATTCGTTTTATACCCAGCCAAACACCTTTCAAAACTCCATACTTAATTATCGCCTGTTTCATATATTCTGAACAGGTAGGCGTAAATCTGCATACCGGCGGAGTCAACTTCGATATACATTGATATACTTTTATTAAAAATAACAAAATTTTTTTAATCATAACAATTCACTATTGAGGCATATAACTTTCACCAATTGTATCCACTGCTTCAACCTTAATATCAGTAATAAGCTCTGAATAAGAAATAACAACAATTGTTGGAATATGACGTTCTAACAATTGGAATAACGGTAATCTAATTCTTGGAGAACATAAAATTACAGGCTGTTTACCAATATTTTGGTGAGCGTTCATCAATGTAGAAGCTGTCGTTTCAATCAATTCTTGAACCTGCATAGGATTCAACAAGAACATTGTACCCAATTCCGTTCTTTGACAACTGTCATCAAGAGTTTTTTCCCACTCAGGAGATAATGTAAGTGCATATAGAACTTTATCTTCCTGTACATTTGTTAAACAAATTTGACGACCAAGAGCTGCTCTCAATCGTTCTGATAAAATATCCGGTTCTTTTGAAAATCTTGCGTAATCACAAAGTCTTTCAAAAATAAATATAATATCCTTAATTGAAACTTTTTCTCTGATTAAGTTTACAAATATTTTTCTTAAATCACTAGTAGAAATAATTGTAGGAACAAGGTCATTTACAAGTGTTGGGTCTTGAGAACGAACTAACTCCATCAATTTTAAAACGTCAGTTTTTGTCATAATGTCGTCAACATGTTTTCTTGTAATTTCTTGCAGGTGAGTAATTACAACGTCAGTAGCATCAACAGCAGTAACAGCTCTTGTTGCTTTTGCATCTTCTTCTGATACCCAATATGCTTGAGTTTGGTATGTAGGGTCAACACCTATAATCGCATCTTCCGGCACTTCTGTTTTTACTGAATCCCATTGATCAGCAATTACCATATATTTACCCGGATATACAAAACCGGTAGCAACAGTGTTGCCACGAATAGCAATCAAATACTCGTTTGCTTCTAATGCAGATGAATCCATAATTCTTATATTAGGTAAAATGTAACCCAATTCATCTGTTACACGTTGTCTTAAGGCAGCAATCTTGGCAAGTAATTGACCTTCTTGGTCAGGGTCGGCAATACATAACAATCCTGCACCAACTTGCAAGCTTAAAACGTCAACACCAAGTCTTTCATACATTCTATTTGGATTAACAAGGTCTTGCATGTTCTGACGTACGCTTTCTAATTGTCCCAATTGAGATTGAACATCGGCATTAACCAAAGTTGATAACCCTGAAATTGTCAATATCGTTGCAAATAAAATAAACGGAAACCACGGTAAACCTGTTATCGGACTTGATAATGCAATTAATATCAAAAAGCCGGATGCCAAAAATAAAGAATTTGGCTTACTTGAAACCTGACCCACTAAATCCATACCTAAGGAATTAGCTGCTGATGAACGTGTCATTACGATACCTGCCGCAACAGACATTAATAATGAAGGAACTTGTGAAGACAAACCGTCACCGATAGTTAAAATTGTATATTTAGAAACGGCATCCGCAATAGGCATTTGATTCATCAAACAACCTACACACAAGCCGCCAACAATGTTGATAATAGTAATAATTAAGCCCGCAATGGTATCACCTTTTACGAACTTCATAGCACCATCCATAGAACCGAATAAACTGGATTCACGTTGCAAATCTTCACGTCTTTTAACCGCTTCATCTGGTGAAATCAAACCTGCGTTAAAATCTGCGTCAATTGTCATTTGCTTACCGGGCATAGCGTCTAAGGCAAATCTGGCGGCAACTTCGGCAATACGCTCAGCACCCTTTGTGATTACCATAAATTGTACCGTTGTAATAATCAAGAAAATTACAACACCTACAACCATATTACCACCTGTTACGAAATGTCCGAAAGCGGCAACAACTTCACCGGCATCACCTTTTGCCAATATAAGACGTGTTGAGGCAATGGATAAGATTAAACGGAACATCGTACCCAAAAGAATAATTGACGGAAATGCAGCCAATTCAAGAGGTTTTTGAATATACAGGGATATCATCAAAAGAACAATACCTATCGTCATATTCAATGATATTGAAAAATTAATAACCCAATTTGGCATCTCCATAAGCAAAATCAGGATAAGTACTAAAACAAATCCCGCAATAGCAAATTCACTTATTGGTTGTCCTCCGCCTTGCTGTGCTGCCATTACATGCCTTTCAATGCTTCCTTAATTATTTCCAATTGAGTATCTATTGATGCATCAACAATACCGTTATTTGTATGCAAAATACATCCGCCTTCTGCAATTGAATCATCACCTACTACATTAATTTTAGCCTCAATACCCATTGATGTAATATACTCAGGTAATTCCGTTTTTACCAAATCAACTTGCAATGGATTCAATTTTACCGTAATTCTTGATTCTTCCTTTGACATTGATTTCATCACATCTACTATTGATTCTAATATTATTTGTGGATTTTGTGATACTTCTTTTTTAATAATTTTTTGAGCAATATCAACACTAATTTCTAAAATATCAGGTGCAATATATTCAAAAACTTCCTGTTTTGCACTGACAAAATCTGCTATTTTAGCCCTTAACGCAATAATATCACTCTCAGCTTGTTCTATACCTGCTCTATAACCCTCTTTTGCAGCAGTTTCTTTTATTAAATCCGCTTCTTCTTGTGCTCTGGATATTAAATTTCTGTCATCAATACGTCTGTAACCACGTCTTCTATCACCCCTGCGACGCTCCTGACGTTGCGAAAAATCTATATTATCCAAATCAAAAACATCAATCTTTTCTTCTACAACAGGTGTACTCACAGGAGCTTGTGCTTGCCCTTGAACATCTTGCTGCAAAATAGGATTGACTTGCGTTTGTTGAGAATTCCCCTGCTCAGCAGTCTTATTTTGCTTTTTTATAATCATGATTGATTACATTATACACTACTTTCAATGTGTTGGGCAATAACATTTGCAACTTTTGGCGGAAGTTCATATAATTCATCTTGAAGAGCCGTTGTTACAAATCTTTTTACATTTATTCTTTCTTGTTTTAAAAATAATTCTAAATTTTCACGTGGAACATTTTGTAACGAATTTTTAATTCTATATATCAATTGATTTGGTGTTGTTGCATGTTTACTTGGTAAACTTGTTTTTATTTCTTTTAAACACTGTATTGCTGTATTAGCATCTACTTTTTGGTTTAAATCCGGCATTTGCATATATTGAATAACAAGTTGTGCATCTTGAGGATTAAACTTATTTAAAATGGAAGAAATTTTATCTTGCGACATTGTTCTCAATAATAAAGCTAAAGATGCCAATTTAAATAATTTTCTATCATCTCCGGCATATTGTTGAGATTGCGGAGATTGTTGTGCAGAAACATTTTGTTGTACCTCTTGCGACTGTGCTGCGGCTTGTGCCTCAGCTTCTCTTTGTGCGGCTTGTTCGGCTTCAACTTGTTCTACCAGCTGATTTAAGTTGTTTTGCTTTGCGGCATTTTCTTTTAATTCTTCATCAATAATGCCCCTTTGCTGTAATTCATCCAATGCTTCTTGATATGCCTTTAAAACTTGACTTTCTATAAGTTCAAGTATTTTATCTTGAGGCATATTTTGCTTAATTGTATTTTTTCCAATTTCAAAAATTGTAAATGCTATTTTTTGAAGTACAATATCCCAATACTCAGGCTGAATGCCGGAACGAACCACATCAACAGATTTATGAAATGACCATTCCGCAATAATTTGAGTTAAAAATATTGCCTGTTCTACATTAAATCCGGCTTCTGCATCATTTGATATTGCTTCACCCGCCATTAAAGAAAAATTTGCAAGTGTTTTTACAACATAGTCTTTCTGGAACGGTTCAAAATCTTGCGGCACAAGTTCTTTTGCCTGTGCTGCAAGATCCGCTGAAAATTGTTTATAATCAAATCCTTCTATTGGCATTATGTTACTTTTATATCATATTTTTTTAATAAAGTGAAGTATCATTTTTTCGACACTTCACTTTTTATTATCAGCCTTGTTCAATCCAACTTCTTATTTTTTCACCTGTTTCACTAGGATCAAGAGCATCTATATCCGAATGAATTGCAGCTATCGCTTCATCTAAAATATGAGATGGAATTTGAGGTACTGTTTCTCTTTGTTGTTGTTCGATTGCCATTTGCTGTTGTTGCAACTGCATTTGTCGTTCAATTAACTCTGCTGTTTTCATGTTAATATCTCTTAACTGAGCATCCTGTTCGCCTGCCATATTTCTTAAGGCCTGCATATCTTGTTGCTGAGCCATCTGAGTCGCTTTAACTTTACTTGAAATTACAACATAACCGCCTGCAAGACAAATTCCAACCATTGCCAAAACCAGCCACCAAGGATTACCTGTTTCTTCGGTTTTAGGTAATGTTTCACCCTTGTCAGTTGCCAAATACGGTTCAATCGATTCTGATAATGCTATTGTTACATTTGCAGGATTAACTTTTGGACTGGCTGCACGTGCAATTAATTCTTTTAATTCTTCTGTTGTTGTTTCAGCGGGTAATGCATTTTTTTCTAAAGTTACAGCAATAGAAATTTCTTCGATTATACCTGCTTTTTGATATTCATTAACTTGTGTTTTAGTAACACCGTATTGAGTTTCTCTTGCACGTCTTGAGTAATTTCTGTTTTGAGAAGATGCAGATGCTTGATTTGAAGAACCCGGCATTGCTGCCAAACCTCCCGGCAAATATACACTTACTGCATTTGCTTTACCTGAACCTGTACTATTATCGCTTGATTCATCACCCAAACCTTCAACAAAGGTTTGTTCAGATACTGAAGCCTTTTGTTCAGGGTCATATATTATACTTGACTTTTCAACAGGAGATTGTTTTAATGACGTGCTTACAGTTACAACAAAGTTACCTTTTCCAATTAATCTGTCTAATTGTGCATTAACTTTTTGTTGCATATATTTATCGTTTTCTTCAACCTTTGAAAGCATTTCATCTTCAGCACTTATAATACTTGAATATACATTACCGTTTGTATCGGTAATTGAAATATTATCTGCGGTTAAGCCTGTAACACTTCCTAAAAGCAAGTTTGTTATTGCCTTTATTTTCAACGGAGGCAATTTTTCGCTTATTTGAGGAGTAATTTGAACAGTAGCAGTAACAGGTTTTTGCATAGAAGAAAACATCGTTTGTTCAGGAATTGAAATAAATACCGATGCGTTATCTATGCCATCCATTTTTCTGATTAATCTTGCAAGTTCACCATTTATTGCACGTGCAAGACGTATTCTTTTATCGTCTTTAGTTGATGTAAAATCACCTTTATCAAAAATTTCAAGACCAACATTTTGATCCATTAAACCACTCTTAACAATCGTCAAAAGTGCAGCATCACGTTGGTTTTGATTATAAGTACCCTTACGTAGCACAATAGAAGATTTTGTACCGTCTAAAGCACGAGAAGCCTGAATACCTGATTTAGCAAGTAATGCTTGAATTTCAATAGCCTTACCTAAATTATCAGTGGTCAATAATACCAAATCTTCTTGAATAGGTTTCTCATCAACAAGTTTTGCTTTTTCTGCACTTGATTTTCCGCCGACAGACATAACAATAACCATTATACCTATTGCCAAGACAACAACTATAACACCTATAATTCCGAATAATAAAGGTTTATTGTTTAAAATTTGCTTAAAATCCATATTTCCCCTGCTCAGTCTTTAAATATTTTAATACTATTAATACTGCATTATAATTTTATACTTGAATTTGAACAATTTTATCATACGCTTGAATGACTTTTGAAACAGCATTTGTAGCAACAGTTAAAGTTACTTCGGCTTGTGACATTGCAATCATTACATCGTGTACATCAACATCACCTGTTCCGCTGGCTGCTTTTGTTAAAAGGTCATCCGGCTTACTTAATGTGTCATTTATGTTTGTTACCATACTTGACATTACATCTTTGAAACTTGATGCTGCATTTGTACTGTCTATATTTGAAACTCTACCAAATGCCATTTGTGATTGCATTGATGGAATTCTTGAATTAAAGTTTACGGAATTAAATCCATTTATCATAATACACCTCGCTTTTATTCTCAATTACTTACTCGTCATTTTGTTTTATTTAATTTAATATTTTTTTGCAATATCGTTCTTTTGATTTAGAAGTAAATCCAAAATGAATTATTTAACGTAGTTTTTTCTTAATGATTTGTTATAAAATATCAACATTACAATACACAAAACTTAACATATATGATAAAATATTATTCATGGACAAGAACCATATAACAATAAAAACAATGTTTAATCAAATTGCTGAAAAATATGATTTTAACAACAATTTAATATCTTTCGGCTTACATAAATTTATTAAAAAAGTATCGGTTTCAAAAATTAAATTCAACGGAAAGTGCTTAGATTTATGCACAGGAACAGGAGATATTGCATATTTATTAAATCAAAAAGGATGTGAAGTTATAGGTTTAGATTTTTCGGAAAACATGTTAAAAATAGCAAAAGCTAAACATCAAAATATACAATTTATTGAAGGAGATTGCACAAATTTACCGTTTGAAGACAATTCATTTGATGCAGTAACAATAAGTTTTGGATTAAGAAACATAGAAAACTATAATAAAGCTTTAAGTGAAATTAACAGAGTTTTAAAACCAGAAGGAATATTTTTTCATTTAGACTTCTGTAAAAATAATATACTCGCAAACATGATATACGATTTTATCATACCAAAATTAGTAAAAATAGTTTATGGTAATAATTTGCCATACAAATATCTTGTACAATCAAAAAAAGAATTTTTTGACAATAAAAAACTACAAGAAATAATTGAAAAATATAAATTTACACATATAAAAACAACCACATATCTATTCGGTACAATAGCAAGCATTGTTTGCAAGAAAAATTCATTGTAAACATTTGTTAAATAAGTCAAAAAACATGTCAATTTTGAGTTTTAGAGATTTTTATAAGAGATGTAGGTGTGTAGGTAATATATTTTTATAAGGAGTTATTTTAATGTTTTCAGGTATTGATTATTACGGAACAACATACGGAAATCGTCCGTACAAAAGAGAAATGGGTGAAACCCCTGAAGATATGGCAAAAGCCGTAAAATATCAAGAAGCACAAGAAGCCAAAGCCAGAGGTCACGAATACAGAGGTCGTGAAATGGGTGAAAAGCCTTGGGAAGTTCCATCAAGAGAACAACAAGGTGATTATTATCAGAAAGCACAAAGAGAAGTTCCGTCATACCAAAGCAGACCAACTTACGAAACCCGTCCAAGAGAAATGGGTGAAAGACCTGAAGACGTATCAAGAGCAGAACAAAACAGACCAAAAAGATATGATGAAATGACAGAACAAGAACGTCGTTTGGACTTGTTTGCATAATAAAATTAATAGTTACAAATTCAACAACAAAGGCACTGCTAAGGCGGTGCCTTTTGTCATAGATATACAAACTTAACTTGTATATCTTGAGTGTTATCTTCCTCCTTTCGTTCTAAATACAAGTATCATCACTTGTAGCCATAGTCATTAAGGATACTAAAGCAGCAATACCAACAAGAGCATAGACTGCCCTTGACCAAATTGTCATATCACCTAACAACTTAGCCACTAAATCAAGGTTAAAAATTCCAATAAAGCCCCAATTTAGAGCACCAATAATAACAAGAAGATAACTAATCAATTTAGCATATTTTAACATATAAAAACCTTTCATAAAATCAGAACACTTTAATTATTTAATAAAAATGTCGATAAAAAATGCCCATAAATAGTAATATTTAAAAATAAAAGATAGTTAAAAAGTACAATATCATTATTGAAAAAGATAAAAATAGTGATATAATGTTATTACAATCGAATTTTCATGGGGACGTACAGGATTTTGACAGGACGTTTGATGGGAATAGGTTGCGAGTTCGAGTGCTGTTCTCGGTTATCAACAAGCAAACAAATTAAGTGCTAACAACAATGTTGTAGTAGCTGATTTTTCAAGAGCAAGAGCTCTTGCTGCGTAGATTAAGTTCCGCAGTTCAGCCTTCTTATTAGTCCATCTTGCCGATTAATAGGGAGCCACCATGCAAGACGCAGTGCGGTAATGACGGTAGCCGCATCAAGATAACCGTCAAGGTGCGTATCACTAAAAAAGACTTTGAATAAATTAAAAGGTTTGTCATTTCCTGATTTATTCGAGAGAATAATGACTACACTCGTAGAGATTTATTTTTATCCGTTTTGGACGCGGGTTCGACTCCCGCCGTTTCCACCATTTAGTCTTAAATAGAGAGACAAGACCAAACTCTCTAATAAAAAATCCCGCAAACACGGGGCAATATAGCTATTTAATTAAAACAGAGAATTGAATTTGAAACAATTCTCTGTTTTTTAATGCAAAATTCCAGCCAAATTCTCTACTTGAGCTTTACCTAGTCCAAAATGAACTTATTTTTTATAATTATTTAACGAGCAAAAGTTCTTTTCATTTCATGTTTGCCATAAAATGTACTTGAAATTCAAGAAGGAAAAACAAAAATATGGAAAAAGAAAGATTACTATACAGATTTAGACCAATGTATTCATTATTAGAAAAATACAACGAACTTGAGAATGAAGAAATATATTTTTCTTCTGTTGAAGAATTAAACGATCCTTTAGAAGATTTCTTGGCAATAAATTTTGATGGTGATAAAATTCTTTGGACTAACTTTTTAAAAAATTATCTTTTTTGCTTATTTCAATTTAGATTAACTTTAGCATTAGCCGAAGACGATAAAGAGTATACAGCTGATGATATACATCCATATTATGATGAGACATTAAGAACTATTTCTAGTATAAAAGGACAAAAATTCTATGATATTTGCGAAAAAATTCTTACAAATGAGGCTGTACAAAATTTAGTTGATTATTTATCAAGTCAAGAACAACCAATAACTAATACAGAACTGTGTCTTTTATTACAAGCATTTCATTTTTATTTTTTAGAAGTCTTGGTATCTTTTGATAGAAAAACAAATAACGACTATGAGATAACTGTTGAACATCAAAATCTCGATATGTTGAATATTATACTAAATACAATAAAAAACAGTAAAAACAGTCGTGATTTATTTAAATTTTTAATAAATTTTATTAATGAAATGAATAATAACAATATTTTATTAAGAAAGTTAACCAGTTCAGACAATAGTGTAAAAGAAAAAAATTTTATATTATTACTTGATTATCCAAAACTATATTTAAATAAATTACCAGAGATAATGTTTCCAAATCCTTTTATTGCTTGTTTTTCCAAAGATTATCGGGATTTATCTTTATGGGGATATTATGCAGATTCTAGCAAAGGAGCATGTCTAATATATAAAGTTGAAGAAAAAAATAATTCTTTGTTTTTACCGATTGAAAAGGTTACAACTTGGGGTGGTGATGGTGAAAACTTCTGGGAAAGAAAAGAATATACAGAATTAGAAATTAAGCCTGTTGCATATGAGAAACAAAAACCTTGGGTATCATTTTTTAGAAGTTTAGGAAGAATATCACATACTTCACTTGTAAAATATTGGTATTCTGATGAAAATCAAGTTAGTGAAAAAGTTAAAGATTTGGTAGATTATGATAAAAGTAATGAATGGAGAATAAATTATTGGCAAAATATCAGCAATAATATAAATACAAAACATATTAACTGGAAACATGAACAAGAATACAGGATTGTTGAACAAACAATGTATTCAGATATGTATGATACAAAAGATAAGAGAAAATTAAAATACAAGTTTAGTAATTTACGTGGGCTTATTTTTGGAATTAATACTTCAGATGAAGATAAACTAGAAACTATTAAAATATTAAAAGCGAAATGTAATAATCATAATATTAAAGATTTTAAATTATATCAAGCAATATACAATAATAAAATTGGTGAAGTCGAAATAATACCAATGAGAACATTGGATTGTATAGAAATAAGGAATGAAAAAAAATAAATTTTTAAATTTTTATAAATTCAAAGTCACGCAATCCCATTTTTTCGATGGTTTCTTTTGAATATTGCGTTGTTAAATCTCCCTCCGGAGACATTTTTACAGGGATTATTTCATCAATTGGTGTTGGGGTGATAATTATACATATATTGTTTTTGTCAGGTATTTCGACTTTTGCAACGCAATTTGAGCTAAATCTTGGGATAAGATATTCATCAATAACTTGTTCGCATCTGTCTGCATCAATTTCAATACTAAAATCAGGGATTTCGCAAACTTTTCCGGTTTTAATTTCATGCTTATTTGCCCAATTAACAATATCTTTGATTAAATCAGCATTTATTACATTCGATACTTTAATTGAATCTATTTCAAAATCGCATTTATTTACAATTTCATCTGCAGTACCTACTGTTTTAATATTTAATTCACTTGCGAGTTCTGAAAGTTGCGTATTGTTTTGCAGTTCTATATAAAAATCATTCCCGAATAAATTTTTATAATATTCAGCAATTTCTATTGCACCAAATTTATCGCCATCCAAAAGTCTTTTTGCAATTTCCCCATTGGTGCCGGATAAACAAATTAAACCATCTTTATATTGTTCTAAAATATTGTGGTTGATGCGAGGTTTTATAATATAACCCTTTGTCATCGAAATTGAGCTTAATTTGCAGAGATTATGATACCCTTTCTCATTTTTTACAATTAGGATAAGACTATAGTAATTCGTATTATATTCTTCTATACCGCCATCACAAATATAAAGTTTCGCAGTTTTCATACCATTAGAATAATCTATGTTCATAGTCATAACCCTCCAATTATTTCCATTCTATTTGTAAAACCTCAATTTGCAAATATTTAATTATTTTACTTACATTTGGTCTGTTTTCTTGATATTCTCTATAAGCATTTGAGCCATCTAAAAGTACCAGTACTTTTTTAATTTGCGGATTTTGAGATGATATTGGCGCATTATCTTTTATATAAAAATCTTTTACCAATTTCTCTTTATCAATTGTTTGGTAAAGGGTTTGGATTTTCAATACAGCACTTAATAAAGTGTGCTCTGAATAATCCGGCTCAAACTCGATTATAAAAAGCTCATCTGTGTCTTTTTTGTATGTGATAAGGTCAACAACTCCGGCTTTGTCATCAGGATAATTTCCAAGTTCAATTTCTGATTCAACAATCGTACCAAATTTTTCTTCAAGATGCAGTGATAAATAACAGGATGCCGGAGAAAATTTTGTATGCGTTTGGTATGGTGTTTTTTTGGTAATTTGTTTTACTCCGGTGAAATTATCTTTTTCAATAAATCCGTTTTCAAGTAAAAATGCGCCGACAACTTCTGTATAGTCTTCGTTGGTGTCTGAGGTTTTACCAATTCTTGAAGCTGATTCAGATAGCCAAAAAGTATCTGCACCAATAAAGTCGTCTTTTAAATTTAGATCCTTTACCCAGTTACCATGCTCTGCGATGTCTGTACCTGTCATTTCAACAATTTTGTCTTTCGTGTAATCCATAATTTGTACCTCCATTTTTATATCATATTCGTATTTTAATATTTATATGTGTCAAATATGGACGTATTATTTTTATTAATATGTAATGTCTCTAAATTACAGATTTGTCAAGACTTTTTGCAGGTATTCTTTATATTTTTTCTTTAATTCTTTCGGCGCAATTATTT
Organism: Candidatus Gastranaerophilales bacterium; assembly: GCA_905235155.1. Lineage (GTDB taxonomy): Bacteria > Cyanobacteriota > Vampirovibrionia > Gastranaerophilales > Gastranaerophilaceae > UBA6984. The sequence continues at coordinate 20,152 of CAJOKJ010000004.1, forward strand.
TTACAGTATCACCCCATTTGAAAAGATTCCAAATGATATGCTTATCTCCGCTTGCTTTAAAAGTGACAGTATAGCTGCCATCTTTTTCCCACTTAGCTTTTTGTGTCGGATGGAAATTATAATTTGAAGCATCTTCTGCTGCGGAAGCATAAAATTTCAGTTTTACGTTATAGATTTCACCCTGAAAAACTCCAAAAGATTTATTGGCAAATTCTCTTAAATTAAATCCTTTGTTATCAAATTTTTTATTCGTTAATTTTAAATTCTCAAAATGGTGCAAAAGGTAGGTAAAAGGCTCCTGCCCTTTTTCATCTTCTATTGCAACAAGATAAATCTTTTCTCCGAATAATAGACCGAGCGGAGATAATAATTTATCTTTATCGTTATATTTTCCTGATAGTTTGAAACCGCCTCTTATTGCTTCACGAATAATAGATATAGAGTCTAAATCAATTTTGTAATTCGGTGATTGTTTAACGGCATAGCCTTCCGAATGTAAAATATATTCGACTTCATTTTCTATATTATTTAGTTTTTTATTATTTAAAGTTTTGATTTTATTGATAGTTGTAGATAAATCTTTCTTTGAAACCTTATCGCAATTTTGTTTTAGTTTTTCTAAAGTTGCAATTTCATCATTTGAAAACGATACCAATTCATTCATAGAATAATTTATAAAACCCCAGCGTTTTACTCTTGATTCTGTTGGGATTTCATCAACTTGCGGAAGTAAACTCAGCACACTATCACGCATTCTCTCCGCAGTTCTTCTTGATACGTTAAATTCTTCTTGAATATCATTTAGAGAAACTCCGGCAATTTTTGATTGCATCAGAATTATAAGTTCGATTATATCCGTTACTCTTGAGTATCTTGGTTTAAAATTATTATCTTCCGGCATATTCATATCTCCATTATAAAATTATAATCTGTCAGATTTGGACATATTTAAAATTATTATAAATAAAAAATTTAATGTTTTGCAAGCATAGTCTATGCAACCATTTTTATCAGTTTTTGCAGGCTTATATCATCATCCTGTGTTCCATTTAGTATTTGTTCTGTTAGTGTTGGCGGTAAAAATCTTAAATTCAACAGGTTTCTTATATATTTTGAATCTTTAAAACCTTCTTCCGCTTGGAGTTTTGTTATTGTTGCACCCTCTTGCAAGCGTTTATAGTAATAATGGCTTTTAATAATCGCATTAACTAAATACGGATTTGGTATTGGCGCATCGTCATCTTTGACTTTAACTATCAGAATATTCCCCGATTTTGAAGGCTGAGTTAATTTTATTTTCTTATTAACTATATATGGTGTAACTTCTTTTCCTTCAATATTCAAATCTTCACCATCTGCAATAAGTTCCAACAATTTTGGTACCACTTTTTCATTAAATGCTACCTCGACAGATTTATCAGAAACTGTAACTTTATTAACTATAGCCCTTATTAATTTTGGCTCTGCAAAATCTTCAATCTGTTTAATCGCGTTTATTAGGCGTTCTTGCTCTTTCAAGTCATAGTATGATAAAATTCTGTGCATTTCTTTTTTGTTTTGCAGAAATTCTTTCACATTTTCAATAACAAATTTTTCAATTTCTCCGGCAGGGATTTTTGAAACTGAACCGGCTTGAGATTTTTTGTATTTCTTAATAGCCTGACTAATATAGTATCTGTATCTTCTTCCATGGCAGTTGCTATGGGATGGAGTCATTTTATTATTTTTATCATCAAATATTAATCCCTTCAGCAGAGAATTTGAAGAACTTTTAGTTCCGCAAACTTTATCTAATTTATTTTCATATAAAAGTTTTTGCACCCTTTCAAAAGTTATATCGTCAATAATTCCGTCGTGCTCGCCTTCATAAACATTGTCTTTATGTACGATTTTACCAATATAGACTTTGTTGGAGAGCATATGATAAAGCTGACCTTTAAAAAATTCTCGTCCCTTTTTAGTTTTAATATCTTCTTTTTCAAGCCAATCTTTCAGCTTCGGAACGCTTTGCAGTTCCAAATATTTATCAAAAATCAATTTAACCTTTTGAGCGTCATCTTCTTTGATAACAAGTGTTGTACCGACTTTTTCATAGCCAAGTGGAGTGCATCCACCCATCCACATTCCTTTTTTCTTTGATGCTGCGATTTTATCCCGAATTCTTTCTCCGGTAACTTCCCGCTCAAATTGAGCAAATGATAATAATATATTTAAAGTCAATCTTCCCATAGAAGTTGTGGTATTAAATTGCTGAGTTATAGATACAAATGACGTTCCGTGCTTATCAAAAACATCTATTATTTTTGAAAAATCCATCAAAGAACGTGTTAATCTATCAACTTTATAAACTACAACAATATCTATTTTATTATCCTCTATATCTAAAAGCAGCTCTTGAAACGCAGGACGATTCATTGTTCCGCCGGAATAACCGCCGTCATTATATTCCTTTTTAATAAGTACCCAACCCTCGTGCATTTGTGATTTTATATAAGCCTCGCAAGCTTCTCTTTGAGCATCAAGAGAGTTGAAATCTTGCTCCAATCCTTCTTCTGATGATTTTCTAGTATAAATAGCGCATCTGATTTTCTTTTTATCCATTTGCAACTCCAAAGAACTTTTTACCATTCCAATGTGTTCCGGTTATAACATTTGCGATGGCGGATAGGCTTTTGTATGTTTTATTTTTATATTTAAAGCCGTTTTCAATAGCGATAACTTCATGTTTTTCGCCTTTAAATTCCCGTATGAATTTTGTTCCGGCTGTCACTCCAAATTGCTTAACTTTGTTTATATTTACTGATTTGCTTTTAGAATATTCGCTAACTAATTTATCTATTCTTTTCTGCAATATATCTGAATTTTCACCAAATTCAAGCTTCCATAAAATATCTTTTATTAGAAAAGACTTTGTAAGACCTATTGGAACCTCATCATTAAAATATTCAAAATACATACTTTGAAGCTCTTTTATAGTGAGGTTTTGCAAGTTTTCTTTTGTTGGCAGATTTTCGTTTTTCATCAATAAAATCCTTAATTACTTGTACTTACATTAATCACTCTCGAAGCCAATTACATCAAGTATTTACAAGCAATAAAGACACATTTCGTATCAATCAAAATTAAAAGAAGTATTTCATATCAACTTCAAAAAATTGCGCAAGTTTATAAAGGGTTTTAATATTAACGGGGTGTTTGCCAAGCTCAATATTTGATAAATGGTCACGTGAAATATCCACTTCAAAGGCAAGTTGTTCTTGGGTTAGACCTTTATCTAACCTCAAAGCTTTCAATTTTCTTCCGAGTTCATTCTGTATTTTCCTAATACCCATGGAAAAAATTGTAGAATGTAATCAACAATAATTCAGTAGAATACGTTCTACAAAAACCCTTATAAACATTGACATTACTAAATTTTTAACATATGAATTATATATAAAAATATAATGTCCAAAACTGACAGATATAAATGTTATGTTAAAAGTTGGTAGTGATAATAAACAATTAAAAGGAGCCTATATGACTGATAAAATAAAAACAAGAGCATTAGATGGAAAATTTTTAAACGAATTTTTAGAAGATGGTAAATTAAGTAATATTCTTAAAATTATTCAAAATGATAACAGTCTAATAATGTGCCTTCGTGGAAAGTATACAACTGTTTATTACAGAGGACTGCAAATATTAAAAATCATGCCTGACAGTTTCGATGTAAATACCGGCTATGGAATGGAAAAGCCTGATTTAAAATACGATAAAGAATATTGGCTTCAATATTTTAAAGAAGCTAAACAAAAAATAGATGAACACTGCTGCATGGGACAAGCAAAATTAGAAAAAGAAATTCAACAAATAATGTTTCGTGAAAATAGCTGCAATTCAATAGCAGATGAAACTGATTACTTTATTTTTGACTTAGAGTATTCTTATAAAAAGGCTCGTTTTGATGCTTTGGCAATATTTTGGTCAAGAAAAGACAGAGCATTTGGGAAAAATACAAAGTTAGCAATTATAGAAATCAAAGCAGGTCTAAAAGCAATAAATGGGAATGCAAGCCTTTCAAAACATTATAATGATGTTCAAGAGTTTGTTGAAAATATTGAAAAAGATAATCTTTTAGATACATTTTTAGATGATATGAAAAATGTATTTTCTCAGATGAAACTATTAGGTTTGATAAACACAAAAGCAAATCCCGATAAGATTTCTATTAAGGAAAATGAAATACAATTTATTTTTGCACTTGCAAATTATAATGACAATTCAATTTTGTTGCAGCAAGAAATTAAATCAATGAAAATAAGTCATAATAATTTGTTCAAAACTTATATAGCAAAGTCACCATTCTTAGGTTATGGGTTATACGAAAAAAGCATGATTGATATAGAGAAAATGGTAATTAAAGAGAATAATCCTAAATTAATAATCCATAGAGGAACGCAGGAAATTGGCGGAAGCGCCGTTGAAATAAATAATGGTGCAACAAAATTGTTATTCGATTTTGGTGTACCGCTTGATTCAATGGTGAAAGAAGAATGGCATCCGGAGGATTATAAACTGCCAATAACCGGTTTGTATAGTGATGAAACTCCAAAATTTAATGCGGTATTTTTGACTCATGCACATCCGGATCATTATGGTTTGATGCAATTAATAAATCCTGAAATCCCTATCTATGTCAGCAAAGTAACTTATGACGTTTTAACTCAAATTGCGCCATTACTTCCCAAACAAAATACTACAAATTTGAATCTTCATGTTATTGATGGCGATATTGATTTTGGAAATATAAAAGTTAAAGCACATAGAGTTGATCATTCTATCGCCGGAGCAACTGCTTATGAAGTTGAAACAGACGGCAAAACAATAGTTTATTCCGGAGATATCAGATTCCATGGAAGAGCTTCTTGGCAAAGTTCCGTTTTCAAAAGAAAAATTAAAAATCCTGATTACTTGATTATGGAAGGCACTACTTTAGGAAGAGTGGAACAAGATATTGTTAAAGAAGAAGATTTAGAAGAAGAATTTATTAAAATCTTTAAAAGCGGTAGGCTTCCTATGGTGCAGTTTTCTCCGCAAAATATTGATAGGTTTGTTACAGTATATCGTGCTTGCAAAAGAACAGGAAAAACTCTCGTAATTGATCCTTATACGGCTTTCGTACTTGAAGTTTATTCTTCCTTGAGTGACAGTATCCCTCAATTCCATTGGGAAAATATTATGGTAAATTTTGCTCATAGCAGTATAAACCATAAATTAGCCGAAGAAAAAATTCTTTTTAAATACAAAGATAAAAAAATAACTCTTGAAGAAATTGTTGCAAACCCTGAAAAATACGTTATCAAAGGAAATTGGGCAATAAATAAACAAATTTTTGATACTATTGACCACGAAAAACTTGAAGTCGTATTTTCAATGTGGAAGGGATATTTAGATAGACCTAACCAATTTGATGATTATAAGGATGTAAAACTAACTGCGCTCCATACCTCCGGTCACGCATACATTGAAGATTTGCAAAAACTTGTTGAAAAAATGCAGCCAAAGCATCTGATTCCGATTCACACAGAATGCAAAGATAGATATCAAGAATTGTTTAATGCAAATATTATTATTTTGAATGATGGTGAGGAGTTAGATTTGTAAATTAAGCTTAAAAATATAAACATATAAAACACATTAAAACAACCAAATTGTCAGCGTTTGGTTGTTTTTTGCGAGCGAATTTATTTTAAATTTAAAAATTAAATTAAAAATTAAAAATCGTTAAAAAATGTAAAATTGATTAAAAAATTAGTGAATGAATTTCTCTCTGCAACGCATTCATGTATAGCACCAAAATAAAAGGAGAAAATCATGTCACAAAACCCTACAAACAAAGAATTAAAAATCAATTATGTCGACATTTCGCTTCTAAAACCTTACGAGCGAAATGCCAAAATCCACACAAAAAAGCAAATTGCAAAAATCATTCAAAGTATGAAAACCTTTGGAGTCGTAACACCGATTCTTACAAACAAAGATTATGAAGTTATTGCAGGGCACGGCCGACTGGAAGCCTTAAAAGAACTCGGCTACACAAAAGTTCCAGTCATTATGCTTGAGCACTTAAGCGAAAGTCAGGTTAAGGCTTATCGTTTGGCTGATAACAAGATTGCTCAAGATGCAACTTATGATGAAGAACTTTTGAAAATCGAATTGCAGGAATTGATTATTTCAAACGAAGTTGTCATAACAGACACCGGATTTGATATTGCGGACATTGATGAAATTGTAATTGACGGATATGGAGAGTCAAAAGACAGATCCGACAAAGCAGATGAAATTTATGATGTAAGCGAAATCGAAAAGAAAGTAAATGCCGGAGATCTTTGGAAACTTGGCAAACACCTGCTTTTATGCGGAGATTCCCTGAATATCGAAAGTTACAAAGAGTTGATGGGAAAAGAAAAAGCAACTCTTGTTCTGACTGATGCTCCATATAATGTCAAAATTCAGGGACACGTTTGCGGTAAAGGTAAAACGAAACACAAAGAATTTGCAATGGCATCAGGAGAAATGTCCGATGCGGAATTTGAAAATTTTGTTTGCGATTTTATGACAAACCTAATTCAGTTTTCAAAAAACGGCTCACTTCATTATCTTTTTATTGACTGGCGAGGATTAAAAATATTCCTTAATTCCGGTGCCAAATTTTATGCCGATTTAAAAAATATTTGTATCTGGAACAAAATAAATGGCGGTATGGGCAGTTTGTATCGGAGTCAGTATGAAGCAGTATGCGTATTTAAAAACGGAACTTCACCGCATATCAATAATGTAGAGCTTGGGAAGAACGGGCGCTACAGAACAAATGTTTGGAATCACAAAGGTGTAAGCGCCACTAATCCAAAGTCGCTTGAGCTACTAAAATTACACCCGACAGTCAAACCGGTGGGACTTTTGCACGAAGTGTTGCTTGATGCATCGGCACCTAATGACATTGTTTTAGATTGTTTTGGCGGTTCCGGAAGCACTCTGCTTGCTTGTGAACAAGCTAAACGCAATGCCCGTTTGATAGAAATAGATCCGCAGTATTGCAATGTTGCGATTTACAGGTGGGAAAAGTTAACAGGAAATAAGGCTGAATTTATAAGAAATATGCAGCAGATAAAGAAAGGGGAAGAAAATGAAGCCTGAAGAAGAAAAAGACTATGAGGTTGGTTACAAAAAACCACCTAAAAAACATCAATTCAAAAAAGGTCAATCCGGCAATCCCAAAGGCAGACCAAAACTCATTAAAAATTTTGAAGATGATCTGCGGGAAGAAACTGAAGAAACCTTAATAATAATGGAAAATGGCAAAAAAATTAAGATAACAAAACAACGTGCATTAATAAAGAAAATAATTGCTTTAGCCTTAAACGGAGATAAAACCACAATGAAGCTTTTATCTGCCTTATTAAATAAACTGCCAATTAAGGCTGAAGATATTGAAGAAGATTTATCGCAAGATGATAAAAAAATATTAGAGGATTACTTTAACAGAAAGGAACAAAAAAATGGCTAGGACGGAAGAAAAGATAATTTTTAATGCGTTGTGCAGGCAAAATTTTTACACATTTGTGAAAAAAGCTTTTAATGAAACGCACGGAAGCGAACACTTTCACGACTCATTTGCAATTGAATTGATCTGTGATCGTTTAGAAAAATGCATGAGAGGTGAAATTCGAAAGTTGATTATAAATATTCCTCCGAGAAATTTAAAATCATTTATAACATCAGTTTGTTTACCGGCATATATCTTAGGTAAAGATCCGCAAAAAGAAATAGTATGTGTAAGTTATTCTTCCGATTTGGCAAACAAATTATCAAGAGATACAAAGAGTTTAATGGAATGCCCTTTTTATAAAGATATTTTCACGACAAGAATCGGAGGAAAAAATACTGAAGATATGTTTGAAACAACAAAACACGGCTCAAGAGCAGCAACAACCGTGCAAGGAGCTTTGACCGGTCTTGGCGGCAATTATCTTATTCTTGATGATCCTTGTAGTGCTGCTGATGTTCTTTCTGATGTAAAGCGAAAAAATCTTAATGACTGGTTTCAAAATACTTTTCTTTCAAGACTTAACGATAAAAAAGAGGGCATAATGATTGTTATAATGCAAAGGTTGCATGAAGAAGATCTTACTGGGATACTCGAAAAACAGGGCGGATGGGAAGTCCTATCACTACCAGCGATTGCAGAAAAAGACGAAAACTTTGTGCTTTCTGACGGAAGAAACGTTGGTAGAAAAGCAGGTGAAGTTCTTAATCCGGAACATGAACCTCTTGAAGTCTTATTGGATTTAAAAAAGGCTATGTCTGAATATAATTTTTCTGCACAGTATCAACAGAATCCTATACCATTAAAAGGTAATATTATAAATTTTGACGATTTTAAATACTTTGAAAAATTGCCAACTGATGATAATGGAATTGTTGTTCAAAGCTGGGACTGTGCACATAAAACCGGAGAAAACAATGATTTTTCTGTTTGTGTAACTGCTGAAATTATTAACAATATTGTTTATATCATAGATATTAGCAAATATCGGTTAGAATTTCCGGATTTGTTGGATAAAATCAAGGAGATGCAAAATATAAAACATGCAAATGAATTTATTATTGAAGATGCTGATATTGGTTCCGCAATTATCCAACATCTTCAAAAAGAAAGATGTTATCCTGTTCCTTTTAAGCCGGAAGTCGCAAAACCTGTAAGAGCAGCATGTGTTACGAAATTAATCCGAGATGGCAGAGTTAGGTTATTAAAAAATGCAGATTGGTTAGATAACTTTGCAAAAGAAGTAAGAGTGTTTCCTTATGGTGCTCACGATGATCAAGTCGACGCATTGGTACAACTTTTAACAGAATTTGACAAGGACACATTTGCATCTTCATCAGGAGTATACATTGTCGATAGCAGTTTTGATAGCTATGATAATGACATTGACGATTTATACCAAGAATTGTTTGATGATTTCAAAAGAGAAAATCCGGACTGGAATTAATTATAAATGTGTCTGAATGATACAGAATTGGAGCCAAAGAGTTCCAATTCTGCTTATTCAGAGCGATTAATATAGTAACCGAAAGGAGCATAATATGGTTGAAAAAGACTACAAATTGTATGGGACAAAAATTTTAAATTTAAAAACTCAAGAAATCGGATTGCTGATTTGTATCTGGGAAAACAAATATGCCGATAAAACCGTCGACTTTGCAACTTGTGTTGATAAAACCGGAAAACGCTACAATATTGAACTTGATAACATAAGAGGATTTGAAGATGATTTTGAAAAATAAACAAACCAAAGAAAAATTAGAAATTCCATATTCCGAATTTCGCAAAAAATTTGTAAAAGAAATACAAGATGCGTTTGAAAGTTATCGCAAGACACAGTTAAATAAATATTCTTATAATTTCAAAGATGATAATTCTTTGGAATTTAATTTTTATTTTGAACTACAATGGAATTTTAATCATTTTGGAATGTCAAACTGGTTCATTGAAACGCTATAGCATAATATTCAATAAATTAACAAATATAACAAATTTTCATATTTCCCAAATTTATGATATACTTTAATCGGAGCTATATTATGGCAACAGCAGAACAAATTAAAACATTAATTAAAGCATATTTTGAAAATAACAACGAACGTTTTGTTGTGACTGCACTTCAAGTGGCAGCAAATGAAGCGAAGCTTGGTCATACTACTTTTGCAAACGAAATAAGAAAAATAATTGATAACTCGAAAAATAACAACAGTAAAGTAATAAAATTTACACCTGATTTATCAGATCTGATTTTATTCTCAAAAAATAGTAACATATTGAGTGATTTAGTTTCTTCGGAAGAAATAAAAAACAAAATTAAAAGGATTTTAAAAGAGTATTATCAGAAAGATAAGTTGCTAAAACATGGCTTGTCTAACAGACGAAAAATATTGTTATCTGGAGCTCCAGGCACAGGTAAAACTATGACAGCTTCTATAATTGCAAATGAGCTCAAACTGCCATTTTATGAAATTCAAATGGATAAAATTGTAAACAAATATATGGGAGAAACAAGTGCAAAATTAAGGCAAATTTTTGATAATATTCAAGAAAAAAAAGGGGTTTTTCTTTTTGATGAATTTGATGCCATAGGAGCAGAAAGAGGATCTGATAACGAAGTTGGAGAAATGAGAAGAGTTTTAAATTCATTTTTGCAATTTTTAGAACAAGATAATTCAGAAAGCATTATAATTGCGGCAACTAATAATATTAAATTGCTAGATAATGCATTGTTTAGAAGATTCAATGATATTTTTATATATGAAAACCCTATTTCTTCTGAAAGGGAACAATTGTTCCGTAAATATTTAGCACTATATCCAAATACTGATAAATGGATTAATATTTGCGTCAAGGAAAGTGAAGGTCTAAGTCATTCTGAAATAACACAAGCCTGCATTGATGCAATTAAGGAAACGATATTATCAGATAAAAACTATATAAATAAAAAAACATTACTAAAATCAATAAGAGATAGAAAAACTTTTATTGCGGAGATTAAATAATAATGGCAATGAATAATCTCCCTCACATTATTTTTTCAGAAGAGCAAGAACGATTTGACTATACAACACCACGTCCAGGTAGAGGTAGTTCAAATTTTCCATCACGAAATGAAGCCGCTCACGGTGCATTTATTAGCTGTAAACTAGCTGAGGTTAGGCAAAAAGCAGAAGAAAATGCGGCAATAGGAATATCACATTTGGATACAATCGTTTTAGAATTTAATAGCTCTCCTGATTTTGATCTCAAAACAAAAAGTCTTGAAGATATAAGGTCTGGAATACGCTTACTAAATATAAGAGAAGAAAAAAATACAGAAGACAAAACAATAATAAGAGCAACGGTTTCTATTCCTAAAAATAAAATTAATAATTTTGTAAAAAAAATTGATGAATATAATCAAACTATAAATGCTGATTCAAAAACAAAAAATAAAGATTTAGTTAACAGTATTGATGATATAAAACTTGCAATTTTGCAGTCTTTTTGGAGTGATAATGTGTCATTGATTCCAGAGGATGGAGCTTCAGATTGGTGTGAGATATGGCTATTGGATCAAAACTCTGAACCATCAATAGAAAATCAATTTTTTCAATTCTGCACTAGAAATAATATTGAATATCGAGAAGATGAGATACTTTCTTTTCCGGAAAGAAAAATTGTATTAGTAAAAGCTGATCGTACAGTTTTAACGAATATAATCAATTCATTTACGGGTATCGCCGAGATCCGCTTATCTAAAACTCCTACAAGATTTTGGTTAGATTTAGATAACAGAAGTCAGATTGAATGGGGACTAGATTTATTATCAAGGTTAAATATAAATAATGATTCACCAATATCAGTAGCTGTTATTGATACAGGAGTTAATAATGGTCACCAACTTTTAGCTCCAATAATTACAGATGAAGAATGCTTTGCTGTAAAAGAAAATCTTAATAAAAACGATAGAGATGGACATGGGACTTTAATGTGCGGATTGGTTTCATATGGCGATTTACAGAAATGTTTAGAAAGCACGAATTCTATAGATATAGTTCACCATATTGAATCTGTAAAAATTATTAATTCTTCTGGAACAGAAAATGAAAAACATTTGTATGGTTATTATACAGAGCAAGCTTCACTTATACCTGAAATAGAATTTTCTGAAAGAAAGCGAATACTATGTTTGGCTATTACATCTGATGAAGAAAATCTGACTGGACAACCATCTTCATGGTCTGCAGCTATCGATAAGATATCTAGTGCAGCAGATGAAGAAGTTTCTGATCATAGACTATTCGTTATTTCAGCAGGCAATATTGACAATAATGAAATATACAAATCATATCCAACTGGGAATTTGCATATGCCAATACAAGATCCTGCTCAAGCGTGGAATGCTTTAACAGTCGGAGCATATACCGAAAAAACAACTATTACTGAAGAAATATTTGAAGGATATAAAGCTTTGGCTCCTAGTGGTGGATTATCTCCATATAGTAGAACTTCTTTTGACTGGGATAAAAAATGGCCAATTAAGCCGGATGTAGTTTTTGAAGGTGGAAATTTGGCAAAAAGGGAATCCGAGATTGATTCACCTAGCGATTTATCAATTTTATCAACATCAAAAGATATACAAACTAAAACTTTCGATGTTATAAATGCAACAAGCTGTGCTACCGCTAAAGCCTCTTGGTTTTGTGCTCAACTTTTTGCTCAATATCCTAATTTCTCGCCCGAAACTATTCGTGGATTAGTTGTTCATTCTTCAGAATGGAATGATGTAATGATTAGCCAATTTTGGGATGAATCAAAACCTAATAAAGAAAATTATAGAACTCTTTTAAAAGTATTCGGTTATGGTGTTCCCAATTTAAACTCAGCGTTATATTCAGCTAAAAACAGTTTAACATTAATCGCAGAAGAGGAGATGTTTCCTTATTTCAGAGAAGGTTCTAGTAAACCAAAGACAAAAGATATGCATATTATAGAGCTTCCGTGGCCGAAAGACACACTATTATCTCTTCCACCAGAAACAACTCTAACGCTTAAAGTTACATTATCATATTTTATTGAACCTGCACCAGGTCAGCTTGCTTGGAAAGAACGATACAGATATCAATCACATGCTCTTAGATTTGCACTAAATTTACCAGGTGATGATAAAGAAACATTTAAAAAAAAGTTAAGTGTAGCCTCCAGAGCAGAAGATGAGAATATTCCATCGTCAGCTGATGATAGGTGGGAATATGGTGTAAATAATCGCAATGTCGGTTCTATTCATTCAGATGTTATTAAAAATATTTCTGCTGCAGACTTGGCTACAACTCGTTACATTGGTGTATATCCTGTAACTGGTTGGTGGAAAGAAAGACAAAACTTAGGTAAATATAATAATGTTGCTAGATATTCATTAATTGTATCTATTGAAACACCTAGTGAAGAAATTGATTTATATACACCTATAAAAATTGCTTTACAACAAACTGTACCAATTTCGTAATTATATTATTTGCATGTACTAGTATAAAAATTTAAAATAAAGAGGATTTATATGGTTAGTAAAAATAGTGCAATCAGTACTTTGTTAAAAGATAAAAATAATGAGTGTTTTATAAATTTTTTCAAAAATTTTGAATTAAAAAGTTCATTATCTGTTATATCAAATGCTTCATGGAGCATAGAAGCTTCAACATTCTATGCTTTTAAAAATATTGATAATAGCATTATTTCTCAAATAAAAACATATATAAATCAATTTATTTTAGCATATTTGGCAAATATATTATTAATATCTTCCGATAGTAAACATAAAAAATTGTCACTTAAAAATTTTACAATAAAAGAATTTGCAACCATATGTAGTTGCTATTTAAATAATTTAAAAGAACCATTGATAGAAGATAAAAATGTAAATGAATTATTAGTACGAGCAAAATATGAGCAATTTAATTTTAATATATGCGAGGCTTACTGTATAGCAAGACCCTATTTGTTTTATAAAAAATATGATGAAAAATTGAGTTTGGGACTCAATGAAATTTTCTTCGAAAAAACAAATCTGACTATAGATAGATTTTTTCATATTGCTTACACATTTTATTTGATCTTTATGGTTAATTTTGTTAGCTCAACTTTTTACAAAAAGGACTTAATTAATATATGTAAAAATCCCGCAATATCAATATCCGAGCAAGAAATAGAGAATTTTCTAGAAATATCTTCTTGTTCAATAACTGATTTTAAAAAATATGATATAGATAAAAATTTGCAAGATGTGGGAAGTAAATACAAATTTAATGTATTAAATCAATTTCCAATTATAAAACTTACTAATAATCAATATAGCATTCCAAATAAAACAATATATATAAGGCAAATATGTGATTTGTATTGGAAATTTGACAATAATTTTATACCTGATAATAAATTTAAAGAAAGTTATTTTGATAAAATTTTTGATTTTTATGTTGGTAATCTATTAAAAAGTATATTTGGAGATGAAAATGTAGAGAAAAAGCAATATCGTAAAAATGGATCTGATGCTGAATTCTTTGATTGGATTGTAAAAGACAGAACAAATAATGTTCTATATATGTTTGAATGTAAAGGATATCAACTCAATATCGAAAATATTAAAACTGGTTCTTTAGGTTCTCAATATACAACAAAATTTATTAATAAACCTATCGCACAGATGTATCAAAGATTAAAAGATCTTTCCGATAATTCAAAGTACAAAGATTTAGATGAATTAAGACATTTTTCAAAAAGAATACCAATAGCAATATACTATGATATTCCATTTGCATCTGGTGACATTCATAAGAAAAACATTAAAAGCATTATTGAATCAAAAGATTTTGAAAAAAAATATATTACAAATAAAGATAAAATTATAAGAAAAATAATCAATCAAAATGAGCTAAATGATTTTGTTAATTTTAAATATGAATTATTATCAATAGAAGATTTAGAAAGACTACAGGGGGTTAAAATAGAAAATACAAAATCTATATTAAATATTTTTGAACAGTTGGGTAAAGAAGAAAATGATATGGAAAAAATGGAATTCATTTTAACAAAAAGAATTAATAATGATTTGATAAAAGTACCGATTCTTGATTCAATATTTATTGAATTTAGTAACTTAAAAAATGAAATATAAATTATAAACTTCCCTGATAATTCCCTGTTAGGTTGTTTAGGGAATTTAGGGTAGAGAACTTTTCAAACAGAGGGTTTATTATTATAATAAGCACATCAAATCCCTGAAAAATTCAAAAATAACCCTGTAAAAACGGGGGTAACAGGGAATATCAAGAGAGCCTTTTGCTCATTGGACTAAATCCTCCACCAAAAATGATTTTTCATGTTTTTTTATAGGAGACGAACCCTGCGGGTTCTTACCTCTCGCAAAACAATACTTGAATATTTATTATAGGTTTTCAGGACATTTGTGATGGGAGTTTGTCGGCTATGATGCCGAATTGTTGGGAGTTTAAGGCAGATTTATAGTGTAGAGATTTGCCGGACTATTTTTGCACTTTTGTCCCAATTTTTGCACTCTTTTGCACCAATATCCTGTCATGCTGAACTTGTTTCAGCATCTATCCCACTTGGTGTTTGGATTTTAGCGAGTGCAAATAAGTGCAATAAAGTGCAAAAATAAATTATCTTTCAGTTTGATATGTGTCGAAATGTCTCTGAGATTGAGACAAAAGACTTGATGTTTCTGCGAAACAGAGTGATTAATGTGAGAGCAAAGGAAAACTCACATGACAGAATTTACTCCAGAAAAATGTAAACAAATCGCACTCGCAAGACTTGATATAGTTCACAAGTGACTTGAATTTAGGAAGCTATCCCAAAATAAACTTCAAGCAGATTATGATTTTGTGAAATTGCATAATACATCAGATTCTCACTTATTTGAGATTTTAGGCAAAATCTCCAGAGGAAGTTTACACCGCTGGTATGCTATGTTAAACGGAACCGAAGATTATACAAAACTTTTGCCGCAATATAAGTACAGCAGCGTTGATGATTATAGAACTGTTTTAAATAATGAAGAAATAAAAATATTTATGGGGTTGCTTTTGCATCCGAATAGAATATCTATCGGAAAAGCGATTGCTCTTACGAAATACAGATTAAAAGAGCAGGGACAAAGTTTTATTCCGGCTGATATCACATTTAGAAGATATGCAAAATGGTTTAGAGATAATAATTACGATAAATGGATTCTTGCACGTGACGGAGAAAAAGCACTATCGGATAAAGTCGAACCATATATAAAACGTGACGCTTCACTTTTAGAAGTCGGGGATATTTTAGTAGCCGACGGGCATAAATTAGCCTTTCAGGTGATTAATCCGTTTACAGGCAAACCCTGTAGAGCAACATTAGTCGGATTTTTGGATTGGAAATCGACGGCTTTGGTCGGTTATGAAATTATGCTTGAGGAAAATACGCAGTGCATTGCTTCGGCTCTTCGTAACGCAATAATCAACCTTGATATGATACCGAAAGTTGTTTATCAAGATAACGGCAGAGCGTTTCGGGCAAAATATTTTACTGACGATAAAGGATTTACCGAGCTCGGCTTCCAAGGTTTGTACTCAAAACTCAACATAGAAACAGTTTTTTCAAGACCATATAATGCCAGAGCTAAAGTTATCGAAAGGTTTTTTAAAGAATTTCAGGAAGGTTTTGAAAAATTACTTCCAAGCTATATCGGAAGCAACATTCAAAATAAACCTGCTTATATGATGAGAAATGAAAAGTTACATAAATCTTTGCATTGTGATTACGTTCCAACAATTGAAGAAACAATCAAAATGATTGATATGTGGCTAAGTTTTAAGAATTCTCAACCCTGTCCGAATGCTCCGGATAAAACAATTGCAGAAGTTTTAAAAGAAAGAAAACGGCAGAATATTGATATAAATACTCTTGATGATTTGATGCTTGCGACTGAAGTCAAAACAATTCAAAGAAACGGAATCAGATTCTTGAATTGCGATTATTTTGATGAAAGGCTATATGGATTTAAGAGCAAAGTTCTTATTAAATATAACCTTTTTGACCTGACGAGTATTAAAGTTTACACCCAAAAAGGTGAATATTTGTGCACGGCAGAAAGAGTAACCGAAACGCATCCGATGGCAAAACTATTGGGTGATGTCAAAGATTATGAGGATTACAAACAGAAAATTGTTCGACAACGGCAATTAAAAAAGAAAACAGTTGAAACGGTTAAAAAATATTTGGAAACGGAAGATATAAAACTACTTGAAACACAGATTGAAAAACCAATTGTTCAACCTGCGTTTAAAAGCCGTTTAAATGACGTTTACATGAGTTTTAAAAATAATTCAGAAAAATATGAGTATTTAATAATCCATAATCCGCAAGATGAATGGATAGAAAAATTTAAGCAAACAAAGGAGTACAAGCTTTTATATGAATAAGATTTTTGTAAAAACTACTAATGTCAAAAACTTTATCGGACTTGTTGAAAATTTAATTAACAAGCCGAAGAATATTCCGAAAATGGGGCTTGTTTATGGCGAACCCGGACTCGGGAAATCTCAAACGGCTTTATGGCTTGCATGCAAGTATGACGGAATTTATTTAAGAGCATCAAATCTTATGACAGGCAGGTGGCTCTTGGAAGAAATGGTGAATGAACTTGATGAAATTCCGAGATTTTTGACTTCTGATAACTTTAATATCGTAGTAAAAAAGCTGAAACAATCACCGCAGATAATTTTTATTGATGAAATTGATTACCTAATGGATAACTATAAAACCATTGAAACTCTTAGAGATATTCACGATGAAACCGGCTGTCCGATAATTTTTATCGAAATGGGTTTGGCACACAGAAAACTTGAAAGATACAAGCACCTTTATGATAGGTTTTCAGAGATTCTTAAGTTCGAAACCTTTGGAGCAAATGATTTAAGCCAAATTATTAATCAATTGTCAGAAGTTCCATTTACTCCTGACTCAATTGAATATATCCACTCAAAATACAACAGATTTCGGCAAATTGTTCAGTTGATAAACCAGATGGAAACATTTGCCAAAGACAATAATTTAGTAGAAATTACAAAAGAAATAATGGAGCAGATTATATGAAGCGGATTTTCGGTAGGGCGCCGTGTGAGCGTATGCGAACCCAGCCCGTAAGGTGTCGGTCGGACGTTACTCCGCCGACACCCCGAATAATCCAAGACAGAAAGGAATAAGAATGAACATACTTAAACTGGCACGACATTTAAAAGAATTTACCCTTGATGAAATTGAAATAATTGCTGAATGCGATTGTAAAACGGAACTTGAACGGCTTTTGAACGAGGGCAAATTGGTATTTGAACAAGGGAAATACAAAATTCCTGAAGAAAAACCTGATAGCAATTTTGAATTATTTATAATTCCTAAAAATAAAATTACTACTATAAAAATTGAAGATGCAGTTGCATATTTTATGAAAAATTATGTTAAAGAATATTGTAAATTTGAGCCTTACAGGAATTATAATTCAATCTTTAATTTTAATATTTTACCATATTTAAAAGGCTATTTTCTGAATAATATTGGTACTGATGAAATCAAAATCGTTTACAATGCTTGCCTATTAAAAAGGTTAAAACCACGCAGGATAAAAAATACAATGGCACTTTTAAATCAACTAATAAAATATTTTCAAAATATTGGAATTATAGAAAAAACTTGCAATTTTCAAGTAAAAAGATTAACGGACAAGAACCAATTTAGTATTAACAGAATAACTTTTATATAAAAACATGTTTTTTAATTTTATGTTGACAAGTTTTTAATAATTTGCTATTATATTTATGCAAACAGGAGATTTATATGTATAATAAAATAGTTAATTTTATAAAAAATAATATGAATTCAAATACTGAACAATTTAGTATGCGAATTCCAAACGACTTAAAAAAGCCGTTAACAAAGAAAGCAAAATCTTTGAGATTACCTTTACCGGATTATGTCAGAGCAATTATGTTGAATTCTATTTTGCCTGAAATTTTAGATTCTGAATTAAAAAAAGTAACCTGTGAATGGGTAACAAAACAAGGTAAAGATTCAATAGAAATTCATTTTGGAGAAAAGATAAAAAGATTAAAAGAAATAGTTGATATAGCATCCTGCGCAATTGAAGAAACCGAAAAACTTCAACAAAAATTTATTGATGTCGAGGTCGAATATTTAAATAAAATAAATAGCAAGTTACACTAGTCGACTACAATT
The DNA here is from genome assembly GCA_905235155.1 of Candidatus Gastranaerophilales bacterium. Classification (GTDB taxonomy): domain Bacteria; phylum Cyanobacteriota; class Vampirovibrionia; order Gastranaerophilales; family Gastranaerophilaceae; genus UBA6984. The sequence continues at coordinate 39,008 of CAJOKJ010000004.1, forward strand.
TAAGCTACAAAGGAGGTAAATATAAATAGCAAAAAATAATTAATTTTTCAAATTATACAAAATGGGTTCAATATATTTTGAACCGAAAATTAGCAAATCTAATATGACAATTAGCATAAATGCTGTTATACCAACATTTTGCAGTGCTGTAATTTTTTTATTGCAGAGATATTTTTGGTTGCTTATTTTAATAGAAAAAATTAATTCAACAAAGTATATCAAAGTACTAAGCAAAAATATTAGGATACTCAGCAATCCTATTATATGAAACAGTAAAATCAATCCAAATAGTGAAGATTTCGTTAGTAAGCCTATTATTAGCATAACTATAAACAATATTAATTTTAATATGCCACATATACACAAAAGATTAAAAGCATAAGATTTTCGTAAACGATTTAAAAACATAGTTATAGTATACAAAAAAAGGAGAAAAAACAATGAATAGTACAACAACTCAAAAACAATTTGACAACGAAATGAAATCCTTATCAATAGGTGTTTACAAAGGGAATGAAAAATCAATCCCAAAAGGTTGGATTAAAGTTTCAGAATATGACAAAAAGAGCGGATTTCATGGTGAAGCTTTTTACAAAGATGGAAAAGTCGTAATTGCTATGTGTGGGACAAATGACAAGGATGATTTAGCAAACGATGTAGATATGGCAAAGAAAAAATTGCCAAATCAATATGCTGATGCTCAAAAATTTTATGAAAAAGTTAAAAAAGATTTCACTAATCAAGAAATTGTTTTTACAGGGCACTCATTAGGCGGCAGTCTTGCACAATTAATGTCAAATAAGACCGGACACGAAACAGTTACATTTAATGCTTATGGTGTGAGAGATATTTTGCAAGGAAATATGAGAGATAATTTAGAGAACATAAGAAATTACGGAAATATAAACGATACGGTATTTAACAATAATATTGATAATCAACTTGGCGGTACTTATGTAATTAAAAAGAATTATGACGAAGATTCTATAACAAAAGGAACTGAAGGATATATTGGAGGTTTAGACCCATATTTTCACCATAAAGCAGAGTGGATGGGAGATTTAGAAGATGCGGTTGAATACAAACCAAATCGCTTGGAGGGACAAGTCAATATGAATATTGATTTTAAAGATATTGATACAAACAGAATCTTTACAAACGAAGAGATTGGACAAATGTCTCAGGACGAATATTCAAGATTAGAAAGCTTTATAAATCAACAAGTCGCAGCAGGCAAAGTTATGCCTGAGGTTCAAGCGAAACAACAAGTACAGGCAGGAAATTTGATCTATGTAAATTCATATACCCGTTCTGACGGTACAGAGGTTAAAAGGTATTATCGCAGCAGACCTGGTATTTAGTTATATGAATAGTCCGACTTTTACATAGGTCAGACTATTTAATTTATAAAGAAGGAGTTAATATGACAAAATTTGATAAATTAAAACAAGCAGAGCTTTTTTATGTGTATGAAAACCAACCGCTTGATGTGATTGGAATGGAACTTGACCTTTCGCGCAGGACTTTATTTTATTGGAAGAAAGAATACGAATGGGATAAAAAGAGGTTTGAAAAAGGCCGAGAACAGGAATTGTTTAATCGGGAGCTACTGAATTTTGCTCAAAAAATTATGGATAAAATTTCAAACGATATTGATAATAACCAACAAACCCCACAAGCTGAGATGTATTCGCTGATGAATATCTTAAAAAATCTACCACAGGTAAAACAACAAATTACCGAGCCAAAACAAAAGCAAAAATTTAAAAAGGAAGAATTTTTACCGGAAGATATTGTAAAAATAGTTGAAAGAGATATTTTAGGAATGTAATAAAAAATATGTCCGTTTATGACATAACCCTCGTTTATGATATTATTAAATGGAGGTAAATATGACCCAAATTGAAGTTTTAAAAGGCGATATAACAAAATTAGAAGTTGATGCGATAGTTAATGCCGCAAATACTTCCTTGCTTGGTGGTGGCGGAGTTGACGGTGCAATTCATCGTGCCGCAGGACCTGAACTTCTGGAAGAATGCAGAACTTTAAACGGCTGTGAAACAGGACAATCAAAAATTACTAAAGGCTATAATCTGCCGGCAAAATATGTAATACATACCGTCGGCCCTGTCTGGCATGGGGGAAAAAGTAACGAACGAGAACTTTTAAAGTCTTGTTATAATACTGCTTTAAATCTTGCAAAAGAGAACGGAATTAAAACGATAGCTTTCCCTGCGATATCTTGCGGAGTTTATCATTTCCCGTTAGATGAAGCCTGTAAAATCGCAGCTGAAACCGTTAAAAATTTTATTGCCAATAATGATTGCTTTGAAAAAGTTATTTTTGTTGATATAAACGATAAAATTATTGAAATTTATAAGAGACTTACTATAAATATTGAAGAAATACGAAAACAAGAAGATGAAAAAATAGTTGAACATTTAAAAGCTATTTATAATATTATCAAAACAAAATGTTCTCGCTGCAATAATGTATATGGCTGTATGGGTTGTACTTTAAGTCCTGGCGATGGTCTAAGAGGATATATAGATAAATCACTAGAGATGATGTCAAAGCAAAGTGATGCCGCAAACCTCAAGATTAATGAATTATTTTCGGATTAAAATATGAATATTTTAGACAGATTAGCAAAATCAAAATTCAGGAGCAGACTTAAACTCCGGGCAAAAGAGCTTGAATATAACAAAGACAAAGGACTTGATACAATCTATTCTCATGCCTGTGATTTTATTAGGAATAGAGTTGCTACAGAAGAACCTGTTAATGATGGCAAACAAACCCCAATGCGAGGGCACCCTGTTTTTATCGCCCAACATGCAACTGCGACTTGTTGCCGCGGGTGCATCGAAAAATGGCACAAATTTTCTCAACACAGAGAACTAACCCAAGCCGAACAAGAATATCTTGTTTCTATCATTATGGAATGGATTACAAAACAAATAAATTAAACTAAAGTTAATGCAAAGTTATTAATTTTATTATATTATGATGTAACTATGTACAAAGTATTTATTGATGAATCTGGTGATTTAGGGAATAGCTTTTTAAATGATGATGCTAATAGAGGATCATATTGGTTTGTGTTATCTGCAATTATTATTGAAGAAAATGATGTAAACAATATAGAAGCCGAAATAGTAGCTACTAAAGAAAAATTAAATAAAAAAAGCGATTTTCATTTTAAAAAAGATACACATCTCCAACGAAATATTTTCATAAATAAAATTGCTCAAATGAACAATTTTCGTTCAATAGTAGTTGCTCAAGATAAAATGGTATTGGCAAACATTTGCAAGGAGGTAAACAAAGAAAAATTAAATTCTCAAGAAATTTTTGAACATGTCGCAACTATATTATTTAAAGAGTTTTTGTATATGTTTAAAAATGAAACAGAGTCTATAACCTTTGAAATGTTTTTTGAAGAGAATAACAAACTCGATTACCAAAAAATTTCAAGTGTTGCGAACGATTTTTCTAAAAATAGCAATTTAAACTTTAAAGTTTTAACTTGTGATAAACGTTGCAAATGCGTACAAATTGCAGATTATTTAGCAAGCTCAATACTACAATGATGAAAACAAAATAGACAATCAAGTGGACACAAGCTATATGGATAAGTTAATTGGCAAATTATATAATTATGATTTAAGACCATTCCCAAACATTGCAAGAATGTCAATGTATCGTCTTGTAGAAGGTTCCATATCAGCATAGAATAAAATTATTATCTTCTCACGCTTATGGAAAATTTGAATATGATAAACAAGGTTGGGCCCGAAATATTCAGGAATGCTTTTAATGGTTTAATTTATTTTTCAAAATCATCTTCAAACCCTCTGATATATCTAGTTCAATATTGTAGCGTTTGCCGGTTTTATCAACACAAGTTGCAAAATCTACAATTTTGTCAGCAAACTTGTTTTCCCATAAACAAATCAGCAATCCGATTTCTTGTATTTTTAAGTTTAAAATCTTTGTCCCGTATAACTTATAATCCTTTTCAACCATAGTTTAACCTTTCGTTATTTTGATATCTGCGTAAATCTCATCCGGCTTATCCGGATCAATAAAAAATCTTTATCGAATACAAATCTTTCGCCATTCGGTGCGACACTGCCGATAATATTGGATTCCCCAAAACACAAAACCGTAAATTCTTCGCTATCTTTTTCAAACCACCCTTTTAGCTTTTTCAATCTGTATTTTTTACCAATTTCAATCATAGTGTGCTCCTTTCAAGCTATAACATTCATCGCTCTTTCAGAGGGAAACATCAAGTGTATGCGTCTGAAATCGTATCATTTGGACATAATAATTTTTGAACACTATTTAAACAGCTTTTAAACACCTTTTAAATGGGTTTTAAATTTCTATGTTTTTTTCGTGGTCTATAAAAAATGCATTTAATAAATCCGCATTATTCCTTAAATTTTTAACGACCGGCGCAAGATTGTAGCATTCTTCTATCTCCGGCTGATTAGCAACAAAATAATCAATAACAACAGCGGTGTTATAAATATTTCCCGACCATTTGCTTAATTGCTAAACTCTTTTAGAGTAATATTTAATCCAACTTTTTCCATACGACCTCGTACTATAGAAATAGAAAAATTAGCGGATAAAAATTGAACCCGACCGAAGTCAACAAAGACTGCAATGTAGAACAATTTCTACAATTTCTGCTAATTTTTCTATTAAAATTATTAGTATTGGTAGAAAAAGATTAATAAGACCTAAAACTTAAAGTTTGAAAAGTAGAACAAATCAAAATCTTGAAGTCCTTGAAAAATTGGATAGAATCATAGTTTTAAAAACTGAGTTTACGAGGTGAATGTTTAGGAATATTCAAGATTTATCTATCAAAGGAAAGAGGTGTAGTATGAGAAAATTGTGCGTAGGAATTGATGTTGCCAAAAGCAAATTTGATGTAATGTACACTATTGACGGTGAAAATTATTTTGGTTATTCAACTTTTCCAAATGACAAAAAAGGAATTAAAAAGTTTGTAAAACAAGCCGAAAAGTTTTTGAAACAAGAAAAATGTGAACAAATACATTTTTGCATGGAAGCAACAGGAATCTACCACTGCGAGCTTTGTGAATATCTTCAGAATTCTGCTCATAAAGTAAGTGTGGTAAATCCTGTACGAACAAAATCATTTTCTAAAAGTCTTCAGTTAAGGACTAAGAATGATAAAGTCGATAGTCAAATGATAGCACATTATACTTTCTTATACAATCCGGCTCAAACTCCAAAAGTACCAAAAGAATTGCAACATTTTAGAAGGCTTGTAAAATTCAAAGAAACTCTTGTTGAAGATAGAGCAAAAGAGTTGATGAGAATAAAATCCGCTTTAGATTCTGATGTAAAACAGTTAATTAACAAACGTATTAATTTTCTTGAAAAACAAATCAAAGAAACAATGTACAAAATTGAAACGATAGTAAAAGAAAATGAATTTTTATCAAGAAATTTTAATTTGTTAATAACTGTTGATGGTATTAATTTTAATGTAGCTTGGCGGATACTTGCTGAATTAAACTATGAAACAATAAATGATATTACACCAAAATCACTTGTTGCACACGCAGGTTTATCTCCAAGAGAAAACTCCTCCGGTGATAAATATGGTAAAGTAACTATTTCAAAAATTGGTAAAAGTGATTTAAGAAAAATAATGTATATGCCGTCATTAAGTTGCATTCGTCATGATAATTATTTCACAGATTTCTATTTGCATTTATTAGAAAAAGGCAAGCCTAAAAAAGTTGCAATAACAGCAGTTATGCGAAAGATGATTTTAACTGCAATGGGAGTTTTGAGGAATCAAGAACCTTTTGATCCTAATTGGTCAAAGAAAGTGCAGGCTAAATACCAAGCAAAACTAAAAGCAGCTTAATTCTTCAAGCTTACAAAACTATTAAAAGCACCAAAAGAAATTTTGTGTGTTTCTTTTGGCTGCTTTTAATTAAGTTTTGTTTTTATTTATTTCAATGCTTGACTTTTTCAATAGAATCTCCTTTAACGTGTCGTATTCATCACTC
>CAJOKJ010000005.1 GCA_905235155.1 Candidatus Gastranaerophilales bacterium
GCATGAATGCAATGAAAGTCGAACATCAATAACAAAAATGTTGAATTTTTGTTTTGATGTGAGCGTTGCCGTTTATCGCGAGGGCGTATTTGATTAAAAAGATTTCCTTATTTCCCTTTCACGAAACAATATTTAATCGTTTTTTTCGTTAGAATTTGTGAAAAGACAATAAAAGGCAGTAGTGATAATATTTGATTAATAAAATCGCCCTTTGCGGAATGAGCCATAATTGTTATGTTCTGTGACGATTAGTCCGCATTGTCTGAACAACGTCATTTTGAGTGAGTTTGCGGACTTGATACAGAACATTTACAGATTAAGAGCGAATGAAGTACAGGGCAGGAGTTTCTTTGCTCCACATTTCTTTGCGGTCAAAGAAATGTGGAATATAAAACCCAAAAGATTTTTATATCCGAGCAGGACATTTTATTTCCCTCTCACGAAACGATAATTAATCGTTTAGTTCTGCAGAGTCCTATACTAAAATTCTTAAATAATGTGTAATTTTTATCAGTAAAATATTCAAATAAATATTAAAAAAAATCTTTAATATCAATTTCAAAAAATTTTGCAAGTATATATAAAGTTTCAGTGCTTGCCAAATTTTTTCCTCTTTCTATACAAGAAATATGTTCCCTTGACATATTAGTATATTCAGCCAATTTTTCTTGGGATAAACCTTTTTCTAGCCTCAATGACTTAACTTTTTTGCCAATATCGTTTCTTAATTTACGAATACCCATATAAGCATTGTGCCATGTAATATAAATATTACAGTAAGATTAATCTTACAAAACATACCTATAATCTATTATTTATGCATGTTTACATGCTTGTATTTTTTGTGTAAAATAATTCATACATATTAAAAAGGATTAGTTAAATGAAAATAAAAAAATATGATTTTATTGTAGGCATTGGAACAGCTTGTTTTACGTCAACAAATTTAAGACAAAGTTTTTTGCAGTTTGAATCTTACCCTTTTGATTGGATATCAACAAAATCTTTAACTGATAATATAAATTTTATAGTTAATGAATTTAATGAATTTTTGAAAAAAGAAGATTTGGTAAATTTAGAAACAACGAATGGCAAAAAACATTCTTGTTATATTTACAAAAATATAAAAAATAATATTGTTTATCCTCATGATTTTGAAGCTGGTAGAAATTTTAATGAAGCTTTTGAACAAGTAATTAATAAGTATAATAGAAGAATAAATCGCTTATATAATTCAATAAAATTTTCTGAAACTGTACTTTTAGTTTACATTGAAATTCCAAATAAAGTTGAAACAGACTTTTCACATGAAGATTTAAAAAAATCTATAAAAAAAGTTTGTGCTTACTTTAATAATGATAAAATCGAGTTATTATATATAAAACCTAACAAGAATTTTAATTATAAAAAACCAAAAGATTATTATATATCAAATAATATAAGAATTGTTGAATTTGATTTTTATAAATATTCAAAAAAACATCAAGTTGAAATAGGCGATGATTTTAAAATGTTTAAATATTTAATTAAAAATTTTTCATTGAATATACCTCTTTCAAATAAAATTAAATTTATTTTAAATAATTTTATTTTAAAAATAAAAAGATACTTTATTTAATAGTTTATTTTAAAACCTTATGTAAAATTTTTGAAAATTTAAAAAGGGCAATTTTCATGAGTTTTTTGACTTTATATAAATATAGGAAAGGTGTGTTTTGAAATTAACTAATTTTACAATCCCTCAAATTGGGTTTAAAGCCGCACAAGTAAATATTGTGGCTATGTCTGACAATCACGGAAATGTACATAATTTGCCAAAACTTGTTGGTACTATTGAACAAAACAAGGGAGATATTTTTAAAAAGGCTGATGAAAAAAGTACTTTAAACATGTTTGCGATTGCAGGTGATTTTTTCATGAACCCTCATAAAACAGGTTACATGACAAAACCTGAACTTTCAAACGGTGATATTCAGGCAAACTTCCTTAAAAAAGTTGTAAATACTGTTAAAGGTATTGTTAAAAATAATTTTGATACGGTATATGCTCCGGGTAATCATTGTTACGACGGTGGAGATGAGTTCTTATACGGCAAATTAAAAGATGAACCTGTTAAAACTCTTGTAACAAATGTTGATTTAGAAAAATCACCTCTTGTTTCAGATTTGATGAAAGACCATAAAGATATCGTTAAATCTATGGTTTATGAAGTTCAAGACGATAAAAATCCTGATTTAAAACATGATGTATTGTTTATGGGTGTTACTATCCCAAGTTTGAAGGGTAAATTAACACAAACTGAACTTTACGATAACAACAATAAAAAAGATACTCAAATTACAGAACAAGATTTACAAAAAACTTTTGAAGTTTTGAATGAACAAGTACAAGCATTTAAAGAAAAACATCCGAAAGGTGCAGTAGTGTTGCTTTCTCACATGGGAGCACCTATTTCAAAAATGATTAATAAGAATGTTCCAAATATCAACTTTATTTTAAACGGTCATGACCACACAAGAGATAATGCTGATGACGGAAAAACATTAATCAATTCTTTAGGTAAAGATAACGAAATTATTAAATCTGTAAACTTTAGATTTAACGATAATGGTGATTTAGAAGATGTTGGTTACAACATGTTTGTTACTGATGATTATGCTGAAAACAAAGATGTTAAATCATTCTTAGACAAAAACTTTGAACAAGATGTTAAACCTTTAGTTAATATGAAAGGTGCTTCAGAACTAGAATATTCAGATAAAATCAGATATGCAAATACAGAATTAACAAACTTTTTAACTTCATCTGTTATGGAAGAAGCTCAAAAAGAAATTCCTGATTTAGCATCTGTTGCACTTCAATCTTCTTATGTAAGGGGTGGTGTAAAACAAGGTTCTACAAACTTAAACTTGTTAAAAATATTTGACGGTATTGACGTTGAATCTCAAAACTTGAATGTTGGTTCAGTAAAAGGTTCTGACATGGTTGATATTATTTCTAAAAATGTTTTATCAAACCTTGAAGCACCTACAAGAAACACTTTAATCCAATGGTCTGATTTCCAAGTAAACAGAACAATGATTGAAGAAATTAAAAATGGTAAATCTGATAAAACATTTGCAGATGCAGTAAAATGCAGAAATCAAAAAACAGGTGAATTTGAAAATATAGATTTAAATAAAGATTACAAAATTCTTTTATCAAACAAAATGCTTTCTAAAAAAGATTTTGCCGGCGTAAAGGAAAACTTTACTTCAATCGGTAAAAACTATGATGACTTTTTTAGAGCAAATATCAGCAGTAAAAGTTATGTTGTTGATGCAGCAGATGCAAAAGTTGTTGAAAAAAGAGTATTATAATCGTAAAGTATAATGTTTAAAAAAAAGTCGGTCGTTTTATCTAATGAAACGACCGACTTTATATTTTATGATAGAGTTGTAAATCCTCAACTCTTTTGATTGCTCTATCGCCTGTACATTACGTATGGGCTTTTCTTTTATTTTATTGCGACATAAAATTTATACATTGTTTTAACATCAACTTCATCATTTTCTATTGCATTAATAATTTCTGATTTTATATCAGTTTCATTTTTGTAATAATCAAAGTCGAATAAATCTTTTGCACTGACGTTCAGAGCATTTAGTAACCTTGATAGTGTTTCTGCCGTAACAAAGTTATTTCCGCATTCAATTTTACTTAAATTTCTTTCACCTATACCGATTTTTTCCGATAGCTGTTCTTGGGTAAATCCTCTTTTTATACGTAATTCTTTAATTTTTTTTCCTAAAAGTTTTTTTATATTGTTTTCGTTCATACTTAATATTTTAGAAAATAAATAAAAGTTTATAACCCTCTTAAAGACTCTCTACATGTTGACAAAGAGTTTTTAAAATATATAATAGAGTATAAAAAATAGAATTACATTTAAAAATAGGTTTTATAAAGTGAAAGATATATTTTTAAGGATAGTTCGATAGAATATTTGGCATAAAATGATAGATATAGCACTGATTACGGATGAGAATTATTTAAATCAGGTAATTATTACAATTACCTCACTTAGTCTTAATTCAAATAAGAACAAAAATTACAATGTTTACGTATTATGCAACAATGTAGCAGTGGAAAAACAGAGCTTACTAAAAAATTATAGCAATCGTAATATCAAAATACATACTATTGACGCTCAAGATTACATAAAGCATTTTCCGGAATTTAAAAATGGTAATTTTCATGTAACTAAATCTGCTCTAATAAAGTTTTATTTACCGGTAATATTTAAAGATTTAGATAAAATATTATATTTAGATTCAGACATTTTAATTTTAAAAGATTTATACGAGATAAACAGCATTAACTTGTCGGATTACTATATTGCGGCTGTAAAAAACTCGTATGCGTATCCTGGTGCTGAAGAATATCTTTTTAAACATAATATCAAAACTAACGAATATTTTAATTCAGGAGTTATGCTCTTAAATCTAAAAAAGATGAGAGAAGACAATGTAAGCGAAAAACTTATTGATTACAGAATTAATAATAAAACATTTTGTATGGATCAAGATGCTCTAAATGCAATTTTAGGGAAAAAGATAAAATTGCTATCATACAGATACAATCTTCAAATAACTCCTTTTGAAGATAATACCTTCGATAAATTTTGTAAACTTTACAATGATTATTATGCAAAAAGTAAAAAAGAAGCCTTGAAGCAGGCATATATAATGCATTTTGCAGATAAAAATAAGCCTTGGATATATAACAGAGCTAAATATTCCAAACTATACAAACAGTACTGGCAAAAAGCAAAGTTAAGACAAAAATTCCCAAAATTACACGAAATTACAAGGCAATCTGTTCTAAGAAAAATAATGCTTACAATCAAACTTTTATTTGGAGACTTTTAACAATGGAAAGTGGGAAAATATCAATAATTTTACCAGTGTATAACAGTGAGGAGTTTATCAAAAGAACACTTGATTCGCTTATAACTCAAACATACAAAAATATTGAGATTTTATGCATAAATGATGGTTCATCTGATAATTCTCTCAATATATTAAATGAATATTCCAAAAAAGATAATCGTATAAAAATTTTCTCTCAAGCAAATTCAGGTCCGGCTAAAGCAAGAAATACAGGACTTGCAAATGCAACGGGAGAATACTTAATGTTTTGTGATAGCGATGATTATTATGAACCTGATATGGTTGAGGTTATGACAAAAGCAATCACGGAACATGATGTAGATTTTGTTATGTGTGAAGCTAAAGTTGTTGTTCAACAAGATAAATATGATATCTCTAGAACACAAGGCACTATAACCTATCATCGTAATCTGATTAATAAAAATGGAATAATTGAATTGGATTTAGAAAAAAAATATCAAATGAATGTCTTGCTCTGGAATAAAATTTTTAAAGCAAATATTATAAAAAAATATGGCATTTTGTTCCCTAATGGTTTTGAATGTGATGATAATTTTTTTATATATGAATATATGCTTATTGCAAAAAAATATTATGCAGTAAAAAAGAAATTATATAACTATTCTATTAGACGTAATTCTATAATGGATTTATTTTATAAAAGAATTAGCACAAAGCATTTATACGACAAAATAAAAATACATAAATTTCTTTTCGAATTTTTAATAAGAAATAATTACCTAATAACTAAAAATAATAAATTACTTTACTTATCTATTATTACTCGCAATTTTAAGCGTTCTTTTATATATGATTGTAAAACTCCACAAGAAAAAGAAACTGCAAAAGAAATTATATCTGACCTTGTTGAAACAACAAAAGATAAGATAAAATATCCTAAGATTTTTTATAAACTTGATAAAATTTCAAATCAGTCGCTTGAAAACTATTTTAAGCATAACTCAATTGAAAGTATTGTTTTAGGTCAAAAATATAAGATTAAAGAAATTATGCAAAAACTTAGAAAAACAATTCTATTAATAAAAATGGTCTAATAAACTTTGTAAAATATAATAATATTTAAGCCAGTAACATACACATTTATTATTGAAATTACGTTATTGCCTTGATTTGTTAATAATATTGACTAAATGCAAGACTATAACATATAATTTATTGGTGTATAGTTTATATTGAAGATTTTGATATGTGGTTTAGCTTTGACTTAATAATTTTTATATACAGAATTTTGACTTTTCCCGAAAGATTTATTTATAAATTAATTGAATCGTTACAAAAATATTTTAAGCAAGATACTTATATTCTTTTTGATTGTCTTTATGATGATAATGCAGAATGTATTGATACGTTTACGTTATTTGAATATATGCAAAAAAATAATATTAAATCATACTATATAGTTAATAAAAATAACAATGCTTTTGACAAAATAAAGAAAAAAACTCGTCTTAAAAATGTAATTGTTACAAGGAGTTCAAAAAATCTTCCGTTTATTATAAACTTTATTCTTTTAAAAACTCATACTGTTGTGTCATCATTTGGTAATTTAAATAATTATTTTGAAAAGTTTATATATAAAAACAATATAATTAATTATGTTTTTTCAAGGCACGGAATTTCTTTTTTGAAATTGTTTTCTTTAAATTTTTATCCTCCTTCAGAATACAATTATTTTGGTGTAAGCAATGAGTTAGAAACTCAAATGGTGTTAGAAAATTCAAGTTGGACAGAAGACAAGTTAATTAAAAACGGGTTATTCAGATTTGATAATTTGACAAAACGAGAAGATGAAAATCAAAAAGAAATTTTCATAATGCTAACTTGGCGTAGATATTTGAAAGAGACTAATTTTATAAGGTCTGATTATTTTCAATATTTAGATTCTCTATTAAGTAATGAAAAATTAGTCAAATATGCTCAAGAAAATAATGTAAAAATAAAAATTGCATTTCATCATGAATTAATAAGAAGAATTATGCAGACTGATGAAATAAAATTTAAAAATAAAAATGTAGAAATTGTTGATATGACAGAAATTTCAAAACAAATACCAAAAACAAGTTTGTTTATAACTGATTTTTCGAGCATTGTTTTTGATTTTATGTATCTTGATATACCGGTGATGTTTTATAGATTTGATATTGATTTGGATGAAACACAAAAAGATTTTGAAAGTATAACATTTGCTATGAATAGAGATAAATATCTTTATAACTGCTGTTATAATGAAAATGATGCTGTTGAAACAATTATTAAATATATAATTAATGGCTTTGTTTTAGAAAGTGAAAATAAAGAAAAAAATAAACAATTTTTTACATATTTGAAACGGAATAATATTTGCAAAAATTTTGTAAATATTATGGATAATATTAATAAGAACAAATAATATTTGTATTATGAAAATAAAGAAACCCGAACAAATACTTGTTCGGGTTTCTCTTGTTATGTGAAATAAGACTATTTCATCAATTCGCCGACTGATTTGTAAACAGCCATACGTTTTGCAGCATCTTCTTCCGCTTGAGTGTATAGAGCTTCCGCAGCATCAGGGTTAGTCTTTAATAATGATTTATAACGACCTTCGCTTCTGATGAAGTCTTGGTAGCTGCCTTGAGGATCTTTTGCATCCCAAGTAAACGGAGTTTCGTTTGCAGGATTATATCTGTATAATGGGAAGTAACCTGCTTCAACTGCACGTTTTTGTTCAGTTTGAGTTTTACTCATATCAATACCGTGAGCGATACAAGGAGCATAAGCAAAGATGATTGATGGACCGTTATATGCTTCAGCTTCTTGGAATGCTTTTAGAGTTTGACCTCTGTCTGCCCCTAAAGCAACTGATGCTACATATACGTAACCATAAGACATACTCATCAAGCCCATGTTTTTCTTGTATGTTGGTTTACCGCCTGTTGCGAATTTTGCAACTGCACCTGTTGGTGTTGATTTAGATGCTTGTCCGCCTGTGTTTGAGTAAACTTCGGTATCAAGAACAAGGATGTTTACGTTTTTGTTTTGAGCTAATACGTGGTCAATACCGCCGTATCCGATGTCGTTTGCCCATCCGTCACCACCGATAATCCATACTGATTTATCTGTGAAGTAATCTGATAATTCGTTTATTTTCTTGATTGTATCGCAACCACATTCTTTTACGTATTTTTCGATTACTTCTTTTGCTTTGTTTTGAGCCGCAGCAGCTTCTTCTGTTTTTGAATTATCCCAGTGAGCCATTGCACCTTCAAGAGCTTCTTTCAAGTCAGCAGGAGCATCTTCTTTTGCAAGAACTTCTTGTACTTTTTGTTTCAACAAATCTCTGTTTGAATCAACTGCTAATCTCATACCGAAACCAAATTCTGCGTTGTCTTCAAATAATGAGTTAGCCCAAGCAGGACCTCTGCCTTCTTTTGTTGTTGTGTACGGAATTGTTGGGAATGTACCTGAGTAAATTGATGAACAACCTGTTGCGTTTGCAACTATTGCATTTTCACCAAATAATTGTGAAACCAATTTAACATAAGGTGTTTCACCACAACCTGCACAAGCACCTGAGAATTCAAATAATGGTTTTCTCAACATTGCACCTTTAAGTGTTTTTGTTGTGTTTTTGCCCATTACGTTATCAGGAGCTTCGTTGAAGAATTTTTCGTTGTTGTCTTCGCCTGCTGCATCTTCTTTTTCAATTGTTGACCAAGATAATGCAGGTGCTTCTGGTTTTCTTTGGTTTACAGGACATTGGTCTAAACATACACCGCAACCTGTACAATCTTTGCAGTATACTTGAACTTTGAAGTGTTCACCGTTTGCGTTTGGTTTTGCTTCTACTGTATTAAATGAGTTAGGTGCATTTTTCAATGTATCTGCTTCAAATAATTTAGTTCTTATAGCAGCGTGAGGGCAAGCTGATGCACAAATACCGCATTGTAAGCAAGCTTCTGAATTCCAGTGAGGAACTCTTGGTGCGATACCACGTTTTTCTAAGCAAGCTGTACCTGTTGGAATTACACCGTCATTGCTCATTGCTGATACAGGTATGTCATCACCTTTTTGACGCATTGATGGCTCGATAATTTTCTTTGCAAAATCATCTGCATCATCAGAAATTAATTTAACTTCTTCTGCGTGAGCTACACCATCTAATGACGCAGGAATTACAACTTCTTCTGTTGAGTTCACTGCTGCATCAATTAACGCTAAGTTCATGTTTACAACGTCATCACCTTTTTTCTTGAAAGTCTTTTTAGTCATTTCTTTCATACCTTCAAGAGCTTGTTCAAACGGAATAATACCTGAAACTTTGAAGTATGCAACCATCATTACGGTATTTGCACCTTTACCTCTTAAGCCGGGTTGTTCCTTGATTAATTTTTCGGCATCAACGTTGTAGAATTTGATACGTTTATTAATAATAGTTTCTTGCATATCCTTTGTTAAATGTGCAAAAGCTTCTTCTTTTGTATATGGAGAGTTTAATAAGAATGTACCGCCTTCTTTAATACCTTTTAACAAGTCGTATCTGCCAATGTATGCGTGTGCTGAACAAGATACAAAGTCAGGAGCTGTAATTAGGTATGTTGATTTAATTTGTTTGTCACCAAATCTCAAGTGAGAAACTGTAACACCAAATGATTTTTTAGAGTCATAAGCAAAATATGCTTGAGCATCTTTGTCTGTGTATTGACCGATAATTTTAATTGAGTTTTTGTTAGCACCAACCGTACCGTCTGAACCCAAGCCCCAGAACATACAATTTGTAGTACCTTCAGGTTCTGTTACAATGTGTTCTTCAATTTTTAAAGATTTGTTTGTAACATCATCTTCGATACCAACGGTAAATCCGTGAAAACCGTTATTTTCAGCGTGTTTGTAAATTGCAAGAACCATTGATGGTGTAAATTCTTTTGAAGATAAACCATAACGTCCGCCAATTACTCTAACGTCTTTGTTTTCAATTGCTGCGACAACATCCAAGTATAAAGGTTCACCGATTGAACCGGGTTCTTTTGTTCTGTCAAGAACAGTAACACGTTTAACTGATGCAGGTAATGCTTCGTTGAAACGTTTTACATCAAACGGTCTGTATAATCTAACTTTAACTAAACCGTATTTAGTACCTCTTGTTGCGTTCAAATATTCGATTGTTTCTTCAATAGTTTCACAACCTGAACCGATTGCAACGATTACGTCTGTTGCATCAGGAGCACCAACGTAATCAAACGGATGATATTGACGACCTGTTACTTTTGCAACTTTGTCCATATATTCTTGAACAATATCAGGAACTGCATCATAGTATTTGTTTACTGTTTCACGACCTTGAAAATAAACATCAGTGTTTTGAGCACCAACTTTACAAACAGGTGATTCTGGTTTTAATGCTCTGTTTCTGAATTCTTCAATGTATTGTGGTTCAACCAGGCTTGCAATATCTTCATAAGAAATTTCTTCAATTTTGTGAACTTCGTGAGATGTTCTAAATCCGTCAAAGAATTGTAAGAATGGAACTTTAGATTTGTATGTTGCTAAGTGTGCAACAAGAGCCATATCCATTTCTTCTTGAACAGAGTTAGCAGCAAGCATTGCATAACCTGTGTTACGGCAACCCATAACGTCTGTGTGGTCACCAAAAATTGCTAATGATTGAGCAGCCAAAGCACGTGCTGAAACGTGAATTACGTGTGGTAACATTTCACCTGCAACTTTGTGCATAACCGGAATCATTAATAGTAAACCTTGAGAAGCAGTGTAAGTAGAAGTTAATGCACCTGCTGCTAAAGAACCGTGAACAGCACCTGCGGCACCGGCTTCTGATTGCATTTCTGCAACTTTAACTTCTTTGCCCCAAATGTTTTTCTTGTGTTGTGATGCCCATTCATCAACCCATTCACCCATTGTTGATGATGGTGTAATCGGATAAATTGCCGATACTTCGCTTAATGCATACGCAACATGTGCGGCAGCGTAGTTACCGTCAACCGTTATTGTTTTTCCAGTCATAAATAAACCTCCTTATAGCTTAATATCCAGACCTAAAAAAATAATATACATGTAAACTAATACGTTCTTTTTTATTTTAACCCAAACACAAAAAAATAACCAAAATTTTTAAAATATTGCATAAATTAATTTTTGTAATAAAATAAACCTGTGAAGTTACACAAAAAGGAGAACTCAAATGACTGAAAGAAAATTAGTCGGAACAAACGAAATGTTTAAAAAAGCATTAGCAGGCGGATATGCTATTGGTGCTTACAACGTAAACAACATGGAAATTTTACAAGGTATTGCAGAAGCTGCTGAAGAAACTCGTTCACCAATTATTTTGCAAGTTTCAGCAGGTGCCAGAAAATATGCAAACCAAACATACTTAATTAAATTAGTAGAAGCAGCATTAGCTACAACAACAGTGCCTATCGCTTTACACTTAGATCACGGTGCTGATTTTGAAATTTGCAAGGCTTGTATTGACGGTGGTTTCTCATCTGTTATGATTGACGGTTCAAGATTCCCATTCGAAGAAAACGTTAAAGTTACAAAACAAGTTGTTGAATATGCTCACGAAAGAGGCGTTTCAGTAGAAGCAGAACTTGGTAAATTAGCAGGTGTTGAAGATGATGTTAACGTTTCTGCAAAAGATGCTAAATATACAAATGTTAAAGAGGCAGTTGAATTTGTAAAACAAACAGGATGTGATTCATTAGCAATTGCTATCGGTACATCTCACGGGGCTTACAAATTTAAAGGCGAAGCTAAATTAGACTTTGAAAGATTAAAAGAAATCAAAGACGCATTAAAAGAAGCAGGTTTTGGTGATTATCCTATCGTATTACACGGTTCATCATCAGTTCCAAAAGAATTTGTAGAAAAATGTAACAAATTTGGCGGTAACTTGCCTGATGCACAAGGTGTTCCTGAAGATATGTTAAACTACGCTTCTAAACATGGTGTTGCAAAAATTAATATTGATACAGACTTACGTTTAGCAATGACTTCAACTATCAGAGAATTCTTTATTGAACACCCTGAAAAATTCGACCCTCGTGAATATATGGGACCTGGCAGAACTGCTGTTAAAGAAATGGTTATGCACAAAATGAGAGATGTATTAGGTACAGCAGGACACGCTGACGACTAATAAATTTCTTATATAAATTCAAACAGACTTTTGTTTTTCAAAAGTCTGTTTTTTTTTTTATGCGTGAACATAATTCTTTTTACGTTTTATCTGTTTGCACCAACCAGCATTAGTGCAATATTTGGATTTTGGTTTGCGGTAGATAGCAGGCTTGATGTTGTTTGCTGTAAAATTTGAAATTTAATATAATTACTGCTTTCTTCTTCAAAATCCGCATCTTTTATTACTGAATGAGTGCTTACTTTTGAAATAGATTGAACTTGTTGATAATCCATTGTTGAATTAAGAATATTTGAAGTTGCACCTAATTCAGTTTGTTTTTTTGTTATTTTGTTTATCATTGTGTCTATTTTATTCAATGAGCGTTTCGCACTATATTCTGTTGCTATATTTAAATTAAATGCAGACATGTCAAAACCGGTATTAACCGATATTACGGAATTGTCATCATTATTAATTCCAACTTGCAGATTAAATGTTTGGTCGCTGTTCTGGTATTTATCAATATTCATTGCGTCTTCAAGTGAAATTAGAGCAGAATTATTTTTTATCTGTTCTTCTGTCGGGGTATCAAGTCCACTTCCAATTGGGTTTATACCACCGTTTATTACAGAGTTATATTCATTGTTAGTTAATGTTCCTGTTTCATATTTTCCAAGAAAACTTCCAGTACTTCCTGAACCGGATACTTTACTTACGGTTTTTGAAGAATCGATTATTGTACCTGAATGGTTATAACCGACAAGTCCACCGACAATACCGCCAATATAATCATTTGCGGTTATAATACCTGAAACATAATATTTACTTACACTTGCTTCTTCAATGTTGTTACCTGCAATGCCACCAACATTGTTATTTGCCGTAATATTTATATCCGCATTGCAGGACACTATTTCGGAATGATTATTAAATCCTACAAGTCCGCCTCAAATCTGAAGTCATCAATCCATTGACCCGAAGTTCAACTTTATGTAAGTACCACATGACTTTCAAATGATAACAATTGTCCATAAGTTTGTTAAATGTTTGTTACATTATGCTTTGTTTTAAATTTTTATTTTTTTGTTTTAGTGTGTTAAAATAATTTTGAAACATAAAGAAGTAAGGGGAACAAATGAATAAAGAGTATTTTCCGCAAGAAATAGAAAAAAAATGGCAAAAGGTTTGGGAAGAAAATAATACTTTTCATACTCCAAACGATAGTAACAAGCCAAAATATTACGCATTGTCCATGTTTCCGTATCCAAGCGGTAAACTTCACATGGGACATGTTAGAAATTATACAATTACAGACGTTATTGCACGATTCAAAAAAGCACAAGGTTATAATGTTTTACATCCAATGGGCTGGGATAGCTTTGGGTTGCCTGCTGAAAATGCGGCTATGAAACATGGTGCAGACCCTGCAAAATGGACTGATGAAAATATTGCTTATATGACAAAGCAATTAAAGATGCTTGGTTTGTCTTATGACTGGGCTCGTGAAGTTGCAACTTGTAAACCTGAATATTACAAATGGACTCAATGGTTATTTTTACAACTTTATAAAAAAGGTTTAGCATACAAAAAAGAAGCCGCAGTAAACTGGTGTGATGAATGTGGTACGGTTCTTGCAAATGAACAGGTTATTGACGGTAAATGCTGGCGTTGTGATAGTGTTGTAGAAAAGAAATATCTTTCACAATGGTTCTTGAAAATTACAGATTACGCTGACAGATTGCTTCAAGACCTTGATAAACTTGACGGTTGGGGAGATAATGTTAAGACAATGCAGGCAAATTGGATTGGAAAATCTCATGGTGCGATTTTGAAATTCAAAGTCGTTGAAAAAGACCTTGAAATTCCTGTTTATACAACACGTCCTGACACTGTTCACGGGGTAACATATTTGGTTGTTGCACCGGAATATAAAGATATTGAACTTCTTACAACAGACGAAAATAAACAAGCTGTCGAAGAATACAGAGCAAATGCCCGTAAATTAACAGAAATAGAAAGACTTTCAACCGATAGAGTTAAGACGGGTGTACCTTTGGGAACTCATGCAATAAATCCGTTTACCGGTGAACAATTCCCACTTTGGACTGCTGATTATGCACTTGTCGAATACGGAACAGGTGCAGTTATGGCTGTTCCTACGCATGATGAAAGGGACTATGCTTTTGCTAAAAAATATAATCTTCCAATGAAAGTCGTTATTGAAAATCCTGAAAACCCTTCAAAATGTGAAAATTCTGCATATACAGAAGCAGGAGTTCTTGTAAATTCAGGTGAATTTAACGGAATGAAAAACGAAGATGCAAAAAAAGCAATCACTCAATATGCTGTGGATAAAGGTTTTGGAGAATTTAAAACTCAATTCAGATTAAGAGATTGGCTTGTTTCACGTCAAAGATATTGGGGTGCACCTATTCCTGTTGTATATTGTGATAAATGTGGTATTCAGCCTGTTCCTGAAGACCAATTACCTGTTTTATTACCAACGGATGTAGACTTTTCTGTTGTTGGTAAATCTCCAATTACGACTTCCAAAACATTTAAAGATACGGTTTGTCCTGTTTGTGGCGGGCATGCTGTTCGTGAAACCGATACAATGGATACTTTTGTATGCTCAAGTTGGTATTACTTAAGATATTCTGATGCGAGAAATTCGGAAAAATGCTTTGATAAAGAATTAGTAGATAAGTGGCTGCCAGTCGACCAATATGTTGGTGGTATTGAACACGCAATTTTGCACTTGCTTTATTCAAGATTTTTTACAAAAGCGTTGTATGATTTAGGCTTGGTTGGTTTTGATGAACCGTTTAAAAATCTTTTAACTCAAGGTATGGTTTTAAAAGACGGTTCAAAAATGTCAAAATCTAAAGGTAATACTGTTGATCCGGATGAAATATTCCAAAATTACGGAGCAGACACGGCAAGATTATTCATTCTTTCAGATTCACCTCCTGCACGTGATTTTGATTGGTCTGATGCCGGTGTTGAAGGCTGCTACAAATTCCTAAACAGAGTTTGGAGAATGATTGCATCTAATCAAGACAAAATTTCGCTTGATTATGTTATCCCTGAAACACGTTCAAAAGTTAACGATGATTTAATTCGCATGGTTCATATTTCGATAAAAGGTATTACAAATGATATTTCAAATGATTTTCAATTCAATACCGTAATATCAAAATACAGAGAACTTCAAATTATATTTCTGATTGGACAAATAAAGCACAATGGACTGATGAAGATAAAAATGTATTCAGTTTTGCCGTAATTACGTTAATTAAATTAATGTCGCCGGTTGCAGTTCACATGTGCGAAGAAATTTGGACTTCTTTAGGTGCAAAAACTTCTATCCACGAAGAAAAATGGTGCGAATGGGACGAAAATCTTGCAAAATCAAGCTCTATAACCCTAGTTGTTCAAATAAACGGCAAAGTAAGAGATAAAATAGAAGTTGATGAAGGATTAGACCAAGAGGAATTAAAGAAAATTGCTCTTGAAAGTCCAAAAGCAAAATCAGGTATTGAAGGCAAAACTGTTGTTAAAGTTATTGTAGTACCTAAAAAACTTGTTAATATTGTTGTAAAATAGTAAATAGAAAGGGTTGTTTTATAAAATTTAATAACCCTTTTTTATTGTACACAATAATATTTGTTTGTGTTATCATTCTGTAATAAGATGAAAAGGATAGGAAAATGGGATTAACGACATATTTAGGAATAGATGTAGGTTCGGTAACAACAAAACTGGCATTAGTTGATGAAAACGGTAAATACGTTGACAGTTATATGCTTCGTACAGCAGGTAAACCTGTTATGGCTGTTCAAAAAGGATTAAATCAATTAAAATTACAGGCAACTCAAGAATATGACGTAAAAGGTGTTGGTACAACAGGTAGTGGTCGTAATCTTGCAGGTGCATTGGTTGGTGCAGATATTGTTAAAAACGAAATTACCGCTCACGCAGTTGCTGCCAGTATAAATATACCGGGTGTTCAAACTATTCTTGAAATTGGCGGACAAGACAGTAAAATTATTATTTTACGTGACGGTATTGTTACGGATTTTGCTATGAATACCGTTTGTGCCGCAGGTACGGGAAGTTTCTTAGACCATCAGGCACAACGTTTGAATGTTCCTATTGAAGAATTTGGTGATACGGCATTGCAATCCACAAATGCTCGTATTGCGGGTCGTTGCGGTGTGTTTGCGGAAAGTGATTTAATTCACAAACAACAATTGGGATATCCTGTTGAAGATTTATTATATGGTTTATGTCAAGCATTAGTTAGAAATTATCTTGCAAATTTAGCTTTAGGAAAAGATTTGCTTCCTACAATCTCATTTCAAGGTGGTGTTGCAACAAATAAAGGTATGGTTAAAGCATTTGAAGAAACCTTAGGTACTTCAATTGTTGTTCCTGAGCATCATCAAACTATGGGTGCTATTGGTGCTGCCCTATTGGCAATGGAAAATCATCAATATACAAATAAAGAAACAACTTTCAGAGGTTGGGAAGTTGGTGATATGCATTTTGCTTCTATTACTTGTGATTGTAACGGTTGTTCTAATCAATGTGAAGTTATTACGATAGTAGAAGGTCTTGACGAACATAACCACCCGCATTATGAAAATATCAAAGATATTCAAGGTAATATTATTGCTCGTTGGGGTGGAACTTGCGGACGTTGGGATATTGCTTAGGTAATGAACAATAATACCGAAAATCAATTTAAAAAATTTCTTATAATTATAGTTTTAGTTTCGGCTTCAATACTATATATTATTGTAAAGCCTGATTTTTTAGGTGCTTCAAATAATAAAAACGGATTGAAATTATCATCTCAAAAACCATGGCAGGAAGAATTTGCAGAAGATAATGACGAAATTGATGATGTTGATATTCAATTAACCTATACTGAAAACAGATTTAAAAATGAAGAAGAAGAAAAAAAATCGTTTTTTGATATGTCTGAAAAATATAATGAAGATTATTGGGTTACCGGAAATATTCCTATTAATCCTATGAGCGATTTTAATAATAAAACAAGAAACGATATTTACAAAATAAGAAAAAATTTTGTAGATGAAAGTATGTTTAAAAATAAAAAATATAAGCCTTCTGATGATGTTTTTGGACAAATTGCAGATAATAAGCCTTGGATTAGTATTGATGCTTTGACTTGCTATGGAAAAGGTCCAAATGCTTACAAGGGTTTGTCAGAAGAAAGCAGATATATTAATAATCCTACAATGTTAATCGGACTTGATAGGGTAAATTTTGATGCTAAACCTAAAACTCAGTGTTCTGTTATTGATTATTTAATGCCTGTTAAAATAAATTATTCAAAAGATGATAATTTGCTGAAAGTTTTGTTTGAAGTTTCTAAATATAAAGGTGATTTGGGTACTGAATTTTTATTAAAAGGTTTAAATGCAAAAGATTTAGGCTTTACTTATGCTTATGCCGATAAAACTGAAAATGTTGTATTTTTACAACAAGATACAAATATTTCAAAAGATATTCAAGTATTTAAAGATTTTATTCATCTGGGTACTGTTTGCGGTGTAAAAGGTGGTTGTAATAACGGTTCACCTTTTCAAAAAGAATTAAATTATACAGTTATGAAATATCCGGCTTCCATTCATTTTAAATTGTGGAAAAAGAAGCCAAAGAATAAGGAGTCAAAAGAAGATATTAATTATTTGATTATATTAAAATAATATTATATAATCACTTTAAGTAAGGAGATTTATTTTGAAATTATTTGAATTTGTTATAGAAATTTTAAGTTGGCTATATATTCCTTTTATAATTTTTGTGTTTGCTTATTTAATCGGTTCTATACCGACAGGTTATTTGATAGTAAAAGCAAAAACAGGTAAGGATATCAGAGAAATAGGTTCCGGCTCAACAGGAGCAACTAATGTTAAAAGAGTTTTAGGTACTCCCTATTTTTTTCTTGTAATGGTTCTTGATGCATTAAAAGGTGCGTTACCTGTCGTTTTAGCGGCTATATTTGTAAGCTTTAAGGCTCAATGGGGGTTACCTCCGGTAATTGCTGCTGTTGCTGTAATTTTAGGTCATAGCAAGCCTGTTTATTTGAAATTTAGAGGTGGAAAATCTGTTGCAACAGGTGTTGGTACGATTTTGGCATTAAATTGGGTAGTTGGTTTAATCGTGGCTGCTGTTTGGGGTGTAATTACTTATACAACTAAATATGTTTCAGTAGGTTCTATAATTGCAGTTGCTTTAGCACCTGTTTTGATGTTCGTATTTCATCAACCGATAGCATACGTAATTTATTGTACCATTGGTGCTGCTTATATTATTTATTTGCATAGAGAGAATATTAAACGTTTAATTAAAGGTGAAGAAAATAAAGTAAGAAAATAATATAACTAATTGATTGCCTTTATGAAAAAAATAATTACAATAAAGGTATGAAAAAATTATTACTTTTATTTATTTTATTTATATGTTCAAGTCAATTTGTGCTTGCAGATATTGATTATGTGCGTATTTATAATAGTTTAGAGGAGCCGACTTTCAAATATATTCATGGAATTGACCCGGATCAATTTTATGATATAAAAAATTATGCTTGGGCTCCGTATCCTCTATTTAGGCTTAATCAAGAAGTTTATTTTAAGAAGCAAAAAATTGAACCGGGATATTATCTTTTGACACCACGTGAACATGATGGTAAATGGTATGTTTTATTTAAAGAAAATGGCGTTGTAAAGGCAACAATACCTTGTTATAAAGAAGAAATTGTGCCACCGGATTTTTATGAGCAAAATTTGCCAAAAGAAAAACTTACACCTTCTCAAAAAATTCATATTGGTTTTATACATTTAGTTGGTAAGGCAAATTCTGCAAAGCGTAAAAAATCTCCAAATACATTTTTGGAGATTGATGATATAGACAATGATTTTATTTCGATGACAATATATTATGGCTCAAAACGATATTATATATTGTTACGTTCAAAGATGTTGTAAAAAAAGAGAGATTTAAATCTCTCTTTTTGTTTTATTCTAAACCTTCGTCATCTTCTTTAATTTTATCAATAACCATTTTAGCCATTTCTTTTGCGATAATGCTTTGAGTTGCTTCAGGGCAATTTTGTAACATGGTCATTGCAGTTTTTAGAGTTCCGTCAATATCGTACCAACGACCGTTTCTTGAATCACTTTGACCTGATTGAACTGCGGAAATAACATCTTCAACAGATTCGTATTTATCATTTTCAATATTATGTTCAATAATAATTTTAATCAAATTTAGTGCAATTCTGATTTGAGTGTCATCGTCAGAATGTTCTAAAGTATTCATAGCTTGAGATAAAACAGGGTCTTTATCATACCAACGACGTTTTTGATTTGAGTATTCTTCTTTCATTTCTTGTTCCATAAATGCCTCCTTTTATTAGCCTTGTTTAAAAGTTACGCCTTTGTTGCCTTTTGGATATTTCCAATCAATACATTGCATATCGCAAGCAACTCTGCACGCACCGCATTCAAGGCAATTTTCGTAATTTACTGTTAATGTATTTTTTTCTTCATCCCATTCCCATACTTGAGCGGGACAAACAAATGTACATGTCTTTCTGATACAATTTTTACATTTTTCAAGGTCAGGTGTCAAGTGCGAAATATTATCGCTAACATATTTTACTTTGAATAATTTATCATTCAAGCTCATTTTAAAATCTCCCAAAGTAGCTTTATCCCTGTAATACAGTCTTTTCCAAATTCAAGAATATTTCTGTCCGTAAAAAATGTTTTTATGAAGTTTCTAAACTTATCTCGTTTTACAATTCCATCAACTGAAGTAAACATCTCAAAGAATGAATTAATTTTTTCAATATAATAACCCGTAAATGATTTTCTTCGTTTGTGCATTGAAGGCATTAAATTCTTATAGCAGCGTAAATCCTTCATTATGAATGAATTTTCTAATTTTTGTTTATATTCTTTTAAGCAGTCTGATGAATAATCATTTTTATTTAATGCTTCAATTGCTGTTTCTGCTGCGTATTTACCGCTTAGCATTGCAAGATTTGTGCCTTCCCAGTGAAGATTATTTACAAGCATTGCTGCATCACCAACAACCATTACGCCATTATCGTATAATTTAGGAATTTTATTATATCCGCCTTCAGGAATTAAGTGTGCAGAATACTCAATTAATTCGCCATCTTTGATTAGAGGTGCAATTGAAGGATGAGATTTTAACTTATCTAAAAGGTCATAAGGTTTTAATTGTTTTTCGGATAATTCATCCAAAGCAACACCCAATCCTATTGTTACTGAATTTTTATTTGTATATATATACCCGAGTCCGAGCATTTCGTTCATCGGATAGCCTACTATTTCGGTAATACAGCCTTCATCAGTATTAATATTAAATCGTTCGTTAATTTTTTCTTCACTGATTTTTATAACTTCTTTTACACCTAATGCGACATCTTGCGGTTTTAAATCTTTTCTTAAACCTGTTTTTTTTGCAAGGAGTGAATTTACACCGTCTGCAAGAATTACAATGTCTGCGTAGTAATCTTCTAATTCGGTTTTTATACCAATAATTTTTTTATCTTCTATAATTAAATCTTCAACAACTGTTTCGGTAACAATGGTTACACCTTCTTGTTTAGCTTGTTCTGCAAGCCAGCGGTCAAATTTCCCTCTTATAACCGTGTAACTGTTAGACTTATTTTCTTTTTTTAAATGAGATATTGTAGTCGCATCTGTTTGAGTTAAAAGCATGTATTGATGTTTTACATTGTTTCTTTCAAGTGGTGCTGATTTCTCAAAATCAGGGAAAAGTTCTTTTACTGCACGGGTATATATTGCCCCGCCAAAAACATTTTTACTTCCGCAAAAGTTTCCTCGTTCAATTAAAACAACATCTTTACCTGCTCTCGCAACAGTAATTGCAGCAGATATTCCTGCAATACCACCACCTACAACTATAACTTGAGTTTTATTTTCCATAAAAATATTATACATTATAAAAATATTTTGTGCTTTAATTAATTTATGAATATTTTAGGAATATTACCTCATTCAATAGGCGGACGTTTAACAATTTCAAGTATTTTTGACGGCTTTGTGCAAAATGGTCATAATGTTGAGATATTTGACGAATTGAAACAAAATGATTTTTTAAATTTTATAAAAGACAAAAGTTATGATTATATTGTAGGATATGATTTTTCCGGGTTAAAATTAAAAGTTGATAACAATCTTGATATACCTTCAATAAATTATTTTTCAGATGTTATAGAAAGCAAAGCATCAGGTGTTGGTGATGATTGGGATAGGTATTTACCTTATTTAAATTTAGAGGATAATCATACTTTCTATTGGGATAGAGTATTAACGGAAAATTCTGAAATAAAAAATTTGCATTACTATCCGCATTTTGTAAATACAGATATTTATAAGTATCTGTATATTCAAAAAGAGTATGACGTAATGTTTGCAGGCAGATTAGATACTGATTTCAGGCTGAATTTTTTTATTGAATTAATGCAATATTTTCCAAATTTAAAATTTGCTTGGTATGCAATAGAAAAGCATTATAACGATGCTCTTGCAAGAACTGACGAAAAAGATTTAATAAATAAATGCTACAAAGGGTTTATAGATAATGAAAAAGATATGGCCTTAGCAATAAATAAGTCTAAAATAGTATTTAATATGAACTCACAGGGCATTTCATCTTTGAATTACAGAACTTTTCAAACTGTTGCTTGTAAAACTCTTATGATAAGTGATTTTAGAGAAGAAATAAATTTGTTTAAAGGCGATTTACCGTTTTACATAAATATTCAAGATTTGGCAGATAAAATAAATTATTATCTTGATAATGAAAAAGCCTATGAGTACACAACAAATAAGTGCCATGAAACAGTATCAAAGCACTTAAATTCAAAAATTTGTGTGAAAAATATTTTGGATTTACTTGCAGGTTAGTTTAGTTTCCCAGTTTAATGAAGACGCACAATCTAAGTAATCCATATTTCCATTTACAACAGCCCAGTTTGTTGCTTGTATCATATCATTATCTAATTTAATAGCGTTAGTTGATGCATTTCTGTCTATGCCGTAACCATAAGGTAAAATCTCACCTGAATTATAATTAATGTTAAATCTAAATATAGATTTTCCTTTTGTATTGCCGTTTATTCCGTCAACGGCAACATAAATAGCAATACTACTTGTAGATATAATAGTGCCATCTTTTAATTCACAAACAGGATAGCCGCTAAAACTATATCCACTAAGAGGAAATGTGACTCCACAACGTTTTATATCTAAAAATTCAAATATTCTATTTATATTTAGTGTGTATCCTGTACCCCATTCTTCAGAATCACCATATTTTGTAATTGCTTGACTAAATGCTGCTTGCAGTTCGTTTTGAACTTTTCTGAGTTGAGTTATGTTTTTGTTTCTGTCAGCACTATTTATTACTGTCGGTAAGGTAAGTACAGCAACTACACTGATTATAGCTACAACAACCAATACTTCTGATAATGTAAACGCTTTTTTAAACATTTCTTTCTTCCTTTATTTTATCTAATGAAAAGTTAAATTTGTACAAATAATATAAACCTACAACTGTTAGTAATATAATTAATATTATAGGATGAACCAGTGAAACAGCAAGTATTGATGATTTTTTTACACCATATATTCCAAGTGCAATTAAGTACGCTGCTTGATACGGCCCAAAAAATATTGATGAAGACGGTAACATTGCTGAAAATGATATTAGGCTTATTACAAAAAGCGATGCCGAAAATGGCAGCGACAGATTAAAGCTTGCAAGGATTAAATATGCTACATAACATTCAATCCCCCAAATTACAGCACTTGATATGACTGCTTTTAACGATAGCTTTACGCTGTCTAAAACTTCAAAGCCTTCCATAAAAGAGTTTGCATGTTTATTTAAACTTTCAACAACTTTGCTTAATTTTTCTAATTTAATTTTATTTAAAAGTAGTTCAATTTTTTTGCAAACAAAATCAATTTTATTAAACTTAAAAATTAAATAGAATGCTATCATACTTCCAATAAAAATAAATCCAAAAAAGTATATTGCACTTAGTATAACGGGGTTATTTTTGCAGTAAACAAGTACAGCAAATAATAAAATGAAAAATACGCTTATACCGTCTAAAGTTCTTTCTAAAATTATAGAACCAAATACTTTCATTTTTTTTTCGTTTTTATTTTCGCCCAAATAATATGCTCTATAAATATCGCCTGCTCTTGCAGGTAAAAAGCAGTTAAGCATGCTTCCGACGATAAAAACCGAGCCCAGATGCCAATTTGAATATTTTGGGTTATCCATCAAAAGAGCCTTCCAGCGAATACCTCTTAAATACATTGTAAAATAATAAAGTGCAACTATCCAAAATAAATATTTAAAACTGAACATTTTAAATGCGTTTAAAAATTCCGCAGCACTTATATCACGGAAAATATAAACTAAAAACACCACAAATAATATGGTTACGGATATTGTTAAAATCTTTTTTTTGTTCATAAGGAAATTTTAACACATTTATCTGTATAAGGCTATATTTAATAAGGTTTATTAACTAAATTTTCATGTGTATTTAGTTCAATTTCGTCATTAAGTGGTGCTAAATCTATTTTTCTTTTATATTTTTTTTCCAGTGCCAGTGAGATTAAATAATCTGCAAAATGAGGGTTTTTAGGTAAAAATGAACCGTGTAAATAAGTTCCAAAGATATTTTTATATCTTGCACCTTCTGTTTTATCTTGACCGTTATTTCCGTTTCCGACAATAATTTTTGAAATTGGTTTTGTATCACCTTGTAAATAAGTTAAACCGCTGTGATTTTCAAATCCTACAAGAGAATTTGGTTTAAGGAAATTAATTTCAGCGGTAACATTACCTATAAACCGTTTATTGCCGGCAAGAGTATATGCATCCAGCAAACTTATTCCTTTTAATTCAGAACCGTCTTGAGCTTTGTAATAATGTCCTAATAGTTGATAACCGCCACAAATTGATAAAAATACCGCATTGTTATCTCTTTCCTCTGTTAAGAATGCTTTATTCTTTTGAAGTTCAAAAGCAACATCAACTTGCTGTCTGTCTTGACCTCCACCGATAAAATATATGTCGTGAGGTTTAAATGTATCGCCAATGTTTATTTCTTCGGCAATAAATTTTATCCCTCTCCATTCACAGCGTTTTTTTAGCGTTAAAACATTACCTATATCTCCGTATAGGTTTAATAATTTCGGATAAATATGTGCAAAGCTAAGTTCTAAATTTTCTTCCATATCTTTAGTTTATTATAAATCGTCTTTACGGGCAATAAATAAAACTTAATATTACATATAAATTTTTAAGTCATGTTTGTTATTTTTGATATAATTATCAAGTGAGGATTTTTTCTCGGTTACAGAGATATTGGAATTAGCATGAAGGATAGAATAACATTATTCATATTATTTGTTGGATTGGCAGTGCTTTTATATGTATACCAATATCATTTTAATACTATTTGGGGATTGGTAACGCTTGTTGGTGCAATGTTTGTGTATTCAATCTACATGGTGCTTGCAGATAAGCATCAAAAGCGTAAATTAAAGAAAAATCCAAAAGTTATTAACGAAAATTATAAGCCATTTGTAACAATAATGGTGCCTGCACATAATGAAGCATCAGTTATTGCAGATACGGTGGAAAATATTTTACAACTTGATTATCCAAGTTACGAATTAATTATTATAGATGACAGAAGCGAAGATAATACCGCAGAAGTTATGCAGAAATTAGAACAAAAACATTCTAACGTAAAAGCGTTTATTCGTCCAAAGGAGGCATTTCCCGGTAAGTCAGCCGTTTTGAATGACGCAATGCAATTTGCACATGGTGAAGCGGTTTTAGTTTTTGATGCTGATGCAAGAGTAGAATCTGATTTTTTAAACAAATTAGTTCCAAATCTTGAACCGGAAGATGTAGGTGCTGTTCAAGCAAGAAAAGTTGTTTCAAACCGTGAGTATAATTTTCTGACAAGATGTCAGGATAATGAGATGACGTTGGATACTCACTTTCAAATTGGCAGGGATGCAGTTAAAGGTGCTGTTGAGTTGCGTGGTAACGGTGAATTGATAAAAGTTGCGGCATTAAAAGATATTGGTGGTTGGAATAATTATACAATTACTGATGATTTAGATATGTCAACACAATTGCATATTAAGGGTTGGGACGTTAGATTTTGTCCGGAAGCAATTGTTAGAGAAGAAGCCATTATTTATTTAAAACCGTTATACAGACAACGCAGACGCTGGTTTGAAGGTAGCGTAAGACGATATTTAGAACATTTTGGCGAAGTTTTAAAATCTAAAAAAATGTCATTAAGGGCAAGTTTAGATATGACTGCATATTTATCAGAATTTTTAATGCCAATATGGTTTACAATGGAACTTTTACTCAGAACTTATAAATTTGCAACGGGTAAAATGCCGTTAAATGGTGTATATTCATCAATAATTGTAGGTATTGCCATCGGAACTTGTTTTTGTTTGGCAACCAGATACAGTTTAAGAAAATATAATAAAATGAGCCGCTGGCAGGCTTTAAAACAAGCAGTGGAAACTTCTGCATATATATTGTTTATATGGTTCCCTGTTGCTTTCTATATTGCACTCAAAATTTTATTTAAACCAAAAGATATGGATTGGGGTAAAACAACTCACGGACTTGTTTTGGAAGCTGAAAAAGAGATGACAAATGTATAATAAAAGGGGTTAAAAATGGTAACCGACATTAAAGAAAAAATTAGAGCAATACAAGATTTTCCAAAAAAAGGAATATTGTTTAGAGATATCACTACTGCATTAAAAGATGCGGATACTATGAAAAAAATGGTTGATTTTTTGTATGAACACTATAAAGATAAAGAAATCGACTATATTGCAGGCATGGAATCAAGAGGCTTTATTGTTGGTATGCCGCTTGCATATAAATTAAATGTTGGTTTTATTCCTGTAAGAAAACCGCATAAATTACCTGCTGAAACCTATCAACAAATTTATGAGCTTGAATATGGTACAGATATGATAGAAATGCATAAAGACGCTGTTGAAGAAGGTTCAAATGTTTTGATTGTGGATGACTTGTTGGCAACAGGCGGAACTGCTTGTGCTGCTTGTAAATTAATTCATCAAGCAAAAGCAAATATTGTTGGAACGGCATTTTGGATAGAATTAAACGGACTTGGCGGACGTGAAAAACTTAAACAACAAGAAGACTGCGAAGTTTTATCAATGCTTCAGTACTAATATTTATAAGTAAATTTTTGGAATATGCAGGATTTATTCTTTACACATAAATCTTGCATATTCTTTTTTCATTGGTAATTCTGAAATTTGAAAATGTTTATTTTGCGGTACGGTATTGTAATAAGCGTATGCCTTGCAATAATCTCCTTTTTGTTCATAAGCAAGTGCTGCAAAATAATTGAAATATTCATTTCCTGATTTAAGATACGCTTGTTCAAATTCTTTTATTGCTTTATCGCTTTCTCCTTCAAGATAATAAATTTTGCCTCTGTCAGAATACCCTACGGGATAATCTTTTTCGTTTAAGTGCATAGATTTTTCAAACATAGAATTAATTTCAGGTGATATTTTTCTCGTTTTTACAAAGGTGTAATACGCTTTTGCTGACAAAACCCACGAATTTTTCGGATTTAATGTCAGTGCTTTGTCGCAATCTTTTATAGCCCCATCAATATCGTTTAGGTTATATTTTGCAAGAGCTCTGTTTTCGTACAAATTATCATTTTTCGGCTGAAATTTAATAAAGAAATTAATTGTATTTAAAGCTTTTTGCCACTCTTGATTTTCAAGATTATGTTCATAGAACAGACAAGGGCAGTTGTATAAGAAAAAAATAATTATTACAATATAGAATAATACAAATATGCCTGTAATTTTTTTTAAATCTTTAGATATTAAATTTTTTGGTTTTACTTTACGATATTTTCTTAAATACCACATGAAAAAAACACTTACCAGACAAGACGTAAGACATAGGGTTAAAACAGTTAATGTGAAAAATCCATTCATATTAAATATTTGATGGAGCAGGATTATAAAAAAAATAAATAATGTCATTGACCAAAAGACATTAAAAACTGCACTTAAACGCCAATATATCAAAATGAATTTCAAATCCTTTAAAGAATCAACTTCATATCCTTTCATACCAACTTGCGGGTAAAAAATGAATTTACCGTCATCAGTTTGTTCAATAAAATTGAAATCATCATAATTGTATAAATCTTTAAAAATCTTTTTTAAATTTATCATAGATTTAGTTTAAGGTATTTTTTATAATTGTCAAATTTTTATTTTATATAAGCAAGCAGATTTTAGGGTTATATGTGTAAGTTGTACAGCGTGTAGCTTAATCCATTCATTTGTGTATTGAATATCTTTTTCATAAGTATTTGTACCTTTTATAAACAGCAGATAATAGGTTCCTTTAGTTAAATGATTCAAATCATTAATTAAATATTTTTCTGAAGAAGTTTCCTGTTGTGGTATTGTTGGTGCTATCAGACTTGTTTTGGGTATATCTTTGAATAAGGCATAGTATGAATATGTAGCTAAAGCACTGTAATAAATATATATTTTTTCGTGTTCTTTTTTGTTTGTTTTAAGCACCTTTAATAAAGGTTTTACATCTTGCCTTAAATATGAAATTTTGCCGGTAATATACAGTTTTGAAAAATTAAAATATCCGGACAAAAAGAATATTGCGGATATTATTATAACAAGGCTTTTTGTATATATGTTCTCAGGCAAATTGTCAATCGGTAATGCACTTAATAAAATTATGAATGGAATAATGTAAAGTATCAACCTGTTTTCAAAAGGATATAATTTTAAAAATGCGGCAATTAATCCAAAGAGCAGTGTAAATACAATTATATAAAAATACATAGTATTCTTTTTGAAAGTGTAATATAGTCCTATTATTACTAATATAAATAATAAAATATGAAAATGGTCATAAAAAAATAAAAAATCAAAACAATTTTTATACATATTTAAACTGAACACATCGAAGCCATTTGTCCAATAGTTTAAAAGATGTGTTGAGTTTTTTACAAATCTAAGATTATAAAAATAGTATATAAATATTGCAGTTATGGGATATATGCTTGAATAAATAATTTTTAATCGTTTATTTTTGTTAAGAATAAACATTGTTATAAATATTGCAGGAATTACAAAAAATAGCGGAAAAGATGTAAACAATCCTATTGTACAAAATATTCCAAACATTGTAAACTGTTTTATGGTTTGTATTTTGTTATTGTATTTAATTGCAAAGTATACGAATAATAATGCTAATAAAACATCTGTTGAATATTGTTTAAAGGTTTGAGAATAAAAAAGCAATTGATAATTTAGTCCAAATGATATCAAAGCAATGTATTTTGATAAACTTGTTTTTAAAATAAGATTACAAAGTTTGTAAAATACTATAACTGAAAATATACCTGAAACAAACGGAATGAAACGAAAACAAAGCTCATTAACTCCAAAATTTGACACTATCAATTTCGTAAATACTAAAAATAAATAAGGTGCTGATTGAAAGAAATCTAATGGTTTAAGTAAACTTAAGTAACTTTTGCTTAAAGTATTAAATGCAAGTAAAACTTCGTCTGTAAAAAAAGAATTGTTCAGTAAATAAGCATCAAACCTTAAATAAAATGCAATAATAAATATAATTGATAATATTAATTTATTCTTCATTAAAAATCTCTTGGACTAATGCCATTAATCCAGTTTTTTTCAATTCTTTCCAATGATATACCTTTTGTTTCAGGTACAAAGAAATAAACGAATATTAGGCATAATATTGACACAATACCGAAAATCCAAAAAGTCCAAGCCCCGCCAAGTCTGTTTAGCAATACGGGAAAACTTGCAACTACAAAGAAGTTAAAGGCGAAGTTTGAAACTGTGCAAATACTCATAGAAATCCCACGAATTTTTAAAGGGAAAACTTCTGATACTAAAATCCATCCAACAGGCCCTAAACTCATTGCAAAGCATACAATATATGTTACTATACTCCCAACGGCAACCCATTGTTGCATTTCCCCAAGACTATCTTCAAAGCTGTATGATGCTCCCAACGCAAATAAGCTTAACATAACTCCGGTCAATCCAAAATATAATAAGGGTTTTCTTCCCAGTTTATCTGTAAAATACAAAACAACAATAGTCATAAGAAAATTTACAATGCCTATTCCTGTTGTAGCGTATATTGCTGTTATATGACTATCAAAACCGGCAGATTTAAAAATTGTTGGTGCGTAATAAATAATTGTGTTAATACCTGTACAAATTTGTGCAAACATAATGCCGATACCAACTACAAATGGCATTAGCATCCATTTTTTTAGTTTAAACTTGTTTTCTTGATTATCTTTAAAAATAATATTTTTTATTTTATTAATTCTTCTGTCAGCATTAATTCTTGGTTCTATTTTGTTAAATACTTCTTTGGCTTCATCATCTTTATTTTTGCTTACAAGCCAACGAGGTGTATCCTTTACAAAATACATACCAATAAATAATACTAACGACGGAACGACACCTGCCAAAAGCATCCATCTCCAATTATAAACCGTATGTGTAAATACTGCGTTAATAAAGTATGAGAATAAAATACCTGCTGTTATTGCCCACTGATATAAAGAAACTAAAGTTCCTCTTAAATATTTTGGTGAGATTTCCGAAAGATACAAAGGCACAACGAAATTAACTATACCAACAGCAAATCCTACAAAAATTCTTGAAATAATCAGCATAATAATATTTGTTGCAAATGCACACATTATGGAACCAAGAAAAAATATTACGGCAGTTGCCATAATAATTTTTTTACGTCCAAAAATATCTGCTAAAATACCGTTTGTTGCTGCACCAATGACAGCACCTATTAAAACGGCACTAACAACAAGTCCTTGAAGTGTATCTGTTAAATCCCAAGTTTCATTTATAAATAACAATGCACCCGAAATTACTCCGGTGTCATAACCTGACAGTAAACCACCTAAAGATGCAATAATTGCAATTACATATAACCATAAATATTTCATAAAAACTCCTTTAAATTATTTACGTATTTTAGCATAAAAATAAAGAAGTTTTTAAGTATTGATAAAAGTTACAAATATGGGTGAGAATATTTTTTTTTAATTACAATTTTAAAAATCGAGTTATAACAGGTTTTGAGGGATAAAATCTTAAGAAATGTTAGAATGATTTGTATGTTTTTCTAAGATTGGAATTTAAGTAATGTAATAAAAAGGAGAATAGTATGATTAATTTTTTAAATTCAAAAAACATTATTCAAAAAATATCCAATAAACCTCAAAATTCGCCATTTTGGAAAAAATAAATGATAATAGCAATGTTCGTAATTTATCCGATACTGAACATGCAAATCTTATGAAAATTTTATCAAGTCAAATTTTAGCAATGGCAGAACAAGATAACCAAATTCCTATCGGCCAAAAATTAGATATCATTACTTAATTAACAATTTAATTCTTATTTTTACATTTCAAAAAAATTGTAAACAGACATATAGTTTGCTGCTCATTAGCAGATAATTTGCTCTTTTACGGTTAGACGAATAAAATTTTAGCCAAATAATTTAGAATTATTATTGACGAAATAAATTATAAATTTGATACACGTTTATTGGGTAAACTTTTTATAACTGTTTTTTTTTATTTGAAACTTGTATTTTTGAAACTTTTATTTCAGATTTATCTGATAGTTTAGTTTTAACTTTGATATTGTTGTTATTTGTCGAAACCTTAACAACATCTTTTTTTAATGGATATTCTTCAATATTTCTAACGTGTTCAATATTTTTATTCTTTGGTTTTCTCAATTTAACAAGTGCATCAAAATCAGGTGTTAAACTTAATTCAATATGAAATCTGCCACATTTATTCACTTCTTCATGGCTATTTCTCATAACAGGAAAACCCCAAGCAATTCTAAGAGTTATATCTTTTGGTAAATTAAACCTGAAACCCAAGCCTAAACTCATAAGAAAGTCGTTTTGATCGTAACCTTGAGAACCATTGCCGGTTCCTTTATATGGAAATATTCCTGCATGATCCGCAAATACAAAGCCTTTCATAAATGTACCTACGAACGGATACTCTTTTGTTTTATCTTTGCTTTTTATAGTTCTCGGCAAAATAGGAAACAACATTTCTGCACTTATAATGTAACCGCTTCTGCCTATGAGTAAACCTTCCGAATATCCTCTGACTGTTGCTATACCGCCTGCTACCATTTGATCTACATAAGGTACAACTCTTTTATTAGGAATAACTTGGTAATTACCTCTTAATGTCCCTACAAAGCCGTGTCCGAAATCGTGTAATCTTAAAAATCCTCCATCTAATTTTAAGTAATTAGAGTCTTTGTCAAAAATTGGAAATGAATAGCTGACGTTCTGGTTAAGATACCAGATTCCTCTTTTTGTGTCATATCTGAAATTTAAGCCGGTCTGTGCAGATGTTACTTCATTTTTGAATATATCCTCACCGTCAAAACTTGTTGCTGCTCTTTTATAAGCGATTGAGGTTGTGCTTGATATTTCTGTCCAAGGTTTGCGATATAAAGGTTGGGTATAATACAATGAGTAATTTTGAGAGCGGCTTTTGATATTAAAATCTTGAAAGTCACCATGTCCTATTTTTGAATTACTTGATGAAAAATTAAAACCTATTCTGCCATCTTTTTTATTTACCGGAATACTGTAATCCGCAAACGGTGTAACTGAATATTTATTTACATATGCACCAAGGGTTAATTTGTCTCTAAATCCAAACAGACTATCATCTTGTAGTATTAAACCTCCACGATATTTCCCGATATTTGAACGACCTGCGTTATCCATTAATGCAGTAATATGAAACGGTAATTTTTCTCTGACTTTAACATCAATATCTGTTGTACCTATTGCATTTTTTCCCGGAAGCAGTGTGCCGTTTAATTCAACATTATCGTTGTAGCGGTTAAATATCAAGAGGTTTTGCTCTAAACTCTGAATATTAAATAATTCACCTTTTTTTAAGTTTAATCTTTTTTCAATATAAGATGTACGAGTCCACCTGTTACCTTCAATAGTAACATCACCAACTTTACCTTCTAATAGTTCTATTTTTACGGTTTCGTTTTCAATAGTTTGTTCGGGTAAATATGCTCTTGCTGTCACAAAACCTTTTTCAAGATAAAGTTTATTTATTCTGTCAACAATCTCTTGCAAATTTTCAAAAGTAAGATTTGATTTAGTGTAATCTTCAATTATATTTTTTAATTCTTCTTCAGTAAGAATTGATGATGGGGAAATAACAATATTTTCGACATATACACCTTTTGTAGCATACTCATTTACATCTGCTTTTTCAACTTTTGCCTTGATTTTTGGCTTTTTTTTTACTTCTTGTTCTTTCTTTTTGTTATTTTCTTTATATTTTTCAAAATCTATTTGTTCTTGCCTTTCCATCTCGAATCTTTTGAGAGTATCCATATCGTGAGTATTTAAAGAACCGCCAGGGTTAAGTATTGCAGGATCAAACTCAGTTTCTGCAAGCACACTGCTATATGATATTAAAGTTAAAAATATAAATATCCCTAAAAATTTTTTAAATTCTTCCATTATATGATAGTATATTACACAAAATGTCTTTAAAATCAAATTAAATCAAAATATTAAAAAATATTAATTACGTACTATGGTATATTATTGTTATTAGTATTATTTTGGTTATTTATAATTGTTTTTGTAAAATTTTGTAAATTAACGTTATTAAAAACTTTTTTGTGGGAATATATTATACTATCACATTAGAAGAGCGTAACTATTTATGAATATATTTAAAATTAATATTTTAAAAAGAATAATTGCCGGAACAATTGTTTTAGGTCTTGTAAATTTTAATGCATTACCTTTTGTTATTGCATCAGAAATATCAGGTGTTACTCCAAAGGGAAATATATATAATATTGAGGCAGAGAAAGTTTCAGGGAGTACAGGTTTTAGGTATTATGACAAATTTAACCTTACACAAGGTGATATTGCAAACCTTATATATAAAAATAATTATTCAAAGTTTGTAAACTTAATAAATAGTCAGATTAATATTAACGGCATTGTTAATACGATGAAAGGGGGAAACTTCTATAATGGTCATGCCATATTTGTATCCCCATTAGGAATGGTTATCGGAGCATCAGGTGTTTTAAATGTCGGTTCATTGTCTGTTTTAACACCATCTCAAAGTAATTTTGATAGTTTTTTAGGTAAATACAATTCAGGAGATTTATCAGAATATGTATATGGTGCAAATAAATATAATGCTTTAATTTCTGATTCACATGGAAATATTCTCATAAACGGAAGAATTTTAGCAAGAGAAGATGTCAACTTGTATGGGGATAACATTACCATACAGGGTACTTCCGACAATAAAGCGGGTATTATTGCAGGGGTACAAAACAATGACAATTATGAAACTTTTGATGCTGCAAAATTAGCATTCGATAGTTTAGTTTCAAATAATATTAAAAGTACAAATAAGTTTTCTTTAGAAAACGGCAAAATAAAAATTGTAGCAGGATTTAAAGATTATACAGGTTCAGGAGATGATAGAAAACCTGAAGGTGCTTCCGATAAGGCAGAGGTTACAATTGATAATGCTCAAATTGGCGGTGGTAATATTGAAATTAAAGCAAATTCAACAAAAAAAGATTCATATATTTTGGCTGATCCTGATGAAGCAATTTCATCTAAAATTGATGTAACAAATTCAGATATCACCGGAAGTAATATTAATATTCTTGCTAATTCAGAGTCCTCATTAAGCAGAAATATAAATTTGACCGTTCCAACTGTTTTGTTGTGGATATTTGATTCCGATTCTCACATGGATGAGTTTTTCTCTGATGAGGTTTATACAGGATTTGAAGGTGTAAGAACTGCTGCAACGGTTAATATAACAAATTCGATTTTGAATTCTATCGGTGATTTGTCTATATCTGCCAAGTCTTCATCTGATACAAATGTTGGTTCACAAGCAATCGGGCCAATAGAGGTATCTCAATTTATCCCTGCAATCTTCTATGGTTATGGGACTAAAACTGAGTCTAAAATAAATATTAAAGAATCAACTCTCAATGCAAATGGTAATGTTGATTTAAATGCAATATCAAATAATGTATTAAAAGCAAAAATCGCTGATGAAGTTATGGCAGGTATAACTTTAAAAACTACGGATGCTTTTAATCTCGCCTTAATGAAGAATTCTGCACAGGCTGACACTAAAATAGTTATAGATAAATCAACGGTTAAAGGTAGAAATATATCGGCTCAGGCAATTGCTTATAATGAAATTGATAACACGGTTATATTAAAACCCCGTATAGGAAGAAACGATTTGGCTAACGATACGCAAATGGACGGCGGTTCTTCAATTTCACTTGGCGGAATAATTAATGCAACCGATATAAGAAGTGCTGTTGAAGTTAAAAACGGGAGTGTAATTAATGCAGTAGAAGATGTAACTCTTAATGCATATAATATCAATGATGTAAGCAACTGGGTTGATTCTGAAATAACCGATCCTTTAGATTATGCAAAAACGTGGCAACAACCCGAAACATGGTTATCAAAACAATTTGATAGATTAGGCAGAGTCGCAACTGCTTATGATCAGGCTACTACTTTTACTATAAGTGATTTTGTTAATAAATTCACAAACAAAGCTGAAAATTTGTATAATACAAAACATCCTGATTGGAAATTGGCTTATTCAAAAGCAAATTTTGAATCAGGTGCAGGTGTTCTTTGGAACGATGCAAATACAAACAATAGTGTTATTGTAAGTAATTCAAAAATTACCGCAGGAAATGACATCAACATAAAAGCCCATACGGTGGATTTAACGGCAAATGAGGTTGATGCTTACGCAGAAGAAGATGCATCTTGGGGCGGGGCTTTATCTCTTTTGGTAAATAAACAGAAAAATACAAATAAAGTTGATATTATAGATAGTTCTGAATTAAATGCAAAAAATAATATAAATGTTGATTCAATAGTTGAACTTCCTGCTCAACAGGGTACTTTTGGCATTTCAAATAAATATCTTACTTTAGGAATGAATTTCGGTTTTAGTGCCAATGAGGATTGGAATTTCGGTTTTCATGATGTAACAAGTAATAATTCAAGTGATAAAATATTGCCTGAAGCCGGTATTTTCGGCTTTTACAATAACTTTG
Source organism: Candidatus Gastranaerophilales bacterium (assembly GCA_905235155.1). Classification (GTDB taxonomy): domain Bacteria; phylum Cyanobacteriota; class Vampirovibrionia; order Gastranaerophilales; family Gastranaerophilaceae; genus UBA6984. The sequence continues at coordinate 35,481 of CAJOKJ010000005.1, forward strand.
CAGCAGCATCAAGTGCAGGTGATAAGGCTTCAATCTCTGCTGCTGTTATTTATTCTGATTTAGAAAATCACTCTGATATAAATATAACCAATTCAATATTAACTGCTGATACAGGTGATATTATTGCAAATTCAGTTATTTCGGCATCGGCTCATGATGCGGTAGATTTTATTAATTATGACGGTCTTATTGATGAAATAAAATCTTTAGCAAAGAGTATAAAAGGTGATGAAGACGGAACTAATAAATGGAATCATGCATCCGGCTCAGGTGCGGGAGGTTCTGTCTTAGTTCAGGATTTTACAAATAATGCAAGAATAACAGTAAATGAATCAAAACTTAAAGCCGAAAATGGCGATATCGAATTAAATACAGCGGCAGAACAATCATATTTAAATTTGATTACACCCGGCGGCAAAGCTGAAACAATCGGAATAACAGGTGCTGTTTCAGTTCAAGGTATTCATGGAACAACGAGTTCAACCGTAAAAAATAATTCTAATCTTATAGCTAATAATATCAGTATTAATTCGGGAAAAGCAAAGGCTGCATTCACGAAAAAAGGTTCTGATATGGCAAAAACAGGATTAGAGTTTTTAAATAATGATGATGAAGTTGAACTGGCTGAAGAAAGAAATGTAAATGACCATATAACAGCGGTTGCAATTAACGGTTCATTAACAAAACAATCGGAAGAAGGACAGGGGACAACTTCATCTGGTGCAGCACTTGGTGCAAGTGTTATGGCACAATCAATAGATAGAACAATAAAAACTTCTGTTGAAGGTTCTGTTTTGACGGCAAATAAAATTAATGCAAAAGCTGAGTCATATACAAGGGATATTTTTATAACTGCGGCAGGTGCTTTTGCAGGCGGCGTTTCTCCTGATAAATCAAAACAGAAACAGGCAAATGATAATGCTAATAATAATCAAGCGGATAATAATCCTCAGGAAGCACAAAATTATGGCAACTGGATGGATATTTTAGATAATGCACAGCCTGATGATGAAGATGTTTTAGGGTTAAATCGATTATTTAACGACAATAATCCAAATGCAGAAGGTGCTCAAAATGCAGCAGGTCAAGCAGGTGAAGCTAATCAATTAGCAGGAGGCGTAGCTAATCCGCAGAATGCAGTCGGTAATTTCTCTCTTGCACTTGCTGGTTCGGTAAGTGTTGTTAATGATAATTCTGTTGTTGCAGCTGAAATTATTAACTCAACATTGAATACAGGTGAAGAATTAAATGCTACTGCTGACAGAGAAAACTTTATGCTAAATGTTACAGGCGGAATTGCAAAATCAGGTTCAGTCGGTGGCGGAGCAGCTGTTAATGTTTATTCCGATAAAGGTGGTGCTATATCAAAAATTGACGATTCAACGATTTTCTTTACCAAAAATAATGCAAAAGCGTTAAACGTTACGGCAAATAATGACCACACAATTATTGAAACAGCAGTTGGTGTAGGAATAGCAAGTAATGACGAATCAGGCTCAAAAGTTGCGGTTGGCGGTTCATTCAGTACAAATGTATTGAAAGACGAAACAAAATCAATAATAAATAACACAACGGTAAAAAATGCCGAAGATGTAACAGGTGATATTGATGTTACATTGAATTCAAGTGCTGACACAACTGCGTGGAATATTGGCGGTGATTTGGGATTTGCAAAAGGTGAAAATGCTACATTTGCATTAGGTGCCGGAGTTGCAGGTAATTTAAATTTATTAAAACAAACTGTTGTTTCTGAAATTACAAAATCTCAAGGCTTATCTGATTTGAAAAATATTACGGTTAATTCCGATTTGGTTCAAAATATAAATTCTATTGCTATTGCCGGTGCTGCTGTAAATGGAGCACAATCTTCATTTACAATAGACGGAGCTTTAGGAATTGACTTGATTGAAAACACTGTGACAGCTCAGTTAAAAGATAATAAGAAAATATCTTCATCAGGTGATATAAAAGTTGATGCAAAATCAAAATTAAATGGTAGAGATTTAACAGGAAGTGCTGATATTTCTAATGCTAATAACAGTTTAGGTGTAGGTATTGGCTCTGTAATTGAAGTAGATAACAGTAAAATAAATGCAACAATAGATAATTCAAAAATATTAAACTCAAAATCAATTGAAGTCAAAGCGGATTCAAGCGATGACAGAAAATTCTTAGCGGTAAATCTTGGTGTGCAAACCGGTTCCGGAATAACTGTTGCGATAAATGCCAACGGAATTGTGAGTGTTCTTAAATCTACAATTAATGCTGCTGTAATAAACGGTTCAGAATTAAGTTCTGACGGGGTTATAACGATTAGTTCAATTTATGATAATAAAAATCAGGGAATTACAATATTAGGAGATGTTGCTAAAAAAGGTGGTGCAATCGGTGCAAATATTATAGCAAATCACTATGGTAACGAGATAACTTCTGAATTATCAAAAGATTCAAAGATAATAAAATCCGGCAATATCGGTATTGGTGCAAAGAGTTCGGAATATATAAATATGATACCGATTGCCGTAGCTTTATCAACAGGAGGTGTTGGTTCTGTAGCTGCCGATGTTGCAGTTAATATTATAAAAGATTCTACAATAGCAAAGGCTGAGGGTAATCTTGAAACAACAGGAAATCTAACTGTTGCTGCCGATAGCGAAACAACGATTTATAACAGAGGCGGTACTTTGGCAATTGCAAGTGCCGATGCTGCGGTTGCGATGGGTGGTTCTATAAATGTAGATTATATCGGAAAAACCGTTAAAGCCTACATTGGAAATGAAACGGTTAAAAATACTGTAAATGCTGATGGTAACATTTATGTTTCAGCACTTTCCACAAATTCATTAGGCGGAACTAAAAACAGTTCTGACAAATACGATAGAGATGATATAACATCAGATTCTTATCAAGATAATTTAATGAAAAAAGATTCGGAAGGTAATTATTCCGGAATAAATTATGATAATGATTTCGGCAACTGGAATATGTTATATAATTTATCTGCCGGTGCAAATGTGGCTATTTCAGGAGCAGTTGTTGTAAAAACAATTGATAATACCGTAACTGCCGAAATTTTAAATTCTGATTTAACTTCAAATAATATGGATCTTATGGCAAAAGATTATTCCATTAAGAACATTATTGCAGGACAGATTTCAGCATCAGGTACAGCAGCTTTAGGTGCTCAGGTAATTTATTTGAATGATAAGAGTAATACATCATCACTTATTTCAAATGGTTCAGATATAGATGTTACAAATACATTAAATATTTCTGCCGTTAATCAAAAAGACGATAATCAAATTGTTGTGGCAGCAAGTGCAGCTTCTGATGCAGCAGGCATTATTAACGGACTTATTAATAACATTAGTGATAATAATACTGCTAAAATAGACGCCTCTACGGTTAGAGCAGAACAACTAAATATAACTTCTGATGAAGATATGAATTCATCCAAAATTCTGGTTGCTGCTGCCGGTTCATCAACATTTGCTATAAATATTGCACCTGTTAATAATAAGTATTTTGGGACAACAATATCAGAAATCACAAATTCCACAATAAATAATGCTGCAATAGCAATGCAATCCGATACTAATATTAAAACAAGAGATATTGGAGTTGGGGTAGCAGGTGCCGGTGAAGGTTTTGCAGGAACAGGTCTTATTATAAAAAATATTTATGATACAACTACAAAATCAACCATTAATTCAACTACAATCAACGGAAGTTCTGAAAAAGATATTATCTTAAATTCTAATTCAGTGATAAATTCCGGCAACTGGATAGTAGGAGTATCCGGAGTTGGTGTAGGTGCAAGTTTTGTTGCAAATGTTATTTTAAATAACATAATTTCAGATGTAGAAGCAAGTATTAATGATTCTATAATATCAAATGCAGGAAATATAGAATTAACAACAAACAAAGCAAAAAAAGATAAATTAACAAATTTTGCCGTATCCGGTAATTTTTCAGGAGAAGGAGCTACAGCTTCCAGCAATGTTATTTATAATATTTACGAAAATAATGTAACATCAAAAATAGAAAATACAGCAATAACCGGTACTGAAAAAATTTCAGGGGCAAAAAATTTAACAGTAGAAGCATTTTCAGATAGGGAATTTGAAAATTCAAATGTTGGTCTTTCCGTAACAGTTATTGGTGCAAATTTATTGGCAAATGCACTGGTAAATGAAATTGGAACAGATACACTGGCATATATTGATGCCCAATCACAAAACATGTTTGCATCAGGAAAACTTACAGTTAAAGCAGATGATAATACTTTTGCTAATAACAAAATCGGATTTGGCGGTGGTGTAGGATTAGGTGCGTCATTAGGTGCTAATATCAATTTATACTACAGTGATAATCTGGCAAGAGCAGAAATTTTATCGAATTCGGACGGGCATATACAAGCAGGAAGTGCCGAAATTAAAGCAAACACAACAGGTGGATTGGATAATACAAATGTTGGTGTTGCCGCAGGACTTGTTGGTATTGCAGGAGATGTAGTTTCTATAAAACTCGGCAAACACTCTGATTATACTGATTCCGAAAAGAAAAGCGGTATAGAAGATGCTGATAAAAAAGTAGAAAATATCTATAAAACGAATACGGGTACAGATAAGAAATTCAGAGAAACAAATTCCGAGAAACTTGAAACAGGTGCTATTTCAAGAGTTAACGGTAATCTGGAAACAAAAAATGACATTACTGTTAAGGCTGAAAGCAAATTAAAAGGTAAAAATGCTGATGACAAATTAACCCTTAGAAATGTTGACGTAACGGCAGGGCTTGGAACCGGCAGTGTAGCAGTAAGAAATATTCAGCTGTCTAACAATACTGTTGCTGAAATTGCAGGTGGAACTGTTGAAAGTAAATCAGGTAATATTTCCGTTAATGCAATAAACAACTCAAATGTTGATATAACGACTACAAAAGTTGATGTATCAGGTCTTACGTTTTCCGGTGGCAGTTCAATTTACAACAATAATTCTGAAACAATTGCACAAATAGGTTCATCATCAGACCAAATAACTACAGCAATTAATGCAGCATCAGGAATTGATGTTGTTTCAGCATCAACAAATAAATCAGTAATTGATGCAACAAATGTTGTTGTAACAGGTGGAAATATTGTTGCGGTTGATTTGTCTGAAAACAAAGACAATAATAATACTTTGGCACAAATTATAGGTAAAACTGACATTGATACAAAAGGTAAATTAACTATTCATTCAACTGCAAATACTGATTTAAGTTCAACAAAATCAACAGTATCCGTTGCCGGTGTAAGCATGGTGTCTGTTTCTAAGAATGAAGTTAATGCTAGTACAATTTCAAAAGCGATTATTAAAGATGTTGAAGGAACAATAACTGCAAACGGAATTGATATTATTACTGATTATGATGTTATGTCAGCCTTTTCAAAAGCAAATGTAACAGCTGTTAAATTAGGAGATTTATATTCTGGCGATAGTTCCGGTGCAACAATGAATGCTAAATTTACGTCAGGCATAGATAGTGAAACTGCTCTATCTATAAATAACAGCGGTAAGACAAAAATAGAAACCGCTAAGAAAACAGGAAAAAACGGAATAGAAGCAAAGTCTGAAATAAATAATGTTCATGTATCATTACAAGGTTTTGTTGCAGAAACATCGGCAAAAGCAGAAAATACGGCAGAATCAAATACATATTTAATTGCAGCATCTCATAAAGCTGATTTGCTTGATATAAATTCATATTTGGATTCTAATGCAGAGGCAACAGCAGGAGCTACAAAGGTTGCTGTTGGAATTGGAGTGAATGTAGTAAGTGCTGATGCTAAAGACAGTAGTACTTTGAATGTAAATGTAAATGGTAATAATAAAATAAAGAGTATTGCTAATATTAATGCCTCACATAATAGTAAAGTATATTCAGATATCAGTGCATTCAATTTCGGAGGATTGATTGGCGGCGGACAAAGAATTCGTATAGTATCTGAATTAACGTCTGATACAATAGGTAATATAGGCGGAGATTTTAATTCTGCTAATACAAATATTATTTTTAATACAGTTAGAAATTCAACTATGAGTAAAGGTTCAAAATCAGGAAGCGGAGTCATAAATGTTAATGATTTTGCATCTTCAAATGAACTAATAGGAACGTCAACTTTAAATATTAATAATTTTAAATCTAATAATAATTCAATAAATAAATTGACAATAAATAATATTTCAAATAATACCTTTGATATTACATCATCTGACAGCTCCGGCGGATTTATAAATGTTAGCAGTAATTCTCCGACAAAACAACTGGATACAAGTACTATAACAAATATTATTGACTCAAACATTAACTCCAGAGGCAGTATATCATATAGTGTTCAAAATAACTCAATTGTAAAAGATAGTGCATCTATGGCAAGTGGTGGTTTTGTTAATATTATGAGTAATAGTACGGAAAATACTTATACATCAAATGCTGAATTATCTTTAAATAATTCAACAGTAAGTGCTCATGATATTAATATAGGTACTTTATCAGATATAAGTTCTGCTAAAGATGATTATATTGAATACAGTGCCAGCGGCGGCGGATTTGTTGCAGGACAAAAACTCTATGTAAAAAATACACTTAATCAAACAAGCAAAATTAATCTTGTAAATTCAAAAGTATTATCTGAACAAGATATGAATTTATCAGTAAAAACAACTTCAAAATACAAACAAAAAATTGAGAACCAATCAGGTGGCTTTGTTGCTTTACCGATGTCAGAATCAAAACTTGAAGCTAATAATACCCAAGAACTTAATCTTAATAGTAACTCACAAGTTAAGTCACAGGGTACTACTACAATAAATCTGGATTCATCCAATACATTGGCAAGCAGAGTAAGTTCAATAGCTAAAGACTTTGCAGGAGCTCCTGAAGCAAATTCTTATGTTACAGCTACAATAAACAATACTATAAATAATAGTGGTCAAATTGGTGCAGGTAATCTTGTTGATATCAATTTCATGAATTCCTCTGTAAATAATTTAACTGTATATGCATATACTCAAAATGATGCGGCAGTTGCAAAAACTTATGAAGATGGACTTTTAAAAAGAGTAATAAATAATACTTTAAATTTACCGGATAGTTCTTCTCAAATTTTGTCAAATCAAGATGTTGAAATAAGTTATTCTAACGGATCAGGAATAAATCAATCAACAGTTGCTTGGGATACTACATCATATTTAGTTTTTGGTATTCCAATTCCTAATAGTGGTGAATCTAATCCTAAAGATATACAAACAAAAAATGCCTTAAATTTAGATGGCGAAATAATTGCAGGTGCGGCTAATTCAAAATATATGAGAATTAACCAAGATGGTTCTATTGATGTTTCTGCGACAAAAGGTTTCAGTGTAAATGATTATGAACTTATAACAGGCGGTTCTGACGGTCAGGTTATAAAAGATGAAAAATTGACCGGTATTCAAATAAAGATTGATAATACAGAGAGAACTTTAGGTGAATATCAAGCGGAATATGATGCTTTAAGTGATGCTATAAACAATATTAATCAAGAAAGAAATGATATTGCTAATAGTTATGACTATATATATAGAATGTGTACGGAAAAGCAAAATGGCACTTTATTTTTTACCATATTAAATATTATACCTAATGAAGAAGGTAACAGTGATTTTTCTAATAAAGTTATCAATGATTTCAAAAGTCTTGTTATAGGTAATGGATCTGATAAGATAAGTGAAAGTACATACAATACTATATTTAATGCTTATAAAGCAAAAGTTCAAGAACAATCAGAAATAAATACTAACAAAATTTCTACTTTTATGGAATTTTTTAAAGATTATAATACAGATTTGACAAGCATACAAAAGACGACTATTAAAGATGCATGTAATAGAATTACTGACAATTTAAGTGTACAATCTCCGATGAAAGTTTCTGTTTATAAAGGTATTGACGGAAAATTTTATGGGGGGTTGAAAAATCCGTATATAAATGATAGTGGTAACTATGTAACTGATGAAAGAACATATGCTTTAAATAAACTAAATGATTTGAAAGCCGAAATAGATTCATTGGATGCTTCAAGAGTTGAAATTTCTCCAAAAATTACGGAATTAAAACAATTATGTGATGATTTAAAGGCTCAATATAATGCTTTAAATAAGACTCTTGCGGAAGATTTTATAAATCCTAATGACAGGTATTCAATAGTATTTAAAAATGTTAATTTAAAAGAAGCTCATATTTCTGTTGATGGTATTACAAATGCACAAATTACAGGTTCAGGAAAGTTTGATGTCGGCTCATCATTATTTCAAATAGACAACTATTCAACTCGTTCTTTAATTTTCAACGATATTGATTTAACAGGAGCAGCTGCAAAATCTTCTCTATCTATTGATGGCAAAAATTATAGTATTTTTGCAAACAGTGATAAGGCCGTAAACGGTACAAATGCTTATAATTATATGTATAATAACGGTTCATTTAATAATATCGGAACAGCAGGAGTTCATTATATAAGCAACAGCGAAACGGGAAATTCCGGTATTATAGTTAACAACTTTTATGATAATACCCATCCGTTTGCAAAAATCTTAGAAATTCCAAATTCAACACTTGCATCAGACATTATATTTAATAGTCTTATTAAATCAAATGCCGATTTTAAAATATTTAATGATTCGGGTTCAATAATTACAAAATCGCTTGAAACAGATATTATAGGCGGTACAATTAATTTAGTTGCGACTAAAGGTAATGTTGATTTAACTTCAAATCGTTTGCTACAATTAGATTCCTCTGACAGTATTTTCGCAGGAAATTCTGTAAAAATTAATGCTAATGTATTTAACAAAAGTGCTGAGACTCCTATAACAGCAGGGTATAATTCTGATTTAAATATTGATATCGGGAAATATAAATCTGCCGATCGTACTACTGATCCTGTAACAGGAAAATATATTTTGCTTAATTACGGTGAAACCCCTTGGTTAAATGATACAAATAATATTAAAGCATTATATGTACCTGATGAATTCACTTTATATATATATGGTATAAATAAACCTTTATATAATGATATTTTAAATTCAGACAGAGGTAAAATTGATATTTCATATAATTCTACAAATACTCCTAATACAATAACCGATAATATTAAGTTATATGACGGTTATCAAAATATAAGCATTAAAAATAATTCTTTTTATGCATATACACTAGAAGTTGGTGATATATATAATACAAAAAGCGAAGGCGGATTATACATTAATGGTGTATTGCAACAATTAAGTGATGATAATTATAAAAATGTTCCAACAGCAAATACTCAAATTGAGCAAAATGCCGATTCAAATCTTGTATTAAATGGGCTTATAAGAAATCAACTTTATGGAGATTACTTGCCAGATACAGATACCATAGGTGTTTTAACAACATCATCTAAGGGATTGACAATAAATAAACAAACAGATAAAGACGGAAATGTTATAGACTCGATTTTATCGTCAGGTATTGTAGATATTTCTTCACCTGACAGAGTTGTTGATATCTTAGGAAATATTACAAATACAAACGCACAAGATAACCCTGAATTTTCTATAAGAATATTAAATAATTCATCTTATGACTTCAGTACAGGGGAATATTTAACAATATCCGGTGCAATAACTTCTGCTTTAAACGGAGATATTATCATTGAAAATGCAAGACAAATGAATATAACATCCGATTCTGTAATTAGTACAAATAATGGAAATATATCAATTACTACTTCAATTGAAAAATTAATTTCACATGGTGTTGATTTAAATTCAACCATAGGTGGAAAAATAAAGGCTTCTAATGGAGATATCAAAATTGATGCCAGAGACAACTTAGCATTCGGAGAAAATTCTTTAATAAACACAGATAAAGGAAATATATCAATAAATAGTTTAAATAATACATCAATAGCCGGTACAATATCTTCTCACTTGGGAAATACAGATATAGAGGCAGGAAATGCATTATCAACTGGAGTTGACTCTTTAATAGGTAGTTATAACGGAGATATATCAATAAAAAACTCCGGAGTTATGAACTTATCAGGTACGATTGAAGCTGAAAACGGCAGCCTTAGTGTATATAGCAATAGTGATTCACGTATCGGAGGTAAAGTTTCGGTTGAAAATGGCGATATTTATATCGAAAATCAACAAGACAGCATGAGTATAACTGCTGAAATTAATCACAACGTAAATAATAATAATGCAAATGGTATGATATCAATAATTAATGATACATTTGCATCGCTTAATCTTGCAGCTGATATTAAATCATACGGAGCAGGTAAATATGTTACAGAAAATGACAGTGAAATATTAAAAGCTATTGAAATTATTAATTATAACGAATATCAAAGTGCAAATAACAATAATTTTACGATTTCAAATGCAATCTCTGCAAGAGTAGGCGATATATATATTACGGATTATTCTCCGAATTTTAAAACAACAGCAAAAATTTCAAATACCGAAAATGGTAGTATATACATAAAAAATATAAAAGGTAATGCCGATATTGGCGGTCAAATATCCGTAAACAAAGGCGATATAAATATTAAAAATTCAACCGGAAACTTATCAACAAATGGAATACTTCAAAATGCCGATGGAAATATAATTATTACAAACAACGGCAGAGGAATTAATTTGGGCGGTTATATAAGTGATGAAAATGGTGATTTGATAATTACAAATACAAAAGGTAATATGACAATATCCTCTACAATTGATCACAATGTAGTTAATACAGATTCAAATGGTATGATAACAATTACAAATGCTGCAAATGCCGGTAAACTTGATATTAAATCCGCTATCAAAACCGAAGGCTCAGGAAAGATTGTTACTGAGGGTACAGATGAAATATTAAGAGCTATCCTTATTGATAATAAATCAGCTACGAATGGTCTTGAAATAAATAATGGTACAATATCAGCAAGATTAGGTGATATTGTTATTGAAAACGCAGCCAAAGACTTAAATATTGAATCAGGTTCAATAACAAATACTGAAAAAGGTAATGTAATTATTACAAATAGCGGCGATAAACTCTCATCTACAACTGCTATCAATGTTAAATTAGGTGACGTAATTATAACTAATGCAGGCAGTGGTCAGGCTGTTGTTGGTGGTAGTATTACAGACCAAGAAGGAAATATTGCTATTACAAATTATGGTGATAATTTAAATATAACTTCATCTATTTTTCATAATCTTAATAATCCTGATGCAAGCGGCTTGATATCTATAACTAATAAACCTGATGCCGGTCAAATGACAATAGAATCTCAGCAAATTACTACCGGCGGAATGGGTAATGAAAACGGTAAGGCAATTATTATAAACAATCAATCAAATACGGATGGTACAATAATATATGCTGCCGATATGTCTGCAAGAACAGGTGATATTGAAATCATAAATACAACAGATAATATATCTGTTGCGGGTGCAATTTCTAATGTTGTTTCAGGCGATATTAGTATTACAAACACAGGTAAAATACTTCAATCAACCGCAAAAATTACAAACAATAGCGGCAATACGACTATAACAAATAATGGCACGGAAAGAACTCTGATTGGAAGCTCAATAACTAACAGAAATGGTAATGTAACTATATCAAGTATCGGAAATACCTTTCTTGAATTAACGAATACTATTGATAACAGCGGCGGTAATGTAACAATTACAAATGAAAATGACCAAATGAGAATATTGAATAGTATATCTAACAAAGGTGGGGATATAACTATTACTAATAACGGTGAATTCACGGAAATTAAATCTTCCATAACTAATGAAGTTATGTCAGATTCTGAACAAGAGATTTCAGGTTCTATCACAATATCAAATGCTAAAGGACATTTAATAATAGATGGTTCTGCAAATTCCGAAATGGAAAAACCAACAATAAGTAATAAAAGCAATGATGCAAACAAAGGTATAACAATTATTAATGCTGATACAGCAGGAAATATGGAAATAGGTACTGAAATTATAAGTACTAATAAAGGTAATATCAATATTATAAATAATAGTTGTGAAAAAACAACTATTCAGGACAATATAACGGCATATATCGGCAATATTAATATCACAAATGATAATAATGTTAATACAACAATACAAAGCGATACAATTATTAATGGCAAAATAACAACTTCAGTCGGCGATGTTAGTATCATAAATAATAACAGGGGCAACGTGAATGTTTCCGCTATAACGGTATCAGATGGAGATATAAGCATTGAAACTAATAATTCTAAAAATACTTCAATATATGGAAATATAGAAAATAAAGTTAAAGGCGATATAACTATTGCTCAAGAAAATTCAGGCATGATTAATATTATAGCTGACATATATGAAACTGATGGTGAAGTAAACATATTAAGTATAGACAGCGGCTATAGTGATCGTTATATAGTTTCTGACGGTGATTTATGGCGATATATTGGTATACAAATTAACCCTAAGGGTTCAATTATAAGCCAAAAGGGTAATATTTTATTAGATAATATTGATACTGACGGTAACAATGTTTCTGCTATTTACCAATACGGTCAGCTTATTGCTTTAGACGGATCAGTTACTGTATGTAATACAAATGGTCTTATTTATTCGTTATCAGATATTATCGCTGAAGGTGATGTAACGGTGATGAATAATGCAGGAGATTTAATTATGGATGCATTATACGGAACCACAAATGGCGATATAAATATTGGTAATTACAGTGGTAACCTGTATATTAGTAATAATGCGATGATTGTTAATTTAAGTAATCCTGAAGAAGGTGAACATGGAATCACAATAATAAACTATAATAATGATGATGTATTAGGTATGTATATTGACGGATATATACTTAATATGGGCGGTGGCGATATTGATATTATAAATGAGGGACACGAAGGGGCAATAATAAGCGGTATTGTTGAAAATTATAAAGGTGATATAAATATTACAAACTATACAAATGAATTAGATTTATTGGGTGAAATAAACGCTAAAGATGGTAATATAAAAATATCAAACAGCGGACAGTACGGTACTATATTAAGAGACTCTAATATTATAAAAACCGAAAACGGCAAAATAACAATTGGAAATGCCTATGGAAATTTAATGATGGAAGAAGGTGCAAAAATTGTTGCTGATAATGAAGCCAATCTTAATGATTATGATGTTAGCATTACAAATTATTCCGGCGGTGCTATGCTATCAATATCAGGAGAAATAGAAAACACTGGTATAAACGGAATAAGTATAGTAAATAATAGCATTTCAGGTATGGATATTTGTGACAATGCAAAGATAACAAATGCAACAACAGATACAATCATATCCAACACGGCAGGTAACTTGAAAATATATGATGGTGCCCAAATTATTAATACTCAAAACGGAAATATATCCATTGAAAATATTAATAATAGTGGCTCATTTACAATTGCAGGTCTTTTGGATAATCAAGGTGTGGGCAAAATTATTGTAAATAATCAAGGTGCTGAAAAACTTGATATTCAAACTACGGGAACACTGACTACTGCCGATGGTAATATTGAGATATCCAATATAAGCACGGAAGGTATTGATATACAGGGTATAATACGGGCTGAAAATCAAAAGATTGTATTAAACAATAAGGATTCTGATATAAGAATAGGTGAATTCGACAGTAATAACAACCACTATGTCAATGCTGTTACAGGTGATGTTGAAATAACTCAAATAAACGGTAATATCTTAAATAATATAGTTGACCCTGATGCAGCAAATCAGCATCAAAATTATAATCACGGCACAGATGAACAATCTTATAAAACTCTAATTGCTACCGGTGGTAATTTAACAATTGATGTAAAAGACGGAAGCATTGGTTCTACTACAAATACAAATCCTGGATTCAGCATAGAAGGAAAAACCAGAGATTATACTGAGTCTATAAATGTAAATGTAGGCGGTTCAATTGTAGCAAAAGCAATAAATGAAAATTTGACTGATGCACAACTTGTTAACTTGAGAGCAACAGAGTCAGATATGAATATAAAAGAAGTAATTTCTAGCGGCAATGTAATTTTAACTGCTGCTGATTGGAAACAGGCAGATACAATACCGACACCGGTTGATGATAATTATTTCAAAGGATATTCTATACTAAGTGATTCAGAAGGAAATAATCCGACAGTAACTGGTCAGATGATTTCCATGATAGCAAGTGATAGCATCGGAACTGCAAATAAAAAATTAATTTATAATCAGGATACTGCAAGTAATCCAAATTCATCAATGAGTATTGAAGCTGAAAATGATATTAATATAACAGGTCGTGCAAATTCAATGAATCCGACAAAAATTTATCAAATAATATCAAAACATGGCAGCATAGATTCTGATTTGGAATCTGATGCCATAATAAATGAAATAACTTCAGGAAAAGGTTTGGTTTTAACACAAAAAGCACAAAATCTTACGATATTGGAATTAGGCAAATCCTCATCCGAAGACATAGGTGGAGGTACTGTATTTGAAGATATGTTGTACCCTCATGATAATATAGCATACGGTAACAATCATCTAAATTCTGATTCAGGAAGTATTATTCCGAGTTATATTAATATAAAAGTATTAGATGCTATTGATACACCTAATAGGTCAAATTCTACCTTAAATATTTATTCTGCTTATGTTAAAGGTAATCAAGGAGAGTATACTCAATATTATCCAGACGGAACAAGATTAGCAGATGTAACGATTATGGCAGATAATATTTATGCAAATTCTGATAAAGCCCCTGATTCAAATATATCTACAAAAGAAAATCCAAACGGATATATGCAGACAGGTAAAACATATTCTCCGGCAGATTTTGGCGGAGATGATACGAACACCTATTCAGCAAAAGGTATTAATGCCTATGGCAACGGAGAAGCAATTTCTATTGATATCTTAGGTGTAGATAAAGATATTGTAGATAATCTGGTACCAGGTGCTAACAGAAATGCTTATTCAGAACAAAGGTCTTTAGATAATATTCCAAGTAAATTTAAGAATGATTTGGACAGAGTACCTTTTTATGGTTACGATTACAGAGCAGATAATGTTGTAATATCAGTTAATGATTATGCTGATACAAACAGAGGTGTTGTTTTTGATACCATTTATGCTAATAATGCATATATAAATACATCGGATTCTAAATTGAGTGTTCAGGACGGATATATTAACAATTATGCAGAATTGAGAAACTCTGACAAACTTGCAATTATAGACAATGATTACAGAAGACTTCTTCCATCGGCGAATATTCAGTTATATACTCAAAAAACAGGTTCATTCGATTTGGATTTGAATCAAAAAACAATAAATATGAAAACAACAGCACCAACTGTATATAACAATCTCCACATGCTTGTTAACGGTTATCATAGCGAATGGAACTTTGTAAACTTAGGACAAAAAGAAAGCAAAGACCTTTTTGAAAACAAAAAAATGACAGAAAATCTTAATAAGAGTAATTATAATGAACCTCAAAAGTATTTTAACGAAATATTTGATACAACTAATGACAAAGGTTTAAGTTCTAATTATGAAATACTGGATATTTCACCAATAGGTGTTTCTGTTAGAAATGACAAAAATTTAAAAATAGGCAAAAAGACAACGTTAACAATTAAATTTGATGATATTGATATTACCGTAAATGCAAAAGTCGTAAAAGTTGAAGGTAATAAAGCAGGTCTTGAATTTATAGATATGCCGAAAGATGTTGCAAATAAAATTCTTTATAGATATATGCAAAGACCGAATTCAATTAAATCAAATTTATCAGTGTCATTACAATAGATAGTTAAAGAAAGGAGAATAAAAATGAAAAAGACATTATCATTGGTATTAACAGCACTAATATTGGGAACAGGTGCGGCTATGGCAGAACAAAACATTGCAGTAGTAGATGTTCAAGCAGTAGTAGCAAAATCTGCACAAGTTCAGGCATTAAAGAAAGAACAGCAGACTAAAATACAAGATTTGGAGAAATGGTTAAAGACTGCACAAACAGACGTTGAAAAACAAAAAACACAAGAAGGTAAAGATAAATTATTAAAGAAATACAATACTGAATTTGCCAAAAAGAAAGAAGCAATCGCAAAAGATTACCAAACAAGATTGCAAGCTGTTGACAAAAGTATAACAGAAACTATTACAACAACCGCAAAAGCAAAAGGATATAATATGGTATTATCTAAATCTGTAGTAATAATGGGCGGTGATGATATAACAGCAGATGTTCAAAAGGCTGTGAAGTAGGAATAAATAAAATAAATAATAAATTTTAATTCCTATAATACTAAGGCAAAAAAATAAGTAAAGAGCAGATTTTTTTATTTTTAATCTGCTTTTTACTTTTTGTTGTGTTTGAGTGATTTATACGACACGATGTAGAAGGTCGTTATGAAAAAATTGGGATAAATGTTACTACAAACGAATTTAAGCAATTGAGCATGTAATTTGTGATGTTGTCAGGTTAAAACAAGTATTGCTTAATTTATTAAATAATGCAAAAAATTTCTGATTTTTGAAAGGTACACCAAACATATTTACAACTATAATCTTTTATTGAGTTCATCTATTTTAGAAGATATTTCGTTTAAATTATTTTAAATACATTGTAATTTCATTTGAATATGCTCAAAATCTTTATATCTGCTATCTACAACCTTATCATGCATTTCTTGCATCATATTTATTATTTGCCGTAAAGATTTGCATAACCGTTGTAACATTGACTCTTATTCTAAATCTGCTAATTCTTTTTGAAAATTATTTTTACCATTTATCATATTACTATTTAAAATTTGACAGAAAGGTAACTTTGCAAATTTAATTAAGTTTGTATATAACTCTTTGAATTGTTTAATTAGATTATTATGTTGAGCCGTATTGAATTATCTTAAAATATTACTTTTGGCATAAACATAGCAGTTGAGCCATATTATGAAAAAAGCCGATGAAAAGGCATCTAATGTACTGTAAAATAATAGCCGATTTGAGAAAAAATAACAGAGGATTTGATAATTATTTGTGTGCAAAAAATTGCACCCAAACTTAGCTTAGACTTACATCAAAGTTTTTTACTCACTTATGATTTCTTTTGCTTCGTCAACTCCCTCTTTCATTGCTTTTTCATCCTTGGGTGATAGTTTATTTAGAAGATAAGAAAGGTTCCCAACGTGAACTCTTTCATCATTAGCAATTTCATTGAGGATTTTTTGTGCTTTTTCGTCATCTACAGATTCTGCAATTTCTTCATAAATCTGTATTGCTTCATAAATCTGTATTGCTTCGTATTCAGAGGCCATACTAAATCTTATAGCCCTTACAAGTTCCTCATGATTAAGTTTTCTATCAGATTTTTTAATACCAAACGGTACTGAAAATTCAGGCATAATATTTCTCCTTTCTTATTGACAATATAAATAAACAATTTGATATTGGAACTCTCCAATGTGCTATAGTCAGCAGGGTAAAATTTTTACACCAAAGTTTTGAAAATGGACTAAATTGGACATTATTTTTCTTGGCTGTAATTTTGGCAGTTCATAATAGGTCGACTTTAGCCCTACACATGTTGACTGATTAAAACTCGTCCTATTAACTAAAATTAGCCAGACAAATAATTTTTACATTAATACATTAACTCTGTTTTAATCACATTTCAATTGACAGACCGGTAAGAGTAAATAATGAGTAAATCTGAGTAGTTTGCTATTTTGAGGACACATAAACTTCCGACCGCTCAAACCCCTATAAACAGGCTATTTTGTAAAAAGTAGCAAACTAAACGCCAAAAGAGAACTACTCAACATAATACAGTTGGGGAAATTTCCACATTTACCCTTTAACCTCTTTCGACCAAAATGGTCAAAAAAAATACAACTATAACTACTCGACATAATACAGAGAACTACTCAACATAATACAATAATACAGTTGTAAAATGTGTTGTATTTACTAGAAAAGTGGCTTTTAGCATTTCGCTAAAAGCCACTTATATCAATTGGTTGCGGGGGCTGGATTTGAACCAACGACCTCCGGGTTATGAGCGATTACCTCTGACCTTTGAACCGACGGTATCTTTCACGAACTGCCACGACTTTTAACTTTTCATCTCAACATTTTCCAATTCTTCACTATCTGAATTACGGTTTTCCAACCTCATGTGCAGATGAATGTGTTGTATTATGTTATTTTTCATGTTAGCATTTGTCTACACAAAGGAGTACTGAATGACTGGAAATGAGTATTTGTTACAAATAGTTAGAAACAAAACTTCTAATGTTTCTGAAGATGTTATTTGCAAGAATATTTCAACATTAATATCTGATAAAAATGGGCTAATGGTTGCTTAGAGGATATCTATATTTCAGGTTCAAGAGCCAAAGGAACCGCAATAAAAGGTTCTTCTGACATTGATTTATTAATATCTCTAAAATCAACCACTAATAATACTTTATCTCAAATCTATAATTCGCTATTTAATAACTTGAATAACAAGTATACAATAAGAAAGCAAAATGTATCTTTAGGCATCAACTACAACAACTACAAAATAGATTTAGTACCGGCTAAAAAGCAAAGTGGACATACAAATGACCATTCGTTATATTGTTCTAAACAAGATACATGGATGCAAACAAATATTCAAGAAAATATAAATTATGTGGCTAATTCTGGTCGATTAAATGAAATAAAATTAATCAAAATATGGACTTTAATTCACAAGTTAGATTTTCCATCTATGTACATAGAATATGTTGTTATTGAAGCATTAAAAAATAAAAGGACTGATAGTAACTATTTAGCTGATAATGTGTGGACTGTTTTTAAATATTTAAGTAATAGCTTTTTAAATACTCGTTTTATAGATATTGCAAATTCTAATAATATTATTTCAGAAATGTTAAATACAAGTGAGAAAAATTTAATTGTTGCTAAGGCAAAAATTGCATTAGCTCAAACAGATTGGAAAAATATCATAGATACTACTGTCGAAAATGAAAGAATGCAACATTTATTTATGGTATTGCAGAAGAAAATGCAATCTGAATTAGAAGGTTCGAAGATTATACTTGAACACCCAACATCATTGGGTGATAATTGTGAATTAAAATGGATTGACTGGCTCCGCAAATACTTACCTGAAAGATATCGCATAGATAAAGCATTTGTCATTGATTCAAAAGGAAATTTAAGTGACCAAATAGATGTGGTTGTATACGACAGGCAATATACTCCATTTATTTTTAATGATGGTGGGGCGATTTATATTCCTGCAGAAAGTGTATATGCTGTGTTTGAAGTAAAACAAACAATTAACAAAGAATATTTAGAATATGCTGGTAAAAAAGCAGAATCCGTTCGAAACTTATATAGAACATCCGCATCTATAATTCATGCAGGTGGAAAGTTTGAACCTGTTGTACCTAAACATATAATTGCAGGGATTTTAGCATATGATTGTGAATGGGTTAATGGATTAAATGATACTTTTATAAAAAATTTAAAAACATTACAAAATAATCAGTTATTGAATATGGGTTGTGCATTGACAGTCGGAACTTTTTACATAAATTCTGACAATAATAAACTTCAAATAAGCAATGCGAACGAATCACTGATTTATTTCTTTTTGAAATTATTTAAAGAATTACAAAGAGTTGGTACAGTTCCCGCAATGGACATAAATGAGTACGGGAAATTTTTATCATATTTTTAATGAGGTTCTTTATGTAGTGTATATTTCCTCTAACTTTTCCAACTCTTGTTCAACAAAATCAGGTATGACGTGTCCGTAGATGTCTAGTGTAATTTGTATGCTTGCGTGTCCTAATAGTCGTGAAACCACTATCGGTTTTATTCCGCTTTCTAATGCTCTTGTAGCAAAAGTATGTCGCATTGCGTGAACATTACGGTGTGGAATATCTAATTTTTTCTGAATTTTACTAAAATTATCCAAAAATGTTGCCGTATCCGTAAAATATCCGTCTTGTCGTGGAAATACTAAATTATACTTGTAATAATCTTTTCCTATTCTATGCTTTAATTTATCCTGCTTTTTTTTATATTCGGCAAGTTCCTGCATGATTTGTGGTAATACTTTTATTGTTCTAGTTGAGGTTTCAGTTTTTGTATTATGCACAAAACCAAGTATTGTTTTGTTTTTTGCAGTTGTACTAAAATTTTTATTCCTTTGAACTTGTTTATTTACTCTTATCGTATTATTTGTAAAATTTACACAATCCCAGGTTAAGCCCAATAATTCGCCAGCTCTCAAACCTGTATAAAAATCAAATTTATAAGCCATACCGTAATAGTGATTTTTGCATTCTTCAATAATGCGTTGTTGTTCTTCTCTCGTAAAAGCTTCTACTTCTTTCTTGCCCTCTCGCCTTAATCTCACGTTCAATAAAGGATTTCGTATAATTATACCCTCTTTTAATGCAAAATTTATTCCACTACTTATAAGAAGATGTATATTTTCAACTGTTTTTACTGCTAAACCACCTTTACCGTCAGTTCTTCCGTCTGAATATAAATAGTTATAAAAAGTTTGTAAATCTCTGCTTGATAATTCCGACAATAAAATATCGCCTAAATGTGGTTTAATATGTCGCCTAATAATCATTTCATAACTTTGACTTGTAGATGTTCTTAATCCGTGTATTGCTGAATTATAAAACCAATCCTCAAAAAATTCACCTACTTTCAAACCGTTTGAACTTATATTTATGCCGGCATGATGTTTCTCTGTTAAGCCTTTTAATTTTGCTATAACTTCTTTTTCAGTCTTACCTCTGCAAGTTTTGTATTTTCTATCGCCATTTGAGTTATATCCGATTACAAATTTACCTACCCAACGACCTGAGCGACTTTCTTTATATACGCAACCCTCACCATTACTTCTGCGTTTTGTCATTACACAACCTCTCTTTCTGCTTTTACAAAGTTATAAAAAGTATTTGGCTTTAAATTCAGCATTTCACAGGCTTTTTTAGCCGTAATTTTTCTCGTTTTCCATTCATTGTATATTTCTTGCCAATTAGCAGGCTTCGGTATTTTCTTTCTGCCCTTATATTTTCCCTCTTTTTTTGCAATAGCAATGCCGTCTTTTTGTCGTTCTAATAAATTAGCACGCTCAAATTCATAAATTGCACCAAGCATTGTAACCATTAATTTACCGCTCGGTGAACTTGTATCAAACTGTTCTTTATGACTTACAAGTTTTACATCCTTTTTGTTCAATTCGTCTATAATCCATAATAAGTCTTTTGTACTTCTTGCAAGTCTTGAAAAATCTTTGACATAAACAGTATCACCCTCTCTGACAAAATCAAGCATTTCCATAAGTTTTGGTCTATTAGTATCTTTACCACTTACTTTTTCTTCAAAAGGCTTGTCAATATGGTATTTTTTCAATATTTCCCATTGACTTTCAGTATTTTGTTCTGTTGTGCTTACCCTGATGTAAGCAATGTTTTTCCCTTGTGTAATCATCGTTTTACTCCTTTTTTGTGTGTTACTTTTGCATTATTGGATATTGATGTTTATTTGTAAACGGTCTTGGGCAATATTTATTTGAAAAAATAAAAATCAACTCTAAATAAACATATTTGAAGCAACTTATAACGGTTGGTTTAGACTATAAGCTATTTAAAGACATTTCTTAATCAATTTTTGTAAATTTGGTTGATAAAAATAGACATATTATCTGCGTGTTTATGGAAAATTTTATTTTTTCTTATAAATTCCACCTTGTATATAATTTTCTTTTCTTCTCGCACCAATCATTTACCTCTCATTAAATCTTTAAATGGCTTGTTATCTTTAACAAGTTTAATTTTATATATAATGATTGAAAAACTGTTTGGAACTGTTGATACAACTGTGTTTAACACCTGTCGATTAACAAAATTGTTAATCGACGGCGTACACAACATGTGGGGATTTTTATATCAATAAAATAAATTTTATTATAATTACACTATGATTCTGACAATATTTCATTTCCATATTTTTCAATAGGTTCGATATAATTTTTACGCATTTTTTTGTGAAAATAAGTGCGTTCGTTTACAACCTTTGAATATAGTCTTACTTGCCCTTTGAAATCAAAATCAATTTCGCCGGTATAATCTTCCACATATCTTATAGAACTAGATTGTCTAACTACATATTTTATATAATACAATGGGTCAGTAATCATATAGTAATCTGCATTAGCACTATACCCACGAATATTATTGTTTCTATCATAATCGTATTCAATTTCTTGTCCCCACCAATTTGAAATACTATTAGGAAATCTCTCCCTAATTCTATCAAGAAGATAATTTGCAAGTGCTGTATAATCTGATTTACAAATTATGATAATGTGTAAATGAGGTTCGATTTGTTCAGGTACTCCTGCCCTTTCAATTTTTGATACGATTTTTCTTTTTGGGCGATGTTTACCTTGTTTTACTAAAACGACTTCGGCATTTCGTAAATTTGTTGTACTAATACCTATCATTGCAGTGCAAGGTATATTACACCTTTTCGAATATCTGATAATATTCATTCTTAAAGTATCTGCTTCCCTTGTTGCTTCCTTTACTGTATTAAATTTAATGGAATGTTCAATCCTTACAAACGCAAGAGCCATAAATCTACCTCCTTTTTCTTTACTTTGTCTAACTTAAATAATTTTTTATGATTATATGCGTATGTTTTATACTTTTCATAGGAAATATACCCTCTGCCGAATTCATCAACTTCAAAAATTTCTTCAAAATCATCTAGCTTATAAATAAAATCTATAATTTTTTGCCATAAATATTTGCCTGTTATTTCGCTTAAAGCATAAATTATTTGTAAAATAGAAATTTTATCTGTATTTTTGACTGATTTTGAATATTTCCATGGTATTTGATTATATTGTCGTGCATAATCAAACAAGCAAGATGTCCTTTTTGTATGAAAACCTAAATTGTGTCCAAAATAATTTTCATCAAAAGTCATAAATTTTTCTAAATTCATAATTAAACTACCTTTCCACGATTTTTATTCACCCACGCAAGAAATTCATCAGCGACAATATAAATTTTTCCGCCGATTTGAATAAATGGAAAGTCGTTTAATTTACACAACCTATAAACCGTATTTATACCAATTTTATAGGTTTTAGAAAATTCTTTGACTGAATACAAATTTGAGTATTGCCGTCCATTAACATTTTGCTCGATAGTGTTTTCTTCACTATCAAATTCTTTGCTCATAAAAAGCTCCTTTCCTTATTGCCCGAAAATTATACATACGACTCCGGTAAGGAAAGGTTTAACAATCTAATTTTTATAAACTAAATATTAGCGGGCAATAATTTCTACTTGCTTTACCCCTCAATAACGGAGTAACCTCTGTTTGATAACCGAGCATGAGGTTAGGACTGCTGGGGGATATTTATGTATTGGAAATACCCAAAACTAATATTCAGTTTTCAATCTGCAATGTATAGTGGCATATTAACAAACTTTAAAATAATAATCAATGGGTAATAACAACTGCAAAAAGTGTGAAAATAAATTTAAAATTCTCTTGGGGTGATGTGTTCGACATAAATTTATTTTGTTACAAAATTTAATATAGTATATACAAAATTTGTCTTTCCCTGCAAAACTCCGCTAAATTCTCCCCCTAAAATTTCGGTTTTGAATGGAATTTAATAAAATAACAACAATTTATTCGATATATTCATCAGGGTTTTAAGCAATTCATTTAAAAGAGTATATACTATTTTACCTTTTATAGTGCTGATAAAATTTTAACTTGCTTATTGCCTATACTGTTATATATAGGATAATTGTATAAAATATGTTCTTTTTTTTATTTTTCTTTTCCCCAACCAGTCAAAAATTATTTTTTTAACTCTCGCTTTTTCTTTAAATATGCAGTGTACAAAATTTCTTTTATAATATAAGGTACTTCGGTATTATAGTCATTAGTAACACTTATATTATTTTCTATCTGAACAATATTATTAAATTTTTTATAATCATCAAAAGACAAATCATCTTCAACTAACTTTATTCTATTTTCGATATACGGTATTGCAAGTTCTTCAATTTGTTTTGTTCTTACATCTTGCGAAGATTTTTGATTATATAATATACCTAAATTATTTGATTTGGATATTTTGTTTGCAATAACAAAAAACAAAATGATAATACATATTGGCACAAAACAAATTATGCCAATATCAATTGGTTTTATATCGCCTATTGCTGCGACTGCTAAAAATATAAAAGTTTTCCATACTGTGCTTATAGCCCACATTTGCGACTCCTTTTTATGATAGTTATTACACAACGAGAAATTATTGCAACTTTTTATTTTGCGGATATTGTTCAATACTTCCTTTATATTTGTAGTTTTTGCCTACATATCGGTATTTCCCTCGACCTATATGTAAAAAATAATGTGGTTGTCTATCGTATTTTACACCTTTATTTGTCCTGTTATAGCAATAATCTGACGGAATGTAACAAGTTTCTGACCTTTTAAATTGTTTACTTAATTCTGCTTTAAACCACCTTGTTGAAAATTCGTGATTTAATGGTATTGATGATAAAAATTGTTCTATTTCTTCTTTAATACCCATATTTAACCCCTTTTGCAAAATTCTCTAATAACACACATTTCACATTTAGGATTATTTTCTGAACAAATATTTCCGAAGCCAACTGAACAATAATGCCATAGCAAAAAATCTATATATGCTTTTGTATAGCCACTTTCTTTTGATAAATTTTCAATAACTTTCAATACTTCTTTTTCTTCTGATTCGCAATTTTTAATTAAGCCTAATCTTTTAAATATCCTTACAATATGAACATCAGGTTTTACTGTATCAATACCCACATTACGCAAATATTCTAATGCTAATGGAAAACCGATTTGTTTTAATGCGTATGGACTTTCTTTGCAGGCTAAAAGAGCGGAAATCGCATTAGGTTTTAACTTTGTTATAAAATCATCAAGTGAGCCATACTCATTTTCAATTTCTTCTAAAACAGAAATATTATAATTCAATGTTTCCATTTGCTTGCCGATTGCTCTATTACCTAACGACCGACTTTTTAAGCTACTTATAAAATATTTATAATCACAGTTTTTTATTTTATTTTTATCAAAATTAAAAAATAATTTTTCTATATACTGCCGATTTTTATGAATTGCACTCCAATCTCTTTGGCTACTTAACAATGAAAATACTAACCCTTTCAAATGCTCACTAAAAGAAAAGTGTTTACCATTTTTCCTATCTTCAACAGTTTTTAAAATAGTTTTATCAACATTTGACAACTATTAAGATATTCTTCAAGAATATTAAACATTTTGCGATAATCTTTGCTCATTCTTCCTCAAAAATTCTATAAATTAAGTATAAAATCAGTAAATTTTTACCTATTTCGTTATAAATTCTATCAAATGAGTAAGTTTTAGTCAATTTGTTACCTAATTTTCCATTCAGCAAAATCGCATGACTTTATATGATGAAAGAGAGGTAGGAATGAACAATTTAAAAACATTATTCGGCAGAAAAATAAAAGAATATCGCAAGAAAAAGAGTTTAACACAGGCTCAACTTGCCGAACTTGTTAATGTTGATGATAAACATATTAGTTGCATCGAAAGTGGTAAAAATTTTCCGTCGCCTGATTTAATTGAGAGAATAGCCATTGCACTAAATATAGAGCCAAAAGATTTATTTGAATTTTATTATTTGCAAGATATACCCGATTTAAAATCGGATATAATTGCTATGCTTGACGAATTAAACCAAAATGAATTATCACTTGCATACAAATACATTAGGACTTTTTTATTAAAATAAGCTCTCAGCTTGTAAATATTAGTAAATACAAATATGTTTTTTTTGCATTTTGCTTTATAATTCTACTATGTCAAAAATAAACAGCAAAAGTATTATTAAATCAAATAATATAAAAAATGGTATAGTTGAAAAAGATATGTTAAAAATAACCACTAATATTGACGATGCCATTAAAGGGGTATTTGAAAAATTAGGAACAAAAGCAAATGATTCAGTTCTTAAAATTTCAGAATTAATTGACAATGAAGAATATACAAAAGCAATAGAATTATATTTTTATAAAAGATAGTCAAGACATTTTTGATATGCTTGAAAAAATAAACATTGATAAAGTTGATAATGGTAATAAGCTTTTTGTAATACTTAACAAACTATCCATAAAAGAACATTTAAAGGATTGGGAGTATTTAAAACAAAACATTCCATTGATTATAGACAAATACAAAGAAGAATTAAGCAAAAATAAGAAACTTGAGAATTCTCTAAAATTTCAATTTGCTTATGCGATACAAAAAATTGGGAATATAGAAACAGCACTTTTAATGTATGACGATTTACTAAAAGATAATACTCTTGATTATTCAATAAAGGCAAATATTTATGGGAATAAAGGGCTTCTAGAAAACAATATAAAATACATAGAACTTTCTGCTGATATGAGTTTGTTAGCTGGGAATATTTTTAATGCCGTTTGTTCAAAAATGATGTTAGCGGATAAAATATTTGGCAATATGCCACAAAAATCGTTAACATTAATAGAAGAAAGTGAAAACCTTTGTAAAATTGATAATATTGACGATATAAACTTAAAATCTAGAATACAATTTAGTAAAGCATTTTACTATATGAATTGTGGACAAAATGAACTAGCTTTAAATACAATTATGGGAGTTCTAAAAACTATAAGTAGTCTTTATGGCGATGATATTAATGAAAGAAGATACTCCTGTTATACTATTGGTCTGCAGTTAGCAAAAAATCTAAATAATAAAAAAATAGAAAAAGAATTTCAAAGTAAAATAGACAAATATAAAAAAGATATAAAAGATGAAAGTTTTAAACAACAAATTCATGCCGCAGATGCTATGAGTTTAAGAAATTTTCAAGAAATGGAATTAATAAAACAAAATAACAATAATAATATTCTTATACAGTTTGGAACAAATGTATCAGTTGCATTATATGATTCCAGCAAAGAATTAAGTGAAAGTCTTGAATTACTTGATGAAATCAAACGAAAAATAGATAATCCTGAATTTACTTATGATAGAAAAGCATTGTTGTATCATGCTTACGCAATATTATTTTATAAAAATAATAAAATAGAAAAAGCTTTTGAATACTCTAAATTATCATTAAATTATAATCCTTTTGACTATACTCTAAGAAATACTTATGTTTCAAACTTAATAAAATATGAAAAATGGCAAGATATAGAGAATTTTAGTCAAAAACAAATTGATATATTTGGAGAGCTTCCTAACTTAATGTATTGGTATGCGAAATCAATATATAAACAACAGCAGAGCAAAGAGAAATTATCAAAAGCTTTATCTATACTAAATAAATACAAGGATGAAATAATAGAGGAAAATAAGTCAGAATGTCAAAAAATGATAGCAGACTTAATAAGCAATGGAATAGAACCATCAAAAGAGTATATTATTAAAAGCAAGCAACAATATGAAATATTGACACTTGATAATTTTGACCAAAAGATAGACGAATTTAAATTATATATTCAACAAAAAGGCAGAATGCGTTTTTGGAAAAATATAAATGGTAAGCATAAATTTAATAATTCACCTGAAAGTATCGCTAAAAATGCGTTTATGGATTTTTTTAGTAGTGAATTTGGTAAAAGAATCAAAATTATAAGTGAATACGAAGTAGGGGCTGGTGCCATAGACCTCTTTATTCAGTTTTCAGAGAATTTAAACATAATAATAGAATTAAAAATGTGTGGTGGAAACTATTCAACTAATTATGCATTAGAAGGAATTTCGCAATTAAAACATTACTACGAAAATTCTAACAGTACACTTTGTTATTTGATTGTATTTGATGGAAGAAAAAAACAAGGTGGAAAAATTAAAGATAATAACATTCAAAGATTTGAGTATAGTAATCAAAAATACACACTAAAAACAAGAGCAATAGATATATACCCAAAGGTTAAATAATACCTCACCACCTTAAAACATTTCACGATGAGCCGATGAATGTGCTCAAATGAAATTTTTGATTTGGGTTTTTCATACCGAGAAAAATTCTACAACCGAAAACTTATGTCCACGGCCACGAAACCATAAATCACAATGAGAGGGGCTATATGGGGTGGTATTTTAAAATTGTTACATAACTTATTCGATTTCACGAAATTCATTATAACTTTTTAACTCAAATTATTCTATTGTGTTGTAAAATGTGTTGTATTTAATAAAAAAGTGACTTTTAGTATTTCGCTAAAAGTCACTTATATCAATTGGTTGCGGGAGCTGGATTTGAACCAACGACCTTCGGGTTATGAGTCTATAAAAGCCCTATTTGCAGGCTTTTCACTTGTAACCATAATTTATCAGAATTTATCACAAATGATTACACCACATGAGTTTCAGCCTATTTTTTATTCTCATTCTTTATCAGAGTTTTTCAAGATTTTCCGGAATTTTTGTAACTTTTTTGCAACCCGGGGGGTAAAGGGGTAAATGAAATTTGTCTGACATAAAATTACAAACTTTTTTTGTATGGTTTCCTCCTTTGATATATATTTACCCCCGCCACTTTTAAGGGGCGGGGAGGGAACAAAAACATAAATACCCACCCTCATTCTGAGCCACAAAAAAATTCCGTTAATTTTTGGGAAAAACAAATTGCTAATTTTTGCAACAAAAAGCTTACAGGCGATTCTTACACGATATAATTTTGTAAGAATAAGGGATTTGTTATGGAAAGAAAAATATTAAGAAATAGAATTAAGTGTAAACATTGCGACGACATAATAGAATCAACAAGTGTACACGATTTTAAATTTTGCTCTTGTGGTAAGGTTGCAATAGACGGCGGTAAATGTTACCTTAAGCGAACCGGCAACCCAAATGATTGGGATGAATTAAGTGAAATAATTGACAGCAACCAAAGTTAATTATCCCACACAACTTCATATACAAAAATATCTCTTATAATTCCCCTAACAATATAAGCATCGCAATAACCGACAATATATTGATATGAATGGTCTTGAACATTAGTCCAATGAGTATATGTTTCTCCCTTATTGGACACTAAAATATTTGAGCAAGCTCGACATCCTATTTCGGGCATTTTTGTTAATTTGATGGGTTGAACAAATATTTCTCTTTCTTCTTTATTTAGTGTTGATACAAAATCATAAAATACACTGCTCGGAGGCTCTACTTCTGGTGTATTGAATTCAAACATTAAATGCCCTTTAGCTAGTTTTAATATAACATTTTCAATTCTTTTTTCATTAATATTTATTTCATATCCATTTTTATTAAACTTTATGGACTGACTCATTTGTTTTAGTATTAAAGGTCTATCCTTTAAAGTTTGTTTTATATTGTTTCTTTTTAGTTTTTCCAATTCACAAGAACCAGAATATATGCATTCAAGTAAACGGCTAAATATTGTTCATCCAAAGAAAAACCTTCATTACATTTTTGGCAGCACGGAACAACTGGTAAATTGTCTGGGTACGGTTTTTCAAGAAACACTTTTGAAGGCACATGGTCTCTTGTCCCAAGTTCATTTCTGCAATATGTACAGTAATTTCGCTGTCTCTTATCTGAATAATCGCGTCTTTGTAACATAATATAAATGTATTACATAAAATTATAATTACAATTTTGTATTAGAAAGTGTGATATATTGTAGGATTTAAGACTTAATAGAACTTAATCAACTTCTGTAATTTTATTGACTTGCATGTTAACTTTTGTTAAGATTATTGTATGAAAAAATACGTACTAGTAGCGGCATGCCGCAGAAGTTAGGTCAATTATGCGCATAGTGGATTTATTTTCAGGAGCAGGGGGCTTAACTTTTGGATTTTATTATAAATTAATTAATGGACAATTCTTAGAAAATGAGAATTGCGATATTGTTTTTGCAAATGAATGGGATAAGGCAGCTGCAGAAGCTTTTAGAAAAAATTTTCCTAAAATTAATATGATTAATAAAGATATTAAAAAACTTACAGAAAAAGAAATATTGGATAATATTTCTAATCAAGAAGTAGATTTAATTATTGGTGGTCCACCTTGTCAATCATATAGTACGATAGGGCGCCGTAAATATGATGATAAAGCAAAAATGTATGAAGAATACTATCGTTTGCTGTCAGTTATAAAGCCTAAAATGTTTTTGTTTGAAAATGTAAAAGGCATGTTATCAATGAAAAACCCCAAAGGTGGAAAGGTTATTGAGGATATCAAAAGTAGATTTGATAGTATTGAATACGATATTGATTATAGAGTCCTTAATGCTGCTGATTACGGCGTCCCCCAAAATAGAGAACGTGTTTTTATTATTGGTTGGCGTAAAGATTTAAATATAAACTGGTCTTTTGACAATATAGAAAAGTCGAAAAAACAAATATCTATTAAGCAAGCTATTAATGACTTACCATCAGTACCTGCTGGCGAAAATATTAAATCATATAAAGGTAAACAACCAACAAATGACTATCAAAAATTAATGCGAAATAAATCAGGCGGAATTTCATGCCATTTCTCACCAATATATGGAGATAAAATTCAAACAGTTATCAATAATGTAATACAAGGTGAGGGTAAAAATTATATAAATCAGCTTGTTGATGAAGGTAAAATTCCCCAAGAATATCGCCTAACATCAGGCTACAATAACACATATGGTAGATTAATAGAAAATCAACCAAGTACAACAATCACAAATAACATGTCAACACCTTCTGGTTTAAGATGTATTCATTATAGGGAAAATAGAGCATTAACACCAAGAGAAGGAGCAAGGATACAGTCTTTTCCCGATTGGTTTGAATTTGTAGGGACAAAAAAAGATATTACCACTCAAATAGGTAATGCTGTACCACCATTGTTAGCAATGAAGATAGCAACTCAAATTGAAAAAGTTTTAAGTGAGGTTTAGGTGCAAAATACAGAAAATAGTATACAATTCAATTTTTCATACTATGCTTTAAAATTATTAGGCAAAAATTTATATAGTAATCCATGGAGTGCTATTTCAGAATTAGTTGCAAACGGATTAGATGCACAAGCTACTTCGGTAAAACTTTTTATAAATATGTCCCAAAAAGAACACTCTACCATTGAAATACTAGACAATGGTTCAGGAATGAGTTATGAAGATTTGGCAAATAAGTATGTTTTTATGGGGAAAAATAAACGCGATGATTTACCAAATGAATTAAAAAACACCGTTATGGGAAGAAAAGGTATTGGTAAATTAGCAGCTTTATTTTTATCAAAAAAATATTATATTATTACAAAAACGAATAACAAAGAGGAATCTTCTTGGTACTTAGATTCAAAAAATGCTGATGATTCTTCTATTCCAACTTTAGAAAAATGTTCAACAAATGATGCAAATATAGAAACCATTGATGTTTGGAGTACATATAAATCGGGGACGCTAATTAAGCTAACAGATGTTGACTTGACAGGCATTGGTTATTACAAATTAGAAGGTCTAAAAGCTAGGCTTGCAAACTTTTTTTTGACGGATTCGCTAAGAAGTTCTATTGAGATTTGTGTTCTAAATAATGAAACTGATAAAATACATTTTGAGCCTGTAAAAAAAGATATAGCATTCAAAAATATGTACATGTTATTTTCTGATGATAAATCGGATGTAAAAAAACAAATTGCAAGTACAGTTGTTGTGGGAAAAACTTCGTATCCAGAAGTAGCAGAAAAAAAACGAAAAGTAAAAGTATTAACAGAAATAGAATTTCCTAATATAAAAGGGGAAAAAGAATTAACTTTAAAAGATGGTATAACAAAGGCTAATGTAAAATATGAAATGAATGGTTGGATTGGTATACATACGTCAATCGAGAATAAGTATGCAAATTTAAATGATGAAAGATATTTAAAAAATGAGGTTTTTAACCCAAACCAACTTAGATTATATGTAAGAAAGAAATTGGCTGTTGAAAACTTTTTAGATATTCTTAAAAATACGCAAGCATTTTCAAATTATATTGAAGGTGAAATTAGTTTTGATATTTTAGATGATGACAGGTTTGAAGATATTGCTACAACAAACCGTCAAAGTTTAGTAACCGATGATGAACGTGTAAAACTTCTTATTGAAATATTAAATCCCATTATTGGTAAAATGATTCGTGAACGTGTTAGATTAGGTCAAGAAGTAAAAAAAGAAGAAGATGCTATTGAAGCCGAGATAGAACGTCAACGCGAAGAAAAAGAGCGCGAACAAGAAGAAGCACGGCAAAAAGCTGAAAAGGAAGCTAAAGAAGAAAGAAAAGAAAAAGAAAAAGAAAAAGAAAGACGGCAAAAAGCTGAAAAAACTTTAGAACAAACAAATAGTGAGAATGTTTTTTTAAGAAAAACAACAAATGTTGACATAGATGCACTATTAACAACATTTCATAGTGTCTTAAATGATTCGGAAGCCATTACAGAAGTGATAAATTTATATACTCCTCCTACACTTTCAAATATTAATGATTTAGTAGATGGTGTAAAAGAAGCAAATCAAAAAATTTATACAATATCAAAAATGGCAACATTAAAAAATTTTAGTGATAAAAAAGAGCCTATAAATGGAGACTTTATAACATTTTTAAAATTTTATCTTAAAGAATTAAGTTCTTATAAGTACAATAAGAATGTACAATTTATAGATAATTTAGATGATAAATACAAATTGAATAAAGAATTTATACCAATAGAAATAATTTTAATGATGGATAATATAGTTAGTAATTCAAAAAAAGCAAAAGCAAAAGCGATTGAATTAAAAACGATAAAAAAAGGAAATTCTATATTTATAAATATACAAGATAATGGAAAAGGGCTTAATCCAGAAGCAAATAAAACTTTAATCTTTGAGAAAGGCAAATCTTATACAAATGGGTCTGGTTTAGGTTTATATCAAGTAAAAAATGCAATTAAAAAACTTGGTGGCAATGTAGAATACAAAGAAACTGAAATAGGTTTTTGCTTGGAGGTTATATTTATATGCAACTAGATTATAATGTTCTTTGGATTGATGATAACAATCTATGGAGACAATCCGCAGTTAGAAAAATTGAAAAATGTATTACAGATTGTGGTTTTTCCCCCATAATTTCAGAATATTCTAATGGCAGTACAATTTTTCAGGAAAAATTTGATTTATCTTCATATGACTTGATTTTTATGGATTATGACATAAAAGACCCAAAGAATACAAACATAGATACAGGATTAGAATTAATAAAACAAATTCGCAATAATAAAATTTACTCTAATATAATTTTCTATTCAAGTATAACAAATGATTTACCAGAAAAAGTAAAAGAGCAAGGGATACAAAATACTTATATATTTGAAAGAGAAGATTTTAGAGATGAAAATATTGATTCTATAAAAGAAGTAATAGAATTTATTTTGAATCGTGCAAATTCAGTGAATATTATGCGTGGTATTGTAATGGCAGAACTTGCAAATTTTGATAATATAATACTTGATATAATTGAAAATGTCACATTAGAAAAAAAGTGGGATAAAATATTTAATTTGATTACAAAAAATAGACAAAGATTTTGTAAAGAACTAATAAAATCTCATTCCGATTTAAGAGACAAAAAGGAAGAATTATTATCTATTTGTGAAAATATAAGAACAAAATTTGATATTGAAGAAATAAAAAATTTAATTTTGGATGAAAATCAAAGTTCAGCAATTTTTACTAGCTCCTCAAGAGCAGATTTCTTAAAAACTATACTTAATGAAAAACAGATTAAACTAAAAGATGACAATGATTTTGTAGCAAACTACAGTTCAGACATAATACAAAAAAGAAATAAGTTAGGGCATTGTGTAAATATTGCTGAATGTGCAGATGAAGATTTTCTGCAAATAAGAAAAAACATTATAAAACATCGCAAGAATCTTACTGAGATAAAAGATTTATTATTAGTCTCTTAATTTCAAACTTTTGCAAAATTATTCTAACCGTATGCTTTTACTTAATTTCTTTCTCGATAAAATTGTTTTTATGCGATTTTAAAGGAGGAAGAATGGTAGAAGTTAAGAATGAAGAACAGGAAGAAACAATGCGAGAGGTGGGACACCTTTTATTAGAGGTCAAGTGTTTAGCAAGATTAGGAGCTTTGGCTTCTGATTCTTGCATAATTGATGATGAATTACAAATGCAGGATAATTTAGAATATTACTTTGCATTAAAGCAAGTTGCAAATCTTATTCGCAAAATTGAGCATTTGCTCTTTGATTAAGTTCTAATATTTATGCTCATATTTTATTAATTATATTTTCTACTCATAAAAATAAACCGGATACACAAAATAACCGAGACACCGTAAAATGATTCTATAAAATAGCTAGTTATAAACGTATAAACACAAAGGAGCAAATTTTTATGTGCGAAAATAACGAAATAAATCGGCTCAAAAATAGTATCATAAATGCAAGAATGATTTTATACGACTTGCAAGTGTTCATTAAGTACGGCGCCCTCGCAAGTGATTCTAATATTATTGATGATGATTTGCAGTTAAACAAAAGCAATGACGATTATTACATATATTTCAGAACATTAAACAAGAAGCTAAATAAAGCAATTAAAGTTCTTCAAACAGATTAGAAGGTTTAACATTTAAAGCACGCGCAATTTTAAACACATTTTCAACCGTTGTATTTCTTTCACCGCGTTCAATCATACCAATAAAATTAGGGGACATATCAAGAATTTCTGCAAGTTCAAGTTGTGTTAGATTATGGTCTAACCTCAAAGCTTTTAAACGCTTTCCGAATTTTTGTAAATCCTTTTTGCTCATTTCTATATTTTCGTGTTAATATACACATATATAAATAAACTGACCGTGCGTTTTATTCCCAAAATGGTTAGTAAATAAGAATAATCAAACTAAAACTAGGAGATGTTTACAAATGAAAAAGATTTTAATTTTATTCGCAGCAATTATGTGTTTTGCAAGTGTACCAATGGCAGAAGCAAAAAAGCCCATGCCGGAAGATATTGCTCAAATAGGATTTAACATATTAGAAGCTAACAACATACAAAAAAGAATGGTTTTTAAATATACACCGTTAATTAAAAATCCACGTGCAAGTCTTGATTATAAACCTAAAAATACTGCTCTTGATACAACAGGCAGAATAATCTGGGTTTATGGTGATACTTTAAATTTAGTTGATGATGAAAATGAATTAGCAGGTTTATTAAGTTATGCTGCTGTTATGGGTGAAAATTCATACAAAGGAATGTTTAGGGGATTTTTCTCTCAGGCTGCTTATTCTATTGACCCAATGACAAGCAGAAAAAAAGAAAATGACGCAGACAAAAAAGCTGTAGATTATATGGTAAAAGCCGGATATAATCCTGTCGCATTGATTACGGTATATAACAAAACGCTTGCACAGACTCGTTATGAATGGTGCCATTTTTCACCGCTTGCAACAAAAAGAATGGTAAATATTTATGAGCATATTTATAAAAAATATCCTCAATATCTTACAAACAATGTCTATGAAAACAACATATATTACAAAAATTTCTTATCAACCACAGGAAAAGAAATGAAGAAAATTGAAAAGAACCTAAACAAATAAGGAGCCGGCATGAAAAAATTATTGATTTTAAGTTTTGTTTTATTTGCCATATCCGGCAAGAGTTTTGCTTACTATTCTTATGAACAGATTAAATATGAGCAAAGTATAGGAAGCCATGAAACACTTGACAGGGTAATGGAAAATCCTAAACAAGCTGAAAAGATGTATTATCAGTACATGAATGAAAAGAATAATTATAATAGAGATTCTTACAATTATTCAAGACCAACATACACAGAAGAAAAACCATTGTATAAATTTGGGAATTCTTCAGAGTTATAGTAACTTATTGTTGCACAAGGAGGACCAGTGACAATAATTATAATACTTTTAATAGTTTTAATTCTTTTTATAGCAATGGTTGTTAACGGTGCAGATTCAGCATATCCAAACAATTATCAGAATCAAAAAACAAATTTTGATTCTATATTGGATAAAATAAATTTAGAATTTTTAAATAATACAGCTAATCAAATTAAAGAAGAAAGACAAATCGAACAAGCAGAAGCTTTATTTTTAGCTGCATGCCAGATTATAGACTTAATTGACCGCGAAAAAAGAGGAGATAAAAATGTATATAGAAATCCGTTAGAGTCTCCATATTCAATAGCAAGAATAAATTTACTTGGCATTATATCTGATAATTATCCGAACATACAAGACAGGTTCATGGATTATCTTAAAAACAAGTTTGAAAATAAAATGCAAAATAATTCTAAATTAAATGATAAAATTTTTGTCGATAAATTATATGAAAAACTTGGTACAAAAAGCGGTAATTCATTTGATTTTACAGAATTGATAAATTATAACGCGGATATAATTGTTAAAGAAGAAAACAAAGATTTAAAAGAAGCGACATATTTAGCAATATGTTTAATTTATGATGATTTAATGGATAAAAGAAGTCCACAAGGTATTCAAGATTTAATGACTTGTGTTCAAAGTGATTATTCGGAATTATTTAATGATGTTATGACTTATGCAGCTTGGAAGTATCAACCACAATTAGTATTTAAACCTGAGTTTGACGAATATATGAGAAAACGGCACTCAAAATAAGGATACTATTTTATGATTAAATTTTTATTACTTTTAATAATATTTGCAGTAATGTTTATTTTTAAAATATTTGCTTCTTTGGTAGGAACAGCAAGTGTTGCAATAAATAAACGAGGAACTTTTATAAATTTCGGTAATCAATATTTAAAAAATACAAGGGTATGTTATAGCCTTATTACACCATATATGGGACAGCTTGTAGATGATATTTTTGCGTTTGCAAAAGAAAGAAATTATAAACTAGCAGATGAAACAGAATTTGTGGAAAGTGTTTTATATAGATGTGTTTGGACATTATGTCAAGAGGAAGTCCCAATGGTGCGTAAACCACAAGTTTTACCTAAGATAGAACACGAAGCCATGTTTTTTACTTATGAATTTTTGTCAAAATATAATATAAAAAATTAAGAGGTTTTATGAAAAATTTTATTTTAATATCAACAATTATATGTATTATTGGTGCAACTTATGCAGGCTTTTCATTGTGTGCTAAAGCTGAAAATTTAAAATCAATTAAACATAATGGAAAATACGGATTCGTAAATGATAAAGGCAAAATTGTAATAGATATTCAATTTGATGATATACAAGAATTTCATGAAGGATTAGCGGCTGTATTTTTGTATGGAAAATGGGGATTTATAAATAAAAAAGGTAAATTTGTAGTGCAGCCGCAATTTAGCAAAGTTGGTAATTTTAATGAAGGACGTGCATACGTTGTACATGAAACAGAAGAAGAAAAAGAAGATTATATACAAGTATATGATTATGTTGGATATATAAATAAGCAAGGAAAATTTGTCATGCCAATGTATGATGGGGGCCCATATTTTTATAATTATTCAAGCGGATTAGTTGCAATACAAAATGGGGACGCAACATATTGCTCATATAAAGACAAAAATGGGAAAACTGTGCTGGACAGTGATTATTTTGAAAAAACAGGCTGGAAAAATACAACAGACGCCGGTTGCCATAGTTTTAGTGAAGGATTGGTTGAAGTATATAAATACACTGATGATACATATAAAACAAGAATTTCAGCTTACATGAATAAAAAAGGTGAAATAGTATATAGTAGAAAATTTGTTGTACCGGAAGAAGTGGAGCCATTATGCGATTTTGATTCTTTTAATGAAGGTATGGCAAGCTTTAGGGTAAATTGGAAATATGGTTTTATAAATAGAAATTTTGAAGAAGTAATACCGCCAATATATGATTTTGCTTATGGTTTTAAAGACGGATTAGCACGAGTGGAAAAAGACGGAAAATGGTTTTATATTGATAAGCAAGGAAATTTCGTCAAAGAATATAAGCCAAGCTACTAGATATACTATTAAAACCTCTCCCCTTTTTAGTATCGGCGCCCTTCATTTTTGAAAATATACAAGGGTGCAAACAAAGAGACCGATTTATTTTGTGACATATTTTAAAAAGTTTTTACTTGTGGTTGAAAATATATAGACATATTTATAATTTTATAAAATTTTTCATATATAGACATGCATATCTATATTTTAAATTTTATGAAATATAGACAAGTGTGTCTATATCAGCTTTTGGAGGAATGGTTAGTTATGAGTAAAATAAAACATGTAGAAATAAAAAAGGAGAAATTTATGAACCAAATTACTTATGAACTTGACATGATTGATTATTATGCAGACCCGACAGATTACTTTAAAAGATGCTTGTATCTTAGAAAAATTGGGAACCAAGATATTTGCATGTATAAAAACAAAAGAATTCATTTAAGCCCAAGATTATTTGATGCCTTATTTACTATGGCAGAAGATACCTCAAAAACACATAAGCTTGATACAATTTATAGAGAAAATGGTGCGGCTGAGGATAACGAAAGACAAATTGCTGCAAGAATTAATAAAGCATTTAAAAACGCAGGATTTACAAGTATTGTTAAAAAAGAAATTAGAGCAGGATATTGTGTGAACTTAGATATTATTCCTGATGATTTTATTGTCACAACACTAAAATAGTTTGTCACAAAACTGTCACATTGCTGTTAATCGATAATTAAGCCCCCAAGTTTCAAAATCGTTATTATAAGGAGAAATTATAATGACGATTTTTATTTATCGAAAGAGGTACATACTTAGACTAAGAATTTAAAAATTTTCGCTAGTTATCGGTTAATACGGTTAATAAAGTTATTAAGTTTTTATAAAAAAATAAAATTTAATGTAAAAAAGAAAAAAGAAATAATAAAATAAAAAATTTTAAAAATTTTTATTAACCGAATTAACCGCTTTATCGTTGGAACACAGTTAAGAAAAGGAGAATATTCTTATGAAAGATTACAAGAAACTTCTCTTGGCAGCTTGTGTGGCAGCTTCAAAAGTGATTACTATGCAAGAGGACGCCAAGACAATTATGACAAATAAGGATTTAACAAAAGAAAAAATTAAAAGGTTCGTAGAACAACATTTGTTAGGCAAAACAAGATTAGGTTTTTCGCCAGAAATATTAAGGCAAGAAGATAAAGTTTTATTTGGTGTTATAGATATTGATTGCCCAGATATATCGCTTGAAGAAAAGTATAATATAGCTTTAAGTTTACAAAACAAACTACTTGAGGATTATGGACTAAGAGCTCTTATTGAAACATCAAAGTCGAAAGGCTTTCATGTTTGGGTACATTTTTTGATTCCACAAGAAAGAAGTTTTATAAAAAACACACTTCAAGATGTTATCAATAGTGTAACAGACCGTAAAATTTCAAATGGTGAAATTGAAATTTTTCCCAAGGGGGATAAAGGCAATGCAATATTTCTGCCATTCTTTGGAATGTTTAAAGATGAAAATACTCTTAATGAAAGTTACTTTGCACAAAAGAAAAATACTTTTGTTAAAGGTAAAAATATGAAAGTTATAAAAAATCCTTTAGAAGCAATTCATCAAGCAATGCGTCAAAATGACTCAATGTTACCGATACTTAAAGAACTTAGCACATACTCAAAATGTGTTAGAAAAGCTTTTTTTGAATGGAAGAAAGGTAATCGTCACTATTTAACAATGGCTATTGCGGGAATTTTAAAGAAAATTTGTAAAGTATCAGAAGCTGAATCAATAAGTTTAATAAAATTAATTGCTCAACATAATCATGATGAAGAAATTAACGATAGAATCAGTGCTGTAAAAAGTACATATAAAAGTGAAGATGTTGCAGGATGTTCTATTATGCAGGGCAAAAACGAGAATATTTCAATAGATAACATATTATGTACAAAAAATTGTGAGTTTATTGAAGCAATTGGCGAAAACTTAAAAGCAAAAGTAAGAGATTTGCAATCTAAACATAAAGGTTATATCTTAAAAAGTGCTGTTACAGACCTATTATTATCGGAAATAGAGGAAAAAGGCACGATATATTTTTCAAATAACTGCTATTACTTGTTTATGAAAGATGAGAAGTTGATTATTCAAGTTACAGAAGATTCACGAGGCCTTAAGAATTATTTAACAAAAAATGGTATAAATGCAGCTGAAATATTATATAGATATGTATTGCAGGAACTAATTGCATATTGCTTCGATAATGCAAAGAATGTTGATATACATCGGTTTGCATATTATGACAAAGAAAACTTTGTTCTATATCTGTATCGTACTCCGACCTCTTTGCTGAAAATAGATGAAAACAGTATAACAGAAGTTGATAATGGCTATAATGAAGTATTATTTACAGAAATACCAGAGTACAAGCCTTTTAAAATAGTAGATATAGACATCAATAAGGATTATTTTAAAGAATATTATCTTGATGAAATAATCACCTTGGATAAAGCAAACAGTAATATGGATTATAAGAAATTAATTGAAATATGGTTTTATAGCTTGTTTTTTGAATCAATTATGCCAACAAAACCTTTACTTGCTTTTATTGGTGAAAAAGGAAGCGGTAAAACATCAGTAATAAGGCGTATGGGGAAAATACTATATGGTAAAAAATTTAATGTTAGCCAATTTACGCCTGATTACAAGGATATTAATACTATGATAACAAACAACCATTTACTTGCAATAGACAACTTAGATTCACCAACAACGAATATAAATGACACACTAGCAAGAGTTGCGACTGGGCAAGTGATAAAAGTACGAGATTATTACACAACAAATAAACAAGTTGACTTTGAAGTACATTGTTATATTGCATTAACATCTATGAAACCGCATTTCACACGTGATGATGTTGCAGACCGTTTAATATGCATATTTTTACACCGCTTTGAAGATTTTGAAAGTGAAAATAAACAAATGGATGGTACAGACAAAAACCGCGA
Source organism: Candidatus Gastranaerophilales bacterium (assembly GCA_905235155.1). GTDB lineage: Bacteria > Cyanobacteriota > Vampirovibrionia > Gastranaerophilales > Gastranaerophilaceae > UBA6984. The sequence continues at coordinate 76,693 of CAJOKJ010000005.1, forward strand.
CAAAATAATGAGTTATGTTTTGTTGAAGCTTCAAAGAATTATCAAAAAACTTAAAGAAAACAATAATGAATTTTTTAAGACTAAAAGTCGTATGGGTGATTTTGCTGAATTTGCATTGAAAATAGCCGAAAACAAAGGTGAACAAGAAAATTTATTGCAGCAATTTGAAGCATTATCAAGGCAACAGAGCGATTTTGCGACAAAAGAGGACATTATATACTTAATTCTAAGCGAAATTGTAGGAAAGCAAAGTAACAAAAAAGAAGAATATTCTTCTACTGAACTATATAAAAGATTTAGGGATTGTGCAATAGAATTAGGCTTGGAACGTAATTTCGACAAAATATATTCAAATCCTAAAAGTGTGACTACACACCTTATGAACATACAGAGTAATGTCTCAGATAATATTATAATCAATAGACGCAAAGGTCATGCAAATCAATACTTCTACACATTTGAACGTGCTATAAGCGAAGATATTCCTATATCTGATACCGAACGATTTAATAATGCTTGCGATAAACTTGATGAAATCAATGTAAAATACACAGAAAGAGCATTGAACTCAAAAAAGGAGGATGATAAGAATGGACAATAAATATTATCCGGTCTTTGAAGTTGCTTTAAAACTACATATTTCAGAGAGTACACTTTATCGGTGGATACACCAAAAGAAAATATCTCATATAAAAATAGGTTCAAGAGTACTCTTTTCACAAGAAAATATTGATGAATTCATAAATAATAACACGGTAAACATAGAATAACATCTTATAACCAGAAGCACTGCCGGCACTATGCCGGCACGGTGCTCGCGGTGCCGGGGTTATTTCAAAAATTCAAGTTTGCAAAAGTATGCAAACAGGCTCGCAAGAGCTAAGTAACACGTTAAAATTATAATAAGGAGCAAAAAACAATGATAAAAGCAGTTAGACAAAACAAGAAAACAAACAAGTGGGAATATGATTACAAAGACCTTAAAGGCAAAAGAAAGATTAAAAAAGGCTTTAACACCAGAGATGAAGCCGAAAGAGCATTAGTAAAGCATTATGAAGAATTAAATAAAGGTATAAACCCCATAAACAAAAAGACAAACATCAAAGAGGCAGGCGAATTATATCTCAGGCTTCACGCAAGCACAAACTGCAAACCCTCAACATATAAAACTTATGAGGGTTACTTAAATAACATCGTTGTCCCATTCTTTGGGGATTTGAATATCAATGAAATCAGCCCGATACTTATCAAAGAATTTATGAAACAAATGCAAGACAAGGGTAGAGCAAATGTCACGGTAAACAAGTACATTAAATTCATAAGTGCAATTTACAATTTTATGATTGATAGCGATATTACAGTAAGAAATCCTCTTGTGCGCATTAAATCTCTAAAAGAAGTTAAGAACAAAAAGATTCGTGCATTATGTACAGAAGAAGTACAAGCATTATTATCAAAAACAAAACAAATTTATCCCGACTTCTTTCCCCTTTTGTTTACTGCGTTATTTACCGGCATGAGACAGGGTGAACTTTTTGCACTCACTTGGGATTCAATAAATTGGATTACAAAAAAGATTACTATTGATAAAAACTACACTCACGGTACACTCGGGACGCCGAAAACAGGTAAAATAAGGGTAATAGATATGTCTGACGAATTGGCAAAAGTTTTAAGAGAATGGCGTATGGCTTGCCCTAAAGGTGAAAACAATCTTGTTTTCCCAAACAATGAGGGGAATTACCAAAGTGCAGAAAATATGATGAAACGCAGATTTCTCCCTGCGTTAAATAGGGCCGGCATTGATAGAATAAGATTTCACGACCTAAGGCACACATACGCAAGCCTTCTTCTTGCAAACGGCGCCCCGATGAAGTACGTTCAACATCAGCTTGGGCATTCATCTATAACTATGACAATGGATTTATACACCCACTTATTGCCGGAAGTTAATGACAAATGTGTAAACTTATTGAACAACATTGTAAATCAAACTATTGAGCAACAAGAAAATGTCAGAAGATTTGGAACATAGAGGTAAAAGAATTATTCTAACATTTCACCTGTCTATTCATAAATTTATTTTTATTTTTCATCCATAACAAATGCATTTTCGATAACATTTTTTAAATTGTCTAATGCATTAATCATGTCAATAACATTATAATTTACATCCATTTTTTCTTTATAATACGCTAAAAATTCTTCCCCATTATATTTAAATTGCTGCTCATTCAAATCCGAAATAAAGTCTTTTTTATATTTTATATCCCCATTTTTTAAATACAAATGATGTTCATAAAATTGTCTTTTTAAGAAGTTATACGCATTATTAAACAATTTAAATGTTTCATCAAATCCTTTTGTTTCTGCTTTGAAAGAAGGATTTATTTTGCAAATATAACCATATATTTTTGTTAATTGCATAATTTCAGCATCTTTATTTAAAATAGAATCTTCTATATTCTTATTTACTGAGTTATAGCTGTTTTTGTCAAAATAAAAAATTAACTTATCAATAGTCCTAATATACTGTTTTAAATCTTGTAAATTTTCAAGATAATTTTTATATTTTAGTTCATACAATCTTGCTTTTTTATCAAGTTTAGAAGTTTTATCTACAGCAAACCAAGTAATTCCACCTGTTAATATAGCCCCTAATATTGTAGCAAAAGGACTCCAATCACAAGACCCATAAATTGAACAAGGTAATATCATGAATAATATTATTTTTATTCCAAAAATTAAGGCAATAATAATAAATATTAATTTTGTAATAAGCCATAAACAATCTAAAATATTTTTAAATCTTCCTCTATACTAGTATTTATATAAATTTCATATTAAGTTTAAAATAAAATGCAACCTTTTTGCAACTTTTGCTCATTTTAGCACAAAAAAAGACTTTCAGAAATCTCTAAAAGCCTTTATTTCAATTGGTTGCGGGGGCTGGATTTGAACCAACGACCTCCGGGTTATGAGCCCGACGAGCTACCAGGCTGCTCTACCCCGCGTTATTATTTATTTGAATTATCAAACTTCACTGACACTTGCATTATATTATGCTAAAAATTAAAAATCAAGTGTAGGTTAATTTCGTTATTATATCGATTTTTCCATATAATTATTGTAGGGATAAATGTAAGCATGGTAGATAGAGAAATTAAAAACATAAAATCTGGTATAAATGACTAAAAAATTTTTAAAACAATATACACATGTTGATTCACTAGATTTAGTAAATGCAGTAAATGTTCTCAATTTATATAATCAGGATTTAATTCAAAATGAAAAATGGACACAAGCAAAATAAAAGAACCCTTTAAATCAAGTTATTTAAGGGTTCTAAATGGTGGGCATTGAGAAGAGTTCTTGTTCAAAAGCTGACTAAATGTCAGGTTTTGAATGAGAAGAGAACTCCCGTCGGTAGTGAGATGCCTCGCAAACAAAAAAGACTACCGAAGTAGTCCTTTTAAAATGGTGGTGCTAGTAGTCTGTGTAGCAAAATTCTCCTTTTAACTCACGAAAATTATTTTCTTCTGTAATATCCACTTACTTCAGTTCCGTTATCTCTGGTATATGAATTTACATATATCAAATTCCCTGCCTGTACTTGTTGTTTTGCATGAGCTTCAGGCATAACTTTGCCTGCTGCGACTTGTTGATTTATAAAGTTTTCTAATCTTGAATATTCATCAGTAGACATTTGTCCTATTTCTTCATTTGTAAAGATTCTATTTGTATCAATATCTTTAAAATCAATGTTCATATTAACTCGTCCTTCCAAATGATTTGGTTTGTATTTAACTGCATCCTCTAAATCTCCCATAGTTTCAATAAGATGGTGCTTACGTAGTTTTGTACCGCCTACATATTCACCTTCAGGACTTTTAGTTATATATTCACTACCTTTACCGTAACCGATTATATAGGTATTCCCAAGTTGATTATTCAAATTTAAGTTATAAGTACTATCATCAATATTTCCGTAATTTCTTATGTTCTCTAAGTCATCTCTCACATTTCCTTGCAAAATATCTCTCACACCATAGGCATTAAATGTAACTGTTTCGTGTCCTGTTTTGTTTGACATTAATTGTGCAAGACTGCCACCTAACGAATGACCTGTAAAAAGAATTTCTTGCTTAGGAAAATCTTTTTTAACTTTTTCATAGAATTTTTGAGCATCAACATATTGATTTGGAAGTTTTTTGTTGTTTCTGTTTTTGTCATAGTTGTTTTTCCTTTCGTTTTTTTGTAGTATTAACTTATGTTTTTTAATAAATTCAGAAATCGTTATAGTTTCAATTTTTTATCTGCTTGTGGATGGATGGTGCTAGCATTATTTATAATATTTACTTGCCCTGAGCTATATATTGAATATATTGTTGGAAACACAGCACATGCTTGGGGTGTGGGCATTACATTTTTAGGTATATTAATTATTAATATTTTATTTTATTTAATTGCATTTTTCGTTTACGTTTTTGAGATTGTCAGTTGGAAAAGAATTACAAATGAAAAATTTTTAAATAATAAATACATAAATGCCAAACCTTAGGAATTATTTTTGCATTTTTACCGATAACTATAGTTGTAATCTTTTATACATACAGTTTTTTGCAAGATTATATATATTATCAAAATCTAAAGTTTTAAGGCATAATTGTTCGCCTTTCTTTTTGTTGTAATATAAACTTTTGATATAACGTGTTTTCATAATAACAAATTTTATAAAATAAAAAGTCCGTATTTTTACGTACGTAATATTACGTACAGAGAAATACGTACAAAAGTTTAAATAGAATATGTATTGTGATGTAAAGCAATATAATTCAGTAATTACAAAATTCAAAGTAAACTTAGAGGGTAATCTTTAGGCGAAAAGAGAAAACTTTATAATTTTTATATATATAATCTGCAAATGTTATTAAAAGAAATTCTCTTTTTAAAAAAGTTAGGCTAAAACTTACTGACTGTTTGAAATTTTGGATTAAAAAAGAGGCTTGTTAAAAGCCTTTTCAATAAGTGGTGGGCGGTGGGCGTTGAGAAGAGTTCTTGTTCAAAAGCTGACTAAATGTCAGGTTTTGAATGAGAAGAGAACTCCCGTCGGTAGTGAGATGCCTCGCAAACAAA
>CAJOKJ010000006.1 GCA_905235155.1 Candidatus Gastranaerophilales bacterium
ATTGCTGCTACTGCTGCTGTTTGACCCATTTGTGTAAACAATGAAGTTTGTGCTTGGAATGCATTTTTCATATCTGTCATTGCTTGTTGTTTGTCTGCAACTTTTTGTGTTGCTTCTTGGTATTTACTAGCGATTAATGCTACTTCATATTGTTTCGTATTGATTTCTCTTTTTAATTGAATTTTTCTTGCTGCGAATAATAAGAAAGCCATTTTTGAAATCCTCTAGTAAGTCCTCGTACTTTTATAAAGTATTTCTTTTTCTAAAAATTGCTTTTTTTATTGCATGTAATTTTACATTTCTTAATATTTTATTATTCTAATAAAAAAGCGAAAAGCATGATTGAACATGCTTTTCGTGACACTTAAATATATACTACTATTATAGTAATTGTTTAAATAAAAAAATGCACTTACAACAATCTCTTTAAATCATCAGGTCTTGAAGAACGTGATAATGCGTCTTCTAAGGAAATTTGTCTGCTAATATAAAGTGATTTAAGAGCCATTTCCAGCGTTTGCATACCAATACCTGCATTAGTTTGAAGAGCAGAATAAATTTGTGCTGCTTTAGATTCACGAATAAGGTTAGCAATTGCAGGAGTAACAAGCATAATTTCTTGTGCCATTACACGACCTTTTTTAGTACCATCTGCTTGTAATCTTGGTAATAAAGTTTGAGCAAATACGGCTGCCAATGAGGACGATAATTGAACACGAATTTGTTGTTGTTGCCCTTCAGGGAAAACGTCAATAATACGGTCAATAGTTTGAGACGCAGATGAGGTGTGAAGTGTACCAAACACTAAGTGACCTGTTTCTGCCGCTGTTAATGCCAAAGAAATAGTTTCCTGGTCACGCATCTCACCCACCAATATAATATCAGGGTCTTCACGAAGTGCTGAACGAAGTGCATTTGCAAAACTTCTTGTATCTTGTCCCAGTTCTCTTTGGTGAACAACAGATTTTTTTGATTGGTGAACAAACTCAATCGGGTCTTCAATAGTCAAAATATGTTCACTTCTCGTAGAATTAATATGGTCAATCATTGACGCTAAAGTTGTTGATTTACCAGAACCTGTCGGGCCGGTAACTAAAATTAAGCCTCTTGGTTTTTCAGCAGTTTTTCTTACAATATCAGGTAATCCTAAAGTTTCAAACGCAGGAACAATTGAAGATATCGTTCTGAATGCTGCCGCAAAATTACCTTTGTCTTTATATATATTAACCCTAAAACGACTTAAACCTTGAACACCATAAGAAAAGTCCAATTCCCAATCTTGTTCAAGTTTACGTCTTTGTTCATTTGATAGCATAGGAAATAACAACGTTTCAACGTCATCAGCAGACAAAGGCGGTCTGTCAAGCCTTACCAACTTACCGTCAACTCTTATAACCGGTGGTAAAGCAGCAGATATATGCAAGTCACTTGCTCTGCTTTGAACAGCTATTTCCAAAAGTTCTTCTATTAACATTAATGTTTTACCTCTATAATATTATAATTAAATATTACAATAAAAAATTTGAATGTAAATAGTTTTACAGTTAAAAATTTTAATATATAATTAATTTATGAAATACAGAGAAAATGTAAGAAATTTTTGTATTATTGCACATATTGATCACGGTAAATCTACTCTTGCAGACAGGTTGCTTGAGGCAACTGAAACTATAAGCAAGAGAGATATGCAAGAGCAGCTTCTTGATTCTATGGATATAGAAAGAGAACGTGGTATTACAATAAAATTAAATACCGCAAGAATGAAATATACATCCGGAAATGGCAAAAATTATGAGTTAAATTTGATTGATACTCCGGGACACGTTGATTTTACTTATGAAGTTTCACGCTCATTGGCTGCCTGTGAAGGTGCTTTATTAATTGTTGATGCAACTCAAGGTGTTGAAGCACAAACTTTGGCAAATGTTTATCTTGCAGCAGAACAAAATTTAGAAATCATACCAGTAATAAATAAAATAGATTTGCCATCCGCTGATGTAGAGCGTGTAAAAGCAGAAATAGAAGAAGTTTTAGGTATTGATGCCTCACTTGCAATTCCTGTCAGTGCAAAAACAGGTGAAGGTGTAAGTGAAGTTCTTGAGGCTATTGTAGATTTAGTTCCTCCGCCTGAGGACACATCTGATAAACCTCTAAGAGCACTTGTTTTTGATAGTGCTTATGACCCATATTTAGGAACTGTATGTTTATTCAAAATTATGGACGGCAGTATAAAAAGTGGTGATAAAGTTAGATTTATGGCATCAGGAAAAGAGTACGACGTAGTTGAATTAGGCTACTTAACACCTACGAGAGTGCCTTGCGAATTTTTAACATGTGGTGATGTAGGATATTTTGCAGGTTCAATTAAAGAAATTACCCGTTTTGTTGGTGATACATTAACTACGGTAGAAAATCCTGCAAAAGAAGCATTACCCGGATATCAAGAAGCATTACCAATGGTTTTTTCAGGACTTTATCCTGTCGATAATGAAGATTACCACGATTTAAAGGAAGCACTGGAAAAGTTAAAATTATCTGATAGCAGCATAACATTTGAGCCTGAAACTTCAAGTGCATTAGGATTTGGTTTTAGGTGCGGCTTTTTAGGTATGCTTCACATGGAAATTGCTCAAGAAAGACTTGAAAGAGAATACGACTTAGATTTGGTCACAACTGCACCTTCGGTAGTTTATCATGTACATACTACAACAGGAGAAGTTTTGCAAATTGACAATCCGGCAAATTTACCACCTGCCGCACAACGAGAATTTATAGAAGAACCCTATGTAAAAGTAGATATTATTGCTCCAAACGAATATACCGGAACATTAATGGACTTAACACAGTCAAAAAGAGGCATATTTATTAATATGACTTATATTGACAAAGTGCGTGTAAATTTAGAATACCATATACCATTAAGTGAGGTTATTACTGATTTTTACGATCAATTAAAATCGAGAACAAAAGGGTATGCAAGTATGGATTATGAATTTTGCGACTATAAACGTTCTGATCTTGTAAAACTTGATGTAATGCTTGCAGGTGAAATTGTTGACGCACTTTCTGTTATTTGTCATAAAGACAATGCATATCATATTGGTCAAAAATTAACTGAAAAACTGAAAACTATTATACCTAGACAGTTGTTTGAAGTTCCAATACAGGCTGCAATTGGAGGCAGAGTTATTGCCAGAACAAATATTAAGGCACTTAGAAAGAGTGTGCTTGATAAGTGTTATGGTGGCGATATTACACGGAAACGCAAATTATTAGAAAAACAAAAGCGTGGTAAAAAACGTATGAAGGCGGTAGGTAAAGTAGAAGTTCCGCAAGAAGCATTTATGGCTGTATTAAGTCTTAATGAAGAAGATTAAACAGATAATTTATATCCTCCACCATAAATTGTTTCAATATATTTTTTACCGTCTGAAATTTTATCTATTTTTGTACGAAGATGTCGTATATGCACTCTAATTGTTTCAACGTCATCATCAGGTTCATATCCCCAAACATCTTTTAGCAGTTTTGCTGATGAAACCATATTTCCGTGATTTTGAAACAAAATATTAAAAATATCAAATTCAATTGGAGTTAATTTTGCAACTTTATCATTAATTTTTACAGAATATTGTTCCGGCAAAAGTGTAATCTCACCAATAACCATTAACTCTTTTGTTGCTAAAGATTCAGGCAACTGATGTGTGCGTTTCAGCAATGCTTTAATACGCATTTTTAATTCTTCTATTTCAAAAGGTTTTACTAAATAGTCGTCAACACCAATGTCAAAACCGCGTCCTTTATCTTGAATATCCGAAAGTGCAGTCAACATAATTATAGGGATACTCTTGATAGGTTCATATTGCCTTATTCTTTGAGCAACAGTGTATCCATCAACATTTGGCATCATAACATCCAATATTGCCAAATTTGGCAATTCCTGCTTAGCAAGTGCAAACCCTTCAACACCGTCAAAGGCTTGAATCACTGTATAACCTGACAGTTTTAAATTTACTTTTATTAATTCGTTTATTGCTCTGTCATCATCAACAATTAATATTTTGCTCATAAACATAATATACTATTAATAAAAAACAAAATTTAGTTATGTTAAAATTTATTAACTAAATAATAATGTACAATTTGCTACTACAAGCGTAATTCGACCAAATGGGTAATATATTTTAAATATTTTTTGTTAAAAATATACAAAAAAAATAAATTTTGTAGTATAGTTTTATCTGTAACTACGTAATTTATAAAGGAGGCACATGAATTGGCAATAGCATCACCGTTTTCATCTATTGATAGAGAAGGAACTAAAAGAATACATTTAGGTAGACACGTTCTTGCAGAGTTTTTTGAATGTGATTCAAATACTTTAAATAGTCTGTCAATGATAGAAAAATTAATGGTTGATGCGGCTCTTGAATGCGGAGCAACTGTCGTTCAAAAGTGTTTTCACATGTTTAATCCGTATGGAGTTAGCGGTGTTGTTATTATTTCGGAAAGTCATTTAGCAATTCACACTTGGCCTGAATTGGGTTATGCTGCTGTTGATTTATTTACATGCGGTGACAAGTGTGATCCGAAAGTTTCTTATGAATTTTTACGAAAAGCATTTAACTGCAAAACCGCATCGTATACTGAACTTGAAAGAGGTATTCTTGATGAAACTGATATGAAAGTAAAAGAAGTACCATTTCAAGTTAGCGAACATGCAATAACAGCAGGTATATAATAAATTTTGAAGGCGGCTCGTAAACACGAGCCGCCTTTTTTGTATATAATATTATTATGAATGACAGCCTAAAACAGACACTGAAAATATTACCTGATTTGCCGGGATGTTACTTGTACTATGATATAGACAATAAAATAATTTACGTAGGAAAGGCTAAAAATTTAAAAAAAAGAGTTAAAAGTTATTTTAATCATTCACAAAAATCAGTTAAAACTATTCAGCTTGTATCGCATATTGAAAAGCTGGAATATATAATTACAGACACAGAAGTTGAAGCATTTATACTTGAAGACCAATTAATAAAAAAACACAAGCCAAAGTATAATATTTTATTAAAAGATGATAAAAAATATCCTTATTTTTTGATTACGGATGAGGATTTTCCGAGAATACTTGTTGTCAGAAAAAAGAATTTAAATCAGGACAAAGGATATTTCTTTGGACCATACACTGATGCAAGGGCAATGTATTCCACTTTAGATTTTATAAAAAAACTTTTTCCGCTAAAACAGTGTAAACAACCAAAGTTTAAGACAAGACCCTGTTTATACTACGATATAGGAAGATGTTTAGCACCTTGTCAAAATAAAGTCAGTTCCGAAGAATATAAAAAATTAATTGAACAGGCAAAATTGTTTTTAACTGGTAAACAGGGCGAGTTGCTAAAGCAATTGATGGAACAGATAAAAAAATATTCTGATTGTGAACAATTTGAAAAAGCAGCAAGACTTCGTGACAGCTATTTTGACCTGCAAAAAACCCTTGAACGACAAAAAGTAATATATGAAAGTACAAAGCTAAATGAAGATATCATTTCTATAAAACAAGACAACGGTGTAATTGTAATTGTTATATTAATGATTAGAGAAGGTCGTTTAATAGATAAAAAATCTTTTGATTACACAGTTGAAGAAGCAGACAAAACAGAGTTTTTTGAAAGATTTTTTAAAGATTACTATTCAATGCTAAAATTTGATTTTCCAGATAAAATTGTATCCTCAGAACTCGAAACATTGGGTAATAAATCCTTATATGAAGAATGGCTTGAAATAATTTCAAGAAAAAAAATAAAAATAAGTTATGGAAAAACCAAAGCCGGAAAAGAACTTCAAATGCTAGCCGATAAAAATGCACAAGATACACTTGAAAAAGCAAAAATTCAGGCACTTGTTAATATAGGAAATGATTTTAATGAAGTAGGTTCATATTTGGCTGAAAAATTAAGACTTAAAAATTTTCCGCATAAAATTGAATGCTATGATATCTCCCACATACAAGGTACTAATACTGTTGCCTCAGGAATATGTTTCGTAAACGGTATGCCTAAAAAATCTTTATATAAACGTTATAAAGTAAAAACAACAGAAGGAAAACCTGATGATTTTCAATCTATGAAAGAAGTATTATCAAGAAGATTTAAAAGGCTTGGTGAAGAAGGTTGGGAAAAACCTGATTTAATCATCATTGACGGCGGTAAAGGACAACTGTCAAGCGTAATGCAAATTGTAGAAGAACTAGGTGTCAGCGGAATTGATATTGTTAGTTTAGCAAAACGGGAAGAAGAAGTATTTTTGCCTAACCAATCAAATTCAATTATTATTCCGAGAGGTTCAAGTGCTTTATTTTTAATACAGAGGGTTCGTGATGAGGCACACAGATTTGCAATAACTTATCACAGAAATCTACGTTCAAAAGCATTAAAAAATAATTAACAATTTTCATATTTTTACAAACATGTATTACAATAAATATGGGAGATGATGTTCCATGCAATACAAAGATTATTATGAAACCTTAGGTGTAAAAAGAGAGGCAACAGAAGCAGAAATTAAGTCTGCTTATCGTAAGTTGGCTCGTAAATATCACCCTGACGTAAATAAAACAAAAGAGGCAGAACAAAAGTTTAAAGAAATAAACGAAGCCTACGAAGTTTTAGGTGATAAAGAAAAGCGTCAAAGATATGACAGTTTAGGTGCTAACTGGCAAGGTGGTGCCGATTTTACACCGCCTCCGGGATACGAAAATTTTAGTTTTAATTTTAATAATGCAGGCGGACAAGGATTTTCATCATTTGACGGATTTGGAGGATTTTCGGATTTCTTTAGTTCACTATTTGGTGATATGATGTCCGGTCAAAGAAGTTCAGGTTCAAAGCGTGCTGGTTTTACAGGCTTTGAAGGTATGGGTATGAATTTTAAACAAAAAACTCAACCTAAAGAAAATCTTGATGTAACAAAAAACATTAATATTACGGTAAAAGACTTATTTGACGATAAACCTATAAAAGTTTCATTTAAAGAAATGGAAAAATGCAATGCTTGCCCACCGCATGGTGCTTTTTGTACACACTGTAACGGCACAGGTATAGTTCAAAGAAATAAAACGGTAAACGTAAAATTACCTAAAGGCATTGCTGAAGGTCAAAAAGTTCGTTTGAAGGGCGAAGGCAAAGAGGATATCACAGGTAATAAAGGTGATTTATTCCTAATAGTAAACATAAAAGATTCTAAATACACAGTTGAAGGCTCAAATCTTACACAAGATATTGAAATAACACCTTCTGAAGCAGTATTGGGAGTGCAAAAAGACTTGGAAACTTTGCACGGCAAGATTTCTATTAAGATACCGGCAGGCACATCATCAGGTCAGTCTTTAAGATTAAAAAATCTTGGTTTACCTAAAAAAGAAGGCGGATTTGGCGATTTGAACGGCAAAATTAAAATTGTTGTTCCAAAAAATATTTCTGAAGAACAAAAAGAATTGTACAGAAAAATTCAAAAACTTGAGAAATAATAATTAGTTACATCTTGGATTTGTTTCTGTTGGTACAGTCCCATTAGGACATGTTCCATTGCTGTCAAGTTTTAAATAATCCATATTATCGTAATTTATAATCCATGTAGAGCCACATATCATTCTGTTTGTAATAAGATTTGCAAATGTATTACAATATTGAGTACTTGCCTCTGGGTCATTAAAAGGTCTTAGCTCATTGTTAGATGCTTCAAAATAAAACTTATCATAACCAAATGAATTTTTACCTTTATTATCTCCATCAATATCAACAGTCATGACATATATTTTATTGTAAGAATGTTGAAAAGATATAGATGTTCCGTCAGCAGTAATAACTTTTTTATTAGTAGAATCTACTTTATTTAATTTCATAAATTCTGTTACTCTGTTGAAAAAGGTATCTACTGTATCTGACCACTCATCCATAGGCCCATATATTGCTGTTGCACGGCCAAACGCATCATTAAGATTTGAATATATTTTCTTTACTTTTGCAACTTTTTCTTTATCACCTGTTGAATTGTTTAAATTTGGTAAAGTTAGTGCTGCAACAACACCAATTACACCCATTACAATTAGGGTTTCAGCTAAAGTAAATGACAGTGTTTTTTTATAAATTTTATATAATTTATTTTTTAGATATTACAATTCAGTGTTTTAAACATATTTAGTCCTTTCAATTAATGTAACATTTTCCGTAAAATGTTACATTGATATATTCCCATAAATCAATTATATCAAACATTTTTGCTAAAATCAAGATTTTAAATTTACAAAAAATAGTAATGTCCTGCTCGGACGGAGGAAACTTTTGGTGGCAAAAGTTTCACAAAAACCACGACCGATTTCCATTCGTTAATTTTATCTAAACTCAACTAAAAGCAAGCAAACTCACTGCGTTCAGACAATGCTTGCTTTGCTGTTGTTTCGTTAAGATAAAATTACTCATTCCAATAAGGTCGGATTATTTCTAAATATGTTACATGCAATTTGTAAATTAGTGTATCAAGTGCTTTTCAAGCATAACCATTAAAACACTCAAATCGGCAGGTTTTACACCACCAATACGTGAAGCCTGAGCAAGCGTCGTAGGACGTATTTTTTCCAATTTTTCACGTGTTTCGGTTGAAATATGTAATATTTTTGAGTAATCAATATCTTTTGGGATTTTTATTTTTTCTAATTTGCCTGCATTATCAACTTGTGCTTCTTGACGCTTCAAATATCCGTCATATTTTAACAAAATTTCTATTTGCTCATAAGTTTCTTTTGGTAAATTTAAATTTTTAGCATCATTATCCAATTCTTGAATAATTTTATATGAAATATTCGGACGTTTTAAAAGTTCTGATAATCTAATACCCTTATCAATATGTTCTCCATATTTAGCAAGAATTTCGTTTGTTTTTTCAGTTGCTTTTAATTTAGTATCTTTCAACCTTTGAACCTCAAGTTCAATATTTTGTTGTTTATTCAAAAATCTTTGATATTGTTCTTCATCAAGAAGCCCCATTTTATGACCAATTTCCGAAAGTCTTGCATCTGCATTATCCTGTCGAAGTAATAATCTGTACTCAGAGCGAGAAGTAAGCATTCTATATGGTTCTTCAATGTCTTTTGTAACCAAATCGTCAATTAATGTACCAATATATGATGAACTTCTTGAAAGCTCCAGCATATCTGAATTGTTTAAATAATTTACGGCATTTATACCTGCAATTAAACCTTGTGCTGCTGCTTCTTCATAACCGCTTGTACCATTAATTTGTCCTGCCATAAACAACCCCTTAACACGTTTTGTCATAAGTGAATGGGTATTTTGTACCGCAGGAACATAATCATATTCTACTGCGTATGCAGGTTTTATCACGTGTGCATTTTCAAGTCCGGGAAGCGTTCTAAGCATTTGAATTTGAACATCAGCAGGCAGACTGCTTGAAAATCCCTGTATATAAACCTCATAAGTATTTAAACCTTCAGGTTCAATAAAAATGTGATGAGAAGGATTTGACGCAAATCTTACAATTTTATCCTCTATCGACGGACAATATCGAGGCCCGATTGCGTGAATTAAACCCTGATACATAGGTGATTTATCAAGATTTGCTTTAATTATTTCGTGAGTTTTTTCATTTGTTTTTGTCAAATAACAAGGATATTGCTTTCTAATAGGTCTATCAAGTCTGAAGGAATAAAAACTTAATTCGTCATCGCCATTTTGAACAATCATTTTTGAATAATCAATAGTTCTACTGTCAACTCTTTGCGGAGTCCCTGTTTTTAATCTTTTTATTATAAATCCCAAATCTATTAATGATTTTGATAAACCTTTTGCAGGCATTTCTCCTAATCTGCCGGCAGGATAAGAATTTAATCCTACCCAAATTTTTGCTTCCAGAGATGTGCCTGTTGTTAAAATTACAACAGGAGCTGAATATTCAATGCCATATTCATCAATTGCACCAACAATCTTATTTTCCTTTGTTAAAAGCTTTGTAATACAACATTGTTTAAGATAAATATTTTTTTCATTTTGAATAACATTACGCATATATTGCGTGTACTCTTTTTTATCAGATTGTGCTCTTAATGCTCTTACAGCAGGGCCTTTTGACATATTAAGAGTTTTCATTTGCAAATAAGTAGCATCAGCAGATACTCCCATTTGTCCGCCAAGTGCATCTATTTCACGTACAAGAGTAGATTTAGCAGGACCGCCAATTGCAGGATTACAAGGCATTAATGCAATGTTATCCATATTCAAAGAACACAATAAAACTTTCAGACCTAATCTTGCAGAAGCAAGTGCTGCTTCACAGCCTGCATGACCGGCACCTACTACTATACAATCAAATTTATTATTTAAGTAATTCATAACTAAATTATAATACAAAATTTATGCTATAATTCATTTATGAAAAAATTTACTTTTTTATTTATACTATTTTTGCTCATAAATCCTGCATTTGCTGATGACCCAATATTACAAGGGCTTGTGTCATTTGATTGGGCAAATAAAACGCAATTTGACAGAGATAAAAATATTGAAGATATAAAAAATATTATTTATAAAGATGAGTTTATAAAAAAATATCCGAAAAATTCTTTAAAATTAATTTATAAAAATCATTTAAAAGACTATAAATTAAAACAACACTACGAAGAAATAACCTCAGGGAAAAAGCAAAATGAAACCGAACGCCTTGCAGGATTTTACAGATTTAACGGAAAAGTTATGTATATGTATGGTATTCAGTATAATAATGATAAATATACAACCTACTATTATGATATGATGGGCAATTTAAGATACATAGACAAAATGTCAAAAAATTACCCAAATTTTCCGTATTACTCTCATCAATATCGCATAAACGGAGAACTTGCAGGCTCAATATACTTTACTGCGTATGATACACAATATGTTTTTAAAAATAAAAAGTTTAAAGGTGTATGGTTTAAAGACACAATGTTTGATTCAAAAGCAAACAAAATTATGACCCGGACAAATTATTAATTTATTCTATCCAGCGGAAACTTTCAACATAATCATCACCGCTTATGTCGCCATGTATTTCAGCAGCAAACACTCTATATAATCTGTTTGTCAATTCAAGACCCGGAATTTTGTTAATTCCGTTTAAAAGTCCTTTATCCGATGTATTATTTAAATCAACACCAGGAATAGTGTTAAATAAAGTGTTTAGAGATAAATTTCCGACAGGTCCTAAAATTGTTGATATTTTTCTTGATAATCTGCCAAATACATACATATCAGCAAATTTTGAAACAAGATTATACTCTCCTATAATGAATAAATTTAAATCTTTACTGTTTGATAAAATTTGAATTTTATCTGCAACACCTTTATTAATATCAATTGTACCTTTTATTTCGGAGAAAGAACCTGTTTTAAGAGGTGTAACAAGATTAATTAAATTATTTACAGATAATCCTGTAATACCGCTCTTTACAAGATTTCCTGCTTTTAATAAATATTCAAGAGAACCCAATTTTGGCATTTTTCCGTCTTTTACTCTAAATGCAATATGCCCGGCAAGTGACTTAAAGCAATCAGATTGATTTTCTCCTTGACAGCTTACATTTAACTGTCCGTTCAAATTCCCGTATATTTGACCATCAAGTCCTGCAAGAGAATTTGCAAGCATATTTGCATCTATATCAATTGCATTTAAATTAAATTTAGACAATTTTGACTTAAAGTTGTAATTTATATATCCATCCATTTTACCATTTGCTAAATTGAAATTAAATCTATTGACTGTAAGATTACCTGTATCAAGAACAATATTTGCAGATAAATTTTTTGCAGAAGTAGTATTCACTATAACTTCTTCTGCAACAACGTGTAATTTTTTAATAATTAAATTATTTATATCAAACGATTCATTTTCAGACACATTTGTATCAGAAGGTTCAGAATAATCGTTTAAAGAGTTATATATTGAATTTATGTTAATTTTACCTGCATCAATTTTTGCATTATTAATTACAAATGGTGCTTGAAAGCTATTTTTGGCTACAACATCAATTCTAAAAGAATTTTCAAAGGCATCCCCGATAAGGCTTGCAATAATAGAGTTATGTAAAAATCTTAGCGAAACATTTTTTATTGAAGCATCTAAAAAAGGAATATCAACGTTAAATAATGCTAAATTACCTCTGATATCAGGTTTGGTTAATGGCCCATTTACAACAATATCAGAAGTAAAATAACCTTTTTTAATAAACGGTTTTTTAAATAAAATATTAAAAATTTTCACATCAGTAGGAACAAATGTAATAATTTTAAAATTATTAAACGAAAGCACTTTTCCAAAAATCAAATATCCGCTTGTTGATAGCTGTCTAATACGAGATTTGTTTTCCAGTATTTTATCATACAGAAAACTTTTAATAAAAAGCTTGTCTTTTTCAAGTACAAAATTTGATGAAATCTCAATAGGTAAATCATCACCACCCAAAGTTGCACCCATAAAATAGAGTTTTGCCAACTTATCCAAATGAAGACTCGACTTTATATTTAATCGGTCTAAATGTCCGTAAATTAACGATGACATTGACATATTTCCTTTAATTTTTAAAGGATAAAGTGATTTTGAGTTATAAATATAATCTAAAAACTTTTGATTTGGTCTTGAAAAAAGCGAAATATCAATATAAGGTTTAGTAAACGCATTTAATATCTTGCCGCCAAAAATAGACGGCATTGTGCCAATTTGAGCACTTACACGATTTAGATACACATCATTATTTTTAACATTTATTTGACCATTTATAATGGTAATCGGCAATTTTTCCGGTTTATAAATTAACTTACAATTTTTTAAAAAGATAGCACCATTTGCTTTAATTTTATCAAATTCAATATTATTTACGTTGCCGTTATAACTTCCGTTAATTTCCGCATAAGAAGGATTTGTAGCATTTAAATCAGCAAATGCAAATAAATTGTTATTAAACGCACGAGCAAAATCATAAACTTTCACTCTGTCAGACTTAAATTTTAAATTAGCATTATCAGACTTGATATCTCCGAATATTTTAATATTTGAATTACTTAAATTTGAATTTAAATTAAGATTTATATTAAAATCATTAAATTTAATTAAACCTGATATATTTTGAAAATAAACCAAAGAATTTGCAAGTTTAGTCTTTATTGAATGTAAACTTATATCACCTTTAACATGAACGTTTTTGCCAAAATCAAGATTATTTATATCTAGCAATTGACCACTTATATTCAAATTTATATCAGCAGTACCTTCAGTATTTTTTAGCAATGATACAGAACTTAAATATTTTTTTAGCATTGGTGAAGTATTTACTATGTTTAATAAATAGCCTGCATTTTGATTATGCAATTTAGAAACAAAATTAAACTTACCCTTTAAATTACAATCTCCGTCAATATAAACTTTTTTACCAAAAATATTCCCTTCTGCCAGATGAAAAACAGTATCGGTATCCTTAAAATTTAATACCGAAGAAGCATTGGTAAGTACCAAATTTGGTATATCATCAAAATTAACTGTTGCGTTATTTGTTCTAAAATAACCAAAAGTATGAGCATCTTTTTTAGTACCTTTAACAATCAAGTCTATATTACCATATCCACTAAACTTCATTATAGGAACAGGTCCCAGTAAAAAATCAAACACTCTGTGTACAGGCATTAAAACACGCTCAGCTTCAGATAAACTAATGCTTGGTGTACTAGTAATGTGTAAATCTGCATAGTGTTCATCATAGGCATCTATTTTACCTTTAACAGACACATATTGATTCAAATCAGTCGGCACAGATACGTTTAAATCCAATTTTTCACCGAAATATTTTAATTTTATATCGGCATTTTTTGGAGCATTATGAATTGGTCTTTCTATATAGGCATCAGTAACGTTAACATCACCATATAGTTTTGGTCTTTTAAAATTATTTTTTATGTCTAAATTAACATTTACATCTGCATGAAAATCTGCATCTTTTAAAATTGAAATATAAATGTCCGATAATTTATCCAACTTGTTACAATATGGCATTATATCAATTAAATCTGTTGCTCTGGCATTATTAATTTTTAGATTTAAATTAGGTACAGGATTTTTTGAATCAATTCTATTCACGAACCCGCCTAATTTAATTATCGTATTTGGTAAAATTAAGTCAAAGACAGAAATATCAAGCCTTGAGCCTTGTAGTAAATATTCAGAATTTAATTGCAGTTTTTTAGAATAGCTGTAATCTTTTTCAAAAAATTTTGATTTAATATAAATATTATCAAACAATATTGTTGATACGTACTGTTTTTTATCGTCTATAAATTTATCAGAGTGAATATCAAAATGTAAAACACCTCTGATATCAGAAATATCTCCATGTGTCAAATATTTAATATAATTTGCAAAATCTGAAAAATCTAAGTTTGCAGCAGAAATGGAAATATTTGGAGGATAGTCGTCTAAATGATTGTTAAAAGGTAATTTGGTATCAATATCAATTATAATTGGAACTCTTTTATTTTTTGATATAACATCAAAGTTCGCAGATAAGTCTAAATACTTCTTGTCAGCATATTTATCAATATTAAAATATTTGCCGTCAATTACTATTTTAGAATTTTTTATCGTATCATTTAAATTGAAATTAAAATCATTAATATAAATCCTTGAATTTGAAATATTTAAATCCAATTTTTTATCTACATCAACAAGATATTCACCAATGCTCAAATTAAGTTTATCATCGCAATATAAATCCATATAAATATTTTTTGCACTAAAATATCTTATATGAGTTTTTTTTAGAATTAAAGGTAAAATTGATATTTTTATTACAGGCTCATCAACACGAAGTGCGTCAGATTTATCACTGTTGAAAATAATAAACTTGTCAGCCTTAATCCATATTGAAGGTAAATATCCCATTTTAAAAACAGGCTTTTCTAATTTTACATTGTAACCATATTCTTGCTTAATGAATCTCGATAATATAGGACTAAAATCTTCAAGATTCATTAGCTTAGGTAATGCAATATAATAAAGTGCATAGCAAATGACAAATGAAAATATTACAACTAATACCCTTAAACGCTTCCCCATGCTTAAATTATAACGCAAAAAATACCGTTATCAAGTCATTATAAGATATTATTCAAAAATTTAGCCACAGCGACACCCATAGAAAAACAGCTGGGTATAATTCTTAATGCCCCCTGAGAATAAAAGTCCGCAGATAAACAACGACCTATAACAAAAAGATTATCTATATCAGCAGATATAAGTGCTTCAATAGGAAGTTGATATTCCTGCATAAAATGTTCTAAAACTGAACTATCTTTTTTATTTGAATGAACATCAACCGGATAATTTGAAATTAATGCATAATTGTCAAATTTTTTACCTGATTTTAAATCGTTAATCGTATAAACATACTTACCCACAATGCGTCTTGATGTTCTTATACCCAAGCTGTCTGCGATATCAGAAATATAAGCGTTATCAAAGCCCTTAAAATATTTTTTACAAAAATCTGTAAGACGCAAAATAGCCAAACGACCCTTTATTAAAGCCTCTGAATAAGCATTAACATCAAGAGGATTAATATTATCATCAAAATAAATTCTTGGACAGTTAAAAGCAATGGTATCAGGCATATTTGGAACAGTAAAAATTTGAAAATAATTTCTGTCTTCATCTTCTATAATACCATCTTTTACACCTTTATCAAAATAAGGTTTCAATGCCCATTTTTTATCGTTATCCCAAGTGTATGCCGTTGATAAGTGTATCTGTCCGCCAATTTCTGCTACTGTTGTAACATTTCTGTCATTATCAATTTTAAGCAACCAATCAGCAAATAACCTTGTATCTACTCCACCCATCATGAAACGCAAATTAGTAGGCTGATTTTCATTTGGTTGATTTAAAAAATTACAATTTGCAATAAATCCTAAATCACAATTGCCTGTTGCATCAATAAAATATTTCGCTTCGATAGGTGTCGATAACATTTTTGATTTTAGATATAACTTATTGATATGTCTTAACGATATATTTACGGAATCTAAAACAGAATCATAAAAAATTTTAACATTAGCATCTTTCATCAACTCATCAAAGACAATTTTTGCAATTTGAGGATTAAACCAACCGTTGTTGCCATCAGAATATGTAATAGAAGAATTATACTTTTTCATTTTTGTAAGAAAAGTTGTTAGAAACTCATTATTTATACTATTTTCAGAGGTTTTCATCATCGGAGTAACAAGTGATGATGTCATAGAACCGCCAAGAAAAGTATTTTTTTCAATAATTAAAACTTTTTTACCATATTTGCCAAGCATATAAGCGGCAGAACAGCCTGCGGTACCGCCACCAACTATAACTACATCATATTTCATTTTTATCTCCCTTAAAATCATTAATATACTTTGTAGCAGAAATTAAAGTACTTTCGTTAAAATCATTTATTCTTCTTTGTAAAATTATTTCATTTGAGTCATTAAGATTTTTATCACTATACATTATTCCTGCTCTTGTATTAAGTAATCCATATTCATATTTGGATAATTTATATTTAATCAAATCTGCATTTTTCACCGCAATAGTACCTGTATACCTGTTCTCATTATCGTTATATATTTTTCCAATATAAAAATTATTTTTTATAAAAGCATTTCTTACGGCAGGAGAATTTGAATATGTCAAAATTTTACCATTCTCAGATAAGTGCGAATATAAAAGTTTAAAAAAATCAAAAGTCCAAAGATTTGGACATTTTTTAGGTGAAAAAGCATCTAAAAAAATGAAATCATATATTTCATCATTTGATAATAAAAAATGTCTTGCATCATCAATAATACCATTAAATGATATTTCGTTATTTTCTAGTACTTTTAGTGTATTTTTATAACTTTTTGATATATACTTATAATATATATTATGTAAAAAAGACATTTTATTTGATTGGGGTAAGCAAATACCCTTAGAAGAAATATAAAATTTCATAAAATGCCTCATATCCTCACTTATAAAATTATGCCATTTTTTACTTTTAATTAATTCACAAAATGTTTCTGACAAATACTCTTGACCGTATTTATCAACAATAGACATCAGTATTAGCAGATTAACTTCATTTTTAAGTTTATATTTAGATTTAAATTTTTTGCCACTATAAATATATTTGTCTACTTTATCAATGCCTGTCATTCTTTGTCTTAAAAATGCAGTACATGTTTTTAATAATGGTGATAATTTCATTAAATTTTCATTAACATCAATTGCATCAATTTTGATTTTTAATTTATCACATTTTTTTTCTCTATTTATTATTTTTTTAAAAAATTTTTTCTTTAAAATATTATTAGAATATATCGAAAAGTTATATTTTAATTTATTTATTTTATTGGTATCTATCTTATCGCTATATTTATTATTAAAATTATTATCAGTATGTATCGTTTCGTTATTTTCTGTAAGAAAAACATTTTTTGAAAAAATTTCGTTTAAAAAAACTTTTGAATTATATCCAATTCCAAAACATAAGTCTAAAATTTTAATTTCATTGTTATCTTTAAAAAAATAATTAAAATTTGCAGGCAAAACAAATTTATCATAGGCCTCACTCAACGCACCATAAACAGAGTGAAAAATATCGTTATCATCTATGCTATACAGTCCAACAGAGCCATCATTTGTATAAAACGGTATAATATTATCCATAGTGTTATTATACCTTATATGCCTGACAAGTTACAGAAATTAATATATATTTACAAGTGTCGTTTTTCAGGATTTATAAGCATTTGAGCCAGTTTTTCAGCACCTTCAAACTGTCTTTTTTCAAGTATTGCAACTGCTGAAGTTTTATCATAATCTATCATTCTATGTTCAATTGTTATATTTCCGTTATTAATATCTGCAATTACGTAACACGCTTTTGGATTTTCAGTAAATGGTCTTCCTACACTTCCATCGTTTACAACCGTAACTTTTGAATTAGTTTGATAACCGCATGGAATATGGGTATGACCGCAAAATACAACATCAGCATCAACTTCATTGAAGATATCTTCTATTACATTCATGTCCATATTCGGAAAAATGTTTTCATTATTTCGTCTTGGAGAACCATGTACTAATAATATTTTAAGACCTTCAAGTTCAACACATTTGTTTATAGGTAAATTTTTCAAATATTTTTTATTTTCGTCAGAAATTTCTTTTACATCCTGCTCAAGTGCATTTGCCATAATACTTGCACCTGCTTTTACCGCATTATATACATCATCTGAATAAAATGCAATCATTTCATCAGTATTACCTTGAATTACAGTCCAATCTTGAGTTCTAACAAAATCAATTGTTTTATTTGGTTCCGGTCCTGCCATTGCCAAATCGCCCAAACAAAAAACTCTCTCAACTTTAAACTGTTTCATATCTTCCAAAACTGCCCTCAAGGCAAACATATTTCCGTGAATATCAGATAATACTGCTATTTTCATATATACCTCTTTTAATATTTTAGTGATATTATAATTGTATGATAAAAAGAAAAAAAACAAAACAAATTTCAATAGGGAACGTAAAAATAGGCGGTGATGCACCAATTACAGTTCAATCTATGTGTAACACCGACACAAGAGATGTTAATGCTACATTAAAACAAATAGATGAACTTGCTGAGGCAGGATGTGAAATAATC
Organism: Candidatus Gastranaerophilales bacterium; assembly: GCA_905235155.1. Taxonomy (GTDB): domain Bacteria; phylum Cyanobacteriota; class Vampirovibrionia; order Gastranaerophilales; family Gastranaerophilaceae; genus UBA6984. The sequence goes on from CAJOKJ010000006.1 coordinate 18,773, forward strand.
AGACTTGCCATACTTAACAAAGATGCAGGTGAAGCACTGAAAGACATTTCAAAGAAATCGCCAATACCTGTTGTCGCTGATATTCATTTTGATTACAGATTAGCAATACAGGCAATAAATAATGGTGTTTCTGCGTTACGACTAAATCCCGGAAATATCGGAAAGCGTGAAAATGTTGAAAAAGTTGTGAAACTTGCAAAACAACAAAATATTCCTATAAGAATAGGCATAAATGCAGGCTCACTTGAAAAAGAACTAAAAGATTTGGATATTTCACTTGCTGAAAAAATGGTAAAAAGTGCTGAAGGACACGTAAAAATTTTAGAGGACTTAAATTTTGACTTAATCAAAGTTTCGTTAAAATCATCTGATGTTCCAACAACAATTGAAGCCTACAAAATTTTTTCAGATAAATATGATTATCCGCTGCATATTGGGCTTACAGAAGCAGGGACTTTAAAAGGCGGTTTAGTAAAATCATCTGTTGGTATTGGCTCACTGTTATCACAAGGTATAGGTGATACAATAAGAGTTTCATTGACTGAAAATCCGATAGAAGAAGTATATGCAGGATATGCAATATTAAAATCACTAAATTTGCGTAAAAAAGGCGTAAATTTTATATCTTGTCCAACTTGCGGAAGGACACAAATTAAACTAATTGAACTTGCAAAAAAAGTTGAAGAAAGATTTAAGAATCTTGATGCAAATATTACAATTGCAACAATGGGCTGTGCAGTGAACGGTCCGGGTGAAGCATCTCATGCTGATTTTGGAATAGCAGGCGGAATAAATGAAGGATACGTTTTTAAAAAAGGTGAAATAATAGCAAGAGTTTCAGAGGATAAATTGGACGAACTTGAATTTCAAATTAAATCAGCCTTAGATATGTAAATTATTTTTAAAATATTGGAAAAATATCTAAATTTTATGTATTATATCATTATTGGGGGACAAAATGAATTTTAAAAATTTATTTTTTATAAGCATAGCAATTGTATTTATGGCATCAGAAGTTTTTGCCTATACAACAACTGAAGAATTAACTTCTCCGGAAGCACTTGTAAATTACAATTATTCACAAGTAACTGCTGAGCAAGTACAACTAACAAAAGCACAAAATGCAAACAGAGAATACAAATCAGGTCGTTATGTTAAAAAGCCTTGGTGGCGTAAAGCATGGGAATATATTGATTTTGGTACCGATGACGGTTATCTGTTGCAGCATAATATTTCACCCGGATATTCCTGGAAAGATTGGTAATACTTTTACAAGTTATATGCAATAAATTTACATAATTCAAGTAATGCGAACGGCATTATTCCTACAACAAGAGTAATTAGCGAACAAGCATACAAGATTACGGTTGCTGATGTTGTGCTGTTATAAACTATTTGACTATCTTGAGTGTCGGCTTTCTCAAACATTTTTGCAACAACATTCGTGTAATAATAGGCAGCAACAACAATTGTCATAGCCAATATTATCAGAAACGGAATAAATACTGCTCCGGAACGAATAATCGCCGAAAACAGATAAAATTTTGCAATAAAACCTGAAGTAATAGGAAAACCTGCAAGTCCAAAAATACAAATTGCAAAACTCAACGTAAACAAAGGATTTGTATATGCTAATCCTTTTAGTCCATTTAATTTTAGTCCGTAATTTGAATTTTCCAATACAATAATCGCTGCAAATGCACCTAAATTCATAAATACATAGGTAATTAAATAAAATAAAACAGTAGATAAATTATAAACTGATACAAGCGAAAGAACAAACAGCATATATGCGGCATTTGCACTTGAACTGCAAGCAAGTATTCTTAATATTTTTTTCTGTCTGATTGCAAGAATATTTGCCCAAATAGCAGTTATTACAGACAATATAACCAGTATAACAGGCAGTTCAAAAGAATTACCCAAAATAAATACAAATAATCTGGCTAGCACAGCAATAACAGCAATTTTTGGTATAGTTGCAATAAATGCCGAAACAGAAGTTGCACTTCCTTCATATACATCTAATATCCAATTTGCAAACGGTAAAATAGCAAGTTTGAATAACAAGCCGATAGCAATAAACACAACCGCAAATGTATATATTAAGGTTGGTTCATTTTGCATAAAGTAATCATTTATAGAATTAAAATTTAAATTTCCTGTTATACCATAAAGGTAAGAAACACCAAACAAATATATAGCAGTTGAAAAAGCATTTGAAATTATATATTTAAAAGAAGCCTCTTTTGAAAGATATCCTTTTTTATATGCAATCAAAAAATAAGTTGAAAAGCTTAACATCTCTAAAGACACGGTTAATGTCACAAAATCATTTGATGATACAACCAACAAAGAGGACATGACACCGGCAATAAGCAAAGTGTAAAATTGAAATGTTTTATGGTTTCGCTTAGTCACATTTTTTTTAGAAAGTAAAATTATTATCAATGATGAAAATAAAATTAATGTTTTTACAAAAACAGTAAAAGTATCTGAAATGATAGATTCATTAAAAGCATAATATACAGGTTCTAATTGAAGAAATTTTAAAGAAACCAAAGCTAAAGCAATACCCGAAACTGCAATCCACTTTGATAATTTATGATATTTGACATTATAAAACATTGAAAATAATGATAAAACAAAAAAAGTTATAAGTAGTACTGCCTCAGCCAACATTGAATTTGAAATATCTAAAATTAAACTCATATTAACCTCCAAATGCACCTGTAATGTTTCTTATCGCAGGTATTATATATATTATAACTGACATTGGTACAATTCCAAAAATTACAGTAATAGATGATATCACTGACAAAATAATGAATTCGTGAGTAACCACATCTCCAACTTTTAGCCAACGTTCAGATAATTCACCGTAAAAAGTTTTGTGCAACAACCTTAGCAAATAAATAAGCGACAGCACTAAAACAATAACTGAAACTAATGCTACAACTTGAATATAATAATTGCTATACACAGCTGATATAAAAGCACCCAAAAATATCATAAATTCAGCAGGGAAAGATATTAACAAAGGTACTCCCATGCTCGCAAGACATAATATAAACGTAAATAGAGCAAGTCTTGGCATAACAAGCATTAACCCACCTAATTGACTTATATTTCTCGTACCTGTTCTATTATATATTACTCCAACAGCGAAAAATAATCCTGCTGAAATAACACCATGAGCCAGCATCAACAAAACTGCTCCGGTAATTCCTACTGTATTTAATGAGCATAGTCCTAATAAAACAAGCCCCATAGATGAAATACTTGAATATGCAACTATTCTCTTAATATCAGTTTGCACAAATGCAACAAACGCAGCAAAAACTATATTTACAAAAGCAAAAAATACTAAATATGGAACAATTATTATAAACGCATCCGGCAGCAGTTGCATATTAAATCTAATAATACCATAAGCACCCATTTTCAATAAAATCCCTGCAAGCAGCATACTAACAGGAGTTGGGGCATCAACGTGTGCAGCAGGCAGCCAATTATGTAAAGGTATAATTGGAAGTTTAACAGCAAAGCCCAATAAAAGCAAAATTGAGGCTACAACCTGTAAATATATTGGTGCAGATTCATAATCAAAGTTTAAATTGTCAATAGCCGCTGAAAGCTCAGATGTTGAAATATAGTTAAAATTATATAACATTAAAAAACCGCACAACATAAATAAACTACCTATAAAGGTATATAATAAAAATTTCATTGCTGATTTTTTTGCAAAATCATGACCCCATAAACTTATCAAGAAATACATAGGAATTAACTCCAATTCCCAGAACAAGAAAAATACAAATATATCTTTTGCACAAAATGTACCCAAAACAGAAGTTTCTAAAATAAAAATTAATGCGTAATACAATGAATGTTTTGATTTAATAGAACCTTTACTTGCAATACAAGAAAATAAAACTAAAAATGAAGTTAATACAACCAAAAGAAGCGATAGGCCATCAAGTCCGAATATCAAAGATACACCAAGCGAACCAAGCCATTTTTCACCAAAAAATGTGATTTCAGTATCAAAGTTTGAAATAGAATCAAGATTATAAAAAATAATAAAAAATAATGAATATATAAAATGCAACCCGGCAAATAATTTTGCAATTCTTCGTACAAGAATATGCTTTCCCGAAAAAACAGGCAATAAAAATAAAATAGAAATTATTATTGGTGAAAAAATTAATAATCTTAAATCCATTACTGCACCTCTGAAAAATACAAAATTAATATATAAACAATCAATATGCCACTAAAACTTAACATAATAATAAACAATGAATAAACCAAATAAGACTGTATATTACCTGTCTGCATTTTAGAGAATACTAAGGCAATTACTCTTGTAAATGTAGTTACAGTATATACAAAACCTTCAAAAACAGTTTTTTCAAATTTATATAGCACATTAGAAAACATTTTATAGCAATTTACAAAATATTTATTGATGTTTTCAAAATAGAAACCATTTAATGATATATCATACAGTAGCGGTATCTTTCGGAAATAACTCGAATAATAATACACAATAAATGAAACAACAACCGCAAATAAAACAACAAATAGATTTATTAATTTTAAAAATATATCAGATGTTTTTGGTAAAACAAACCAAAAAGCAATTACAAAAAATGCCAGCACCAAAAGCGGAAATAATAAAGTATAATCCAACTTGGAATTCTCAATTTGCACTTTTTCGTTTCCTTCAAATATATAATAATAAAATCTAAATAAATAATATGCAGTCATAAATGAAATTAATAAAAATATAAATGCAAAGACAAAATGTCCTCTTTCAAATAAATTACCTAAAATTAATTCCTTTGATGAAAAACCTGCAAACAAAATACCTGATAAAGAAATTACACCAATAAGACAAATATATGCCAAAAGCGGATATTTTTTTCTTAAACCTCCTGCAAATTTAATATCTTGATTATTTAATAATTTAATAACGCATCCTACAACTAAAAATAACATCGCCTTTGCAAAAGCATGAGTAGTCAGGTGAAACAGCCCGACAGTTACAGAACAGCAACCAACCGCCAAAAACATCAATCCCAACTGTGCATTTGTAGAATATGCAAGGATTTTTTTCATGTCAGTCTGAACAATTGCTGAATAAGAGCATATAATAGCAGTTATAATACCAATAATGGCAATTATATTCAAAACTACATCATTTAAAGAAAATAAAGGATATAATCTAAAAAGTAAAAATACACCTGCTGCAACCATAGTTGCAGAATGAATCAAAGCACTTACAGGAGTAGGCCCCTTCATAGCATCAATTAACCAGTTATTTAACGGGAATTGTGCAGACTTTGCAATAGCACCACCAAGCAGCAACACACAAGTTAAAATAAAAATTCCATCAGAGGTACAACCATAAATTTGGGCGGAAATATTCATCATATCAGAAAAAGGCAACGAAATAGAAGCAACATTGCTTAAATTTGATAAAATAATATATGCAGACAAAATAATGCCTGAAAGCAACGAAAAATCACCTATTCTATTCATTATGAATGCCTTTTTTGCAGCATAAGACGCTTCTGAATTCTTATACCAAAAACCTATTAAAAGATAACTCGAAACACCTACCAGTTCCCAAAAAATGTACATTTGAAACATATTTGGACTTAAAATTAAACCAAACATTGAAAAATTAAATAAATTTAGTAATGTAAAATATCTGATATAACCAACATCAGATCTCATGTATGAAATTGAATAAATTTGAACTATAAAAGAAATAATAACTGCAAGTAAAAGCATCCATGCAGAAATACCGTCGAAATACGAACCTAAAGTAAAATTAAATTTGCCAATAGTAAGAAAAGGAATATTATACTCCTGCAAAAATCCCTTTTCTGTAACAGTGCGAACAAATCCACCAATAGCAAAAATCAGACAATAAAAAGCAGCACTCAAAGATATACAATTTACAACTTTTTTAGATGACAATACAGAAAAAAATTTGCCCAAAAATATTAATATCATTGCCCAAAAAGGAATTAAAATAACAGTATATATATTTTCAGTAAATAAATTAAACAAATTCATTAATCATTTAACTCCTTATAATTTTCAATATTAATACTTTTCTTTTCTCTGTACATCAAATAAAAAATAACAAGTGCTACTGCTATTTCAATTGCACCGATAGCAGTGTAAAATAATGATAATACGAAGCCATCAGACTTTGTGGCATCAACATAAGACGCAAAAGCAATAAAATTAATATTTACTGACGTAAGCATAAATTCAATACAAATCAAAATTTTTATTATGTTCTTAGAAATAATAGTGCCTAAAATTCCTATCATAAACAGAATTAATGCGAATAAAAGATAATGATATAAACTAATATTTAAAAATTTTTCAACCACGATTTTTCTCCTTTATCACATTTAAAACAGATATTCCAATAATTACAGTTAAAACGATAATAGAAATTGTAATAAATGAAACCTGATAATTAATATAAATACCCTTTGCAATACTAATTATAGAATTGTAATCGCAAAAATCCTCCAATTTAAGAGAAAAAAATGCCATAACTTTCGGATTTAAGTGTGCTGCAAACTCTGCAAAATACCATAATACTATTAATAAAAGCGAAGCCGATAAAAATCCTATAAAAAATCTTGGTTTGAAAGAAATATTTACCACTTTGTTTTCACTTCTTGAAGTAAACATTATTGCAAATAGAAAAATAACAGGAACTGCAACACCATAAATTGCAATTTGTACAACTGCGTTATAATCAGCACCCAAAGAAAAGAAAATTCCAGCAGCACTAAAAAACGTTATCACAGCAAATAGCAAAGAATATAAAATTTTAGAAGCAAAAACAGATAATACTGAAAATAATATTACCAAGAATGAAAAACCCCAAAAAGTTATACCTTTTATAATTTCAATTTCACTCATATAATTCATCCTTACTATTTTTATTAATTATTAAATTTTCTTTTAAGTCTGTCGCCAATTCAAAATCAGATGTAAGTTTAATTGCGGATTTTGGACAATTATACATACAATTACCGCACAAAATACACCTCGATAAATCAATTTTAAAATTAATATTATCATTTTGCTTAATAACATTTACCGCAAAAGCAGGACAAACTTTTTCACATAATTTACATCCAATACATTTATTTCCGTACCAATCAGGTTTTCCTCTGAAACGCTCAGGTATTACGGGCTTTACTTCCGGATATTCAATAGTAACACGTTTTTTAAAAGAATGTTTAAATACAGTTATATGCCCTATTATAAGAGATAAAATTTTTCTAAAAATTTTAATCATAAATTACCTCCAACAGCATAAAATTTAATAACTGCAATTAATATAAAATTCAGCATAGAAAGCGGTAATAAAACAAACCAAGAAAATTGCATTAATGATTTAACTGACAATCTTGGTAAAGTTGCTCTTACCAACATAATAACAAATACCAATAGAAAAGATTTAAAAATCAACCAAAATACCTGTTCAAAATATATAAATACCTGCAAAAATTGACTGTCAGAAAATATATATTCTGAAATATATTTAAAAGTTAGCGGTAAAAAGCCACCAAAAAATAAGATTACCATAAACGCACTCATGACAAATAAATTTGCATACTCAGCCAAAAAGAATAATGCAAATCTCATGCCTGAATATTCAGTATTATATCCTGCAACAAGTTCACTTTCTGCCTCAGGTAAGTCAAACGGACATCTGTTTAATTCAACCAATATACAAATAAACATTATCAAAAAGCCTAGAAAACAAGGTATAAAATGCCAACCAAGAACGGAAAAAGAATTCAGTTGGGAAAATACAATATCTTTTAAATTAATAGAAGATGATAAAACGGCAATAGAAAGCAATACAAACATTATAGGTAATTCATAACTTATAATCTGAGCACCAGAACGAATAGCACCTATTAAAGAATATTTATTATTACTTGAATATCCAGCGAGAATAATTGAAATTACAGGTAAAACAGCAATTGAAAGATACAACAACGCACTTACAGAAAAATTCATAAACGTAAATTCAGAAGAATAAGGAATGATACCCCATAAAATCATAACAGGCACAAAAACGAGAATCGGTGCTACATTAAATAAAAATTTATCAGAGCCTTTTACATCTATATTTTGTTTACATAAAATTTTAATAGCATCAGCAACAGTTTGCAAAATTCCCCAAATACCAACTCTATTAGGCCCTTTTCTTTGAGTAAACAAACCTAATACTTTTCTTTCCATGAGAACAAGTACAAGAACAAATAAAATTATCATTCCGGCAATTATACAAAAAGGAAGCAACGGAAACGTTATATCCCCAAATATTTTTGGAATATTATAATTTTGTAGAAATTGAATGTACCAAAAATATAAATAATTCATTACTTATCAACCTCCGGCATGATAACATCCAAAGAACCAAATATGGCAATTAAGTCACTATAATTTACATTTTTGACAATTTGCGGAAGAACTTGAACAGCATAATACGAGCCTGTACGCCACTTTACACGATATGGTTTATCAGAGCCGTCTGCTCTTAAATAACAACATAACAAACCTCTTGAAGATTCAACGTAAGATGTATATTCACCTTCTTGAACTTTTAAATTTATAGCCTTAATATTTGCAGAGATATCACCTTTATTTTCTTTCAAATATCTTATCACCTGTTTTATTATAACAACAGACGATCTCATTTCAGCAATTCTGACTAAATACCGACCGTAAGCATCGCACAAATGATTTACAGCAGGCACAAAATCAAGTTTATCATATACAGAATATGGATTTGATTTCCTAAAATCCAATTCCATTCCGCTTGCCCTTAAATTTGGACCTGTCACAGAATACTGTAACGCAACATTTTTACTCAATATGCCTTTATTAATTGTTCTATCGGTAAATATAGGATTTGTTGTAATAATCTTTTCATAATCAGAAATACATTGAGGAAATTTTACTGTAAAATCATAAACTTTATTTAACCATTCATTTGTAATATCGAATCTTACACCGCCAAAAATAAAGTAATTATACATCATTCTTTGACCGGTTAATTCTTCAAATAGTGATAAAATAATCTCTCTATCTCTAAAGCAGTAAAACAATGGAGAAGATGCACCTAAGTCAAGCATAAATGTACCTAACCACAATAAATGAGATGCAATTCTGTTTAATTCCATACATAAAACTCTTATATACTCAGCCCTTACAGGAACCTCGCAGTTTAAAAGATGCTCAACACAATTACAGTATGCATAAGAAGTAAAAAATCCGCCTAAATAATCTATTCTGTCAACCATTGGCAAATACTGCAAATATGAACGATTTTCTGCCAATTTTTCTAAGCCTCTATGCAAATAACCAACAACAGGCTCAAGTGAAATAATTTCTTCACCGTCCAATTCTGCAATCAACCTTAAAACTCCGTGAGTTGACGGATGCTGAGGTCCAATATTAATTTTCATAATATTACTCATTCCAAGCCAACCTTTCGTCATTTAATTTGTAAGATTTAAGCATTGGATGACCAATCCATGCTTCAGGCATATACAGTCTTTTTAAACTATTATTATTTTCAAATTTAACACCAAACATATCAAAGATTTCACATTCATCAAAATATGCCGATTTATACACGGATACGATACTCGGTGCAATAAAATTTTCGCAATAATAAGAAACTTGACACATTTGCTTTGTTTGAGTTGAATATAACTGATATATCAGTTCAATTTTATCAACAAGGTCAACTGCAACAATTGAACTCAAAACATCAAAGCAATATTCCGGTGTATTCTTTAAAAATTCAATAACATCAATAAAATTATCTCTAACAACAATTTTATTTTCTATAATATCAATACAAAATTTATCATACAAAATTGAAGTATCAAACATTTTCGCTAACACCCCAATACGAAATATTTAAATCATTAACGTCAACCAATAAATCATTTTGTTCTTTAAGCATAGAGCAATGTCCGGAAACAAACTTTTCACGTTCCAAAAATGACTCTTTTCTAATATTTTTTTGCAGCTTAATAATAGAGTCCAATAACGCTTCAGGCTTTGGAGGACACATTGGTAAATAAATATCAACAGGAATAATTTTATCAATGCCTTTAACAACAGAATAAGAATCCTCTGCAAACATGCCTCCGCCACAAGCACAGGCACCCATTGCAATAACATATTTTGGTTCTGCAATTTGTTTATATAATTTTAAAACAGCCGGTGCCATTTTGTGAGTAATAGTACCTGCACAAATTAATAAATCAGCTTGTCTTGGGGATGCTCTGAAAACTTCCGAGCCAAATCTGGCAATATCATAGTTACTTGCACTGGTCTGCATCATTTCAATTCCGCAGCAAGACGTTGCAAATGTAAACGGCCAAACTGAATTTGAACGTCCCCAATTTAATATATAATCTATGCTTGACACAATTAAATTCATTATTGCCACCTCAAAATATTCTTTTTTACAGCGAAAAATAATGAATACAAAAAAATCAAAGTAAAAATAACAGCTTCAAATAAAACATATATATCTAATTCACCCAAAGCAACAGCAAAAGGAAATAAAAAAATTGTTTCAACATCAAATATTAAAAACATAATTGCAAAATTTAAAAATTTAACATCAAATTGAATTTTTGCATTTCCAAAAGTTTTCATGCCGCATTCGTAAGGTAAATCTTCAATTTCATCAGATTTATATCCGACAAAAAATCCAGCTAATACAGATGCAACAGCAAATGCAGCAGATAGAATTATAAACATTAATAAAAAAAATAGTTGGTTCAAAATATTACCCCGTGTTAAGTATTATGATAACTTAAATTTTATTGATATAATAGTAGATGTTGTGAATTATTAAGTTGAATTTCAAATACATATTATGAAAAATTTTACAATAATATCAATAATCTTGTGTATAATCTTTTGTACTAATAGTGCCAATGCACTTGACGGTGCAGTTGAATACAATAGCGTAAATATTGACTATTCTGTTATTCAAGCAAAAAAATATGTAAAACTTGGAGATAACTTCTTAAATAAAGCAGAAAAAACAAAAAATATAACAAAAGAAAAACAACTATTTTATTACGGTGAAGCATTAGGTTCTTATATTGCCGCAACAGAAGCAAATCCCGAATTAATAGATGTATATGGAAAAATTGGATACATATATGGCAAATTAAAAAAATATTCTCTTGCTAAATCATATCTAAACAAAGGTTTAAATATGAATATTAAAAATCCGACAGTAAATTACTACTATGGACTTGTTGCTTACGACATGCAAAACTTTAACGATGCTGTAAAATATCTCAAGGCTGCATCAAAATACAATTATTATGATAAATATGAAGTTAATTTCAAACTGGGAGAAACAAACGAAAAATTAGCTGATTTGGTAAAAGCCAGAGAGGCCTATGCAAAGGCTCTATCAGCAAGACCCAATGACAAAGCTGCCAAAGCAAAAATACGTATGATAGATGACTTAAAATATAAAAATTCGCAGTATTATTTTCGTAAGAAACCATTTTACTATGATTAGAGGTACACACAATGAAAAAATCAGTAGTTAAATTTTTATTACTAATAACATTTATAAGTATACAAAACTTTGCACTTGCGTCTGATAGTCCATATTTTGAATATATACCGACAACACATGAACAAGTTTATCAAAAAAGCTCATACCGATACAATGCAATTGACCCTACACTTAAAAACAATCTTGCAGGAAGCGGATATCCGGGTATGCGTGGTGCTAATCAATTGGTAATATATTCATCATCACACGGAATTTCAACAAATACTAATGAATTTGGGGCAGAAGCAATAGTTGACGGAAATACAGTTACATCATTAAGCGGTGCTGATTCTCTTATACCAACAAATGGACTGGTGATAAGTGCTCACGGTAGAGCAAAAACTTGGCTAAACCAAAATATACATGTCGGAACCAAAATTTACATTGATACAAATACAAAAACTATTACTGCACTTACAACATCAGAAAGCTATATATTTGCAGCAAAAGAAAAAATCGAAGAAGCAAATACAATGGTAAATTATTATATGCACAATAGCTACAACTATTATGCAAAACCCACAAAAGAGCTAATAAGCCAAGCAAAAAGAAACTTAAGAAAAGCACACAGAAATTCTGCCTCTGCAAAAGAATTTGCACAACTTGCAATGCAAAACGCAAATGACGCACTTGCAACAGCAATACCATATAAAGCCAACGAATTAAAAGGTATATGGATTAGACCGACAAGCAATTCCGAAGCAGGAATTATATCTGCACTGGACAAGCTTAAAGCATCAGGAATAAATAATGTATTCTTAGAAACATATTTTCATGGTAAAACAATCTATCCAAGTGAAGTTATGAAAAATTATGGCTTTACTGTGCAAAACGAGCAATTTAAAGGCATAGATACACTTGCTATATGGATAAAAGAAGCACACAAAAGGAATATAAAAGTTAATATATGGTTTGAAGCATTTTATCTCGGTAACAAGCCTCAAACAGATACCGCTATTTTGGCTGTTAAACCGGAATGGTCAAATTTAAATCTAAAAAATAAAGATTCAGAAGTACCGGTTACATCGGTATCAGAACACAACGGATATTTTTTAGACCCTTCTAACCCAGAAGTTCAAGACTTTTTGACAAATTTAGTTAAAGAAATAATTACAAAATATCAACCTGACGGTTTTAATTTTGATTATTGCAGATACCCTCAGTCTATTGCATCAAAATATGCAGGATATGCTCAATCAAATTGGGGATATACAAAGTATGCCCGAGATGAATTTAAAACTATATATGGTCAAGATCCTATTGATATTGCCTACGGAACAAAAGTGTGGTCTGACTGGGACAATTACAGACGTGATAAGATAACACTTTTTATGTCAAAAGTATCAAAATTATGTAGAGATAACAAAATTGCCATAACAGCAGTTGTATTTCCTAACAGAACTATGGCTCTTGAAACAAAACAACAAGATTGGTCAACTTGGTCAGATAATAACTACATAGATGCTTTTACACCGCTGTATCTGACTTGTGATGCAAAAACAATAAAAGTTATGATATTTGATATGCTTAAAGACATGTCACCTAAGACAAAACTTTATGCTGGTTTGTTCGTAACATTTATGAACGGGTCATCAGAAGATTTAATAAGACAAATACACGAAACAAGAAAATTAAATCTTGGCGGAATAATTTTATTTGACTATGCACACTTGCAAGACAAGTACATAAAAACACTTACAAAAAGTGTATTTTCAAACAATTGCTGCTCAATAATACCTGCAAATTACAAAAAAGGATGGTTTTAATGCAAGAAGAAAATAACAAAAAAACACAAAACAAATTTTTAGGTATTATGTTCGATTGCTGCGGTGTTTACGGAAGAATTTACAAAAATAAAGAAGGAACAGCATATACTGGTAGATGCCCGAAGTGTATGCGACCGATAAAAGTTCAAATCGGTGAAGGTGGTACAGGGCAAAGATTTTTTAGAGGATTTTAACATGGAAAAATTAAGAAAAAAAGAAGAACTAATTGACATTTTTTACAATTTAACAAGTATACCCTCTCCGTCACTTCATGAAGAAAAAGTTGTCGAATGGGTAAGAGAATTTTGCAAAAAAGAAAATCTGAACTTTATGACAGATGACTATAATAATGTAATAATCAAACTACCGGCAACTGACGAAACAAAGCCTCTTATGGCACTTTCATCACACATGGACGTGGTAGGAGATGATTCACCTGTTGTACCAATTATTGACGGAGATTACATTCACGCAAACAACAGAACTCTCGGAGGGGACGATAAATTTGGAATGTCTGCGGCACTAAAATTATTAAAAGACACTAAAAATTCTGATATGAAGCATGGCGGCTTGGAAGTTGTATTTACGAGAGATGAAGAAAATGGAATGTCCGGCATTAAGAACTTTAATTTTAACAATTTAAATGCTAAATACGTAATTGTTTGCGATGCAGATGAATTTGGAGTGCTTCAAGTATCAGGTGCAAGTTATTGCAACGGACACATAGAAATTAACTGCAAAGGCGGTCATTCAGGTATTGAAATAGCAGATAAAACAAAACCTAATGCGGCAAAATTAATGGCAGAATTGTGTAATAACATTCCTCAAGGTGTTTGCTATGAAGATGAAACAGGTGTTGTAACTTCAATAAATTTAGGTGGAATAAAAGCAGGTGATATTAATGTAACTAATGTTTTAAATCCATACGCAGAAGCAACATATTCCATAAGAAGTGCAAATCTTGCAAAAGAAAAAGAATTAATAGATAAAATTCAAAAAATAATTGAAGAATTTAACGAAAAATATAAAGGTATAGCAAAAGCAACAGGAACATTTAAACAAAAAATACCTGCATTTGAAAAATCAACTGATACATATATCCCTAACGTTTTTGAACGTGCAGCAAAAAAACTTGGAATTAAGTACTTAATAAATTCTTTCCATGCAGGAGCCGAAACACACATCTATTGCCAACACAAAAACGCTAAAGGTGAAACATTCATACCATTTTTAATGGGACTTGCTGACCTTTATAATATGCACTCGGCAGATGAAAAAATCGACTATAAAAGCTTCTTAAAGGGCTATGATTTACTTAAGGAGTTTTTCCTCGAGTTCAACAAATAAATTAACGACTTTAGAATGGATATTTTCAATGGAATCAACCGCATTAATAACTTTGATGCGGTTTGGTTCTTTTTGAGCAATTTTTAAGTACCCTTGACGAACCCTTTCAAAAAATTCTTTACCTGAAGATTCCATTCTATCTTTTTCTTTTCCAATTCTTTTCATAGAAGTTTCAACATCAATATCAAAAACAAAAGTTAAATCAGGTTTTAATCCGCTTGTTGCAATATTATTAAGCATATCAATTCTTTCAACGTCAAGTTCTCTGCCATATCCTTGATAAGCAAGAGAAGAATCAGTATGCCTGTCACTAATTACTATGCGACCTAAATCAACATTTCTTTTTACAATTACATCAACATTTTGTGCTCTGTCAGCAAGAAATAAAAAAGATTCACAAACAGGTGAAACTTCACCGTCATAATTTAATAGCAAATCTCTTATCTTTTGTCCTAAACCGGAACATCCCGGTTCCCTTGTTAAAACAACTTCATATCCCCTGTATTGTAAATATTCTTGTAATAACTTTATCTGAGTAGTCTTACCACAACCGTCAGCACCCTCAAATGTAATAAAAAGACCTTTTTTCATATAAACTCCTATAATAAAAAAAGCGTGGCATAGCCACGCTCAATAAATAATGCAACAACTAGCCTAAGTAATCTTTTACTTCTGCTTGTAGAGCCTTTGTATCCAATTTTATACCTGGACCCATTGTTGTTGATAAATACGCTGATTTAATATATGTACCTTTTGCTGAAGATGGTTTTGCTTTAATAATTGCTTCAGCAAGTGTAGCATAGTTTTTCATTAAATCATCAACACTGAATTGCACTTTACCGATTGGGCAGTGAATCATACCTTGCTTGTCGGCACGAAATTCAACTTTACCGGCTTTAGCATCTTGAACAGCTTTACCAACTTCAAGAGTAACTGTTCCTGTTTTAGGGTTTGGCATTAAGCCTTTTGGACCTAATACACGACCTAATTTACCAAGCATACCCATACAATCAGGTGTAGCAATTAAAGTATCAAATTCAAACCAACCTTTTTCGATTTTTTCAATGATATCTTCTGTACCTGCATAGTCTGCACCTGCTGCTTTTGCTTCATCTACTTTATTACCTTTTGCGATAACACAAACTCTTACGGTTTTACCTAAGCCTGCCGGTAATACAGTAGTTGAACGGATTTGTTGATCAGCGTGTTTTACTTCAATACCTAATCTCATGTGGCATTCTACTGTTTCATTAAATTTTGAAACTGCTTCTGAGATTTCTTTTAATTTTTTCAATGCTTCCAAGCCTGTTGTAGGTTGTTCAAAACCTTCCAACAACTCTTGCATTTTTTGTTGTTTTTTTGTTAATTTTGCCATTTTAATTTTCCTTTCGTGGTATTAGCGGACGTATACGTCCTTCCATTCACTACGTTACTGCTTTACAGTAACACCCATTGCTCTGCATGAACCCTTAATCATTTCAACAGCAGCTTCTAGTGTTGTTGCATTTAAATCGTTCATTTTGATTTTTGCAATTTCTTCAAGTTGTTCTTGAGTAATTTCACCAACTTTTGTTTTGTTTGGTGTTGCAGAACCTTTAGGAAGATTTAAAATTTTCTTAATTAGAACAGGAGCCGGAGGTGATTTTGTCACGAAAGTAAAACTTCTGTCTTCATAAACATCGATAACAACCGGAATAATGTAACCTGCTTGAGATTCAGTTTTTGCGTTGAATTGTTTGCAGAAATCCATGATGTTTACACCGTGTTGACCTAATGCAGGACCAACAGGTGGAGACGGATTTGCTTTACCGGCTTCGATTTGGAGTTTAATTTTTCCTACTACTTTTTTTGCCATTTCTTATCCTTTCTGTGGTAATAACGGGATACCCCTTCCACAATTTTGTACTGAGCAACCTGCTCAATTATAATTTTTGAATTTGTTTGTATTCTAATTCTACCGGTGTTTCACGTCCGAATATAGAAACATTTGCTCTTAATTTTGCCTTATCAGGATATACTTCTGTAATATCACCAACAAATTCGGCAAACGGACCCGATGTAATACGAACTTTATCACCCGGTTTAACATCAAGTTCAATTTTCTGAGGTGCAGTTGATGAGGTTCTGTTGATAACTTTTTTGATTTCACTATCCTTTGCCGGAATAGGATTTTTTGCTGTACCTACAAAACGAGTAACACCTGCCGTATGTCTAACAACATACCAGCTGTCTTCATCCATTATCATCTCTACCAATACATATCCGGGAAAAACATTTTCATCTTTTTCGGTTTTCTTTCCTGCTTTTACATGAGTAACTGTCTTTTGAGGAACTTCAACCCTGAAAATCTTTTCAGACATGTTCATATATTCAATACGTTTTTCTAAATTTACTTTAACCTTATTTTCATATCCTGAATAAGTATTTACAATATACCAACGCTTTTCAGGTGCTTTTTTAGGCTTTTCAACTACTTCTTCTTTAACTTCTTTTACATCTTCAGAAGCCTCAGTCTTTTCTTTTTTAGCTCTTGGCTTACGTTCTGTTTTTGGTTTTGCGGTTTTTGTTTTCTTGGCTTTTGATGGAACACCATCTCCAACAACAATATCTCCGACTAAATCTCTACTTGTTTTTACTACTTCAGCTTGTTCATCCAAGAACAATTCTTCATCTTTTTTTGCCATAATAATTTATATTCCTTAACTATTAGGTAACAAACCTAAAACTGCTTTAAAAATAATATCAATAAGATAAACAGACACTGTAAAAAATGCAACAATTGCGACAACAAATATTGTTTCTGCAATTACTTGTTGTTTTTCAGGCCAATTTATTTTGCCCCACTCTGCTCTTACCCCTTGAAAGTAAGTAACTATTGCTTGCTTTGTTTCATTCATGACAATTTACCTTTTATATAACTCGCGCCCTGAAGGACTCGAACCCTCGACATCCGGTTTTGGAGACCGACGTTCTACCAACTGAACTAAGGACGCTTTTAGTTGCTTTGTACTACTTAGTTTCTTTATGACTTGTATGTTTTTGACATCTTGGACAATATTTATTTAATTCCATTCTTTCTTTGCTTGTTTTTTTATTTTTTACGGTAGTGTAATTTCTTTCTTTACATTCTTCACAAGCTAATACTACCATTTTGTCAACTCTACCTTTGATGCCCATTTTTTATTCCTTCTTTCAAAAATGTTACCTATTAAAATAGAATGTGTTTTTCAAAATCACATTCTATCCTTAACTTATATACTGATTTTACAACAAACAAAATAAATTGCAAATATTATGTTACGTAATATTATTCTTGTTTAGATTCTTCTTGGAAATCTACTTTATTTGCTTCAATCCAAGTTGCTTCAAGCTCTTCTCTTATACCTGATTTATTTAACCATTTTGGAATATATTTTTGATCAGGTCCGATAGAACCTGTAATAACAGAACCATCTTCAATCATAAAGCAAGCTTCAGATATTCCAATTCTAATCCACACATGAGGAGTTCGTTCCTTTGATGGTGTCATATATACTTTTAAATTATTATACCTTTGAACATTAATACTACTTCTATTATAAGCATCTTGCTGCTGGTCAATTATAAACTCACGCAACATGTTTTCGTATCGGTTTAAAGTATATGCCATATAACCTCCTAATTATTTAATGAGTGAATAGGTGCAGGAATTCTGCCACCTCTGTTTACAAATTTGTCAGATAAAAGATTTCCAACGTCCATAATAGGTGCTTCGCCCAACAATCCGCCATATACAGCAACATCACCGACTTTTTTATTTGGCACGGGTATAATTCTCACCGCTGTTGTTTTTTTGTTAATCATACCAATAGCCATTTCATCTGCTATTATGCCTGCAATTACAGAATTTGAAGTATCACCTGGAATAGCAATCATATCTAACCCTACCGAACAAACAGAAGTCATAGCCTCCAATTTATCAAAAGTTAAATACCCGTTAGCAGCAGCATCAATCATGCCTGCATCTTCAGAAACAGGAATAAAAGCACCACTTAATCCGCCAACGTGCGAGCTTGCCATAATACCGCCCTTTTTTACTGCATCATTAAGCATTGCCAGAGCAGCAGTTGTACCATGTGCTCCCGCATGAGAAAGCCCCATTGCTTTAAATATGCCTGCAACACTATCACCTTCGGCAGGTGTAGGTGCAAGAGATAAATCGATAACACCAAACGGGATAGCTAATCTGTCTGCTAACTTACGTCCTATTAATTCACCGGTTGTAGTAATTTTAAAGGCAATTCGCTTTATCGTATTTGCAACTTCACTTAAATCAGCATTTTCAGATAACTGTTTAACAGCAGCCATGACAACACCCGGCCCTGAAACTCCAACGTTTAAAGCACATTCAGGTTCGCCATATCCTGAAAAAGCACCCGCCATAAATGGATTATCACCCGGTGCATTACAGAAACAAACAAGTTTTGCCGCACCAAGACCATCTTTATCCGCTGTAAGTTCAGCGGATTTTTTTATCACATCTGCCATTTTTAAAATAACATCCATGTTTATTCCTGCTTTTGAACTTGCAACGTTTACGGAAGAACACACATAATCAGTTACTGCAAGTGCATCAGGAATACTTTCGATTAAAGCCAAATCACCTTTTGTACATCCCTTTTCTACAAGTGCAGAAAAACCGCCTATAAAATTAACTTTAACTTCTTTTGCCGCTTTATCCAAAACTTTTGCAAGTCGTACATAATCAAAATTTTCACAAGACTCACCTAAAACAGATGCAGGTGTAATGGCAATACGTTTATTTATAATCGGAATTGAATATTCATCTTCTAAATCCGAAGCATACCTATACAAATTTTTAGCATATTTAACAATTTTATTATAAACATTTTCATAAACTTTATCTGCACAATCCGATATGCAATCCCTAAGACTTAATGACATTGTTACAGTCCTAATATCAAGGTGATGCAGCTTTATCATATTTATAGTTTCTAAGATGTTTTGCTCTTCCATTCCTATCATTTTTTCAAAATCCCCATAAAGTCCTGTAAATTAGAACTTTTGACATTTAATTCTAATTCTACACGTCTGCTTTTTGCATAATCTTCTTTACCGTTTACAAGTACAGGTTCAGAAAAGCTTTTTCCTTCTACCAATAATATTTTATGCAATTTGTCACTATAAGATTTATTATAAGGTGTATAAAAAATGTATTTAGCAACTTCGTTAGCACGCTTTGTAGATAATTCCATATTCTTTACAAATTGAATATTCTTATCACCGCCACCTGCAAATAATTGAGAGTCAGTATGACCTTGAATAACAATATTTTCTACTTTATCTGCTATTTTATCATTTTCAAAAACAGCATTTAGATAAATTGGAATAAACTTATTTAAAAACTGTTTTCCTGCATCAGATAACTCCCAACTTCCGAGCTCAAATAATTGAACATCTGATAATTTTACATTACCCGTTGTCAAGTCAATTTGTGCATCAATATTTTTTTCTTTTAGTGTTTTAGCTAAATCTTTTGCAACTTCAGATTTAATTGTTTGTTCTTGAAGCTTGGCTTGAGAAAAACCTGTCATGGCAAGAACAAACAAAACGATAAAAATAACAGATAAGCCTAAAAGTAAGTCTGTCATTGTTATCCAAAAAACATTTTCTTGTGTTTCGTTTGAAGTATGATTTAATCTTCCTTTTATCATAATATCCCTAGAACAACTTATCTACAACATCGCCATCGTCATTTTTTTTATTATTAATATTAGTAGTAATATTAATCTGCTTAATAGATGAGTTTATATTATTTATACCAAATAACATATTTTCCATATAAGGTACAATATCTTTTGTTATACTGCCTTCAAAAGCATCTTTCAGCTGATTAGGTAAATTAGATAACAATCTTGACAAATTAGCATTTTGAATCTTTGTTTCCTGCAAGAGCTCTATCAAGAATTTTTCGGAAGAAACATTTTCAAATAACGAGTATAAACTTTCTTGAACGCTCACCAAAGGTATTTTACACAATTTATTGTAGTATAATTTTTCAAAAAACATATATATTAATGAAGCACTAACAGCCAATACAGAACACATCGCTGCAATCTGCATACTTGACATTAAACCTGCAACGGACATTAACGTTGTATCCTGATTTGAAAAATCAACATGAGTGAAAGCGACTGCTATATTTAAGAAAGTGAATAAAGGTCCAAGACCTGTTAAAATAGTAGGAGCAATCTGAATAAATTTACTGTTAAACTTTGATGACACAAGAGTTTCTTCATTAAAAAAATATGAAGGATCAACTGTTGTCTGTATAGAATTGACTGTTTGAGAAATATTCTTATAAGATACACTGTTATCTTGATTCTTTATTGCAACACTTTCAGGAAAAACTAAAGTACTCTTAAATTCATTCCATGAACTTGAAATAAATTCCATTTTTGATAAAGCCGCATTAAATTCACCAAATCTATATGATAAATCCGACTTTTTAAATCTTTGCAATAAGTTTTTAAGCGTAAACAAATTTTTATTTACACGAACAAAAGATCTATATGTATAAAGCATTATACCAATTGAAGTTGCCAAAATTATAAGTATAGCAGGATCAAACAGATATCTAAAAATATTCATAACTTACACCCCTATCATGTACACAATTATTATATAATAAATAATTGATTTTTAACATAAATGTTGTAAAATTAAAGAATGAAATGTCCAAAATGTGGTGCAACAATTAAAGACGACGCCCTTGTGTGCCAAAATTGTAAAAAAGTTTTAAAACTTGTTTGCCCTATTTGCCATGCTATAAACACAAAAAACACCTGCCATCAATGCGGCTATATAATCCTTAATAAATGTCATAATTGCGGGAAAATAAATCAAACTATCGTAGGAAATTGTCCGAAATGCGGGTTTGATACAAATGTTAGTGCAATTCTGCAAGTTTCTAACTGCGAAGAATTTGCCAGTCTGACACTTGATTTTCCGAACCTGGAAGACATGAAAAAGGTTCTTGGCTCACAACAACTGTATGATAAGTTTAAGGAAAAATTAAATAATCTCATATTTGATTACGCTAAATCTATTGGACTTAAGCGAGGAGTTTTCGGACATACATACCTTATCAGGTTTAACAAAGATTATACATTTGCGTCTTCTGCTAAGAATGCAATGAAATCTACTATCGAATTATTAACTTTAATAACAACTCTTAATTCAAAACTTACAAAAGAAAAAGATATTCAATTACGTTGTAATGCCGCAATTTTAAAACGTGACGTATATGCTCCGACTGACGACTATAAATCAGGTGTAAATATTAATATGATTTATGAGGATATTCACCAAAACAAGCTTTTAAAAAAATTGCAATTAATAGTTGATGGCAGTATATATGAAGTAGTCGGCAAAACGTATAACATGTCTTCAATTGGAATGACTATCGCAAAAAATCAAAGAACTTTTTTATACGAAACAAACCTTGAAAATTATATTGACGTAGAAAAAGAAGAAAAAACAGAAGACAATATTGATGACATTCAAATTGATATACCAAATATAATTGATGCAGTAAATGAACAACTTGAAGAAGAAGACTCCATATATGACATTGAAGGTATTTCTTTTAATGAAATTCAATGTAAATTTACTAAAGATATTTCACAAGGACTATCAAATAAAATCACAGAAAGCCTTGCAAGAAATAAAAAACAAATATTAGTCATAAAAGGTAAAAAAGAGTACCAAATCAGAACAGCAGAATTGGTTGACAAAATAAAAAGTGCAAATATATACTCTAATATTCATCAAATGGTTTGTTATGACGCTATGCAATTTAAGCCTTACGGCTTCTTTAATGATTTCATAACAAAAAACATGACACAAAATGCCGGATTTACAGCAATTGCACAAATTGATAAAGAAGGATATATTGCAGATTTAATAAATCTAAAAGAACGTGAAATGCCTCATCCTGACGAAGTTAGAGCCGGAACAATTCAACTTATAAAACAAGCACTTCATCAGCTTAATAATTCATTAATTATCATTGAAAATGCAGAAAAAATGGATGATACATCAAATGAAATATTGAAACATCTGCTGAACTCTTTTGAAGAATTCAATATAAGTTTAGTAATATTAGCAGACAAAGATTACAGCCTGCATAAAAATTCTCATTTTATATTATCAAAAAGAGAATATACGGAAATAACATTAAAACCCACACCAATAAAGGAATTAATAAATGCAAATGCGAACCTTTGCAAAAATATACTCGATTCATTCTATATGCAAAAAATATCAAAAAATACAAAAGGTTCTCAAATGTACTTTATGCAGGCAATGGTTCATTTAATGGACTTAGGTATATTTAAAGTTGAAAAAGGAACAATAAAACTTGATAAGACAGAATCGGTAGTTTTTCCAACAACTCTTGATGAACTAATTTGTCAAAGAATCAGGTTCATCAAAAGCATAGACCAAAATTTATTTATGCTTTTTGCTTGCACACTTATACTAGGACCGCAAATAAACTTACAAAATTTTGTAAACTTTGGAATACAGGGTATAAATGATTATTTATCATACTTGGAAATGAAAGGATTTATATCAATTGAAAAAAATGTTATTACGGTACAAAGTTACAATCTATACTACCAAAATATTCAAAAAGTCTTAACACTGCAAGAAAAAACAGAAATCTCTAAACTTATAATAAATAACATTTACAAAAAAAATAGCATAAATCCTATACTTGCACAGTTATATGAAATAGTTAACGATACAAAAAATGAGTTTGTGCAATGGGAAAACCTGTCAAATATAAACCGTTCACTTGGTGATTTTAGTGCATATTTCAATTGCAGCACAAGATTATTGAAAATGCTATCAAATAACATAAATGAATCTACCGACAAATCTATTGAAGAATATAAAATGGAAGTGTACGAAAATATTACAAATTTACTATATAAATACACACCTGAAAAAATATCAAACATAACTCAAGTAATTATTAATAATTTTGAAACAGGAACAAACAACAAAAAAATTGTAAATTTATGCAATAAAATAATGCAGGGCTGCATAATATCAGGAAATTACTCATTTGCACTAAATATGTCTAATAAGGTATTATCAAATTTAGAAAATGGCAGTATAAACCCAAAATCAACTGACTTCAGCCAACAAGCACTATTAACCTCATTAATCAGACTTGAAATATTATTTAATGTCGGTCAAATGGAAGATTGTATAACATTAGGTGACGATATATTTTCACATTTGCTTAATGTACCATTAGAAAGTATATGTCCAAAGAGCTATACAATAAATCAATTTAAAAATTTAATAGTTGACTCCATAGGATATGTAATTTTTGCAAAAACACTCCAATTAAAAAATAATACTTACAAATTCTGCGAAATTGCAGAAAAAATTACCACGCTGCCTGAAGGGTATAAATTATTTGTTGATTTAAATAACTTATTGCATGGTAAAGAATTAAATAATATCTATCGTCCGGATGACAGTGATAAATTTGGGTCAACACTATACTACATAATATATGCTTTTGCAAATTGTCAAAATAATCCTGATGTATTTGCCGAAGAAATTTACCACGCTAAAATAAAAGCAAAAGAACACAAATTAATTCAACTGGAGCTATTCTGTGATTTAATGATTGGAAAAGCCTACTCGGACAGAAATCAAATCAAAAAAGCATCCTCAATCATAAACAGCGTATTGGAAACATCACAAGAATACGGACTGAAATTTTTGTTTAATATTGCAGCATACGCAACAGCAAGTATTGCTCTAAAAACACATGAAATAAACAACGCACACGGAATTTTATCGAACAGTATAATTCAAATTGAAAAAGATCAAAATCTTAATTTATATACGCTAATGTTATATAAATTATTGTATGCAAAAACACTTCAAGTAAAAAAAGAAGACAATCAAGCAAATTTCTGCTATAATCAAGCAGTTGAAATAGCAAAAACACATAACATAAAATTAAATAATATATAAAGGAGAAAAAATGAAAGTATTATTTGCAGCAGCAGAAGTAGCACCATTCTCAAAAGCAGGCGGTCTTGCAGATGTAGTGGGAAGCGTACCTAAAGAATTAGAAAGAAATGTCGAATTAGCTATTTTTACACCACTACACGGTTGTATAGACAAAGAAAAATTTGGAATAACAGAATATCCAAATTCTGAAATGTGGATAACTTTTGGATATCAAGGACATAAATTCAAATTATATACCTGCAAATTACCGGGAACAAAAATAAATGTATTCTTTATTCAAAATGACTGGTATTTTGGCTGTTTTAATGAAGTATATCCAAAATACTTAGACACCAGATACGAACACGAAAGATATGTTGCATTTTCACTGGCTGTTCTTGAATATGCAAAAGCACTAAATTTTAAAGCAGATGTTGTACACACACACGACTGGCATACAGCAATGATACCAATGTTTATAAAATCAAACTACAAATATGATGAATTTTGGAATAAAGCTAAAAACGTTTTCCAAATACATAATTTAGCATATCAAGGAATTTGGCACGATGATATCCTTGACTTTGCAAATATGCGTAAAGATATAGTGTTTAATCAATGGGGACTAGAACATTACGGCATGGTGAACTGGGTAAAAGGTGCAATAAACTACTCAGATGCAATCCTTGTTGTTTCACCGAAATATGCTCAAGAAATTTTAACACCGGAATTTGGTGAAGGAATGGACTATACATTAAGAATGAATCAAGGAAAAATTCACGGTATAATCAACGGTATTGATTACACAGCATTTGACCCTAAACACGATAAAGCATTAGAAAAAAACTATGACGCAAATTCATTAAAGAAAAAACAAGATAATAAGAAAAAAGTCTGCGAACATTTTGGTCTAAAATATAACCCTGATAGACCTCTTGTTGCAATGGTATCAAGACTTGTAGACCAAAAAGGTATTGATTTAATAAGGGCAGAAGAAGGCGAATTAATGAATATGCCTGCTGATTTTGTATTTTTAGGCTCAGGAGCCGACGAATACCAAAATCTTTTAATATGGCTATCTAATAATTCACCAAACATTCGAGCAGAAATAGGATACAATGGAAAACTTGCAAATCTTATGTACGCAGGTTCAGATTTATTCCTTATGCCTTCAAGATTTGAACCTTGCGGATTAAGCCAACTTATAGCAATGAGATATGGTTCACTTCCTGTTGTAAGAGCAACCGGAGGACTTGATGATACTGTAAAGGGCGAACCTCAAGATAAAGCTAATGGCTTTAAATTCTGGAGATACAACGGATGGGATATGAAAGAAGCACTATATTATGCATTCAATACCTACTATAACAACAAAAAAGTATTTGAAAACATGCAAAAAAATGCAATGAAATCAGATTTTAGCTGGAAAATAAGTGCTCAAAAATATCTTGATTTATATAAAAATTTATTGAAATAAATTGCCAAAAAACACTTATATTGTGAAAAATACACTATTAACATTTGTAAACATTTAGTAAAAATTGCCTGCCATGCGGGCAATTTTTTTTTTGAGGAAACTTAGATAAGTATAAGTGTAAAAGGTAGGAGTTTTCAAATGAACGTAAATGCAATTAATGCAGTAAAAAGCACAACTTATGCAGCACCAAAATCAAATGTTGTAAAAAATGCACAATCTGATATCAAACCAACATTTCAATATAGTGCATTAGATAAAATGAGTGCTCTTGGTATGAGTATGGTACAACCAAGAAAAACAATGGCAGTATCGTTCACAGGTTGGGCTCCTGAAGCACATAATAAGGAAACCATTGAAAAAATGGTTAAAATAATGAAAGACCCTAAAGTTCAAAAAATTGCAGTATCAGGTCATACATCACCTGACGGTGACAGCTTTGGTACTTCTTTTGCTATGGCAAACTTAATCAACCAAGCAACAGGTAAAAAAGTTGATGTATTTGTTTTTGGTGACAAATTCCCTGAACATTACAACTACCTAAACACTAATCCTGATGTAAATGTTATCGTTCACAAACCCGGAAAACCTGAAGATGCAGACAAAGCAGCAGAAAAATACGGTAAATATGATTTAGCAATCGCAGTTGACTGTGCTGAAACTAAATTAATGGCACCTGATTACAGAAAAGGTGTTATGAATAAAGCAACATACAGCTTAAAAATTGACCACCACCCATATAAAGAAGAATACAGCGAAAAATGGGGCAGAAC
The DNA here is from genome assembly GCA_905235155.1 of Candidatus Gastranaerophilales bacterium. Taxonomy (GTDB): domain Bacteria; phylum Cyanobacteriota; class Vampirovibrionia; order Gastranaerophilales; family Gastranaerophilaceae; genus UBA6984. The sequence continues at coordinate 45,836 of CAJOKJ010000006.1, forward strand.
AGTAAACAACAAATATGCAAAAACAGAAAATTTAATCGATAGTTCATTACCTGCCGCAGCAGAAATTGCAATGCAATTCGTTGAACCTTTAGGATTGAAACCTGAAGAATTAAGAAAAGAAGCAAAAGATGCAATGTTTACAGGTATGCTAACAGATACCGGTTGCTTCAAATATGCAGGTACTCCAATGACATTTGAAGATGCTGCGTTGTTAATGAAAGCAGGTGTAAATAACCGTGAAGTTAATTTAAACGCATTAGGCAATACTCCAAAAGTAGTTTTAGATGCAGAAAAAGTAGCACTGGATAAAATTCAATATTCAGATAACGGCAAAGTTGCATATATTATTGAAGATGCAGATATTAAAGCAGCAAAGAAAGCTTGTAAAGATGCAGGATATGCTCAAGAAGGTAAAGATGCAGTTAAGGATGTTTGCGGAAGATTACCTGAACTTGAAGGTGTAGAAGTTGGTTTCAAAGTTGCGGAATTCGGTGGTGCTGCTGCATTATCAATAAGAAGCAGAAGCTTTGATGTATCTGAAATTGCAAGACAATACGGTGGTGGAGGTCACAAAAACGCTGCTGCATTCCAAATTCCAAAAAATGGTAGAACAACAGAAGAAACAGTTAAAGCATTTGTTGATGAATTAAGTGCAAAAATTGAAGCATACGAAGCAAATAATAAAAAAGTTGCATAAAATATTTAAAATCATAAAAAAAACGGAGTCTAAAACAGACTCCGTTTTTTATTTGCGACTTGACAAAGGTTATAAATAAATATAAATTAGTAATATGAAAAAATTTATTGAAAGCCTAAAATACTTTAAACAACAAATGGATTCTTCGCTAGAACAAAATATCGCAAGAATTTTATTTTACTATTCATTAAAAATTTCAACCGCTGAATCCTGTACAGGAGGTCTTTTAAGTTCAAGACTAACAGATGTTGCAGGCAGTTCTTCATATACAAAAGAAAATTTTATTACTTACGCAAATGAATCAAAAATGGAACTTCTGAATGTTTCTCAAGAAACTCTTGAAACACAAGGTGCAGTTAGCAAAGAATGTGCTATTGAAATGGCAGAGGGACTTTTTCAAAAAACAGGGTGCGACATTGCAATTACGACAACAGGCATTGCAGGCCCAACAACACCGGAAGAAAACAAACCTGTCGGTTTAATGTATGTTGCAATAAAAAATAAATACTTGACTCTTGTTAGGGAATTCAACATTAACCCTAACCATAGCAGGAAAATAATTAAATTCCTCTTCACTCAAGCAGCATTGGAATTTTTAACAGAATTTCTGAACCAAAACTATACAACTGCTATGACGCAACTATCTGAGTCAAAAGATTAGGATATTTTTGTATAAGTACTTTTGCAAAATCTTTTGGATCAATTTGAGTTAACACTATTGACATCAATTCAGGAGGCAACTCAGAATCCATACCAATCAATGTATCTGTTGTCATAGCCTGCATGCTTGGCATCATTTCTTCTTTTTCCAAAGTTGCAAGCATATCTGTATACGCATCAGCAGGGAACAATTGCAACACTTCTTGATCTTGTTGATACATATTCATAACCATAACACGTTTTGCATCAGAATTCATAGCAATTAACGCTTCTTGATATGCGTCATCATCCAAACCTGTCAACATTGTCATAAGCTTTTTAGGATCTTCTTCAAATACAGGTTCACCTGTTGCCGTTTCAATCATTGAAGCCAAAACAGCAGGATCCATATTAGATAAATGTTTCTTTAAAAATTCTTCGTCTAAATCTTTATTTACAATAAAATTGTTTAACTCTTTATCAGGCATCATTTCCATTACTTCTTGCAACGGGAATGAAATTAAAGCGGCATTAACAACTTCTTCAATTGGAGCATAATCCTCAACCAATTTTAATAACTGCTCTTGCGAAAAGAAGTTTAAACCCATTCTCAAATCATCATCTTCAAGCAGTTCCAGCAGTTCAGGACGTTTTTGTTCAGGAACTTGTTGAAGAATATTAAACTTATTGCCGGGATTATCTAATTGATAAGTCTTTATTAAAGTTTGCGGGTCAGATTGTAATTGTTTTTCCAACTCAGCTGCTTTTGTATTACCCTGTGCTTTTTCCGCTTCAATAATCTCATCAACAGTTTTATTAGCATAATTAGCCATACGTTCTGAGGTAATACTCAGTTTATTTTTTATTAAATACATATTTGTATCTATTGCTATTGATGCCATACGATAACCCTCTGGTAAAAACTACTCTTACTTATATAAACAATTTTTATTTTATCATATTTCAAATTTAAAAAAAATTGTAACATTTGTAATATTTCAAATATATAGTATAATAAAATATATAAAAAAGGAATAGGTATGAAGAAAATTTATGTAATATTAACAGCATTATTATTATCACTCTTACTAACTGCTCAAAATTTTACATTTGCAGAAGAAGACTCTCAACAGGACGAAAATCAAAATAAACAGAATGAAGAACAAGTAAAAATTAAAAGATTTTACTCTGAAAGAATTTATGAAGCAGAAACAAAAGACGGACACATAATAAAAGGATATTTAAGTTACCCAAAAACTAACAAAAAATATTATCCTACAATAATATTACTTCATTCAATCGGCAGAAACAGCAAATATTGGTCACCTCTATATATTGAGTTAAGCAACATGGGATATGCAGTACTAAGAATTGATTTTAGAGGTCACGGCAAAAGTGTTTTTGACAAAAAATTCAACCAAAAATCATGGACAACATTTAGAAATGACACCTTCGAAAAATATCCGCAAGATGTCTTTGATGTAATAACAAAAATACAAAAAGAAAGTAAAAAGGCAGATTTTTCAAACTATATTATAATGGGTAGTGATATTGGTGCAAACACAGCTGTTATACTTGCCAAAATGATGAAAGTAAAGCCAAGAGGGCTTGTTTTGATATCACCAAGAATGAATAATAAGGGTTTATACATTCCGATTGTAATGACACAAATCGGGGATACTCCTATTTTAGCAATCTCAAGTAAAACCAATACTTTTTATATGAGAGAACAAGAGCAAATTTCAAAATTTGCACAGGGAGATTTTGACGTATATAATGCCGAAAGAGGCGGTGCTGACATGACAATTTTAAACAGCCAGCCAGAAATAAAACAAGTTGTTACAGATTGGATTACACAACATTTAAAATTAAACTAAAAAAATGCGGTTTTTAAAACCGCATTTTTTCTATATAATCATATATAATTTATTACACTTTCATCTCTTTTTCAAAGCCAAACAATGAACTGATTGACTCATCATCATGAATACGTGAGATAGCCTGTGCTAAAAGAGGAGCAACTGAAAGCTGCTTAATTTTTTCAGGAAGATTTTCGTTATCTAACGGTATAGTATTAGTTACAACAACTTCCTTTATAGGTGCTTCTTCAAGTCTTTGAATAGCAGGACCTGAGAAAACAGGGTGAACCGCACAAACATATATATCTTTGGCACCTTCTTTTTTCAACAATTTTGCTGCTTCAGTTATAGAGCCTGCTGTATCAATAATATCATCAAACATTACACAAATTTTATCTTTTACATCACCTATAACACAATTTGCAATTGCTTCGTTATGTTTATCACGACGTTTGTCAATAATTGCAAGAGTACAGCCTAAGTCTTTTGAAAAATGTCTTGCTCTTTGAACACCACCTGTATCAGGACTTACTGCAACTATATCATCAGGGTTTAAATTTTCTTTACTAATATGGTTTACAAGAATAGATGTTGCAAAAATATGGTCAACTAAAATATTAAAGAAACCTTGAATTTGACCTGAATGTAAATCAACAGCTAAAACTCTGTTACATCCGGCAGTAGTTAATAAATCAGCAACCAATTTTGCAGTAATAGCCTCACGACCTGATGTTTTTCTGTCCTGTCTTGCATATCCGTAATATGGAATAACTGCTGTTATTGATTTTGCACTTGCACGCTTAAACGCATCAATTATAATCAATAATTCCATTAAATTTTGATTTACCGGCTTACACAAAGGCTGAATAATAAATACATCATCACCTCTAACACTGTCCTTAACTTGAACATAAATTTCACCATCTGCGAAATCTTTTACAATCATTGGTCCAACAGAAGTTCCTAAAGCCTCTGCAACTTCTTGTGCTAATTTGGGATTAGCACGACCTGCAAATAATTTAATATCGTGAGTAGGATTAATTTCACGCTCTAATTGTCTGTATACATCTTCATTTATCATTGTAAAATCCTTTCATGACTTCCTATAATTTAATTATAGTATCAAAAAAAGTTTATGGCATTGATTGTAAAAATTTTAAAACATTTTTTAAAGCAACAGCTCTATGTGATACTTTATTTTTCTCATCTGACGACAACTCAGCCATAGTCTTTGTATAACCATCAACTAAAAAAATCGGATCATATCCAAAACCATTTAATCCTTTTCTTTCTTCAACAATTGAACCAAAGCATTCACCGGTTGTCTGAAAAACAACATCACCATTATCATTCAATAAAGTCATGCAGCAAACAAATTTTGCTGAACGGTCATTTTTATCGGATAATTCATTTAATAATTTTTCAATTTTTGCATCTTGAGTTCCTGCATAACGTGCAGAATACAAACCGGGAGCACCATTAAGTGCATTTACACATAGTCCGGAATCATCTGCAAGACAATAAGTTTTTGACAATCTATATGCTTCTTTTGCTTTAATCAAGGAATTTTCTTCAAAAGTAGAGCCGTTTTCGACAGGACTAAAATCTCCTTCAGGCAAAGCAAATTCAATTCCACAATCTCCGCAAATTGCCTTAACTTCATCTAATTTATGTTCATTTGCAGTTGCAAAGATAATTTTCATTTATCAAACTCCAAAACGTCTTTGTCTATTTTTAAATTCAATAATAGCATCTGCAAGAGCATCTTTATCAAATTCAGGCCAGAATTTTTTTGTTACATAAAATTCCGAATATGCAACTTGCCACAAAAGATAATTTGAAATTCTCATTTCGCCACCGGTTCTAATCAACAAATCAGGGTCAGGAACACAGGCAGTATATAATTCACGAGAAATCAAATCTTCTGTAACCTCGTTTTCATGTATGCCTTTAGAAATAATGCTTTTTACTGCATGCACAATTTCATCACGAGAGCCATAATTAAAAGCAATTTGCAAATGAACACCAGTATTATTTTTGGTTAATTCTGATGAGTCATTCAATATATCTTGTAATTTTTGAGATAATTTTGAAATATCCCCTATAAAACTTATAACGACATTTTTTTCATGCATTTCTCTAGTTTCATTTTTCAATGTTTTACAGAACAAATCCATTAAAAAGTCAACTTCTTCCTGCTTTCTGTTCCAATTTTCAGTAGAAAACGCATAAACTGTCAGATATTTAATGCCATAATCATCACAAGCCTTAAGAGTTGACTTCAAGGCGTCAACACCTTTTTTATGCCCCATAGCTGAAGGTAAGCCATTTTCTTTTGCCCAACGACGATTACCATCCATAATTATCGCAATATGATTTAAATTTGTTTCTTTAACAATTTCAGAAATATTTTCATTATATGCAAGAGTTTCCATAAAATTCCATAAACAAAATAATAACCTCATTTATTTTAAACTAAAACAAAAAAATCTACAAGTTTATGGTAAAATTTTTCTATGATTGAAATTTTAATTTTATACTTAATAAACAAACGTGAATTGACAATGTATGGAATACAAAAGTCCGTTGCAGACTACTTTGCACCATTAACAAAACCAAGTTTTGGTGTAATTAACCCTGCACTAAGAAGATTGGAAAAAAACGGGTGCATAAATACAAGACGTTCGTTATCAGAAGGAGGAAAGCAGTCTGCATATTACTCCGTTACAAATGAAGGAATAAAAACACTTAATAAACTTCTTTTAGAAAATGTATCAGAAAATCCTGTTCAATTTTTTACCAATGCAAGAATAAAAATTGCCTGTGCTGATGTACTTTCAAAAGACGAAGTTTCAGAATTATTTTTAAAACTAAAAACAAGAGCATTTGAGCATAAATTTGATGCGGAAAATATACTTAATGACGAATACACATCATTAACATTTTATCAAAGAATTGTACTTGAAAATACTGTCGAAGAAATTAACAATTTGATTTTATTAATCGAAAATTTGGAGAAAGAAAATGCCGGCAATAGTTAGTGATGTAGAATTGGGTTCAATTGCTGACGAAATAGAAATTGAAGCCGGTGATGAAATTTTATCAATTGACGGCTGCAAATTAACTGATTTAATTGACTATAATTTTTATTGCAAATCTGAATTTTTAACAATTTCAGTCAAAAAAATTAACGGTGAACTTGAAGATATTGAAATAGAAAAAGACTATGATGAACCTTTAGGTATAATTTTTGAATCTGCGGTTTTTGACAAAATAAAACCATGTTTAAACAAATGTATATTTTGTTTTGTCGACCAACAGCCAAAAGGACTACGCAAAACACTGTACATTAAAGATGACGATTACAGACTATCATATTTACAAGGGACATACATCACACTCACAAACCTAAAAGAAGAAGATAAAGAACGTATTGCAAAAATGCATCTTGGGCCGTTATATGTTTCAGTACACACCACAAATCCTGATTTGCGTGTAAAAATGCTTAGAAACCCTAATGCAAAAGACATAATGACACATTTAAAATGGTTTAAAAAACAGCAAATACCGGTACATTGTCAGATTGTTTTATGTCCTGGATATAATGACGGCAAAGAACTGGAAAGAACATTAACCGATTTAAAATCACTAAAAGATACCGTTCTTTCTGTTGCAATCGTACCTGTCGGATTGACACAATTCAGAAAAGATGAGATGCAAAAAGTTGACGAAAAAATTGCAAAAGAAACATTACAAATAGCATCAAAATTCAAAGGAGTATGCTGCTCTGACGAATTTTTCTTAATGGCAGGAGAAGAAATACCACCGGCAAAATATTACGGTAACTTCTCACAACTAAGTGACGGTGTTGGTTCTCTAAGACTTTTAATAGACGATTTTAAAAAACTAAAATTACCAAAATCAATAAAGAAACAAACTAAAATTATATTTGCAACATCTTATGCTGCAAAATCAGCAATAGAATACATCTGTGATGAATTGAGCAAAATTCAAAATTTAACTTGCGAATCTGTACCCGTAAAATCTACATATTGGGGAAATAATATTACCGTTGCAGGATTGATAACATCCGATGATTTAGTAAACGCATTAGCAGAAAAAACTTCAGACATAACAATTATACCTTCAATTATGTTAAAACCTTTTTCAGAATACTTTTTAGACGGTAATAATCTCGACTATGTAAAAGAAAAAACTAATCATAATTTCTTCGTTGTAAAAAATTCAAATTCAACAAAAGAAATTATAGAAATGATAAAAACACTTTAATACTCAATTCCTTCTCTTGCAACTACACCCGTATCCCAATAATGTTTGACAGGCTCGATTTTAGAAACCAAATGAGCAATATCAATAATTTCTTGCTTTGCATTTCTGCCTGTTAAAACAATTTCCATTTCCTCAGGCTTACCCTTTAAAGTTTCTATCACATCATCTAAATCAATAAGTCCTAAATCAATTGCAATATTAGCCTCGTCCATTATAATCAAATTGTAGGCCTTGTTCCTAATTGCCTCTTTTACAACTTTCCAGCCTTTTTGAATTTCTGTTTCATCATCATTACTAATATTATCAGAATAAATAATTCTATCCAAACCCGCTTGAACAATGGTCAAATTATCATTAATTTCGGGCGATAATTTTTTAAAAGAAATTAATTCTCCATAATTATCTCCACCTTTAGTAAACATAACCAGAAGAACCTTCCAGTTACGTCCTAAAGCACGCATACACAAGCCTAACGAAGCGGTAGTTTTACCCTTTCCGTTTCCTGTATATACTTGTATATATCCATGTTTAGCCCAATTGGGATTATATAATTTATTTTCATCTTGTGTCATATTCTAATTTATTATATATTAAAAAAATGGATAGTAAAACAGAATTAAGAATAAAAGCAAAAAATATAAGAAAAACTCTTGATATAAAAAATATTAGTCACAAGTTATGCGAAAAAATTAAAGCACTTGACGAATACAAAAATGCAAAAAATGTATTGATATTTTATCCTCTTGAGTATGAAGTTAATCTTCTTGAACTAATAAACAATGAAAAAAACTTTTATTTGCCAAAAATAAAAGATGAAACACTGGAAATTTGTCCCTATAAGCACGGTGATATGCTAAAATTAAACCAATTTAGAATACAAGAACCAATCACAAAATCCGTATCATCAGATAATATGGATTTAATCATTTTACCTGCACTTGCAGCAGACAAAAACAACAACAGACTTGGATACGGAAAAGGATATTATGACAGACTTCTTAAAAATACAAAAGCCACAACAATTCTACCGTTGCCAAAAGTGCTTATTTTTGAACAAATACCCACAGAAGAACACGATAAAACCGTTGATATTTTATTAATTGCATAAATTATATTATATTATATTATACCTAATTCTTGCTTAGCTATTCTATTATCGTAATCAATACGACCAATTAATTTATTAATACGCTTAGCAACATCAATAAATTGAGGAATAGAAAGACTTTGTGCACCATCAGATGACGCATTATCAGGGTCATGGTGAACTTCCATCATAATACCATGTGCTCCCGAAATTAAAGCCGCTTTTGACATTGGCTCTATTAGATATCTTCTTCCTGTTGCATGACTAGGGTCAACAATTATTGGCAAGTGTGAAAGCTTTTTGATAACAGGAACGGCAGAAATATCTAAAACATTTCTCGTAAAAGACTGATCAAAACTTTTTATGCCTCTTTCACAAAGAATGACATTTTTATTGCCATTACACATTATATATTCGGCAGCAAGTAAAAATTCTCTTATAGTAGCAGATCCACCACGTTTTAAAAGAACAGGTTTAGTTGATTTACCAACTGCTTTTAAAAGAGCAAAATTTTGCATATTTCTTGCACCAATTTGAATAACATCAACATAATTTTCAAATAAATGCATATCGTTAGCATCCATTAATTCGGTTACAACAAGCAAACCTGTTTTTTCTTTTGCTCTAGCAAGATAAATCAATGCTTTTTCTTCTAATCCCTGAAAATCATAAGGAGAAGTTCTTGGCTTAAATGCACCGCCTCTCAAAAACTGACAGCCCATTTCTTTTGCAGCATAAGCAACATCAAGCAAACCTTGATATTCTTGTTCAACAGAACAAGGTCCTGCCATTATAACAGGTCTTTCCAAACCGCCAAGCATAACACCGTTATCAAAGTTTATAACCGTATCATCTTGTTGACCCTCACGAGATGCCAGTTTATAAGGTTCTTGTATAATTTTAACCTCTCTAACACCTTCCAAAGACCCCAGAGCATGAGGGTCAAACAACCTCTTATCACCGATAGCGGCAATAACAGTCATAACCTCACCTCTGTTTAAAACAACTTTGAATTCGTGCCTTTCTAGAGTTTTAACAACTCTTTGAATATTATCTTCGGATGTACCGGGCTCCATAATAATAATCATTTTACATACCCCTTATTAATGTATTATATGGGTAGATAATAGCATAAACATCCAAAAACTCAAAATCAAACAAAAAACACTTTGCACAAATGCGATTTTGTTGCCTGCGTAATCTCGCAGGTGGGTGAACGCCTTGACTAATCCGTTTCCGACTGGCGACCGGAATAATCCGACGGTCGGTATACTTCAATGCCATTAGAGTCAATTCTCCCTTTAATTAAAAATGTAGGAACAAAATAAACATCTATGCAAAGATATTTACATTATGACACATGTTTATATGCTTTTCAAGTGCAAAAATCTCTACAATTAATTACAACTTGTAACGGGAGGACTTGCGGTAACATTTAATGCAGTACCGTTAGGACATTTGCCGCTGCTATCAAGTTTTAAATAATCCATATTGTCATAGTCTATTACCCATCTTGCACAACCTTGTCCGTAAGGGCATGATACCAACATTTTTGAAGCTCCATATGTGTAGGTACCCCCACCACTTGGTTCTACGCTGAAATTTGTAGTAGAAGTTGCGAAAAAAGAAAATAAATCTATCCCATAGACCCCTTTACCTTTATTTAATCCATCTATATCTACATTAAAACTCACACTATATATAGAAGCATCAAGTCTGACAGAAGTTCCGTCAGCTAAAATAAATTGATAGGAATCAGACGTCCCGCTGCCGCTTTCATAACAACCTTTTGTCATTTTACAATTTTTAGATAACTTCATAAATTCGGTCATTCTTTCTCCGAATCGAGTGCATTGACAAACCATTCGTCAACAGGACCGTAAACTGCTTGTGCTCTACCAATAGCATCATTTAAATTTTGGTATATTTTCTTTACTTTAACAACTTTTTCTTTATTGTTTGTTGATTGGTTTAAGTTTGGCAATGTAAGTGAAGCAACTACACCGATTATACCCATTACAATTAGTGTTTCGGCAAGAGTAAACGCAAAAACTTTTTTCGTGAGTTGTGAGTCGTAAATAGTGAATAGATTTTTCAGTTTAATAGTTGA
>CAJOKJ010000007.1 GCA_905235155.1 Candidatus Gastranaerophilales bacterium
ATACCGGATATGGACCGAACTGTCTCACGACGTTCTGAACCCAGCTCGCGTGCCGCTTTAATGGGCGAACAGCCCAACCCTTGGAACGTACTACCGCTCCAGGATGCGACGAGCCGACATCGAGGTGCCAAACCTCCCCGTCGATGTGGACTCTTGGGGGAGATAAGCCTGTTATCCCTATGGTAACTTTTGTCCGATGAGCGATGGCCCTTCCATACAGAACCACCGGATCACTATATCCTACTTTCGTACCTGTTCGACTTGTAGGTCTCACAGTCAAGCTCCCTTTTGCTATTGCACTCAACGGTTGATTTCCGACCAACCTGAGGGAACCTTTGAACGCCTCCGTTACATTTTAGGAGGCGACCGCCCCAGTCAAACTGCCTACCAGAAACTGTTCCCTGCCCTGTTGTTAGAGGGATCAGGGTTAGAATTCAAATTATTACAGAGTGGTATCTCAACGATGACTCCACAGAAGCTGACGCTCCTGCTTCAAAGTCTCCCACCTATACTGCACAATAAGAACCCGAATTCAATTTCAAGCTACAGTAAAGCTCAATAGGGTCTTTCTGTCCTGGTACACGTAATCCGTATCTTCACGGATAATCCAATTTCGCCGAGCCTCTCGCCGAGACAGCGCCCAAATCGTTACGCCATTCGTGCGGGTCAGAACTTACCTGACAAGGAATTTCGCTACCTTAGGACCGTTATAGTTACGGCCGCCGTTCATCGGGGCTTAGGCTTCGACCGAAGTCTAACTCTTCCGCGTAACCTTCCGACACCGGGCAGGCGTCAGCCCCTATACATCGTCTTAATCGACTTAGCAGAGACCTGTGTTTTTGGTAAACAGTCGCTTGGGCCTATTCACTGCGACCCTATCATGCTTCAGCCGCGAGGGCTTACACACTACCAGGGTACCTCTTCTCCCGAAGTTACGAGGTGATTTTGCAGAGTTCCTTAGCGAGAGTTGTCTCGCGCACCTTGGTATTTTCTACCAACCTACCTGTGGCGGTTTACGGTACGGATACCGGATAATCTCGATTGCGAAGATTTTCTTGGCAGTGTGGAGTCAACACCTTCGAGTCCGTAGACTCTCCTCATAACGCCTCAGTTTATAACGAAATAGTGGATTTTCCTGCTATTTCTACCTACACGCTTAAACAGCCACTTCCAATCGGCTGCGTGCCTATCCTCCTGCGTCCCTCCGCATCTGATAACGATTACCAGATAGTTCAGGAATATCAACCTGATGTCCATCGACTACGCCTTTGGGCCTCGTCTTAGGTTCCGACTAACCCCCCGCGGACGAGCCTGCCAGGGGAAACCTTAGGTTTACGGTGCATTGGATTCTCACCAATGTTTTCGCTACTTATGCCGACATTCTCACTTCTGCTTCGTCCATCAGTCCTTACGATCTGACTTCAACCTACAACAGAACGCTCCCCTACCGATTAAAGTAAACTTTAATCACGCAGCTTCGGTTATATGCTTGAGTCCCGGTGTATTTTCGGCGCGGAGACGCTTGACCAGTGAGCTATTACGCACTCTTTCAAGGGATGGCTGCTTCTAAGCCAACCTCCTGGTTGTCGCAGCATCTCTACCTCCTTAACCACTTAGCATATATTAGGGACCTTAACTGGCGTTCTGGACTGTTTTCCTCTTGACCACGGATCTTAGCACTCGTAGTCTCACTGCTAGATAGTAACATTACAGGCATTCGGAGTTTGACATCATTTGGTACGACATTTCGCCGCCCGCACAAAACCAGTGCTCTACCTCCTGTAAGATAAATCTAACGCTGTGCCTAAACGCATTTCGGGGAGAACCAGCTAGCTCCTAGTTCGATTGGCATTTCACCCCTAACCACACCTCATCCACCGATTTTTCAACATCGGTTGGTTCGGACCTCCACGTAGTGTTACCTACGCTTCATCCTGGACATGGTTAGATCACCAGGGTTCGGGTCTATCTCATGTTACTTAACGCTCTATTCAAACTCGCTTTCGCTGTGGCTCCGAATGTTAACTTCTTAACCTTGCAACATAAGATAACTCGCCGGCTCATTCTTCAACAGGCACGCCATCACACTATTGATAGTGCTCTGACTGGTTGTAAGCTAACGGTTTCAGGATCTATTTCACTCAGCTTCTCACTGTTCTTTTCGCCTTTCCATCACTGTACTCGTTCACTATCGGTCACTGACTAGTATTTAGCCTTACCGGATGGTCCCGGTGTTTCACGTGCCCCGCCGTACTCGGGATACTTTCAAGAGATTATTTAATGTCATTTACCGGGCTATCACCGTCTATGGCTCAACTTTCCAGTTGAATTCAATTATTAAATAACTTTGTAACTCTTTGAAGTAACTGCTATTACTTCTGAAAGTCCCACAACCCCCTATGCACAACGAATGCAGTCTATCACGTACATAAGGTTTAGGCTTTTCCGATTTCGCTCGCCGCTACTTTCGGAATCATTAGTTTATTTTCTTTTCGTCTTGTTACTAAGATGTTTCAGTTCACAAGCTTTCCTCCTCTTGAACTATTTATTCATTCAAGGGTTATAAGGTTTTAACCTTATAGGGTTTCCCCATTCGGAGTCCCGGGGATCAAGGCCTTTTAGCAACTCCCCCCGGAGTATCGCCGCTTTACGCGTCCTTCATCGGCTGTCAGTACCAAGGCATTCTCCATTAGCTCTTAGTAGCTTTACCTAATATATTCATCCTTACGGATGAACATTGTAGTTATCATTGATGATTACGTATATCTTTTAGATAACAGTATTTCTCAATACTTTATATATCCATTAGATATATACGCTTATAATCTTATGCAATTTTCAATGTACAATTCAATGACGAGCATTGAAAGAGGAACAGTCTGAAAACATATACTTGAGATTAAATCCTCCGCCGATACCAAAATTATTTAGTTAAAACTTATCGGTTTCATAGGATTTCGACCTTGGGATGTCGGTTTACTTATGCGACCTGTTGTCGCTACCGAAATCTCCCTAGAAAGGAGGTGATCCAGCCACACCTTCCGGTACGGCTACCTTGTTACGACTTCACCCCAGTCACCAACCCTGCCTTAGAACGCTGCCTCCAAAAGGTTAGCTCACGTGCTTCGGGCGTGGTCGACTTCCATGGTGTGACGGGCGGTGTGTACAAGACCCGGGAACGTATTCACCGCAGCGTGCTGATCTACGGTTACTAGCGATTCCGACTTCATGCACTCGAGTTGCAGAGTGCAATCCGAACTGAGACTAAGTTTAAGAGATTTGCTCACTCTCGCGAGTTGGCGGCTCGTTGTCTTAGCCATTGTAACACGTGTGTAGCCCAGGACATAAGGGGCATGATGATTTGACGTCGTCCCCACCTTCCTCCGGTTTATCACCGGCAGTCTCGCTAGAGAGCAATATATCAGTATACCAATATATGCAACTAACGACGAGGGTTGCGCTCGTTGCGGGACTTAACCCAACATCTCACGACACGAGCTGACGACAACCGTGCACCACCTGTCTTGAGGTTCTCCGAAGAGCACCCTCTGCTTTCACAAAGGTTCCTCAGATGTCAAGCCCTGGTAAGGTTTTTCGCGTTGCTTCGAATTAAACCACATGTTCCACCGCTTGTGCGGGTCCCCGTCAATTCCTTTGAGTTTCACACTTGCGTGCGTACTCCCCAGGCGGGATACTTATCGCGTTAACTACGGCACTGCAGGGGTCGATACCCGCAACACCTAGTATCCATCGTTTACGGCCGGGACTACTGGGGTATCTAATCCCATTTGCTACCCCGGCTTTCGTTCCTCAGTGTCAATTACGGCCCAGTAAAGCGCTTACGCCACCGATGTTCCTCCTGATATCTACGCATTTCACCGCTACACCAGGAATTCCCTTTACCTCTACCGCATTCTAGTCTGCCAGTATCCGATGCCGAACCGAAGTTGAGCTTCGGGCTTTAACACCAGACTTAACAAACCACCTACGAACTCTTTACGCCCAATGATTCCGGACAACGCTTGCACCCTCCGTATTACCGCGGCTGCTGGCACGGAGTTAGCCGGTGCTTCCTCTGTAGGTACCGTCAAGTTTCGTCCCTACTGACAGTGTTTTACACCCCGAAGGGCGTCATCACACACGCGGCGTTGCTGCGTCAGGCTTTCGCCCATTGCGCAAAATTCCCTACTGCTGCCTCCCGTAGGAGTATGGGCCGTGTCTCAGTCCCATTGTGGCTGATCATCCTCTCAAACCAGCTACTGATCGAGTCTTGGTGGTCCATTACACCGCCAACAAACTAATCAGATGCAGGCTCATCCTAGAGCACCGGAGTTTTCAAGAATACCATTTCAGATACGCTCATATGGGGTATTAGCAGAAGTTTCCCTCTGTTGTCCCCCTCTCTAGGGCAGATTTCCTACATATTACTCACCCGTCCGCCACTTTCCTCTGGTGCAAGCACCAGATTCTCGTTCGACTTGCATGTATGAAGCACGCCGCCAGCGTTCGTCCTGAGCCAGGATCAAACTCTCCATTGTCAGAAAGTTTATGTCCATCGTCCGTTGCGGCTAGCAACGAACTGCTCGACGTTGTTTTAACACTAGCTTTTCGCTTGTGAATTTTTGTCCTAAATCATATTTTGTTAGAATCAACAAGTATATTTAGTCGTTTTCAGCTATTCTTTTTTCAATGTTCAATCTCTCTCGCCGATAACAAAACCTTAAGGTTTAAACCTTAATGATTAGCTCTTCCACTAATTCCATTTCGGCGGGTCGGAAACCGGCAGACATTAAAGTCTTTTTAATTGGGGCCGTTCCTCTAATTCCTAACGGATGTCATTAACACTCCGTACTTATTATCTTACAACTTTATTTTTTTTTGTCAACCCATGTTTTAAAAATTTTTTATAATTTGTTTACAAAAGTTTAAAGTAGTGTTCTTATTACAATTTATTCGTTTTTCAAGTTGACCAAAATGCTTGCTGTTACTCAATATTACACATGTATAAAAACACAATTGGACATTAAGATATATTAATTATTTTCTTTTTTTTTAAGTATAATCTAATATATTTATATTAGATAGTTATAATTTTTTATGAAGGAGATTTGACATGACTTTAAAAAATACATGCCTTTTAGCTGTAACGAGCATGCTTTTAACAACAGGATGTGCATTTGCAGACGGAAATGCATTTACACCACTTAATTTTGACGATACTGCATATGCTGTACCTGCAAATTCTGCAAAAGCTACAGCTGTTAAAAACAATTCAACAGGTATTGTTGATACCAATGCAACACAAGCACAAAACGGTATAGGTAATGCTGACTTGCAAACTGCCATTTCTAAAATTGATACGGCATTAGATGACATTCGCAACGAACAAAATACTTGTAAAGCAAAGTATGCTGAAATTGATAATCAATACAAATTTGTTAAAAACGAACGCAGTAATATGAAAAAGCAAATTCGTGCAAACGAAAAGAGAATTCGTGCTTTAACAAAAGCAAAGAATAACCTTGGTAAAAATGTTTTATAATAAATAATTTAATAAATTTAAGCATGGGGCATGCCCCATGCTTTTTATTTTTATAGAACAATCAGATTATTGTTTTTAATTAATACATGTATAATAATATATATCATGCAAAACATTTTAAATATTGAAAATTTAAACATGGGATTTAACACTGAAAAAGGCTTTAGACAAGCACTTTTTGATGTTTCTTTTTCTTTAAAAAAAGGTCAAACTCATGCTTTAGTTGGAGAATCCGGTTGCGGAAAATCCATGACCGCAATGAGTATTTTAAAATTACTGCCTAAAAATGCAAACATCAGCAGCGGTAAAATTGTATATAACAATCAAAATTTGTTGGAATTTACAACAGAACAAATGCAAGATATAAGAGGTGCAAAAATCGCATTAATACCACAAGACCCCATGACATCACTTAATCCGCTTTATACAATTGGTAATCAATTAATTGAAGTTATAGAATTACATCAAAATTTAAGGGGAGATGACGCAAAAAAAAGGGCTATTGAGGCTTTAAATAAGGTTCAGATACCATCAGCAGAAGAAAGATTTTACCAATACCCGCATGAATTTTCCGGAGGTATGAAGCAGAGAGCCATTATTGCTATGGCTTTAGCATGTAATGCAGAAATTATTATTGCAGATGAACCTACAACAGCACTTGATGTTACTATTCAGGCACAAATTATGAATTTACTTGCGGAAATAAAAAAAGAATACGGAACATCAATTTTATTAATTACCCATGACTTAGCGGTTGTCAGCCAAAATGCAGATGAAGTTTCAGTCATGTATTCGGGTAGAATTGTTGAAAATGCACCTACAAAAGAATTTTTTGAACATACAAATCATCCTTATTCTATCGGTTTATTAAAATCCATACCTCAGGATAAAACACGAAAACTCTCTGCAATCAAAGGTCAACCTCCTTCAATAAACGAAGATATTAACGGTTGCAGATTTCATAACAGATGTTCATTTAATATTCCAAATTTATGCAACAGAAAAGTTCCCGAATTAAAAGAAGTTGCACCTCTACATTGTTCGGCATGTTTTTTGAATTAATAATTTGCCTTTTAGACAGTTATATGAGATAATCGGCTTAAAATAAAGGAGATATTATGACTATCGAAATTAAGCCGTTACATGCTATTGTTTATAATCAAGAAAAAGTAAACATGACTGATGTTATTGCACCACCTTATGATGTTATTTCAGACAGTTACAGAGATGAACTGGAAGCAAGAAGTGAATTTAACTTTGTAAAACTCATCCTTGCAAATAATTCAACTGATTTGAATGATGAAAATAACAGGTATAATGAAGCCTATAAAAATTATAAAAAATGGCTTAATGAAGGTATTTTAGTAAAAACAGACAAACCTTGCATTTTATACGTAATTCAAAATTATGAAAAAAACGGTAAAAAAATTACAAGAAAAGGTTTTATTGCAAGAAACAGAATTGAAGACTTTTCAACAAAAAATATTTTACCTCACGAATATACAATGGGCGGGCCTAAAGAAGACAGATTAAATCTTACAAAAAAATGTAAAGCTAACTTCTCACAAGTATTTTTAGTATATTCCGATCCTCAAAAACAAATTGAAAATGCAATAGATTACGCCCAAAAACCTTTTATAGACGTTACTGATGATTTGGGTGTTCAAAACATTGTTTATAAAATTGAGGATGAAAAGACTATTGATTTGATACAAAAAGTTTTAAGCGACAAAACTTGCCTTATAGCCGACGGTCATCACAGATACGAAACAGCAATGAATTACAGAAATTTTGTCAATTCACAGGATGAAAACGACCCGACTAAATTCGTTATGAGTTATTTTACAAATTTGGAAGACGATTTATTAATATTTCCTACTCACAGAATTTTAACCCGTTGGGTTGAACCTTATGTTTTACTTGAAAAAGTGAAAAAATATTTTGATGTTGTTGATTATACATTTGACGGCAAAAATAAAAAAGAAATTAAAACTCAATTCCTACAAGCAATTGAAGATGAATCCAAAAATCAAATTTCAATGGGCTTATACATGAAAAATGTAAATAAATTTTATTTATTAAAACTCAGAGAAAATGTTAATAATATTCTTGATAAATACAAAGTTCCCGATGTATTAAAATCTCTTGATTTAATTGTTTTACACAAGACTATTATTTCAGAAGAACTTGGTTACACCCAAGAAGAACAAATGGCTCAAGACGGTATTTTATACATAAAACAAGAAGACGAAGCATTTGATATGATTGATATGGGTAAAGCAGAAGCATCATTTATTATGGCTTATCCAAAAATTCAAGATATAAAAAGAATATCCGAAGCCGGTGAAAGAATGCCTCAAAAATCAACTTACTTTTATCCAAAATTACTTTCCGGAATTGTAATTAATCCACTTGATTAATTAATATCATTTTAAAATACTAAAAAGCACTGATTTAATAAAAATCGGTGCTTATATTATTCAACCAATGCTTTAACAATTTTATATACATCTTCTATTTTTTGAGGATTATCATTTAATATTAAATTTATTTCAGATAATAAATTTTTTGGCTGTTGCTTGTGTTCAAATTTAAAAACATCAATAAAAGTTACATCAAGAACTTTTATAATATTTTCTAATGTCTGAAATGAAGGATAATTTCTTCCATTTTCAATATTGCTTATTGAAGCAGGTTCAACATTACAAAATTCTGCAAGTTGTTCTTGTTTTAGACCCTTTCTTTTTCTTAATTCCTGAAGTCTTTTACCCAAAAGTTTTTTATTATCCATAATTTGTCTTTCTATGCTGTAAACATTTTCTTATGTTAAAAAAGACAAGCTTCATATAAATAAATATTACGACAATCCTTCCCATTTTAGTAGAATTTATTATGATGATGCAAGTATAACGGCATCATGGGTAATGAGGTATGGTAACATGGATTATTTAAAAACTGATAGTAGTGGTAAATGTCCTGACGGAAAAACTATTTTAGATGGTACTTCAAACATTACTTGTAAATAACAAAAACCCGATTGCTTTGCAATCGGGTTTAAAGTTTAAAAATTAATCTTAATGCTTATTAAACAGCAGCTTTTGCAGTTTCCAATACTACTTGGAATGCTTCTTTGTCATTTACTGCCAAGTCAGCAAGCATTTTTCTGTTTACAACAATGTTAGCTTTTTTGCAAGCGTTTACAAATCTTGAATAACTCATGCCGTTTTCTCTAACAGCTGCGTTAATTCTTACAATCCATAATCTTCTCATGTTGCGTTTTGTAGCTTTTCTGTCTCTGTAAGCATATTTTAAAGCCTTCATAACTGCAATGTTAGCAACTTTAAATATTCTGCTTCTTGCACCTTTGAAACCTTTAGCTAATTTTAAGATTTTTTTATGTCTGTTACGACATACATTACCACGTTTTACTCTCATTGTTCACTCACTCCTATCTTGAATACTTTTTGTACGGTAATTCTTTTGAAACTAAATCTACTTGTGAAGCAGCAATTTCAGTTGTTTTGAATAACTTTCTCTTTCTGCTTGCAGATTTGTTTGCAAGTAAGTGACCAATACCGGCTTTTCTGCGGGTAATTTTACCTGTGCCTGTTACTTTGTAACGTTTTGCACCGGATTTGTGTGTTTTCATTTTTGGCATTTTGTTTCTCCTTTTCTTTGCGTTAAGCATGGCATACCAACGCCATAACTTACGTCTTACGTGTATAAAAATTCTACTATATAAAATTTTTTTTGCAAGAGGTCATTTTATATAATTATTATATGTATTAAAGTTTTAACAAGTCTTTTTCTAAAAAATCTTTTAATTCAATCGTTGAATTTAAGACTGCATAAGCTCCTTCAGATTTTAGGCGGTCAATAAGCGTTTGAGATTTGTCTTGAGGCGGAAGGCAACCAATACCAAGTACACCTGCTGCATTTGCGGCTCTCATATCATCAACCGTATCACCCATATAATAAATTCTATCGCTTGTTACATTTGATTTAATTATATTTGCACCTTTTGGATCAGGTTTTTGATGCCCTTCTCCAACAGAATCAAATCCTATAATTTGGGAAAAATAATCTATTATTCCAAATCTTTTTAACGTATGTTTTGCTTCGTATTCATAACGACCTGTAAACACGGTTAAATTATAACTTTTAGACAAATCTTCTACATATTCTTTATTTAAAATAGGTTCTTCTATATTAATATAACCTTCATAATTTTCGTTGCAGTATCTTGTAAAATAAAAATCCTGTATAGCCTTATATTCAACATTATACCCGCCTCGTTCAAATAATAATTTCAAAATATCCCAATCATTATTGTATCCGCCTGATCGCTTAATCGGTATAACATCTTTTTCATAAGTTATGGTATCGCCTGAAAAATAATTATAACAATCAACAAGCAATTTACAATAAGAATTTCTTGTATCTACAAGAACACCATCCATATCAAAGATTAAAGTAGGCTGCATAGTGGATTTCCTTTATTTAGTAATTTACTATAATCATAACATGAAGAAAATTTTATTCACAATCATAAGTACTTTTTTATTTTGTCAAACTGTTTATGCACTGGATGTTGTATATCCGACATCAGCGTATTCAAAAATAAATTCTCCTGCAACTTTTTTTGTAGGTGCTGTCAAAGTCGGTGATACATTATCAATAAATAATGAAGAAATACCTATACACAGAACAGGTGCATTTGCACAGTCAGTAAAATTAGCACCTGGCAGAAATGAATTTGTCTTAACTTCTGAAAGCGGTACTAAAACTTATGTTATAGAAAGACCACTGCTAAGTGGCACGTTTAAACCTGCTGTTTTTCATAAATATAACCTACCTATGACTGTTGAAGTTTCAAGAACGGGAGCACCATTAAGAACAACTGCCGTTCAGGAAGGTATAAACCGAATTTCTCATTTTCAAAAAGGTATGCAACTTAAAACAGTTGGTGAATTAGGCAATATGTACAAAGTTGAGCTTTCACCATCTCAACAGGCATGGATAGCAAAATCAGACGTTAAAATGAAGGCAGAACCTTACGAAAAAGCGTTTTTATTTGATTATCGTGATGGAGAAACAGATACAGATTACATTTACGAATTTGCGTTATCTAAAAAAACACCTTACTCAATAACCGAAGGCGATATAATGACATTAAAAATATTTAATGTTGGTGCAAATGATGACAATACAGCAGTATTTAAAATAACACTAAATCAAAGATTAATGGGTTACAGTCTTGAATATCACGGTGATACATTGGTTTTAAAAATAAAAAAAGAACCAAATTTAAAACGTGCAAAAAAATTACCGCTTAAAAATATCAAAATAGTTGTTGATGCAGGTCACGGAGGCAAAGAACTTGGTGCAATCGGATGTTGCAGAAATTATGAAAAAGATTTCAATTTGTCTATTTCAAGATATCTGGAAGAAGATTTAAAAAAAATGGGTGCAAATGTCTTTATGACAAGATATTCCGACAGATATGTATCATTGAATGACAGAGTTAAATATACAAATGAAAAAGATGCACAAATTTTTGTAAGCATTCATGCAAATTCACTTCACGATAGCAAAAATCCTCAAAAACACAGAGGCTCAAGTGCGTATTATTATTATGATGAAGCAAGACCTTTGACAGAAGCTATATTAAACTCGGTTGGTCGTTCAATGAATATAAATATAGAAGGAATTAAACAGGCAAGTTTTGCTGTTGTTCGTAATACATCAGCTGTCAGCGTACTTGTTGAAACAGCTTATGTAATTAACCCTTATGACAACGAATTGTTGATGACAGATAATTTCAGAAAAAAATATGCACAATCAGTTGCAGAAGGCATAAAAGACTATGTTTGGCTAAACCAAACACGTGTAAGCCGCCATAAACACAAAATCAAATTTGAAAAAATCAGTTAGAATGTCCTACTCGGACAGATGAAAAAAATCGCCCTTTGCGGAATGAGCCATAATTGTTATGTTCTGTGGCGATTAGTCCGCATTGTCTGAACAACGTCATTTTGTGTGAGTTTGCGGACTTGATACAGAACATTTACAGATTATGAGCGAATGAAGTACATGGCAGTAGTTTCTTTGCTCCACGTTTCTTTGCGGTCAAAGAAATGTGGAAAGTAAAAACCAAAAGTTCCCTACGTACGAGTAGGACATTTATAATTTAAAATTTATCAACTATTTATTTAATTATAAATTATTATTTTATTGCAAACGTTACATTTGCAACTGCTGTTACTTTCTTTTCAATTGAAGAAAGGTCATTGTAACCCGAATCGCTTACATCATTTGAATCAACAGGTGTAATTTGGAAAACACCCATTTTTGCAGAACGAATTTTTCCTAATCTGTTGTGATTTGATTTTAACATTGATTTTGCTCTGTTTCTTGCATCAGTTGTTGCCTGTTGCAGTAATTTAACTTTCAAGTCAGCAAGTTTTGAGTAATGATACTGAGGTTCTTCGTAACTTGAAATATTAATACCTTTTTCTGTTAATTCCTGATATGATGTTGAAAGGTCTTTAATTTTTTCAACATCCTTTGAAGAAATTTTTATCGGTTGTTCATAAGTATAATAATCAATTAATCCTGAAACTGAACCGTTTGGATTTGTTTTGTAAGTTTCATAACTGTTTGCAAGTTTTATTTCAATTTGATCTTTTGTAAACCCTTTTGATAAAATATATTGTTCAACAACAGGTAATTGTTCTTTAATTTTTTTGTATGCTTGAAGTTTTGTAGCTTCCCTTGATTTTATTGAAAAAGTCCAGTTTGCTGAATCCGATTTAACAATTTCATAAGCAGAACCTGTTACGGAAATGCTGTCTTTTGAAAGATTTGTTGTTGAAATTAGTGCTGCAAATATTAAACCTATTGCAAGACATACACCTAAAATTGCAAGTTGAAAATCTTTAAATTTTTCGTACATAATTAACCTCTTTCTACAACTGTTGCAATTAATTCACCGTAATTATTTACATGCCCGTCAGTTTCTTTAATCTCATAATAAATTGTAGGGTCTTCTGCTTTTGCTTTTTTTGCGGCTGCTCTTGCATCGTCAATTTCATTGTATTCACCCTCTAAATCAGGTGCAAATGATGTTTCTTTTTCTATAAATAATTGATACATTTTTCTTCCTCCTTTTTCTATTTACATTATAATACGAAAATTATTTTATTTTCTTCAAAGAAGAAATAAAATTAGTCGTTTGAACATCTCCATCAACTTTTGTCAAGAATACTTGAGCATTTTCTTCGCCAGTTTCAAGTTTTGGAAGCATAGACAATTCAGGTGCATAATAACTGACTTCTTCTGTTGTAACCTTTGTCTTTCTTGCAAGAGAATTTAATGAAAAACCTCTTAAAAATCCTGCCAGTCCTTTGTTTTTATTGCTAAATTTTGTATAAATTCTTAATGACGAATCAAAATTCATAAGATTAATTTGACCGACAATAAAAGCACTTAATTGAGGAGATGAAGATTTTATCATCATTCTGTCAATAATATTATCTCTTATTCTTAAGTCGCCTGATATTTTTTTAAATGTACCTTCCGGAACATTTACCAAATCAAATAATGTAGAAGGACTAATCATAGCTACAGGATTTCTAAATATTGATGCCATATTCAATATGTATTGAACCAATCCTAATTTTGTGATTGAACCGTTATTTATTTCAAATTGAATGCGACCGTTTAATTTCATATTTTTGTCAGTGTAAAATTCAAGTAATGCACTTGCTTTACCGGAAATTTCTCTTGGCAAATTCAATATTGAAGCCGCTATTTTATCAGAATTAACGTCTTTTGCTCCCAGTCTTACGCTATAATTTTGCTTTACCATATCACAATATACTTTTAGGGTTGATATTCCGTCCGCAAAATTAAATTTGTTAGATTTTATTTCTAAAATTCCTTTTTCTGTTAGAGTAAGATTTGCATGCAAATCGCCAAAATTAATTTGTTTATATTTACCTTTATCAATGTTAAAATTGCAGCTGTGAATTGCTATTAAATTAGGTTGAAAAACAATTTGAGCATCATCTTCTTCTGAAGATGCTGTTTTTTCTTGGGCAGTTACTGTTTTTTGTTCAATTTCAAAATATTTTAAAGGAACATCACTTTTAGCCTCTTTTGCCTGCATTTCAAGCATTCTTTTTCTAAATTCCTGACGTTGTGCTTCTGTTAGTTGAGGACGTGGTGCAAAAGATTGCAAAACCTTTTCAACATCAAGTTCATCAAAAGTTATATCTATATTTTTTACTATGACAGGAAATAACATTTTATTTTGTATATCGCAGTCAAATTTATAATTTGTACGTCTGAAACGACCGTCTGCGTTTAAATGAACAAGATTATTTTTTGTTGTAGTTACAGTTCCGTTTTTTATTAATAAGCTTTGACCAACTACTCTTACATCTGCCAGTTTTACGTCACTGCTTATGTAAGGATGTTTAGGATTTGTATTTATGTATTCCAATTTACCGCTAAATGTACCATTTCTAAATATTCTTTGGTTTACAAGAACATTAAAAAATTCACTTGGCAGAGGGTCAGGAATATCAAATTCAAGTTCTTTTAAATACCCTGTTGCTATATTAACTTTGCTTGCAACTTTTACCAGAGGTTTAGTCATAGGTTTACCTTTTACTGCTATGACGTCAGAAATGTAATAATTAATATGCTCTATATCTAAGTCATTACCCAATAAATTTAATCTTACTCCTATTGCACGATCATATTTTGCAGGTGAAATAGTAGAACCTTCAACTAATAAATCTGAACCCTTAGGAATTTTTGCACCACCGCCTACACTAACTTTACCGCTAATATCATAATCTATTTTGAATGCAAATTTTGATAAACCTTTCAAATTAAATTTACATCCTGCTACTTTTGAAATATATCTTGCCAATTCATCTCTTGCATCTCCGGTAAGTGCAATCATTGTATCAGCAGTTTTTGTGTAATTTTTAACATTACCGTACATTTGTAATTTATTTAAATTACTTGAACCGTAATATCCTTCAAAATCTTTTAAATTTATGTCTTTTGAATTTATTTCCACACTACCCTTTGTCAATGCAAACGGTATATTGGCAAGTGGTATTAATTTTGATTTTATATTGTTTATTTTAATTTTTCCATTTATATCATTTTCTTTAATATCTATATTAAAATCAAAATCTCCGGCTAAATCCTTAAAACAAGCAAGAACCTCTTTGCCGTTAGGTATAATAAGATTTGAATCTAAGGCACTTTTTACATTTTTTACATTAAATTTATTTGAACTTACATTTAAATCATATTTTCCGTTATCGTCTATGTATCCGTTTACCTTAACCATAGATTTATCAACTATAAATTTGAAATTATCAATATTTAATTTTCTGTTCTTAAAATAAATAGTATCAAAATCCTTGAATAATAATCTGAAACGCTGTTTATCAAACTCAATATCCGTTAGAATTGAAAAATGTATATGTTTTGGTTCACGCTCTTTCGTAATTTCTAAATCACGTGCAAATAATTTTACAAGCACCCTATTATCAGGTCTGAATAAAATTACGCATTTTTTTACATATAGTTGTGAATTAGATAATTTTAATTTTACAGGCGAAGGTTTTGAGTCTTTTTGTTCTTTAACTGAAATATTTTGTAGTTCATTAACGTCAACATAAACATCATCCGCCCCAAATGTATTTAAAACAATTTGTTTAAATAATATTTTTTTTAATGAAAAATTACAATGTAAATTTTCGGCATTTAAGATAGTTTTGCCATTTTTTGTAAGCATTATATTATTAATTTTAAAATCTATTTTTAATTTCAAAGATGTATTTAAAATAGGCTTTTCAACTATTAATTCAGCACCGCATGTATCTTTTACGATTTTTTGTACAAATTCTAAAAATTCTGTATTTGAAACAATTGCAGGTAATGCATATAAATATATGGATACTAATATTGCAATTAATACCGCAAATATTCCTGAAACTATAAAACCTGTTTTAAATATTTTTGACATATCCACCACACTCTGACTTGAAAATTATAACATGTTTTATGATAATATACGAATATGAAAAAATTATTAATCACATTATTAATATTTGCACTTGCACATTCGTTCGCTTATAGTAATGAAACTGCATACACAACGGATAATTTGACCGTATACTATTTAGATAAGTATTATGGATTAAAAAATAAATCTGATAAAGTTGTTGTACCTGCAAAATATAAAAAATTAATCAGACTTGGTGATAATGCGTGGATTATTCAAAAAAAGAATAATAAATTCGGTTTAATTGACTGCAATGGCAACATTCTGGTAAAGGCAAAGTATATTCATGTAGAAAGACTTTTTGATAAATGGGTTAAATTAGGTAACGAAAAGGATTACGGACTATATGATGAAACAGGTAAAGTTATTATTCCACCTGAATACACATCAATAGAACCTCTTTTTGGCATGAGATTTTTAACATGTAAGAATTATAAATATGGAATTTATAATTCACAAGGCAAAAAGCTTTTAGATAATGAGTACGATTTTATATATAATCCAAATCCAAAGCAATTACGAATAAAATATCAGGGAAATTGGTATGAAATTGAACAACTTACAAAAGAAGACGAAATAAAATTACCTGAAGGAGCAGTAAAAGTAAGATTTGATGATAAAGATTATAAAATAACGGAAATTGTAATAAATACAGGTATTGGAACAGGTTATTCCGTTGTAACGGCAGCAGATTATTTTTTAAAAACTTTTTCAACAATTTCAACGGCTTATGAAGATACCATAGATGACTTAATGCTTTCACAGGGTGCAGAAACAGTTTCAATATTTATGAAATTAAGTTGGATACCAAAATTTCCTTTCGTTTATGCAAAAAAATATTATAATAATTTGATAACACCCAATAAAAGTCCTTTATCAGAGGTTAGAGAAGATATCAGAAATAAATTTAAATAAATGTTGAACAGAAATTCAACTCACAAGCCAAGCATACTGTTTTGCGGTATGACAGGTTTTGTCATTGCGAGGAGTGTAGCGACGAAGTAATCCGGTCAAATTAATGGATTGCCACGCTCATTTCATTCGCTCGCAATGACAGGTGGCTGGATTGCCACGCTCATTTCATTCGCTTGCAATGACAGGTGGCTGGATTGCTTCACTGACGTTCGCAATGATATGGCACAGTTCACAAATAAGCCATTCAATGTATTGATTAAAGCAAATCTGATATTTATAATTATGAAACGAACTTTGAAAACTAAATAGAACAAGTGGACATCACTGAACCTTATTGATTGACGGTTCTTACGTCAGGAAAGAGGTGATGCTTATGGCGAAATCGTTAATGCTAATTTTATTTTTTATAATAGCAATACTATTTAAAATGGAAAAACTAGCGTTTCTGATTGCACTCGTAACGCTAGTTTACTAATTAAATAAACTAAGTGATGTAAAATTTTAGTCTTTGACTAATTGCCACTTGTTCTATTTTCATTATAACTCGTTTTTTACAAATTTCAACCCTATTTTAAGTGGTGAATTGTGAGTGGTGAGTTGTGTCATGTCATTACGAGGAGTGTAACGACGAAGTAATCAAGTCGAACTAATGGATTGCCACGCTATCGCTCGCAATGACAGTTCACAATTCACAATGTAATACCTTGCTTGACACGGTATCTATATATTTAATTAACAGATACCACACAAATTAAAATTTATGCTCATTTCATTTCGCAGATTTTGTATTTTGTAGTATGACAGGTACTTTTACTACTCACTGCTTATGTCATACCATTCAATCATAGGTTTTTTGTTTTCAAATTTCACATTGAAGTTTTTTTCATATTCTTCACTTGTTAAATCGTGATATCCTGCATTAAATCCTAAAGGCCGCTCTTTGTATCCGCCTTGTGTAACTTTTTCCTCTGAAATATCATTTGTTTTAGTGTCAAGAACTTTTGAATAACTTAAACCTTCATAAGCACAAAACGGCACATTAATTTTGCCTGTATAATCCTGAATCATAAGTCCGAAAGAACGACATATTACACCTCTGTAATTATAAACAGAGCAAGCCTCATCTATTAAAAACGGACAATCATATTTGAAAGTTTCACCTTTAAAGTTCTTCTTATCTTCTATTATTTTTTTTATTCTATCATCTATAAGTATTTGAGTTTCATTATCAAGCTTCATATAACCTGTTAAAAGGTACATAAATTCTATTTCCGAATAATGAAACTGTCCGCCTTTACAACATTTTCCGCAACCCTTGTCGCAACATAAATATTCTTTTTGTTTTTCAAACAATCTGTCCAGTTCTCGTTGAATGAATTTTAAATATATTGCATAGTTTCGCAAATGAGTTATTTTATTCATAATTTTATTGAAAAATAAATATCAGCTTTATTCAACAATGTTGTTTATTTATTTTACAAAAATTACAACAAAATGTATTTTAAATTTATTTATTTAATTTTCTGACAGAATATACATCCATTTTAATATAATTAAATTTCTTTTCAATTTTACCGGAAATTTCAATTTTATCTTTTGGAGTAACATTTTGTCCTAACCATTTATCTTTATCTATTTCAACCGTTATTGAACCTGTTGCATCTTTAAATAAATAACTGTCTTCTGAAAGCTGCTTTTCTATATTACCTTGCAATGTTACATAAGAACTGTCATTCATTTTAATAGCCTTAGCAACGTTTGTCTTATTTGCATTTGTTGTATCGTGAAAACCTCCAACATCCGCACTGAATGCTGCAAAACAAGGTACTGACAGTAAAGTTAATAACAGTAACAATAATAATTTTTTCATATTTAATCTCCTTTTTAACAAAATTATATATTTTTAATTACATATTACTATTAGACAATCAGATTATTTATACATTATAATTTCTAATGAGTATATTTGTTGTAAAATTATTTATATAAGAAAGGTAGTTTTATGAAGCAAATAATAAGTTTAATTGTTGGAATTATCATATTTATAGGCTCTTTTGCAGTTTTATGGATTAATGAAGGTAATAATGCAAAAAAAATAGCAATAGCAAACTATGCATCAAAAAATGCTATTCAAGTAGATGCACAAAAAATTAACAGAGAAAATGACGGACAACTAATTGCAACTAGTGCAGAAACCATTTCTGATGCTGTTTTGGGAGATGAAAATATTAATGTTTCAGATACTTTAATTGTTAGCAGAAAAGTTGAAATGTATCAATGGATTGAAAATAATGAAGGAGGCAATACAAAATATGAAAAAGCCTGGTCAGAAGATTTTGTTGATACAAGTTATTTTGAAAACAAGAGCTATAAAAATCCTGCATTTCCTATAAAATCGGAAGTTTTTTCTGCTAATACAGCAAAATTTGGCAATTATACATTAAATAATAATCAAATTTTGTTAATAGAATCTGAAAATCAAATAACAGATTTACCTCAAAATCCTAAGTATACTATAATTAACGGAAGTTATTTCAGCGGTAAAGATATAGAAAATCCTCAAATTGGTGATGTACTTATTTCGTATTCTTATGTACCGTCAAAAACTGCTATTTCAATTATAGGACAACAAAAAGAAGATAATACAATTTCAGCATTGCCGTATAAAAATACTGAAATCTATATACAATATGACGGTAATTTATCAAAAGATGACATTATAAAAGCATATAAACAAGATAACTCAACATTTACAATATTTATTCGTATTGCAGGATGCTTGCTTATGTTTTTAGGTTTGAAATTATTTATAAGTCCAATCATTGATATTTTTAATTTAATACCAATATTAGGAAAAATTGCTGATTTGATTTTATCAATAGTGCTGTTTTTAATTTCAATATGCTTATCGTTAATTACAATTGCAATTGCTTGGTTTGCATATAGACCAATATTATCTGTATTAATTATTTTGGTTGTATTTACAATCACAATTGCTATTAAAACAATTATTGATAAAAACAAACAAAATGTCATTTCATAATTATTTTACATAATGTTATTATTAATTTGTAAATAATTTATATACGTGATATATAATAATGATAATTATAAAATAATTCAAAATATTAAGGAATTTATGATATGGATATAACATTTAAAAATATAAATTTAGAAACTTTATATGTAAAAACTGACGGAAGATTAGATTTAGATAATGCAGTTGAATATGGTACCAAGATTAAAGATTTTATAGAAGACAGTGATGACGATATAATAAATTTAATTCTTGATTTTTCTGAAATTACGTTTATTTCAAGTTTTGGATTAAAAATTATTTTAGAATTGTATAAACTTTTAAAAACGAAAAATGGTACATTGAAGCTTAAAAATGTTTCTGAGCAAATAATGAACTCATTTAGGATGGTAGGTTTTGATAAATTTTTAGTATTTGAATAATGTTAAGAACTATAAAATCTAAAATTTTATTTTTAGCGATATTAATGCTTACAGTTTTGATGTTTGCATTTGCTTGTTATACCGTAATATCAAGAATGAAAACAAAGCAATTGATGGTACAAAATTATGGAGATTCAGTCAATTCTTTTGTTCGTGATTTAGACGAAGAAGTTGTAAAATCTGAAGATAATCTTAAAAGTTTAGCCTTAACGGGAGAATTATTTTACAGAACAGATAGAAATTATACTCTAACAAACAAAGTAGTTCAAAGAATTTTTGAAAATTATCCTAAAACTCTAGGCGGAGGAATATGGTTTAATCCGTACACCATAGACAAATCAAAAAAACGTGTTTGTTTTTACGCATATAGAAATAAGAACAATAAAATTATACTGGATAACAATTTTGCCAGTGAAAATTATGATTATCCAAATCAAGAGTGGTTCAAACAAATAAGCTCAAAAGTTACTCCTGAACGAAATATTATATGGACTAAACCATATTTTGAAAATCTTGGAAGCTATACAACAATGGTAACAGCAGGAACAGGAATATATGCTGACGGAAAACTGATTGGTATAGCAACTGTTGACTGGGAAATAGATACCCTTATTAAAGAAGTTTCAGAAATGCAACCTTTTGAAAAAACATTCTCTATGTATAAAAATGGTGCTAAAATCAAAAGCAGTTTTGCATTACTTGGGAACAAAGAATATGATTACGTAATTGCATCAAACGATCCTTACCTTGATAATAAAAAAATAGTTGGAAGTTCCTTTAAAGAAATTCCTTGGTATAACGATAAATTATATGGAATAACGTATATAAAATATCATGGCAAAAAATATGTTCCGTTTTATAGAAAATTACGAAATGGGATGATTCTTGTAATTTGTGTTCCAAAATGGGAAATGTTTAAAGATATAAATAATTTTTATTGGCACATGCTTTTAGTCTTGTTGACAATCGGATTTATTATACCAACATTTTTGTATTACAGTTTAAATAAATATTTAATAAAACCTATTGATAAATTAACAGAAATTGCACATAAAATTGGTAAAGGAGAAGATGTAAAAATTAAAATTGAAAATCCTGAAGAATTTGTACATTTAGCATCAACATTCGATAAAATGACAAAAGATATAAAATTAATTACGCAGGAAAGAGCAAAAATTAATTCAGAACTTTCAATAGCACAGTCAATACAATCTTCAAGTTTACCTAATGAATTTCCTCCGTTTCCTGATAGAAAAGAATTTGATATTTATGCTTCAATGGAACCGGCAAAGGAAGTTGGCGGAGATTTTTATGATTTCTTTTTCATAAACAAAAACAAATTTATGTTTTTAATAGCCGATGTTTCAGGTAAAGGAGTTCCTGCGGCATTATTTATGATGACAATAAAAACACTTATAAATAATATTTCACAGATGAATTACTCTCCAAAACAATTAATAAAAATTATAAATAATAAAATATGTCAAACCAATAAGCAAGGCTTTTTTGTTACGGTTTTAATAGGTATTACAGATATAGACACCGGTAAAACAAGCATAATAAATTGCGGTCACAATCTTCCGTTAATAAAAAAACAAAATGAAACTTATGAATACATGCAACTGGAATCTAATATCGCTTTAGGAGTTTTTGAAGATAGCGAATTTGAAATATATGAAACGGTTATGCAACCCGGAGATATAATATATACATATACTGATGGAGTTACAGAAGCTACAAATATAAATAATGAGATTTATGGAGATACAAGGTTACATAATTGTTTAAATAGCATAAACAGCACCGAACCCAAAGAAATTGCACAACAAGTAAAACAATCAATTAAAGAATATATTAATTCAAATTTTCAAAGTGATGATATTACTATGTTGATATTTAAATACAATGGAACCTTAAATAATATCAAAACATTCAAGCAAGTTGCGGATTTAAAAAATTACAAACAATTTTATAATTGGCTTCACGATATTTGTAAAGAATGGTGTATCAATGATGACTTAAAAAACAAACTTGATATGTGTGCCGAAGAAATATATGCAAACATAACATTTTATGCATACCCTGAAAAATCAGGTATGATAGAAGCTATATTAACAAAATTCAAGGATAAAATAACATTTGAATTTATAGATAGCGGAATTGTATATAATCCTATCGAAAAACCTAATCCTAATATAGATTTACCTCCCGAAGAACGACCACTGGGAGGTTTGGGAATTTATATGGTCAAAGAAATGGCTGATAGTATTTTTTATAAAAGAGAAGATAATAAAAATATTTTAACTCTTATATTTAAAATATAATTTTGAACTAAAGATTATTTAAATAGCGTCCTAATTTTAAACCTTTTTGAGCATGTGTTAAGGCTTCAAGATAATATTTCTTTTCTTTTTCATTTTTAGCTGAATTTAAGATTTGCAGAGATTTCATGTATATTTTATCAGGTTGCTTTATTTCATTCAAAGATTGTTCTTCAATTGCATATATATCAAAATCAAGCACTTTAGAAAGTTTCTTTAACACGTGGTATGTTGGCATATGGCGACCTTTTTCAATACGAGAAAGATGTTTGTTATCAATGCCTATTTTTTCTGCAGCACAATGGAAAGAGTTAAAAAATAATGGCAAATCTTTTTATGTAGATTCAGCATCTGTTTTACAGCAAAACACATCTACATATTTATTTTGGATAAAACAACAAAAAAGTAATTCCATTTACGTTAAAACATTAATGGCTATTGATTGTTCAAACAACACAGGTGCTATTCAAAAGATAATAACATATACCAATGACAAAGTAACAAATATATCTAATTCAAGTCAATCATTTAGTTATATTGTTCCTGATTCTGATTCTTCTATTGCCTATGATTATATTTGTGGATTGCACACCACAAACATAAAACAACAAAAAGCGGCAGAGCAAAAAGCAATAGAACAACAGAAAAGTAGAGAAGCCGCACAAAATTTATTAAATACAGGATTAGGTGTTGGACTATATTTCTTGGGTAAATAATAATAATTGATAATAAATTATCCACATTGAAAAAAAGAAAATTTGCTAAATAATGTTATTCAATATTATAAAAGTTTTTGTTGACTTTATATGAATTTGTTAAAAAAACAAAATATTCTTCGAACTCTGGAAAGTGATGTAAATATTAAAAAAGAGCCTTATTAAAGGCTCTTTTTGATTAAAAATACGCCCGGTGCGATTCCTCTTGGATTTTTTGCGTTAAACGAGTCTACGGATTTTGCTTCAAAGAATTAACATTCTTTTCGCAAAAGTCCTCCGCTCTCTGCAAAAAATCCGCCGAACGCGATAAAATGTTTACGCATTTGGCGTTCATATCGCTTGCCAAACAAAAATTAAAGAGGATTGGTTATTCCAATCCTCTTTAATTTACCCTAGAGATGATGGTAATAGAACAATTTTATCAAATTATATTAACTTTTGTAACAAAATAAAATCGCTTTGCAATTTTATTTATCAAAAAGTTTTTCTTATATTACAAGATTTTTCTTATTAAAAGAAATTAAAATCAAAGTTAAAAAAAAGTTTTTAAAAGCATAAGCAAAGTAGCAACACGTAAAGACAAGTTCCACAAGTTTAAAACGCAATAGGTTTTAAGCTTTTTTTGGTTTTTAGACTTCTTGCGTTCATAAGCAATAAACATATTTTTATTGTTGTTGAATACTCTTTGCTTATTTTTTGTGCTGAGAAAATTTAGAAAGAAAAAATAAGTAATATAGCTTAAACAAAATTTTTAGAAAGGCAATATGAAAGAATCAAAAATACAAAATTTACATAGCAAAAATATCATTCTGAACTTTAGCGAAGAAGATGTTGAAGATTTTGAACAAAATTTTAAAAAATATTTTGAATTAATTTTGTCTTGGCTGGAAGTAAACAAAGATGATACCTGAATATAATTGTTATATCTCTAAAAGTAAAGAACAGACAAAGAAAGGACAAAAACATGAAAAAAGAATATAAAAATATTATTGAATTAAGTACATATGGCTTAAATTATGAAAAAGATAATTTATTTGATGACGAATATGGTAATTTTCATCGTCCTGCTGGAATTATTTATGAAGAAATGAAGATTTTAAAGAAT
The DNA here is from genome assembly GCA_905235155.1 of Candidatus Gastranaerophilales bacterium. GTDB lineage: Bacteria > Cyanobacteriota > Vampirovibrionia > Gastranaerophilales > Gastranaerophilaceae > UBA6984. The sequence continues at coordinate 24,152 of CAJOKJ010000007.1, forward strand.
CGAAATTTACAAGATTGTTTAAAATTGGGTAGAAATTTATTGGAACTTGTTAGTGATTGTCCGAGTTCTCGTAATTTTAATATTATTTTAAATCATTCTTCAGTACAACTTGGAAGAACACAAGCAATAAAATATATTGAATGTTTTAATTATTTGAATGAAAAATTTCAAAAAAATCAGCCGACTGAAGAATTAGAAGAATTAGGCATAGAAAAGCTGTATTTGCTCTCTACTGTTAAAGATTGTCTAAAAAGAGTCAAGCTGGAAACATATATAACGGATGAAAAATTAACAGTAAAACAGGTATCTCAATTAATAACAATTTTAAATAATAAAAGTGAAATATTTAAAATCGCAACAAAATTCTTAAAAGAATTTGAAGAAGAATATAGCAGAAGAATTGACCCTCATAATCCTTTTTAATATTCGAATAACATCCTAACTATCGGTAAGAAAAACTAGCACTTTTAAAAACAAAACTTAAATTTTTACAAAACAAAGTTTTGGTTTAATACCAAAACTACCGATTTAATATCGGTTTAGTTCAACATGTAATACAGGAAAAAACAAATGAATAAATCTACAATTGATAAATATGGAATTATATTACCTAAAGGTACATTTACTAAGTTTAAACAAGAATATAACTCTAACCCTCATATAAATTTATACTGGAGTCATTGTCAATTACATTTAACAATAACAAGTAAAGCTGTAACTATACCTGATACATTAAACTATATAACAATTGAAGATATAAAAAAGCATTCAGAACTTATTTTCAATTCAACAGGGTATTATATTCCTTTTGAAATATTAATTTCATCTCAATTGTTTTGGTTAGATATGAAAACTGATGTTAAGAATACAACAGGTTATTCAAATAAAGAAGTTATTTCAGTACTAAGAGAAAAAGCATATAAAAATACAACAAAAAATGAAACTCCTAGTTTTGATAAAAATAAAGGTTTTGAAAATAGTCTTTTAATAACTTCTACAAGCAAAACTGTAAAAGATAGTCTTTGTATATATGAAAAAATATTAGAGATTAATAGTACTCGCTTTAGATATCCTGATTATTATAAAAATTTTTCTGAAGAGTTTTTAAATAATAATACAAATATTTTACGTTTTGAACGTAGATTACAAAGTAGTAAAGATATTAAAAATGCTTTTAATCTTAAACATCTAAAAGCTGTAACACTTGAAGATATTTTTAATAGTGATGTAGATGTCGTTAGCAATAAAGTACAAAAATTATTTATGTAAAGGAGTATTTATGACACAAAAATCAACAAGAATTATTACAAAATATCTAAAAAATATCGGTATTGATGTAGTTTTACGTGAGTGTGGAAATAATTTAAGAGCTTTTAATGCACATATTCGTCGTGAATGTAACTTAGATAAAAAAGTAAAACTATATAATATTGACTTACAGGCAAAAGAAGTATTAAAGAATAGGATTGAACAATACGGCAAAGTCCTTAATGCTGTTGAAAGATTTTTAAAAGAAAATTTCGGAGGTAATAATGAATAAAGAAAATTATTTTAAAAAAATATGGAACAAAGGACGATTAATTGTCGGTTATACAGATTTAAAAAATCTTGGAGTAACACTAGCAGTTGTTATCGCAAGACTTAATACTGAATATAATTATGCATTAGGTCATAAATTGTTAATTAGCGATTATTTCTTTTCTTATGATGAAAATGAAATTGCTGAAAGTATAGGTATTGCGGTTAATGATGTCAAAATAGCTATAAATAAATTGAAAAAACTAAATTTTATAGAAACTCAAATAATTGAAGATTGTTCTATAATGCATTTAGAACTTGATAATATATACAATTATATTTATGAAACAGAAAGAAAAAATGATTATAAAAACTGGGATTATTATTTACAGAGTACTCAATACAAAGGTTTTTCGTTAATTGAATTAAATGTTGAAAATAAAAAGATTGTTGAAAAAATAAAAAACGAACGATATGAATTAGCACGAGATGAAAACGGAAATGTAATACAGTTTTAGATGTTTAACTTTATTTAAACATCTACAGACAGCAGGTTATATGCGAGTTTAACATGCGGTAAATGCTAAATATTCAGGTTAATGTATGTAAATGCAAAAACACTTAAAATAACATTGATTATGCAAGACAAAGAAATAAATAAATTTTGGGAGTCCATAAAATAAAAATTTATTATATAAAACAAAAAACTATGGACTTTAAAAACTAACAAAATAATAAAAAAAGAAAGGATTTAATAAAAATTTAAAAAGTTATTTATTTGATGATAAATCTGCTTTCAAACATTTTTGAGTGTGTTTTAGTGCTTCAAGATAATATATTCGTTCTTCTTTTGTTTTAGCAGATTTTAAAATATTTAGGGCTTGAACAAAGTAATTATCAGGGATTTCAATTTCTTTAATTAATTGATTATCAAGAAGTGTACAAAGATTAAAATCAAATTCTATTGATATAGCTTGTGCAATTTTTAAAGAGGGTAAACATTTTCCTGTCTCAATTCTTGATAATTTTTTGTAATCAATTCCTATTTTTTCAGATAATTCTTCTTGAGTTAAACCTTTTAATCGTCTTAACTCTTTTATTTTTTCACCAATAATATAAGCTTCATTGCTATTTTTCTTTTCTGACATGATAATACCTTTCTTATTATTTTGACTAAAATTCGCACTATATAAAACTCTAATTATGAGAATTGGTAATTTATAAATTCTCAAATATTGCGAATTATTTTTCTTTATGTAAGAATGTATGTGTGAAAAAGATTTTAGGAATACAGGCATGGAAGATTTTGAAAAAGTTTTAGATGATTTTTTTAAGAGTTGGGAAGAGGATAAAAATTGTAGATTTTTATCATGGGAACATTGTTATAAATTTTTCAAAGACAACAAAGATAAAATAGCAAAAGCAAAAGACAATGATGAAATTCTTGATTTAGCGAGTTTGAATTTATCTTTTTATCTTGCAAGCTGGGGAATGTATCGAGGTTCTTCAAATATACTTTGGAAAGATTATAAAATACATAATGAGTTAATAAAAAATTTATTAACTAGCTGTAAAAATTTATTTAGCGATAACGTAGAGTGGAAAAATGTAAATAAGGCTAAACAAATTATCGAAGAACATTATGCTAATTTAAAAATTACTCCAACAGATACACTAACTACAAAAGTTTTATTAGGTATTTTTGGTTGTGTCCCTGCTTATGACAGTTTATTTGTAAACGGATTAAGAGAATATAATAAAAATCATAAAAATATCCCTCAAAAATTTAATGAAAGTAGTTTTAATCAACTGCAAGAATTATCGAAGAAAATAGAGCAAAAATCAGAATACAAAAACTATCCATCAATGCGTTTAATTGATGCATATTTTTGGTGGGCAGGAGGCGGAAAAAACGCTTATAAAAATCGTGCAAATAAATAACTTTTAGTTGATATTAAATAAAAAAGGAGAAAATTATGTCAGAAGAAAGAATGATTATTAAGAAGAAAAAATCTTTTGTACTTCCTGTACTATTTGAAATATTAGGTTTCATCGGTTTAGGATTTATTATCCTGATTGGGTTTATGGCAAAATTTGGAACTGCTTTTCATTTTAGTACAAGTACAAGAGAAGAAACAGTATTTCAACAAATGTATGATTTAACTGGTAACGTTGGAGAGTTATTAGAACAAATAGGAAATCATTTTGATTTTTTAATTATAGTATTAATAAGTCTATTAGCTATTCTTTCACTAACCTGTATTCTAAAATTCAATAATATTGAGCGAAAACTTATAGAGAATCAAGAACTTATATTAGAAATAATAGATAAAACAAAAGCTACGACTAAAGACGAAAATTCTTTAGTTCAAGATACACAAAATACACCAAATAAATGTCCAAAATGTGAAAAAGAATATAACATTGGTGATAAATTTTGTGATTCTTGCGGTACTAAATTAAATTAAGGAGAAAAATTTATGAAATGCGGTAAATGTGGTAATGAATTATTAGAAAATCAAAAATTCTGTAAAAGTTGTGGATATTCTTTAAAATTATCAGAAGAAGACAGGAAAGATGAAATTGAAACTTGGATTAAAGCTATTATAGGTTTAATTATATATTTTTTAATAATATATGTTTCTATAAAAGGTGGAATATAATATATAAGGACACATAAATGTATTGCCCAAACTGTGGAAGTGAGATTCAAGAAAATCAAAAATTTTGTAGTAATTGTGGTACAAATTTAGAGGATATTATAAATTCAAAAAATGAAGACATTTCTGAATCTGTAGAAAATATTGACACAAAAACAGAAGAACAAAATTTTGATAATTATTATAAAAATAAATCAACCCCTTTAAATAAAACTACAAAAATAATAAGTATAATTGCTTTATGTATAATTATTGTAGCTTTAACTGTTTTTGGTATAAAAGAATATAAACAATATCAAAAAGATATTGAACCTTTGTCAGTATCAAAAGTTCGTTTTGATATGGGTAATATTTCGTTTGATATAAAATATGATACCAATTATCGTCAAGCAATTATAAGAGAAACATTTGAAGATATTATTGCAGAGGATTGGCTTATAGGATATTTTAAAGACTATTATGACAATAATTTTTCTGTAAATATTGATAAAGATGAGGTTATTTCTTATCCGATTGATGTAAAAAGTAATAATATAAATATCGTAAAAGGTGAAAAACCACTAGTAAAATATGAAATAAATAATATTACTGCAAAAGATTTTGCAAAGATAAAAGAAACTTTTAAAATCGGTATAGATAGGAGAGGTTCGATAAATATTTCAACTCCTTATGCTTTGGATAAAAATGTCAAAAATAGAAATCGTGTAAAAAAAGAATATTTGACTTGGAAGAAAAAGGTAGAAGCTCAAAAAGAAGCTGAACTTAAGCAAAAAGAATGGCAAGAAAAAGTTTTATCAAGTTGTGTTTATAAAACATCAGACGGGGTATGTTTTACGACAACAATTTTTAATGTTGAGCCACTATTAGAGGGTAAAAATTTAGAAACAAAAAATTATTGGCTTGGTGCTAAAGATTATTGTGAAAGTAGAGGTTATAAGTTACCTAGTGATGATAATTTAAGGTCATTATTTCACGATTTTCTAAAAGTTGAAATTAATGCAGGCATGCAAATTAAAACTTTTAAAGATATGAATACTACTGATATTCCTTTAAATTATGATGTCGTAAAAAGAATTGCTCCTGACGGATTTTATAATTATAAAGGTCATGATAAAGAATGGAAATATATAACTTTTTGGGAAAATGAATTATTTGATAATGAAAGAGCATATATAAGAAGACTATCACATGATGGAAGTTTTTCTGCAAATTCATATGAAATACATCAAGATATCGACGATTTAGATGAATATTATAATAGAGGTATCTGCGTTTATAATCCAAATGGAAAACCTCACAAATCTTTAGTTCAAATACAAAAAGAAAAAATTGAAAAAGAAAAAAAAGATTTAGAAGCAAAAAAGAAACAAAATGAAAGAGATATTGAAAATGCGTTATTTTAGATTAAATACCAAATTTTTTTTGAAATTATTTGTATTAGTATGTTTTTTATTTAGTGGGTTTTCTCCTGCTTATAGTTATAATAACAGTCAGATATATCCTGCGGTTCCTTTGATTTATATATCATCATTTGATTCACCTTTTAGTGATGTTGAATATGATTCAAAAAAAAGAGCTTTAAGATGGGCATATAATCAAGCTAAAGAATTTTATAGAAATCAACAATACGAACAAGCAAGAAAAGAATTAGACAAGGTATTGGTTTATTATCCTAATACCCCTTTGTTTATGTTGCTTAAAAGTCAAATTGAAGATGTGCTTGGAAATAACAGCGTTGCTCTTGAATATGCAAATAATATATTAAATTATTCTCAAAGTTATGAATTATATGCTTGGAGAGCATATTTATTAGCAAAATCGGGTAAAGAATCTAATCTTAACGGATTTAGAAACGATATAAATAATGCAATACTTTATACAAAATTACACCCTAATGAAGAAGAAACTGAAAGATATGAGGATTATAAACGCAAAAAACTTCAATATTATCCTATACTATGGGCATATATTGATGATAAAAGTATTCCTACCACAATGAAAGCAGAAGTTTATAAAGCTCTTATTACTAATTTGAATAAGAAACAAGGTTTAATTGAATCTATCCCTGTAACAGCAAGTTACATACAATTTATTTTTAGTTTAGATAATTCAGACCCTCTTTTTGCAAAATTAGGGAAATCAAAAAATGATATTTTATCATCATACATAGCTCTTCAAAACGGTCAATATACTTCTTTTATAAAAGGTATTGCAACAACTGCAAGCGGAAATACACGAGTTGGTCTTAACCAAATATTAAATGCTTTTAGTCAAACAAATGATAATGTCGCAAGATTAAAATATATAACAGCTATGGTTGGAGATTCTTTAAGAATTTTAAGACCAACACCAAGAAAAATTGATAGCTATGGAATAGGTTTACAAATTGGTTATGATACGAATTTAAGAAACATAAAAATTACTAAAATATTAAATCAAGATTTAATATCTAAAGGAATAAGAGAGGGAGATGTTATTACATCAATTAATGGGAAAAACTTATATTTAATAAAAGATATAAATCAAATTGGAGAAATGATGAGAGGGAAAAAAGATACAACGATAGAACTTGAAATACCTCGAATACCAGAAAAAATAGTTGCAAAAAGAAATTACCATACGCAACAAGTAGTATATGATTATTTTTATTTACCAAAATCTGTAAAAATAAATGGGTCTTATACTAACAATATAAGAATTCTGCCTTATTCATCTGAGCCTTGCGGTATGATAATGCATCCTAAAGGAAAAGCAATCCAAGTTATAACCAATATACAATGTAATTTTATATTAAGTGAGGAGATAGAAATGAATTGTCCAAACTGTGGAAAAGAAATACAAGAAAATCAAAAATTTTGTACTAATTGCGGAACAAAGGTTAATATAAATAAAGAGACAAATAATTTAAATCTTTTAAATTTATCAAATCCAACAATTATATTTGTAGTTGTATTAGTTAGCTTAATTTTCATTGCTTTGGCTATCGGAATTTTTCATAAGAAATTTTATACAGATATTTCAATTGAAAATAATAATGAAAAAATAGAACAACAGGAAAAGCCTATATCAAATGAAAATTTAACTAATTCTGAAATCTTAAATGTTATTAATGATTATCAGGATAAATATTTTAAAATTATAAAACGACATGATGTACTACTTCAACTTGAACAAGATGATGATTGTGAAAGAGATATGAAAGAGTTAAATGCTTTATTTGATGAAGTAAAAGACAAAATAACTAATAAATATTATTTAGAACAATATGAAGATATTGAAACTCGTTATGCTGAAAATCCGGGAGAAACAACTATAGATATGAATGATTTCGCATCTCAAGAATATAATGCTGTAGATAAATTGTTAAATGACGTATATAAAGCAGCTAAAGCTAAATTAAATGCAGATGATTTTGAACAATTAAAACTATCAGAAATAAAATGGTTAAAAGAAGTTGAAGCATATTATTCGGTATTCGAAGAACAGGGGTTTGGAACAATAAGAACTATAGTGTATTTTGATTATGAAGTTAATATGCGAAAATTTAGAACTTTATTGTTAATGCTGTATTTATAAGGAGTTAATTTATGAATTGTCCAAACTGTGGTAAAGAAATAAAAGATAATCAAAAATTTTGTTCCGGTTGTGGTGCAAATGTAAAAATAAGCAACATAAAAAATAAAATAATAAAAATATTACATAATAAAATTTTTATAGCTATATTCATTACTCTTATTGTTTTAATAATAGGTTTAATAGGTTTAGAATTTTCTTTAAATATTGGTTCGAAAGGAACATATAAATCCATTATACCTATTGAAAAATCTCAACTCGAAAAAACATCAACAACAGAATTATTAAATATGGCTATTCAGCAAGATAAAGATTTAACAGAAATAATTCCAAAATTATCTCAAAAAAATGCAAGTAAGCTTTTTGAAACTTTTTATATAAATATTACTAAGCTTGTTGAAAATATGAAAGTTGATGATTTAGATATAAAAACAATAACGACAAATAACGAATATATATATCAGTTAAATCCTGATACTAAACTTATTAATTATGAAGTAAATGACTGGACAGGAATATGGATTAATAATGAGTATCTTAATGAAAAATATTCAAAATATCTTAATACAGAATGGCAAGAATATCTAAAATTAGTATCTAAGGATACTATTGATGGTATAGAAAGAGGATATAATGTAGATGGTAAAGAACTTGTTGATGAAATAATTGCTTGGCAAGAATTTCAAAATAAATACAAAAACTTTATATTAGCTAAAAAAGTAGGAGATATTATTCACGAGGAAATAGAACATATAATTTATCACGAATATACTTTTTCCGAAGACGATGGGTCTATATCGAAAGAATACAAAAAGGGATATGAAGAATTTTTAAATCGTGTAGATAATAAAGCTTCGGAATATCAAGTTGTAAAAAATTGCTATGAAGAATTAAAAAAGAATGGTTATAAACCTAATTCTAAATTTTTTGAAATTTTAAACGAATATAGTCCTAATGATTTTTATAAAGAACAAGCAGAAAATTCACAAGAACTAGATGTAATATCAAAATTAGAATCACAAGAAACATGGAAAAAAGTTAGAGAGCATATATATGTAAATCCAGATTCTATTAAAGATATTGACTTAGCAGATGTAAAATGGAGACAAGGAGAATTTAAATTTTATAAAGGTGCGGAGGATATGGATGCAACATTAGAATTTGAGGAAAATAAAAAAGCAATATATGCTATATATACAGTTATAATTGGATATGATGATGCTATGAATTTTAAATCTTATGAATACTTTGACAAAAATAATAAATATATATCGGGATTTGAAGCAAAAGCTTTTATTTCAGATAAATACACTGATTATGAATATGGTAAATTTTATTATGATATCTTATTTGGAAATAAATAAATTATAAAAACTTTTCTAATTCATCATTAAGCTTTTTAAAATCAATATTTTCAGAACATTGTTGTTTTTGATTTTGCAAATATGCAATAGTTCTTTGATGTCTTTCTTTTACTTTTAAAATTTCTTGCTGTAATCTATTTATCTCTCGATTATAGCTATCTTTTTCTGCTTGAATTTTCTTTGCAATTTCTTCTTTGTTCATTTTATTCCTCCTATATTTTAATATAAAAATTTACTTCAAAAGTCTTATTCTATCTTTAATACGACCGTTTAAACTTTCGTCATCAAGAGCATAAAAACGAGTGAATTTTTTGCTAAGGGATTGGATAATAAAAATATAAAATATAGGTTTTTACGATACTGTAAGCAAAAGGATTTAAAATATGACTACATTTTCTTATTTGAGAGTTAGCACTTTAGAACAAAATACAGAAAAAAATAAACTTGATGTTTTAAAATTTGCTAATGAAAGAAAATTAGGTAATGTAGAATTTATTGAAGAACAAATTTCAGGTAAATCAAATTTTAAAAATCGTCAATTAGGTAGCTTATTAGAAAAAATGAAAAAAGATGATGTTTTGATTGTTCCTGAACTTTCAAGAATTGCTCGTTCAATAAGTCAAATATTTGAAGTTATTGATATTACTAAACAAAAAGGTATTACACTTTACTCAATTAAAGAAGATTTCTCAAATAATGATAAAAGTATAACATCAACCGTAACAACAACTATATTCGCTCTTGTAGCACAAATAGAAAGAGATTTGATAAGTTTAAGAACAACAGAAGCACTACAAACAAAGAAAGCACAAGGAATTAAATTAGGCAGACCGAAAGGTAAAGGAAAATCAAAACTTGATGAATACAAAGATGAAATTTTTAAATTAGTCGACTTGCAAGTTCCGAAAACAATTATTGCTAAACGATATAACACGACTGTATCAAATTTACATAGATTTTTAAAAAATAAATAGCAAAGTGTAAAAAACGAAAAAATTTCGAGTATAACTATGCAGAAGTATTTTCATACTTACTGTAGTGAAAACAAGGAAAATTTTATGGAAGAAAAAGTCAAAGCAGTATCTTATGCGAGGGTATCAAGTACAGAACAAGAAAAAGAGGGCTTTTCTATTCCTGCTCAACAGGACTTATTAAGAGCTTTTGCAGAAAAAAATAACATTGAAATTGTAAAAGAATTTTCAGAAGCTGAAACAGCAAAAGATACTGGCAGGCACAAATTCAAAGAAATGTTGTTGTATTTAAAAAAGAATAAAGACGTAAAAACAATTCTTGTTGAAAAAACAGACAGATTGTATCGTAATTTTACAGATTATGTTGAACTGGATGTAGATAAAACAGAATATACTGTATGTTTAGTTAAAGAGGGAACAATATTAACCTCTCAATCATCTTCACATGAAAAACTTGTACATGGGTTAAAAGTATTATTAGCTAAAAACTTTATTGATAATCTTAGAGAAGAAACTAAAAAGGGTAGATTAAAAAAAGTTCAAGAGGGTTATTTTATATCATATCCGCCTTATGGATATAAAAAAATAAATAAAAAAGATACTATCTTACATCCTCAACAATCAAAATTTGTTAAAAGGGCATTTGAATTATACGCACAGGGTAATATATCTCTTAAAAATCTTGCACAAAAATTATACGATGAAGGATATATATACACTCCAAGTCATCCTAAAATTTCAGCAGGACATTTAGGTAAAATGCTTGCAAATGAAAGCTATATCGGATATATAAGACACAATAATCAATTGTACAATGGGAAACATCCTCTAATGGTATCAAAACAATTATTTTTAAAAGCTCAAAAGGCATTTAAGAAAGACGGAAAACCTGATACAAGATTTGGACACAACTTTTTATACAAAGGAATGATTAAATGTTCTGAATGCGGTTGTGCAATAACAAGTGAAATAAAGAAAAATAAATGGATTTATTATCATTGTACAGGTAATTCTCAACAACCTTGTTCTCAAAAAAAACAATATATTAAACAAGAGGAGATTGATTTACAAATTGATAAAGCAATTCAAAAAGTTGTTATTGATGAAAGACTTGCAGATTATGTTAATGAACTTTTAAAAGAAAGTTATAATGAAATGCAACTTGATACACAAGAAAAACATGATTATTTAACTACTGAAATAAAAAAATCTAAAAATCGTAAAGACAAATTACTTGATATGTATATGGACGGAGATATCGCAAAAGAAGTATGGACAAGCAAAACAAATGAAATTGATAAACAAATATTACTGTTAGAAAATCAATTAAAATCGATGAAAATATCAAATGAAGAATTTATAAACAAAGGTAAAAATATTATAGAATATTCAAAACAAGCATATAATTTATATAAAAAACAAGATACAGAAGAAAAACGTAAACTTTTAGATATATTATTTGAAAATATTGCTCTTGAAAACAGAGTTGTTAAATATACTTATAAAAAACCTTTTTGTTACTTTGCTAAATGTGATTTGAGCAATATTGATGAATTAGTTGATTACATCAAAAACAATATTAAATAATAAAAATTATTTATTTTAATCGAACAAGTCAAAACTCACAGTATATGTGAGTTTTGATTGATTTTATATAAATTTGTAGAAATACAAGATTTTGTTTTAATCGAACTCATAAAACTATTGTAAATAGTAAAAAAGAGCCATATCGATAGCTCTTTTTGAAAAGAAATACGCCTGGCGCGATTCGAACGCGCGACCCTCTGCTTAGAAGGCAGATGCTCTATCCAGCTGAGCTACAGACGCATAGTTTATGTTTATTTAATTGTCAAATTTTCGATTTTTGTGCCCGTATGACCCACCGCTTAGAAGGCAGATGCTCTATCCAGCTGAGCTACGGACGCTTACTTATTTTATTTGGTTGTTTTTGCCTTTCGCTCTGCCAGATAGAGATTTAATCTAACTTTTGTTGCGATTTTACTTCGTAAAACACACAACATGCCAGCTGAACTACGGACACTCAAATTTATTCAATTTGTAAGACAATCTTATCACACAAAATTTTTATGTGCAAGTAGAAAATTTTTCAAACTTATTATATAATTTCTTTATAAGGATTTATTATGATAGAAAAACAAACAAATAATAAGAATACAATTACAAAAAAAAATCAAATAAAATTTATGAATTTTCTGCACCTTTACCTTTTGATTTTGAAAAAATAGACAAAATGGCAGAATTAAATAAATCCTTAAAAAAATCACAAATTGTAACTCTTTTTAACAATATACCACCCATAGACGGTTTAAATTTTAATGAATGGATTCAAGTTCAAAGAGGTAAAAAAACTGATGCTATAAAAACATTTGACGATTTTTCAAAATATGTTAATTATGCAAAAGAAAAAGGATTTCATTTTGTATATTTAATGAATTCCCCAAAAGCATTATCCGCAAGCGATTTTGAACCATTAAAAAATGCTTTTATTAACTTATTAGACTATCTTGAAAATTTAGAATGCAAAGATATTAAATTTGCAAACACTCAAATTCCAACTCTTATCGAAGAATATAAACCTGGAGTATTTTCATATAATTCTTCCACTGCAAGCGAATATCACACTATTTCACAATATGATTATTTGATAAAAAAATTTAGTAATTTAGAAATTATTAATGTTGCAAATGATGAAATTTTTAATTTTAAATTCCTAAAACAATTGAGAAAAAAATATCCCGACAAGAAATTTGAAATTATGGTAAATGAGCCTTGCTTAAGAGGCTGTCCTGCAAGAAGTACACACATTGCTTCCGGATTGTTTGCAAGATTTAGATGTTTAGAAATAAAAAAGAAATTAGGAGTTGTATATGCGTTTTTTAAATCAGGATTTGTATATCCTTGGCATTTAAAATATTATCGTAAAATCGGTATAAATAATTTTAAATTTTCCGCATATCCAAGTTCACGATATAATTTTCAACTTGAAAATATGATTCAATATTTACAAATACTTGAAAACGGAGTTGAAAATTATACAGCAAATGATTTTTTAGAAGGTGTATATGCTTCGAACAGTTTTTTTGTAAATGTTTTTAAAGAAATGGATAAAAATATAAAACTTGCAGATATTATTCCTTATATGCCTGATATAAAATATTTTCTAAAAAATGGGCATAAATGTACATATAACTGTGAAACAGATTGTGATTATTGTAAACAATGTGCAAATAAATTCAAAGAAAATTTTTTAAAAAATAATAAATGAATAAATAGTTATATAACCATGCAAGTAGAAAATTTTTAAGGTATAATTTTTCTATAATTTATTGAAAAAGATGAGGAATAATTATGCTTAAAGGTAACGAAATCAGACAATTATATTTAGATTTTTTCAAAAATAAACATCAACATACCGTTGTTGAAAGTTCATCGCTTGTTCCTGACAATCCGACTGTACTTTTAACAACAGCAGGTATGTTACAATTTTTACCTATATTTTTAGGTATTGTAAAATCACCTTATGACCCGGCACGTGCTACATCTTGCCAAAAATGTGCAAGAGCAGGCGGTAAAGATTCTGACATCGAAAATGTAGGACGTACACCACGACATCATACTTTCTTTGAAATGCTTGGTAATTTCTCTTTTGGCGACTATTACAAAAAAGAAATTATACCTTGGGCATGGGATTTTGTTACTAATGTTTTGAAATTAGACAAAGACAGACTTTGGATAACTATTTTTGAAACAGACGATGAAGCCTATGAAATTTGGCGAAATGTTGGTGTGCCTGATGAACGTATTAAACGTAAAGGTAAAAAAGATAATTTCTGGGGACCTCCGGGTGCTTCCGGTTCTTGCGGACCTTGTTCCGAAATTCACTACGATTTGGGCGAACAATTCAAATGCTCTGACGATTGCGGTATTGATACTTGCGAATGCGACCGTTGGGTTGAAATTTGGAACCTTGTATTTACAGAATTATACCAAGATGAAGAAGGTAATCAATCTCCGCTTGAATCAAAAAATGTTGATACAGGCATGGGATTGGAACGTATTGCAATGGTTTGTCAAGGTGTTACTTCCACTTTTGAGACAGATTTGCTAAGACCAATTTTAGATAAAGTTGTTGAAATGAGTGGTGTACCTTACAAAAAATCCGAAAAGACAGATATTTCTTTGCGTATTATAACAGACCACGCAAGATGCGTAACTTTCTTAATTAATGATGGTGTTATTCCCGGTAATGAAGGTAGAAGTTATGTTTTAAGAATGATTTTACGTCGTGCATTACGTCACGGTAAAATTTTGGGTATGGATTTACCATTTTTACACAAACTTGTAGATGTTGTTGTTGAAAATTACAGTGGTGCATATCCTGATTTAGCAAAAAATAAAGACAAAATCAAAGATGTAATTCAAAAAGAAGAAGAACGTTTTAACAAAACTCTTGATAGAGGTTATAAATTATTAAACGAATTTATTGACAATAAGAAAGATATTGACGGCGAAAATGCTTTCAAATTATATGATACGTATGGTTTTCCATTTGAACTTACAAAAGAAATTGCTCAAGAAAACGGCTTAAATGTTGATGAAAACGGTTTTAAAGTTGCAATGAAAGAACAAAAAGACCGTGCAAAAGCAGCAACTCAAAAAATTTCCGTAACAGGTGATATTAAATATGCCAAAGTTGAAGAAAAAGTTGGTGCAACTGAATTTGTAGGATATACAGATTTGGAATGTGATGCTAAAATTCTTGAAACACTTGAAGGTGAGGGTTATGTTGACGTAGTTCTTGATAAAACTCCATTTTACGCTGAATGTGGTGGTCAAGTTGGCGATAGCGGTGTAATTGAAAATGATTCTTTAAAATTAGAAGTATTAACTACTTTTAAAGTAAATAAACTATTTGTCCACCGTTGCGTGCTGTTAAATGGCGAAATTGAACTTGGTTCAACAGTTCACGCTGTTATTGACAAAGAACGCAGAGGACAAATTAAAGTTCACCATACATCTGCTCACTTATTGCAATCTGCTCTACAACATGTTTTATTAGGTGATGTTCACCAAGCAGGTTCACAAGTTGAAGAAAACAGAATGCGTTTTGACTTTACTTTTGATAGAGCAATGACAAAACAAGAAATTCAAAAAACAGAAGATATGATTAACGAATGGATTAGTCAAGATTTAGATGTAACAACAAAAATCATGAATATTGACGAAGCAAAAGCAACAGGAGCAATGGCTTTATTTGGAGAAAAATATGAAGACGAAGTTCGTGTTGTTTCAATTGGCGAAGATGTTTCAAAAGAATTTTGTGCAGGTTGCCATGCTTCTCACACAGGTCAATTAAGACTTGCAAAAATAATTTCTGAAAGTGCAATTGCAGCAGGTACAAGACGTATTGAAGTTGTTGTTGCAAAAGCAGCATTAAAATATTTATCAGAAAAAGCAAACGCAATAGATAAATTGGCGGAAAAATTCAAAGCACACTATGACGAAGTTGAAACACGTGTTGATAAACTTGTTGAAGAAAACAAAGAACTTCAAAAAGAACTTTCAACCGTAAAATCGGCACAGGCAAAAGACAAATTCAAAGAGTTTGCATCAAAAGCCCTTGATATTGACGGTGGTAAATTGTTTGTTCAAAAAATGGAACAATTAGATGCAAACGCACTTAAAGAGGGTGTTGAAATGCTTGCAAATAAACTGGGTAATTCAATTATTGCCGTTGTTGCAGGTACTTCAATATTTGTAAAAGTATCAGATAATTTTGTTGCAAACGGAGTTAATGCAGGTAATATCGTAAAAGAAATTGCAGCAGCAACTGACGGAAAAGGCGGCGGACGTCCGCAATTTGCTCAAGGAGCAGTTAAGAATATTGATAAAGTTGATGCGGTTTTATCAAAAATAGAAACGGATTTAAAAAAATAATGAATGAACTAAATCTTTTAAATTTAGAAAAGAGTATAAATTCTTTGCGTGAATGTATTATTGATTATAAAAAAAATCCTGATACAAAAATAAAAGAGTATATTGCTGATTCTTGTGTAAAAAGGTTTGAATATACCGTTGAAACATCTTGGAAAATTATGAAAAAATTTCTGAAATTACAATATGGTAAATCAGACAAAGAATTGACCATGAACAACATTTTCAGATACATGGAAGGTTACGGAATTATTAAATCATGGGAAACTTGGAAAAATTATTACGACCACAGAAACAATACAAGTCATGAATATAATAAAGAAAAAGCAAAAGAAATATTAAACATTGCAGAAAAGTTGCTTGAAGATGCAGAATATTTATATAACAACTTATCTAAGGCACTAGAATTATAATGATAGCAGGCATAACCGAAACAGAAGAACAAATAATAAAGAATATTTTGAACGATTTTACCGATAAATATTCGTTTTATTATTATGGTTCAAGGGTTAAGGGTAATTTTGAAAAAACTTCCGATTTAGATATTTTAATAAAAGGCGATAGTAAAATTGATGTAAGTGAATTGGCAGAACTAAATCAAAAATTTGATAATTCAAAACTTCCTTATATAACCAATTTAACAGATTATTACGCAATGGATGAGAAGTTTTATAATTTAATTGAAAAAGATTTAATTCAAATTTTCTAAATCAAAATTATCTTTAAAAATATGAGTATCAATAATTTCATAATCGGCGATTAAATTTTCGTATTTATCGCCGATTATTTCTATAAGCGACAAAACACAACATCCATCTTCATTTTGCTTTACGGAATTTTCAAGTGAATTTTTGCAGCAATCAAGCAGATTTTTTATTTCGCAGAGTTCATCACTTATTTTATTTGATAATTCAACAAGTTCTGTCATAAAACATAACCTTTCTTTAACAAATCTCAAGTAAACTTTAGTTTTATTACATTTTATACTGTTGCGTATTGTTTGTCAATAGGTAAAATTAAATTATGAACATTAAAGCATTAGGGTTAAATATCAAAGCAGAAAGAAACAGAAAAGATTTAACCCAAGAAGAATTAGCCGAATTAGTTAATATGAGTCCCACTTCAATAAATTCAATTGAAGGAGGACGACAAATTCCGAGTGCAATAAATTTATATTTAATTGCAAAAGTTCTTGAAGTTGATATTAATGAGTTATACAAAGGTGTTGAATAACCATGACAATATTAAAAATTGAACGCTTAGAACACAATAGAATTTTACCTGAGTACAAAACAAGCGGAGCCGCAGGCATGGATTTGTGTGCCGCAATTAATGAGCCTGTTACATTAAAACCGTTAGAAAGAACTTTAATCCCGACAGGCTTAAAAATTGAACTTGAACACGGCTATGAAGCACAAATAAGACCTCGTTCGGGCATGTCGATTAAACATGGAATAACTCTTATTAATTGTGTAGGCACGATTGACGAAGATTACAGGGGCGAAGTTTGTATTCCTGTTGTGAATATTTCCAATGAAGAATACACAATTCAACCTGATGAACGCATTGCACAAATGGTTATTTCAAAGTATGAACAAGCAGAAATTGAAGTGGTAACAGAACTTACTGACACACAAAGAGGTTCAGGCGGTTTTGGTTCAACAGGCAAATAACTATGCAAGCAATGCAAAATTAGCATTTAAATTTTCGGATTTTTGTAATGCTTTTATATTTTCTGCTTTTGAATTAATGTAGTTTGTATATAATTGTTTTGCACCGTTTTCAACCTTATTTGCAAATTGCATAATAGGATTTTGTTGTTTATTTTTGCCAAACAATTTTTCTGCATTTTTATAAAAAACTTTGTCTTCAATTTCTTCCGCATTTTCAGGGAAGGCTTCTCTTATTGCTTTTTTAAATTCGTTTACGTGGTCTATATATTTCTCACGATTTGAATTTTCACCATTATCGCCTATTGGTGCATCAGTACCCCATATAACTCTATCCGCACCAACTCTCTTTATTGCTTCTACAACAAATTCAGGCTTTGTCCAAGAGGTTTCCAAATATAAATTTGCATCTTTATTTTTTATTGCTTGTTCAACAACATCAACACCTTCTCTGTTCCATGCTTCACGCACATCCCAGCACCATTTATCCTTATCATTTTGCAAGCCTTTACTATTAATTTCTTCTTCCGGCCTATCACCAACTTTACCGGAAGGAACAATATTCATGTGATACAAAACAACAGGAACATCGGGAGTTCGTTTTGCTAATTCATATATTTTTTTAGGGTCTGCATATCCGTTTTCGGTATGAAAAACACAAGGTACTTTGTGTTTTTGAGCAACCTTCATATATGGATTATATCTTTCATCATCCGCATCTATTTCTATTGCCATAGGATGAAATTTTAAACCATAAAACTTATCTTCTTTAGAACTCAAAAGTTTATCAATATTTTTTGCATCACCTGTATCAACTTCACATACCGCAAGTGGAATAAATTTTTCAGGATTACTTGTTTTTCTGATATTTTCTATAATTTTTTTGTTACCATCAATTTCATCCATTAAATATTTACCATCTTTTTTGGTCATATTTTCTATGGCAGAAGTAACAAAAAATTTCACATCATCAGATTTCCAATCGTAAGGATGTCTGTCTTTTGTAAGTGATAACAAATCTTCAGCATTACAATTTCCGCCAATATGCGTATGACCGTCAATAATATCATAACCTTTGAATGATATTGGCAAAGTTCGTGATAAATTTGATTTTATTGGAGAAATTGCTAAATTCACTTCGTTTCCTTCACATATACATAAAAAGTATCAAAAATTTATTTGATACTTTTTAAATTAATAATTTACATTTTTAAATATTTTATTAAGAATTTAATTTACCGTGCAGATAAGCTATTGTTTCAGGGAAGTGCTGTTGCAAATATTGTGAACGCATAGCCAGAACTTCATGAGTTTTTGCTGTCGTTAAAAGAGCATTACTTTCCGCTATTGTTTCTTTTCTGCCACCTATTTCACCGTTATAATGAGTTTCATGGTTTATGAAATATGCAATATGATTTCTTTGCGTATCAGGGAATGCCTTATTAAATGCTGCTTTTTCTTTTTCATAAATTTCATTAAATTCTTTATCTTCAAAAATTGCATTTTGAACTGTATTTTGAAGATTATTCATATCAACATCTTTCATATCTACGGCATGACCTAATTCATGAAGAATAACAAACAAATTATCACCTGTATAAATTGTACGTTTGTCTTTACCCGTTTTCGAATGAGAACGCAAAACCTCTGTTGTACCTTCAAGTTCATTTACATTTTTCTTTAATTTTAAAAGTTCTTCACCAGGCATTTTTTTAAGAACTTTCATGATTTCTTCTTCATCACCAATAATTTCAACTCCTCTTTTAAAAGTTGCTGCTCTATCAGGATTATTCATATCTTTTACGGTTACACTATTATCATCCGCTGTAATTTCATATTTTTCATTATTTTTTGAAGATATGAATTTATTTGGAGATACAACTTCAAAAGATTCACTGTTTTTAAGAAGAACTTTTCCGTTTTTATCCGTAATCTTGTAATCAGAAATTCTGTTGCCTTGCGGGTCATCTTCAAACAAATATTCTGTTCTTGTACCATTTGAAGAAACCATATCTTTTTTTATAGACATAATACCTGTTTTGGCATCAATTTTTCCCGAAGATACTTGCTTAACTTCACCATTCGGATACATATATTTTATGTCCATAACACCTTTTATTTGTGAAGGTTCAGTATATTCAGTTCTTTGAACTTTTCCGTTTTTGTCTTTTACAATTCTGATTTCATGAGTTGCTTGATACATACCATCTATTTTTTCATAACGTGTTTTAGCAGTGGTATTATTTCTAAAATCAGTAACTTTTTGGATTTTGTAAGATTTTTTGTCTAAATCAACTTCTTTACTTGACTCAAGTGCATATCTGTTTAAGTTTTTATCAAGAATTTCTGTATAAGATTCTCTGTTATAGCTTTCAGCCTTGCAAGTATAATCACCTTTTGAATATTTATCACGTGCAAATGTTACACCTATTAATTCATCTTCCGGAAACATTTTTGCCATTTCATTTGCTTTTTGTGCAACTTTTTTAATATCTAAATCTTTTTCTTTTGCAACTTTAATAATATTATCGCCTTCTAAAGCACAAGTTGATAATTCTTTTATTTTTCCACGTT
Source organism: Candidatus Gastranaerophilales bacterium (assembly GCA_905235155.1). GTDB lineage: Bacteria > Cyanobacteriota > Vampirovibrionia > Gastranaerophilales > Gastranaerophilaceae > UBA6984. The sequence goes on from CAJOKJ010000007.1 coordinate 44,437, forward strand.
CTTCTGCTGTACAATTTTTTTGTATGTCAACAACATTTGTTTCAGAGAATTTATATCCGCCTCTATTATTTTTTGTAGATACAATGTCAGTTATTTGTTTTAATTCATCAATTGGTCTTTGAAGAATATTTTTAAAACAAATTTGAGTAACATTATCTTGAGGTGCCAACTTTAATGCAAATTCGCATTTTTTAGGTTCATCCGTTAATGTTTTTCTTATTTCATCTAACACTTTAGGAAATCTAAATTTCTTTTGACCTTTAAATGATTCTATATCTTCAATACTTTTCATAACAGTATCGACATCATAAGTCTTTTGAAAAGTATCTTCTTTTAAACCTGTATCTTTTATTTTTTCAGGTTGTTTTTTGATTTCTGTTTTTATTGCTTTTGGAGCTGATATATTATTTATTTCCATTTTGCGTACCTTTTTTATTTTCTTCTATTTTACATCTTATGTAAATGTTCTGCTAGTTTTACTATTGTTTTTGGAAAATATTGTTGCAAATATTGAGCACGTGCAGCAATATCCAATTCTCCGTTATATGAGTTTAAAAGAGCATTTGATTCTGCAACTGTTTCTTCTAAACCGCCTCTTGGGCCTGAATAATGTTCTTTTACATCAATAAAGTAATTAATATGATCTCGTTGAGCATTTGGAAATGCTTTATTAAATGCTTCTCTTTCTTTATCGTAAACTTCTTGAACATCTTTACTTGCGGTTATATCGTGATCACCGTTTTTGAAATCTTTAGCATGACCTAATTCATGAAGAACTGAATATAAATCATCTACTATATCAATTTCTTTTTTGTCAGGCCAATAGCAGCAATCATCCATTCTTTTCATACCTTTTAAAATATTTGTTGTATCTTTCAAGGCAATTAATTCTTCGCCCGGAAATTTTTTCAACAAATTAACCATTGATTTTTTATCGCCTCTAAGCATTTGACCAAGATTAAGTTCGTTTTGGTCATTTGTTTTCATATCTTTTACAGTCATTGTGTTTTGGTCTTGACTTATTTTTACTTCATAAGATTTATCATTCTTACTTGTAATAAAAGTATTGTCATCAATAACTTCCAACGATTGAGAATATTTTAAAAGTTGTTTACCGTTTTCATCCGTAATTTTATAATCAATAATTCTGTTACCTTGTGGGTCATTTTCATACAAATACTCTGTTCTGGTTCCGTCTAATGACTTCATATCACGTTTTACAGATACAATTCCTGTTTTTTTGTCTATTTTACCTGATGAAAATTGTTCAACTTTTCCGTCAGGATAAACATTTTTTGCATCATAAACACCTTTGACTTCTGAAAGTGTCATATATTCAGTTTTTTGAACTTTTCCGTTTTTATCTTTTATTATTCTCACTTGATTTTCTACAATCGGATAACCGTCTTTATCAACATAAGAACGAACTTTTGAAACTGTGTTGTTTCTTAAATCGTTAGTTTTTGTAATTATGTATTCTTTACCTGTCTTAGATATATATGAAGACGTTTCTGAAATAGCTAAACGATTAAGTTTTTTATCTAAAAGCTCTTGTTTTTCTACACCACTGATTGTAGAACCTGTCAAAACATAGGCATTTTTAGGGTCGTATATATCTTTTTTAAAATAGATTTTGTCTAAAGTTTTTTCGTTCTTACCACATACATCTTCCATTTCATTAATTTTTTTGCCTAATTTTTGCAAATCTAAATTTTTATCTTTTGCAATATCTGAAATTCTGTCAACACGCAATGTTGTATCTGTTAGTGGTCTAATTCTTTCCAAATCCTGCACAGGCATATTTGCAAATTGAATTAAATTATCGCTTGTATATTTTAAGTTGCCATTAATATTAGTTTTCTTAGAAAATTCATTTGTAATAACTAAACTTTCTGCTTTTCCGTAAGAAATTTTAGCCAAATCTTTACCTTTCATATTAGGTAAAGCAGCCATTTCTTGCAAAGGAGCATACTTTTTAGGGTCTTTTTCAATATTTGTAATAATTACGGCAATATTTTGCTTGTTATAAACAGGTTTTCCTTTTTTGTCATGGTAACTTTCCAATTGATTTGTAAAAGCCTGACGGTCATAACCTGCTCTTTCGAAAGTATCGGGACGAGTTGCCGAATTAACAGGTGATGGCTTTTTAGCACTTTGCAAGTTAATTTTCGCTACACTTCCAAACGATACATTTTGAATCATCATTATATACATACACTTTCTTTATAGTAATATGTATTTTTTAACGCTCTTGAATATATTTTTTGTTAGTAATGAAAGCATTTTGTAACATGTATTTACATATTTAGATTATTTGCAAGAAGTATTTGTAGTCCAATTTAAAATTGTTTTGCCGTCAGGGCATTTTCCATTACTATCGACTTTTAAATAATCCATATTATTATTTTCTCTTATGGCATTTGCATTTTTTAACCGGACATTCGCCGTTTTTATTCAAGTGTAAATCCTGTGGTGTTATCGCTTCAACATCAAAATCATATTTTTTTGCCAATGCTTCAACTCTTTTATAATAAGTCGATTTGTCGGAAGATTTTTCCAAAATAAGCACAACTTTGCCTCGTTTGCCTGTCATAAGTTGGTAATGCAAAGCCTGACCTACACTTTCTGCCCACTTCTTTGCAAAATCAAATTCAACCGCATTATCTTTAGTTAAACAGTCAACTCTTGTATAATCTCTGTTTTTATACTCGGTTATTCCATAATGAGCTTTACACCAAACCTCCTGATATGCCAATTCACTGTGTTTGTGTTCTGTGGTATTTTCAGAATAATTGTTATTGAAATTATTAAAATCAAAAGTAATATATCCGTATAAATTCAAAATATAAATTACTGCACCAAAAATTAATGCCATAACAAGATACATCAATTTTTTTTGATATTTTCTAATTATTTTTTTAAAAATTTTTTTCACTCTAAAATACCTGTATATTAAAAGTTTTCCCAACTATTATTTGAAATTATACAGCATATTAAAAAATTTTATATCAACCAAATATTATAAACTTGTAATTTACTATTGAAGTTTACCGCTATTGCGTCTTTCAATAATTTGAGGCATAACTTCTTTTGCATTTTCTGCCCATAAAGAAACAATGTTTATAATATTTTCAGTACATTTTTTCATCGTGTCAAGTGAAACAAATTCCCTGACAGAGTGATAATTTATTCCGCCAGTACCTAAGTTTGGTGTCGGCAAACCTCTTAAAGTTAAGCTTGAACCGTCTGTTCCACCTCTTGCAGCAGATTCAACCGGTTTAAAACCACTCATTTCTAACCCTTTTTTTGCAAATTCAACAACTTGAGGCAGTTCGTCTAAACCTTCCTTCATATTGCTGTATTTTTTGTTTGGATTAAATGTTATTTTACAATTTGGATATTCTTTTTCAACTTCTTTTACTATATTTGCCAAATTATTTACTTTTTCTTCTTCTGCTTTTGAATCAAAATCTCTTACAATCATTTTCATTGTAACTTTGCCTACATCACCTGAAATTGAATCAACATGATAAAAACCTTCTCTGTCTTTTGTTTTTTCAGGAGTTTCATCTTTTGGCAAACGAGAAATTATTTCATTTGCAATAGTGATAGAATTTACCATTTTACCGTAAGCATGACCTGTATGAACTTGCACACCTTCGATAGTAATTTCGGGATTATAGGCATTAAATGTTTCTGTATCAATAACATCAGCTTCAGAGCCATCAACTGTATATGCTAAATCTGCACCAAATTTTTTAAGGTTAAAGTTTTCAACACCTGTTCCGATTTCTTCATCCGGTGTAAAGGCTATTTTCAAAGTCGGACGCTTCAACTCAGGTCTTTCATGGAATACTTTTAATGCTTCCATAATTTCAGCAATACCGGCTTTGTCATCAGCACCCAAAAGAGATGTACCGTCTGATGTGATTATAGTGTTGTTTTTGTATGGTGCTAAATCTTTTTCGCTAATTTTTACACCATTTTTTAATTCAATATCACCTTTTTTATATTCGTGAATTTGCGGTTTTACAGGGCCCGTCGGTGCTTGTTCACTTGTATCCATGTGAGCAATCAAACCTACAACCGGAGAATCATCACCAATATTACCTTTCATTGTGGCTGTTAAAATACCGTTTTCATCTATACCAATATCTGTTAAGCCAATTTCTTTTAAATCAACCGCTAATTGTTTTGCAAATTCAATCTGTTTTGATGTACTTGGTCCGACACCTTTCTTTTCAGCCTCACAAGAACCTGTATCAACTTTAGCCATTTTTACAAATGTATCTTGTAATCTGTTTGTATTTATATAACTCGCATATTTATTTTGTTGTACTTTTTGACCAAAATTAACAGGTTTATAAGAATTAATTGCATTTACTTTCATTTTACACACTTCACCTATACTGATAATACAGTTCCGTAAAATATGCTGAACAATTTAAATTGACTAATATTTAAAATTTATTTACAAAAGTTAAATTTATATCTTCATAAATACGTTCAATAACTTCTTCCCAAGTTGTTTTTTGGCGGAATAACTTTATGCTGTCATACCAATCACATTTTGAAATATCCATGTGCCAACGCCAATCATAATATTTTGGCAAAATCATATAACATTTTTTGCCCATTGCACCTGCCAAATGTCCTACTGATGTGTCATTGCAAATTACTATATCAAGATTTTCCATTGCTGCCGCTGTACACGAAAAATCTTTAAATGTTGATGCAATATCTATAATGTCATACTTGCCCTGCAAAGTTTTTACTTCTTCTTCATCATTTGTAACTTGAACAGAATATACTTGTGTATTTGGCAATTCGAATATTTTTGCAAAACTATCCGGTGTTATCGCTCTTTCTGTACCTATAAACGTATTACCTTGCCATTTAATACCTATTTTTAATTTATCATTATTGAAAAATTTTTCTTTATACCACTGAACTTTCTTAGATACAGCATGTAAAAATTTATCACTTTTGTAATAAATCTCTTTGTTATCTAACCCTAAAAAGTAAGGTAAACTCATTATAGGGCATTGATAATCACATTCTGAAGCCATTTCTTCCGTAAAATGCATGATAATTTTTGAACCATATCTGTTTTCTGCAAATAAAGGCATTAAAGGTATTTGAGATTTAAAATAAACTCTTTTACAGCGTTTTGCAAGTAATTCAATATATCTGTAATACATTAAAGTATCACCTAAACCTGCTTCATAATATACATATATAGTTTTGTCCGTTAAATCTTCACCTTGCCAGAACGGTATTTTTTTAAACCTTTCACCATAAAGTTTATACTGTGTCTGAATTGCGTGAAAACGGCTTATTCTTTGTTCAAAATACGGATATCCTTTTTCATAATCCTTTGTTTTAAAATATGCAATTGCTAAAAAATAATACCCTTCCGTATCATTAGGTTCCATTTGAATAAATTTGTTTAAACAGTCAATAGCCTCTTTTTGTCTGTCTAAATCAATATAAACAAACGCAAGATTAAAATAAACCTCAGGTAATTGGTCTGTCATTTTAAGCACTTCTTCGTAAAGTTTTGCCGCTGATTCAAGTTCGCCTTTATTTTTATAATCAAGTGCAGTATTAAATAATTCTAAAATTTTATTTGTATCTAACATAAATCTTTCTCATGGCTTGAAAATTTTTCAAAATATGTAATAATGTAAATAGAACAAGTGGCATATAATCAACGGGAATTGATTATATTTTTAACTCCACATTGTTTTCGTTATTTGAAAACTAGCGTTATGATAACAATCAATAACGCTAGTTCGACTTTATTGAATAATAATGATATTATAAAATAAATCATCAGCATTATGCCGTTATCCATAGGCTTCACCCCCTTTCTTGATGAAGATTCATCATTTACAGGGTAATGGAGTGCCACTTGCATACATAATTATACAAAATGTTATTTTGCTTGTAAATAAACTATATAAATTAATTCTTTTCTCTTTTTACAAATTTAATGTCGTAACCTAATATAAATTTGAAGGTACATGCAAAAGAAAATGCTTATGGAATGTTGATAAGGCACAAGATATAATATTAAAAACTAACAGAAGAATAGAAAAAATAGTTAAACCGTGTATTGATTTTAAAGAGGCATACAAAGATGATATTCAATTTGGTATTAAAAAACAATTTTAAATAAAAATTTGGTTAATGTTATAATGACCTTATGAAAGTTTCTTTAAAAGATTTATACATTGAATTTTTATTGCTTGGTATTCAAATGCTTGGCGGTGGATACGTACTTATACCTTTAATGCAAAAAAATCTTATCGAAAAACGAATGTGGATTACTCAAGAAGAACTTACCGATTTTTATGCCTTAAGTCAAAGTATTCCCGGAATTATTGCAGCTAACATTTCAACATTTGCAGGTTATAAATTAAGAGGCAAAACAGGTGCATTGATTGCTTTAACAGGTATTATAACATCACCTGTTATCTCTATTCTTTTAATTGCAACTGTTATCGATTTGCTATTAAAAATATCTTACATACAAAGTATTTTTTGGGGAGTCGGAATTGCGGTTATTATTTTAATTTTTCTTTCTATTAAAGAAATGTGGAAGCATAGTGTTAATGATATTCCAACTTGGATAATATTTTTAACCGCATGCGGATTATCCTTATTTTTAAAAATTTCACCTGTTTACATAATTATCGGCTCAATGATTTTTGGTATTATTGTTAAATTTATAGAAAAGAGGTGCAAAAAATGTTAATGACACTTTTTCACCTTATAGTTGAATTTTTTAAAATAGGTGTTTTTTCTGTTGGAGGCGGATATGCTACAATACCGTTTTTATATCATTTAATTAATAATTATCACTGGTACACCTCTGACCAATTAACAAATATGATAGCAATTTCCATGCTTACACCCGGCCCTGTTGGTGCTAATATGGCAACATTTGCAGGGTTTCAGACCTGCGGAATTTTCGGCGGGATTTTAGCAACATTTGCTCTTGTTTTACCGTCTTTATTTTTTGTAATTATAATTTCAAAATTATTAAATAAATTTAGAGAAAACTTTTTTGTACAATCAATTTTATACGCTCTAAAACCTGCCGGATGCGGATTACTGGCAGCAGTAGGATTTGGATTTTTTAAAGAACACATAACAAATATATATGCACTAATGCTTTTTATATTTTTATTTGCACTAAGTTTTAAATTTAAAAAAAATCCGCTTTATTATTTTTTAATAGCGGCAATTGTCGGTATTGTTCTTCAAGTTTGTAATGTTAAATTAATCTAATCAATATTTGTTATCGGATAAATTGATTTTAAATATTTAACTTCTTGAATATCAATTTCTGCGTATATTGCACCTTCTTTTTCTTCTTCATAAGCAAGAACCTGTGCTGTTGGAGAAATTATTGCAGAACCGCCAAGAGCAAATCCTACAACACCCATCTCTTTTGTTAAATTACTTACAATCCAATAAACCATATTGTCATAAGCACGGGTTCTATTTATTGAAAGCCACATTTCACGTGCATATTTTTTACTTTCTTCATTTTCATAAACTTCAGCCGGAACAGGCCATGCTGTTGGTAATGTAATTATTTGAACACCTTGTCTTGCTAGTTCTCTAAACATTTGCGGATATCTGACATCAAAACAAACTGCTAAACCTACTTTTGCAAAATCGAAACTCGCAGTAACAAATTTTTTACCTTCAGTTATTTCATTACCCTCTTTACCGCCAAGATAATTATATAAGTGAATTTTATCATATTTTGCAATAATTTCACCTGTTCTGTCTATTGCAAATGAAGTATTATATAAACAATCACCGACTTTTCTTACAACACTTCCTGCAACTATATTTGTATTATACTGTTTTGCAAGCTTTTGTATAAACTTTATTGTTTCTCCGCCATTTTCATCTTCCGCATTATCCACATAATCAATATTTGTTGCAAAAAATTCAGGCATAACAACCAAATCAAGCTTTTTGTCAGAGTTAAATTTGATATAATGCTCTATCTTTTTTAAATTTGTTTCCCTATCGCCCATAAGCGATTTTAATTGAATGTTTAAAATACCTGCCATAATACAAGTATTTTAACATAAAAATTAAGTAATTGTTTATCTCACTATATATTCTACTTTGTTGCTTCTTGAAAAGCCAATACAAGTTTATACAAGGCTTGCACTTTTTCAGGCTCTAAATTTCTTATAAATTGGTGCAACAACGGTTTTACATTATCATTTTCAACCTTTTCAGGTAAATCTTCAACGGAAACTAATTGTGCAGGAGTAACATCTAACACTTCACAAATTTTTTCTAAAGTTTCTGCTTTAAAGAAACTCCTACCATTTTCTATTTTACTTATGTTTTGGTAACTTATACCAACTTTTTCAGCTAACTTTTCAAGAGTTAGATGTTTAAAATTTCTATATTTTTTAATATTATTTCCAATTATCTCTTGTATATATGACATAACATTACAGTATTATTATGCTTTAAGAATTTCTATATCTTTTAAGATTTAATATAAATTTAAAGTTGAAAAATATTATTTTTAATTTATTATATTAATGTGAAACGTAATCTATTTATATTAATCATATTATCAACATTTTGTTTTAATTTGATGACTTTTGCAAATGATATCAAAGATATTAAAAATTCAAATAATCTTGAATTAGCAAGAGTTAAAGAAGTAATTGACGGCGACACGATACATCTTGATACAGGATATTCCATTGTAAGCACAAGGTTATACGGAATTGACTGTATGGAAACTTCGCTAATACATCGAACATATCATCAAGCTTATGACCAAAATACAACTGTTGAAAAAATAATGTATCAAGGTCAATCAGCAAAAAAAATTTTAAACGATATCATAAAAGATAATAATCGTTCTGTCTATTTCAAGACTGTCGGAGTTGACCATTACGGGCGGTTGTTGGCAATTATTTATGACAAAAATTTTAAAAACATAAATAACATGCTTACTCAAACACCGTATTGTATTCCTTATATGCCGTCAGATAAATCTAAATAAAATCTAACAAACTCATACCCATTGATTGCGACATCATTGAGTAAGAAGCCTGCATTGATTGATATACCGAATACCAATTAGAAATAGCACTAGGCAAATCTGTATCCTGCAAGTTTGAGCGTAATAATGTCAAATTAGCCTCATCGTTTTCATAAGAACTGAGCATATCATCAAAATTACTGTTTATAGCACCGGCTCTTGTTTTTGTTGCGGTAACTGTATCAATACTTGAATCAATTTTGCCCATTGCAGACCTTACACCCTCATAATCAAATTTTTCAGGGTCTTTTATTGCATCTCTTAATTGATATAACGCACCTAATGCACCTGTTGTTTTATCGGGATCAAGGGATTTATTACCTGTACCATCATCAACATACACTGCTTCGCCAAAAACTTCTTTTCCTATATAATTTATTTTTTGAGTTTTATTGTCGCCAATAAGTGCATATCTGCCTTCATCATTACCGCCGTAAACAAGTCCTTCTTCTGACTCTTTATAAGGCACGGTTGTAGTTCTTGTTCCTGAGAATATATATTGTCCGTTATAATTTGTATTTGCAAGTCTTGTAACGTTATCAATAATTGTATCCAATTGTGCCTGATAAGCCTTTAATTCATCTGCACCCATTGTTCCGTTAGCAAGTTCCATTGCCAAATCATAACCTTTATTAAGTTCATCACTTATACTTTTTAGAGTACTATCTACTTGAGATAACTCTATACCAAAAGAATTTAAATTTGATTTGTAAATATCAATATCACCAAGTTGTTTATTTACTTTTATTAAACTGGTTGCTGCTAAAGGGTCATCCGCCATTGATGTCAAAGTCGTACCTGAGGCAATTTGCTGTGTAAGCTTATTAAACTTTGCCTGTGTATTACTTAATTGATTTCCTAGTGCTTGACTTAATTGATATGATGAAACTCTTGATATTACCATAATTTACCTCTTTCAGTTACAAAATCCGTTTTGTTCTCGGTAATTTAATTTTATGCACCCAGTGCTAAAAGTGTATCATACACTTCAACACAAGCAGCAAATACCCTTGCCGAAGCATTATATGCCTGTTTATACATTATCATATTACTTAATTCTTCGTCAAGATTTACACCTGTTTCCGCAAGAATTTGATTTTTTATATTATCAACAATTGCAGCCTGCGTATCTGCTTCACTTCCTTTTGACGCAGCATTCATTGCTGCACGTGCAGACAAACCTGTTATATAATCCGATATTGTTAAATGTCCAAGAGCAGGTATTTTTGTTGATTGAGAGGTATAAAACTCTAAAGCATTATCACCATTACCAACAGATTGTTCCCAACCTGTTACGGATGTATCAACTCTTGCTGCTGCTACTAAATCAGGACTGTCATAAACTGTTGTATTTATTGCAATATTTTTTGCAGTAACAGTTCCGCTGCCGTCGTTTGTTGTATATAAATCTTCCGTTGCAACAACGAGTTTGTCATTTGCACGGTCATAAGCTGCTGCTTTTACATATCCGTTTGTATATTTTTGAATATTATTCATTAAATCCGCAAATGCACCTGCTAAAGCATCAACTGAGTTTATAGCATCGTCAACAGATGATAATCCGCTCATTAAACCGCCTATTTTACCGCCTGTAACCTTAGACGTAACATTTGTTGCATTATCTTTATTATCAATAACACTTAATGTACCATCCGTATTTAATTTTAAATATCCGACAGAATCATTACTTAAAACTAAATCTCTGCCGCCTAATGATACATTTGCAGAACCTGAAGAGTTTATAGAAATATCTACATTTGCTATTGAAGATATATCAGCAAGAATTTGATCACGTTGAGTTTTCAAACTGTCATCGCCTTGATGTGTTGAAATTTGTTTATTTATATTAACTAAAGCTTTTAAATCATCGTTTAAATTGCTAACGTATGTACCAACTTGTGATATAGCAGCAGATTCTGCCGTACCGTCACCTATTTTAGCCTCTTTTAAACCTGATAAACTTGAATACATTGTATTAAATTTATTTGCTACTGCTTTTGCATTTTCAACAAAATTTACTCTTAAACTGTAATCTGTCGGATTTTGATTTAAAGAATTTGCAGAATTAAAAAATTCTGTTAAAGAATCCGTTAATCCCGCTCCCTTTAAGCCGTCTAACAAATCTGAAAGTTGACCTGCCGCATCTGCATCAGCAAGCAAGCTTTCCAATTTGGAATTTTGTGTTCTGTAATAATTATTTAAATAATCATTTGCAGATGTAGTTATACCTGAAACCTTTACACCAGATAATGACGCTATTTGTCCCATAACGCTATTATCTATCGGATTTGTTCTAACCTCAGCAAAATTGACACGTTGTCTAACGTATCCTTCTGTATTCATATTGGCAATATTGTGAGAAACAACATTTAATGCTGCTTGATTTGCCTTTAAACCCGTAAGGGAAATGTTCATTGATTTGCTAATGGTCATCTTAAACTCCTTTTAAGCGTCTTCCACTATGGAACTTATGCTTAGTTCACTTGTATCTACATTTTTTCCGTGCCTGTCGTAATTGTCCTTTTGCGGCATTGCGGCACTTATAATAATATCTAACATTTTATCAGACATTATTAGGTTATGTTTTAAAAGTTCCACATTTGTACGTTCCATTAACGCAATTTCGTTTGCAACTTTACATATCTTAACTTTTTGCTTTTCATAAACATCTTTTAATTCAGGATATTCTTTTGAAGATAAATCAATTAAATCTGTTATCTTCACGCTTTCAATACCGTTTTCTTTACAATATTCTTCTCTTTTTTTATTTAAATCCGTTAAAAATTTTACGTGGGTCATAATTTTCTCATCTGTGAAACCCAACATATCTTTATCAGGTTTTATTAGTGCCTGTTTTTTTTCTTTGTATAATTCCAGCAAATGTTCATAACCTGATATTGCTTCTTCTATCATTTTAGAAATATCTTCAAAAAATTGTTTGTTCATTATTTCCTCATTAAATTACATAATCTGCAATTACACTTCTTCCGTATGTAAGACCATATTTTATATCTTCATCTGTTAAATTTTCTTCACCTGCAATTTTAGCAAAATCTTTTATTTCTGCTATGTTTTGGTCTTTTAAAATAATATTATCGTCATTTAAATCAACACCACTTGATGTATTATCTTCTTGTTTAGCTCTTTCCGCATTCAAGGCATATTGTGCTGATTTAAAAGCATTAGCTGCGGTGAATGCTTGTATTGAATTTGTTGCTCCTGATGAAATTCCTGTTAACATATTTTATCCCTTTTCTAATTAATCTTAATCTTGTACGTATCTTTCCATTTGTTTGTATATTTGGCTTGCAATTCCGATTGATGTATGAGGATTGTTTGAAAGTTGTCGGCTTACTTCTTGAAATACATGACTTTTAAATGTATCTACATATTTTGATTCTCCTCCGAGTATACCGCCTTCTTTGTCAACTGTTTTATCCATTAAAGACATCATCTTTGTCATAAAAAGTGTTTCAAATTCTTGTCCAACCTTTTTTAATTGTGCTTTTTGACCACCTGTTTCTTTAATTTTGTTAAATACACCGATGTCGTTATTTACTAATCCTTGCCTGTTTAAAACATTTGATGTTATCGAATTTATTGAATTTTCCATTTTACCCCACCCTTATTTTATTAAATAATTACTAAATCTGCTTGTAAACTTCCTGCTTTTTTCAACGCTTGCAAGATACTTATAATATCTATCGGTGCTACACCTATTGAATTTAGTGCATTTACAAGATCATTTAAGTTATTATTTGCATTCATTTTTATTAAACTGCCATCTTCTTTTTCAATGCCGACTGTTGAATTAGCAAAACCGACTGTTGACCCTTGAGCGAAGGATTCAGGTTGTGAAACAGAATTAGTTGTTTCTACTGATACTGTTATATTTCCGTGAGCAACAGCAGCAGGTAAAAGTTTAACTTGCGAACCTATTACGACAGTTCCTGTTCTTTCATTTACAATAACTCTTGCTCTTTCTGTTGTTGGTGCAACTTCAAGATTTTCTAAAATTGATAAAAAAGTAATTCTGTCATTTTGGAATGCTCCGGGAATTTGCACTTGAACAGAACTTCCGTCAATTGCTTTTGCAGGTGCTACTGCATTAATTCTTTTTGCAATTCTTGAAACCATTGTATAATCAGAATGATCTAATGAAAGAGTAATTGAATTTGCATCACCGATTTCTGTATCAATATCTCTTTCCATTATTGCACCACCGGGAATTCTACCTGTTGTAGTAATTGCAGTACGTTTCATTGTTCCGTTACTTCTTGCTGTTACACCACCAACAGAAATAGGACCTTGTGCTACCGCAACCGCTTCTCCGTTTGGAGCTTTCATTACTGTTTGAACAAGTACACCACCTTCTAAACTCTTTGCATCGGCTAAAGTTGATACCGTAACATCAATTTGATCACCGTTTTTTGCAAAAGGAGGAACTGTTGCAGTTACTATTACTGCTGCTGATGAACCTTTTTGGATATAGTTTTCTTGTTCAATTACAGTACCCAAGTTCATTAATAACATTTTGTTTGTCAATTGAGTTGAACGTGAGTTATCACCTGTTCCCGGTAAACCTACAACCAAACCGTAACCGATTATTTGGTTGTTTCTTACACCCTTAACGTGAGTTATATCACCGATTTTTATATTCGCAGCATTTGCTTCTTGTAATGGTAATATTAATGTCATTAATGCTGTTAGTATTAGTGCTGTTAATTTGTTTTTCATTTCCCTTTTTTCCCTAATTATTAGAATAAATATTTGATTACTCTGTTTATGATACCTTCGTTTGAACCTCTTGAAATTGCACCTCTGCCTGATAAAGCAAATTGAAGATTTGATACATTTGTTGAAGAAATTTGACCGTTTGCATTAATCCATCTTGGATCAATTACACCTGTTACGATTAAATCCATTCTTTCATTATTATTAACAAGTGTTTTTTTACCTTGTACAAGCAAATTTCCGTTTGATAACATTTGTACTACTTGTGCTGTTATTGTATTTCCAAAAGACATATTTCTTGATGCATTTGCGTTATTTTCTACAACATTGCTGCCACCAAAATTGTTTGGACTTTTTATGTTAAGCTTTAACCAATCTTTTATTAATGATGTAAAACGGTCTTCTGTATTTGAAGATTTATCGGAATTGTATGTCATTGCATCAGTACTTGTAACTCTTTCGTCTATTACGATAGATACAAGATCACCTACACCCATTGCTCTAACACCTGCAAATAATGATTTTGGAGTTACCATTGAGTTTTGTTGTGCTGCACTTAATGTAAATAATGATTCTGCATTTGCTGTTTGATAAAAACTCATTATTGCCATTATTACGATTACCGATGTTAATATTTTTTTTGTCATTTACCTTTCCCCTTAAATCTTAGATATTTATTAAGACTTTATTTTCTCCGATTACTCTGCCTCTGTATTTTTTCTTGTATGTTGTATTTTGAATATCTATATAATCTCCAACCATTCCTTCATTCATTGCAATTCCGTTTATTGTTATTACTAATCCGTTACTTTTGAAATATGCCTGAACTTCTGCATTTCTCTCGACATCCGGCTTTATTTTTACAAACCTTCTGTCTATGATTTCACCTTCTCTAAACCATTTTTTCGTTATTATGTTTTTATTTTTAAGCATACTTTCCGTTAAAATATAGTCTATATTTGATGAAACTTCCATTTTTTTTGAAATTACATTTGCTGATGATAAAAGTGCTTCTCTGTCCAATTGAGTTCTTGCACAAAGAACATTTTTGTATGCTAACGTTCTGACTGATACAATAAATTCTTTTTCAAGAACACCATTTGAGTAAATAAAAACTTTTTTAATATCTCTTGGAACGAATTTATCAAAATTTGAAGTAACTACAAATTTTAACTTTCCGTCAGATACAGTCATAGTTTTAAATGGCATGCCGGCTATTATTACTTTTAATTCCGCATCTGTATATTTTTTGTTTTGATTTACAATTTCTTTTGTAATTTCTTCTCTAACATAACTATCAGTAAGTGTTGCGGCAAAAGTTGAATTTGCTGCAAGTGCTAAAGTTATTAATGCTGTACTGATTAGTTTTTTCAATTTATTTTACCTTATGTTAAATTGTTTGTTATTTGAAGAATATCGCTTGATGATTTAATTATTTTTGAATTTGATTCAAATGCTCTTTCTGCTTTGATTAAACCGATTAATTCATCTACAATTTGAACATTTGAGCCTTCTAAAAAGCCTTGTTCGAGAACACCCATACCTTGTTGTCCCGGTGTACCTTGAACCGCATTACCTGATGCTGAAGTTTCTTGGTACAGATTGTGTCCTATTGATAAAAGTCCTGCCGGATTTTGAAATCTAACCAATTGGAATTGACCTATTTGGTTACTTTCTGTATTATTACCTGTTAATACAGTTACATTTCCGTCTTGAGAAATTGTAATTTCTCTTGTGTCTGTTGGAAAAGTCATTGCAGGTTGTACCAATAAACCGTCATTTGTACAAAGTTGACCAAGAGCGTCAATTTGGAAACAACCGTCCCTTGTGTAAGCTAAAGTACCGTCTTCTTTCATAACTTGGAAAAAACCTTCGCCTTCAATCATTACATCAAGGTTTCTGTCTGTATTAACTGCAATACCTGATGTAAAAATTCTTGTTGTTGCTGCTGTTTTTACACCAAGACCGATTTGAATACCAACAGGTTGATAAGTACCTTGATTTAGCATTGCACCCGGATTTCTTGCTGTTTGACTTAGCAAATCTTGAAATTCCAAACGAACTTTTTTGAATGCTGTTGTATTTACGTTTGCAACATTGTTAGCAATTACATCTAAGTAATTTTGTTGTGCTATCATGCCTGTTGCTGCTGTTGTTAATGATCTTAACATTGTTTTATCCTTACCTCTCGATTAGTCTTGTTATTATGCTTTAAGTCTTCCTACTCCGATTGCTTGTGATAACATATCACCGCTTGTTTTAACGTGTTTTTGGAGTGATTCGTAATTTCTTGTTACATTTATTGTATTTATCATTTCTTTTATGACATTTGAATTTGACATCTCCAACATTCCTTGTTGTATTGTAAATTTTTCTGCTACTATCGGAGGGTTTGTGTCATTATCTCTTGAAATAAATTTTGAACTTCCTATATTAAAAATTCCTGTTTCTTTATTTTGAAAATCATAAACTGCAATTTGTTGTTCAAGTGTAAATTTTCTATCTCTGTCGTTTATTTCAATATTACCTTTTTCACTAATTGTGATTTTCTTTATGTCATCAAATCCTATTTCTCTAAAATCTATTTGAATTGGTCTGTCTTGTGTATCAAGAACCGCATCGCCTTCTGTTGTTCTTAAGAATGAACCGCTATCAAGAATAAACTGACCGTTTCTTGTGTAACTTACGTCTCCTGATTGCGATTGAACTTTAAAAAAGCCATCACCTTCTATTGCCAAATCCAATGGATTTCCTGTTTGCTGCATTGCTCCTGGAGCAAAATCATAATGAATTAAATCTGTTTTTGGCCCCATACTCAATGTACCGATATTTCTTGTATTTCCACAAAGAACTGTTCCTGTATTTTCAACAACTTTTGCGTCATATATATTTTTGAATGTAAGTTCTGTTTTCTTGTAACCTGTTGTATTAACGTTTGCAAGGTTCATTGCTGTATTATCTAACGATTCAATTAAAGAAAGCATACCTTTTGTTGCTGATTCAAAACTTCTTACAAGCATTAGTTGCCTCCTTTGTACGTATTATACGTTTTCATAATATTTTTAACGTAATTTTGTGTTTCTTTGTATGGAGGAATTCCGCCATATTTTTTTACCGCATTTGGACCTGCATTGTATGCTGCAAGTGCTAATTCTTTATTATTATCAAATCTGTCCATTAAACCTTTAAGGTATTTTGTTCCGCCCGCAATATTTTGTTCTGCATCGTAAGCGTTTGTAACACCTAAACCTTCTGCTGTTGCAGGCATCAATTGCATTAAGCCCATTGCTCCGCATTTTGAAGTAGCATTAACATTAAAACCGGATTCGTGTCTGACAACTGATTTTACAAAATCTTTGTCCAAGTTATTTTTTGCGGCATATTGCTCAATTAAATTGTTAATTTCGTTACGTTCAACTTTTTCGCCTGAGTTAACGTGTTCAATTTTTTTGTCTAAAATCTTTTGAAAATCGTTATCTGTTTTTGGATTTTCAACTTCGGGTAAAGAATTTTGCATAGAAAGAGCAGCGAACTGACGTTCGATTGCACTAATTCTTTGTAATGTCATTTGCAGACTTGCTGTCATTTTTCTCCACCCTGAAAGTATATAATTATACTTCCGCCTATCATTTCACACATCTAATTTACAATATATGGAGTATATTTAACATCAATCTTATGATGTATTTTTTATAATTTGGTCTTAATCTTTGGATTAATATTAAAAATATAAATTTTAATTTGTAATATAATAGATAATTAATAATACGACAGCATCTTTAAACAATAGGTAACTTAATTTATTAAAATCAATGGATAATACTTGTTCAAATAAAAGTACACTACCAAAAATTTATAGCACTGACAGAATGGTGCTTGATGACGAGATTATTAAAAAATTAAAAAACTATTCTTTAGAAACTTATCTTTCTGATGTAAAAACTTATGGATTAGAAATCACATGGAATAATATTTGTCAGTTCGTTATTGATAACTATAACAATTTGCCAAATTTTTTAAACATTAATAATTTTGGTGAATTATATGAAATTGGATTAGCAATTTGGAATAAACAACTTAAAAAAGATAGCGGACAATACTACACACCTGATGATGTAGCATCAGTAATGTGCGAATGGTTAGAAAAATGTAATGGTGAAAATGTATGTGATGTTGGTTGTGGAACGGGAAAATTAATTCTTACTTATTTAGATTTAATCGGAAACGAACAAGCCGTAAAGTTAATTTCATCAGGAAAATTATATTTATATGACTTTGATAATATTGCATTAAAAATTTGTAGAACATCAATTGCTGTAAAATATGGATTAAATTTAGCAGAAAAAATAAACGACATTTATTGTGATTTTTTAGATAAAAATATCAAATTACCTGAAAATTGCAAAGTGATATCAAATCCACCATATTCTCAAATAAATGAATTTTTAAATAATTGGGAACATACAGAAGTTGCTATTAAAACCAAAGAATATTATGCTCTGTTTATTGAAAAAATTTTAAATCAAAGCAACTCATCTGTCATAATAAGTCCATATAGTTTTATATCAGGTACAAAATTCTACCCTTTAAGAACCTTGATGAATAACTCAACCGGCTTTATAGTTTCGTTTGATAATGTTCCCGGAAATATATTTTGCGGAAGAAAGCACGGTATATTTAATACAAATACAGCAAATTCTGTTAGAGCAGCAATAACAGTTTCAATGAATGATACAAAAGACAAAGGTTACAGATTAACACCACTTATAAGATTTAAGCAAACCGAAAGAGCTAATTTACTTAAGTGTAATGTACTGGAAGAATTTTTAGAGTCTGCTTTACAAACTGCAAATAAAGCAAATCCAATGTTTTATAAATGTCATAAACAACTCAAACATATTTTTGATAAATGGATAAAAATAAGTCAAGGTTGGGTATTATCAGATTATACACGTGTAAACGGTGATTACACAATATATATGCCAAACACTTGCAGATATTACACAACTGCATCAAATAAGCTTTTAAACAGAAGCGGGCAAATAACTCTTAATTTCCATGATGAAAACATATTTAATTACGTATTTTGTTTGATAAATTCCTCTTTTGCATATTGGTATTGGCGAATTTATGACGGGGGTATCACATATCCTAAAAACTTATTGCTATCAATACCTGTATTTTATGAAATTCTTAGCGATAATGATAAGTTATTTTTTAATAAAATAACCAAAGAAATGATAAAAAACTCAAAGGACTATATTGTTACAAAAAATAATGTAGGAACACAAGAAAACATAAAATATCCAAAAGAATATCGAGATAAAATTAATACAAAATTTTTGGAAATTTTAAAATTAAACGACAATTACGAAATATTTGATGTTATTCATTCAAACAAGGCTTTAGAGATTTTTCAAAAACATGTTTAAACATTTAAATACCAAAATTTATGTGCTAAAATGTGTTTATGGTTATCGAAAGATTAAAATATTTAAGGGATACAATAAACAAAGCAAATTATCTTTACTATGTTGAAGATAATCCTACGTTGTCGGATTTTGAATATGATGAATTGTTCAGAGAATTAAAATCGCTTGAAGCTCAATATCCGCTTCTTATAACTCCTGACAGTCCTACTCAAAAAGTCGGTTCGGCAAAAATTCAATCAACATTTAAAGAAGTTAAACACAAATACAGACTATACAGTTTGGATAATTCAAACAATCACGAAGAACTAAAAAAGTGGTACGAAAGAGTACAAAAAGAAGTTGGAGATGTAGATTTAGTCTGCGAACTTAAAATTGACGGGCTTGCAATTGCACTTACTTATAATCAAGGCTTTTTTACACAAGGTGTAACTCGTGGCAACGGCATTTTTGGTGAAGATATAACCGAAAATTTAAAAACAGTAAAAGCAATTCCTCATAAAATTTCAAAACCATATAATCTGGAAGTCAGAGGCGAAATTTATATGCCAAAAACTTCTTTTGAAAAACTAAATGAAGAAAATTTACAAAAAGGTGATAAAATTTTTGCAAATCCTCGTAATGCAGCAAGCGGTTCTATCAGACAACTTGACCCGACAGTTACGGCAAAAAGAGATTTGTCTATTTTTGTTTACACACCGATTTTGGAAGGAATAGAAAACGCACCTAAAACTCATTATGAAAGTTTAATGCTTTTAAAAGATTTGGGGTTTAAGATTAATGAAAATATAAGACCCGTAAAAAACATAGAAGAAGCAATTGAATACTGTAAAGAATGGGAAACAAAGCGTTTTGAACTTAATTACGCAACAGACGGTGTTGTAATTAAAGTAAACAGTTTTGGTTATCAAAATGAACTCGGATTTACGGCACGTGCTCCAAAATGGGCAACTGCATTTAAATTTCCACCTGAAGAAGTTAATACTAAGTTACTTGATATTGAAACAACAAATGTCGGTAAGACAGGTGCAATAACTCCTGTTGCAGTATTAGAACCTGTATTGCTTGCAGGAAGTACCGTATCACGTGCAAGTTTGCACAATTTTGATGAAATTAAAAGACTTGATGTAAGAATTGGCGACACTGTTTTAATAAAAAAAGCCGCAGAAATTATACCAAAGGTTATAAAACACGTAGACAGTGAAGAACACGATAATTTGCCTGTTTATGAAGCACCAACTGTTTGTCCGTCTTGCGGAACTGAACTTGTTGTACCGGAAGGAGAAGTAAATTTGTATTGTCCAAACACTTTTGGATGTCCCAGTCAAGCAAAATCAAGACTTGAATATTGGGTTTCAAAAGAGGCTATGGATATTGATTTTATTGGCCCGAACGTTATTGACCAATTGTATGAAAAAAATATGGTTAAAACACCTGCTGATTTTTATGCACTAACTCAACAAGATTTTATGCAGCTTGATTTGGTTAAAGAAAAATCTGCATACAATATGTATAATTCCATTCAGCAAAGCAAAAACAGACCCCTTTCAAAATTTTTAACTGCACTTTCCATAAGACATGTCGGAAAAGAAACAGCCGATTTGCTTGCAAATCATTTTCAGTCTTTAGAAGCAATACAAAATGCAACTGTTGAAGAAATTGCTAAAATAGACGGAATTGGTGATAAAATAGCCAATTCGATAAAAGATTTCTTTACCCAACCATATAATTTAGAATTGTTAAAAAATCTCAACCATTTGGATGTACATCCGACTCATAAAGTAGTGGTACAATCCACTGTGTTGAATTCAAAAACGTTTGTTTTGACAGGTACACTTTCAACAATGGGAAGAACCGAAGCAAGCGAAAAAATTAAACAGCTTGGCGGAAAAACATCTTCCTCTGTAACTAAGAAAACGGATTTTGTTATTGCAGGTGAAAGTGCAGGTTCTAAACTAACAAAGGCTCAAGAATTAGGCATCACTATTCTGAACGAAGATGAATTCTTAAAAATGATTAACGAGAAAGAGTAAGCACCTTTGGCATTGAAGCCAATGGGCTTCAAAGAAGAAGGGTTAGAAAAATTTATGAACAAGCATTTTAGAATAATCGACGTGAACGGATTTCGCGGTTTGGCTTTATTCTTATTTATTGTAGTTTGTTTAGCTAGCGGATTTATTGCATTTCCGGGCTATTTGGCTATGATATTGTGGAATGCTATTGCACCATCAATTGCTTTACCTGAAATTAATTTATTACAAGGTATATTACTATGGGCAATTGTTGCATTTTCAATTTACATGTTTAGCAATCATAAGGTTGTTATTGTTATGCAATCAAGAAAAAAATTATATAAAGACTAATTGATAAACACTATCTTTTGGGTTAAAATTAACTCAAAAGAAAGGATTTTGTCATGAAAAAATATTTAATTGTTATATCAGCATTAATAGTAACATTTGTTACTACAAGTTTTGTATGTGCTTTAGATAATGGTGTAGTTGATATAAGTTTATCAGGGACAAAGGAAATATCGCCTGATTCATTTCAGTTGACATTTGCGGTTGAAACACAAAATGCAGATGTTCAAAAAGCAATTACTGAAAACAAAGAAAATTCAGAAAAATTATATAATACCTTAAAATCAATGTTAAATACGGTTAGAGGTGATTATATTAAAACTTCTAATTACAGCGTAAATCCAAACTATGAATACGGTTCAAAGGGTAAAAAAACTTTAAGAGATTATACAGTTTATAATTCTGTAATTGTTTATGTAAAAGATATTTCAATTTTGCCAAAATTTGTCAATGTTGCTTCAACAAAGGGAGTTACAAGAGTAGACAATCTTACGTTTAAAGTAACAAATTACGAAAACGAATGTAATGCTTTATTGGGAGAACTGACAAATAAAGCTAAAAACAGGGCAAATGCAAGTTTAAAACCTTTAGGATTACAAGTTTTAACTTTAAAGAGTTTAAATACAAGTTGTTCAGAATCAACAAATTACCCTGTTGTAAATTATGCGATGAAAGCAAGAGCATTAGGTGCAACAGCTGATAGTGCCGCTGAAGCATCTGCACCTGTTGAAGCAGGAAAAACCATATTAAGAGCAAATATTAATTCAACATTTTATGTCGGTACACGAAAATAAACGTTGGTAATTATATACGCATTTTCAATAAAAATTTAAAACTATAAATTTGCTATAAAATCAAAAAATATTTTCTATAAAATAGTAAAAGGTTATGCTAACTCCAGTAATCTGAAACAAGCATGAATACTACAAAGGCAATTTTTAAACAAAAAAATACTTAATATAAATAAGGAAACTAATAATTTTCTATAAAAAACATCGAATATTTCTTAACGCTATGT
>CAJOKJ010000008.1 GCA_905235155.1 Candidatus Gastranaerophilales bacterium
TCAACTATTAAACTGAAAAATCTATTCACTATTTACGACTCACAACTCACGAAAAAAGTTTTTGCGTTTACTCTTGCCGAAACACTAATTGTAATGGGTGTAATAGGTGTAGTTGCTGCATTAACCTTGCCAAACTTAAACCAATCAACAAACAATAAAGAAAAAGTTGCTAAAGTAAAGAAAATATATTCAAATCTGAATGATGCCTTAGGTAGAGCACAAGCAGTATATGGACCTGTTGAAGAGTGGTGTAGTAACTATCATACCGGAAGTTGTTATAATAGACATCTAGAGAGATTGACAGAGTTTATGAAAACGTCAAAAGTTTGTAATTCTGTATCAGTTTGTTCTGTAACATTAAATGCAGGTTCTGGTGGCTATTCATATAGTAAAAGTGCTGTACTTGCAGATGGTGCATTGATTGCAATAAGTTTTATTGCGCCTCATAATCAACTTCTTGTTGATATTGACGGTACTGCAAAAGGAAAAAATAAGGCTGGGAGTGATATTTTTAAGTTTTACTATAATTCAACTAATGGTGTGTATGTTTCCTCAGTAAATGATAATAGTTTTGTTCCTTATTATAGCAGTAACAATTATAATATTGCAGATTATGCTGCTTCTTGGGTAATAAATTTTGATAACATGGATTATTTAAAAACTACTGACGGTACAACATGTCCTAACGGTACAAAACTTACTTTTGGCGGTAATCATTCTTGTAACTGATTATTTTAAAAGCATGCAGTCGCCATAAGAATAAAACATATATTTTTCTTTTATGGCTGTTCTATATGCCTCAAATATAAACTCTTTACCTTCTAAAGCACTTACCAGCATTAAAAGAGTTGATTTTGGAAGGTGAAAATTTGTTATTAAATTATCAACAACTTTGAATTCATAAGGCGGATAAATAAACAGTTGAGAAGCAGATTTACATTCTTTTATTTCACCAAATTGTTGATACGCAGTTTCTAAAGTTCTTACTGTTGTTGTACCTACTGCAATAAGTTTTTTACCTTGCTTTTTAGCATTGTTAATTTTATCTGCCGTTTCTTTTGAAATTTCAAATTCTTCTGAATCCATTTTGTGTTCTAAAATATTATCGCATTTTACCGGTCTGAAAGTTCCAAGTCCAACAGTTAAATTTACGTATGCAATTTCCACACCTTTTTGTGCAAGTTTATCCAAAATTTCTTGAGTAAAATGTAATCCTGCGGTTGGTGCTGCAACAGAACCTTCATTTTTTGCATAAACTGTTTGATAACGCTCATAATCTAAATTTTTGCGTTCATCATCTGTCATTTTTCGTTCAATATATGGTGGAAGCGGAATATTGCCTACTCTGTCCAGTATTTCGTATAAAATTCCGTCATAAATAAGTTCAACAAGCCATTTACCTTCACCTTGATTTTCTAACGCTTTTATACTTAATTCATTAGAAATTTTTACGATAGAGCCTGCTTTTATACGCTTTGAAGGCTTAATTAGGGCTTCCCACAATTTGTTACCTTTGTCTTTTAACAAAAATATCTCAATCAAAGCACCTGTTTCTTTGTGTCCAAAAAGCCGAGCCGGGATAACTTTTGTGTTATTTAAGACAAGAATACAATTTTCGTCTAAATAATCAACAATATCGTAGAAATGCTTATTTTCAATTTTTTGTGTTGCTTTATCAAGCACCATCATTTTACATTCATCACGTTTTTCACTTGGTGTTTGTGCTATAAGTTCTTCGGGTAATTCGTAATCAAATTCACTTACAAGCATTTAGTCTTTATTCTCAATCTTTTTTGCTTTTGCAACAACACTGTCGTCAATTTTTTGTTTTTTTAATTCATCTTCTCTTTCAAGTTGTTTGTTTATAACAACAGTTTGAATAACTTGTATAATGTTGCTTGAAATCAAATATAACAATACACCTGCCGGAATTGGAATGAATACAAATGTTGCAGTCAACATAATCGGCATAAATGTATTCATTGACTTTTGAATTGCCTGTTGAGCGGGATCTTGATTTTGAGTTTTTGTTGTTGCCATCATTATTTTTTGAGTAGCAAACATTGTTAAACCAAATAAAACAATTAAGGCAAGTACGTCTAAATGAAGTGAACTTTTAACTTCTTTTGTAGGTACATTAGCAACTAAAAGACCGTCTTTTCTTTTGAATGTGATATTTTCAGATTCTTTTGTTTGTAAATCCGTAACTGTCATTTCTGCTTTTTGAATTTTGTCTAATTGACTGAATTTTAAATCCAAATTATCAAGACTGACTTTGAAATCAACAGGTTGACCCGGAGTTAATTCTCCTTGAATTTCAACTGCTTTATTTGGTTTTGAAATTTTAACGTTGTCTAAAACTTCATCTTTTTCTAAATAAACTTTGGCGGTTTTTCCTAACATAAAGCTATCAAACTTTGAAACTCCTAACGTACCATCATTTGAAATTCCTGCGTTAGTTTTAAGTGTTGCGTCAAGTCTGTTAATGAATAAAAATTGAGCATCACCTGCAATTTGAATAAATTGAGGACTCATTAATGCTGAATACAAAAGAATGAAAATAGGCATTTGTATTAATAATGGAAAACATCCTGCCATTGGATTAAATTTGTGTTCTTTATAGAATTCCATCATTTTTTGTTGCATTTGTTGAGGGTCATTTTTATAGCGTTCTTGTATGGCTTTCATTTTTGGTTGTAAAATTTGCATAGTTCTCATTGAGCGTTGTTGAGAAACACCCAAAGGCCACATTGCAAGTCTTACAAACACTGTAAGTAAAATTATACCTACACCAAATCCACCGAAAACGGATAGCGATTTAAGTATTTCAATTGTAATAGTTATAAAATCCATAATTTATATCCTCTAATCTTGTGTAAATCTAAAAAAAGAACCGTCTATCAGGACGGTTCTTTTAAAATGGTCGGGATGACACGGTTCGAACGTGCGACCCCTTCGTCCCAAGCGAAGTGCGCTACCAGCTGCGCTACATCCCGTCGCCATTTCTTGTATCACAATTTTATAATAAAAAAAATTTTTCGTCAAGTGCATGTAATTGACAATAATAGTCGGATATTATAAACTCTTATGTGTAGGTTTACTTGGAGCAACTTTAATGAAGAAAAAAGTCTGTTTTTGGCTTGATAGTAATATTAGTGGTTTATTACCAATGTTTAAAGGGAGTATTTATGCTTGTTGTAATAGAGCCATTCCTTTGATAAAACAGAAAAAATATAGTGAATTAACTTATGAGGAAATTCAACAGAAAAGAATTGAACTTTTTAATTCTATGAATTCTGAAAAAGATTCTCCTTGTAAAAATTGTACTTTTTTAGTAGAAAAAGAGGATGATAAAATTGATATAGGACGAATATCCAGATTAATATTATTTCCTCATACAACTTGTAATTTTAATTGTCAATATTGTTTCTTTACAAATAAAGACAGAAAAACAAAAATAGATGAGGAGTTATGTAACATATATGACATACTTAAAAATTTTTATAATATAGGTTTACTGGAAGACGATTTTACTCTTGATCTTGGTGGCGGTGAACCGTTATTATTGGACAATATTGATAAAACTTTTAAGTTTATGGAAGATTATTATCCAAAAAGTACTTTTTTCTTGGTTTCAAATTACTCTATTTCTTCAAAAGTTGATAATTTGATTAAAATATTAAAAAACAGAAAAATAAAAACTGTTTTAAAAACATCAATAGATTGCGGAACAAAGGAAACGTATGCTGTTTTAAGAAAAAAAGATGCCTTTAAAACAGTATATAAAAATCTTTTAAAAAGTGCTAAATCAGGTATTTTTGATACAATATATTTGAAATATATAATAATGGGTGATGGCTCTAATTCTGATTTAAAAGATTTAGATGGTTTTATTTCTTTATGTAAAAGAATAAAAAAATATAATAAAAATGAAACCAGAGTAATACTTGATGCAAATGTAATGGATCAGACCGATACAAAAAGAATTTTTTCAGCCAGAAGAAAAAAGAGTGTAATTTTTACTCCAAAACATCTAAATAATATTGAGATGAAAACCGCAAAATATTTATATAAAAATCTTATAGACTTTGTTAGTGTAAAATTTAATGGCGACCGTCTAATACCTGCCTATAAAGAAGCAAGGGAAGACATTGAAGAAATAAAAAACTCTATAAAATAATATTTATTTATGTTGGCATCTGGAAAGTGCAATATAAATTGCATCTTGCATTGGACCAATTGTATTGAAAATATACGTTAATATCGTAAATAATTTAACTTGTTCTGATAAATCTCGACCCTGAATTTTTAGATGTTCAATCTTTAATTCATTTACAATAAAATCTAACTCTTTTTCTGTATAATCCAATAATGAATTTAATCTTTCATATACATTTTTGTTGCAAGAACAACATTTTTTAAATCCTGTGTTTTCAATGTTGCCTAATTCAATTTGTTCAAAGCGGGTATATGTTTTCATGGCCTGTGTAACATCACCATAAGCAACTCTTGGACATATATGATTTACCATAAGCTCTATATTTGCATTGTTTTTTAAGGTTTTTGGCTTTTTATGCAATTGAGTTAGCTGATCAGGATTTAATGAAATAACTATCTTGTTAAATTTTTTCATCATTTTATTACAATATTTATTTAACGCATTTATAGAATAAAAATCAGTTAATTCATTCATATATTTTATAATTGAACACGTAATGAAGGCATTAGGATATCTTTTTCTTATATGATTACATAATGTACTTGAAGAAACTATAAATTGACAGCCTAAACTTACGGCCAAATCAAGAATTTCATTACAATATTCATCATTTAAATCATTTTTCTTTAAATGGTAATTTGAAAATGTAAAAGAAGGTATAATTCCATTATTACGCAATGCCTTTAATTTAAATTCAAGTTCTGACAAATCAATTTTATCTCTTATAACAGAAACTCTACCTGCACCCCAACGACATCTTGTATGTCCATAGTAAATAAAGTTATCATTAACATTTATATTAGTATTTTTAAATAGAAAATCCAAAATGTTTTCTACATTTTCACTATTCGTAAACAACAAGGGTAAAGACCATTTACAATTTGGGTACCTTAATACTTCCATAAAACTCCTTTTTTATTGATTGTAATATAAAAAACGTTATAACACAATATACAATATTATGCACTCGATATGATGAAAATGTTTACTATTTCTTTTCTCATTTTTTAATCTATTTGTATAAACGAAAATATAAGTTTAAAATTAAATTATTGTAAATGTCTTTACATATTGCAAATCCGTCACAATAAAATTCTTTATGGATATTGTTCCATTCTTGAACAATATTTATTTTTCTTATTATTTCTTCATTATTTTCGAATGTTTTTGTGAGCCCACTATAAGTTTTAGCAGAACCATAGCACCTAACATATATTTTATATTTTTCTTGGATATTTTCGTTATAGTCAATACCTTCCATCATTAGGTGGCCCTTACAATTTTTTATTGCAGATTTTGCATATGGTATAAGTTCATTAAATGCGGGTATATTTTTTCTTTTTAAAAAATTTAAGTAATAGCTATTTTTATATACCGAACTTCCTTTTCTTATTCTATTAATCCAATGACATTTTAAGAGTTTAATTTCTTCGTTTTCTTTTACAAAGCCTATAAAATGAAACGAAGAATATTTATTATTTGGTTCATTTTTGATAATTTAATAATTTCATCTTTATTTTTATTAAAAATATTGACATTTTTACTCAGCCATTCAAATAATTCTTCATATTCGCTATCTTCAAGTTGATTTAATCCAATATCATATCTGGAAAAATTGTTGTTATTTTTATCCTGTACCATTGTCAGAAAACGTATCATGTTCTTTTGTGACAAATAGTTTATTAAATAATCGTTGTTATATTGACTGTAATCATAAATTTTGTTTTGAGAATATATTTTAAAATAAAAATTATCTTTTATATTAGGAGTAATATTAATACCAAGATAATCAACAGAATCCTTATTTATATTTTCAATAGCGGCTTCTGAAAATGTTTTTGAAATTTGATTGTCAATCTCATTGTATTTATTTAAAATCATAAATTCTTTTGTCCTAATATAGTATTTGATAGTCTAAAATTTTTATAAAAATTATTTATAATTTGTATCCTATTGACCTGATATCTGAAATGGAAAATACCTCAAAGTATAAATTTAAAGTAAGATTATTCTTTTTGTCTTTACCTATCGCAAATATTGCACAACAAAACTCTGTGTGTATATTGTTCCATTCCCGAATAGCGTTTATTTTGTTTATTATTTCTTTATGCTCTTGAAATGTTTTTATTAATCCATCATAAACAGGAGATTTTTTATAGCAGCCTATATATATTTTATGTTTTTCTGATGTTTTTTGATTATAATCTATACCCTCCATAATCAGGCGTCCCTGACAGTTTTTTAAGGCTGATTTTGCATAAGGTATCAATTCATTAAACTCCGGTATATTTCTTTTTGCTAAAAAATTAAGATAATAACTGTTCTTTCTGACGGGTTTATTTTTTTCTATTTCTATAAATTCATTAAACCAATGGCATTTAAAAGTCTTAATCTCTGAATCCTGTTTTTTAAAACCAATAAAATATAACGAAGAAGTTCTGTTTGGATCTCCACATTTCATTTTTGATATTTTTAAAATTTCGTTTTTATATTTGTCAAAAAAGCTGATGTTTTTACTCAAAATTTTAAAAAGATTTTCATATTCTGCTTTTGTTAAACAATTTAATCCGATTTCGCAACGGGCAAACTCATTATTATTATCGTCATAAACTGTTTGTAAACCACCTAACATATCCTGATTTATCAAATAATTAATTAATGGATCACTGTTGTATTCTTCATATTTTTTCATTGATAATTCATAATCATAATATATTTTAAAAAAGAAATTATCTTTTGCGTTTGAATTAATATTTACTCCAAAATAATCAACAACATCAGATTTTATATTTTCAATAACTTCCTTTGGAAATGTTTTTAAAATTTTTTTATCAATCTTATTTTTTTTATTTAAAATCATTTTTACCTGCAAAATAAATATGCATTAATTTAATATGCAATTATTCCTTTATTACTTCTATTTCTTCATAATCTGTTAAATATGGCAAATGCTCTTTTGTTATCAATTCTCCCGGAAGTAAAATCGCAATTCCGGGTGGACATTCTGCTATTACTTCACCTGATATTCTACCAACTGCATTTTCTTTTTTTATAATTTCTTTTTCCATATAAAAGGCATCTCTGAGATTATACTTAATATTAGGAATTAACATTGGCATATGTTTTTTGTTTTCAAGATGATAAATGTCAGAGTAATCAGTTTGGGTTATTTTTTCAAGACAATCTGCCAAATATTTTATTTCAGAGCGTTTGTTGCCTATGTTTACTAACATTAATGCACCAATGTCGGAAGCACTTTCAACTTCAATATTAAAGTCTATTTCTAAGATTGATTCTAATCTTTTACCGGAGAGTCCGTCAATTTTGACAAATACTTTTGTTATATCGGTTTTAAATCCGAAATCCGATTTTAATTGATGAATATTTTGCATTTTATCAAGTCTTTTGCGTAAATATTTTGCATTATTTATTGTTCTTTCAATTTGTTTTTGACCTGTTTCGCTTGAAAGGTTTGCTCTTGCCGCATCAAGACTTGCAAGTAAAATAAGCGAAGGACTTGTTGTGTGCAGTAACTTTAATGCTCTTTCTATTTTATTTACGTCTAATTTAGAATTTTTTGCTATATGAAGCATTGAGCTTTGACTCATGCTTCCGCCTGTTTTGTGTAAAGATTGAACAACTGCATCAGCACCAAGTTGCAGGGCAGGAGTTGGGAATGATTTGTTGAAATTCCATAAACTTCCGTGTGCTTCATCCACTATTAAAGGTACATTGTATTTGTTGCAAATTTTACTTATTGTTTTTATGTCGGATATAACACCTTCATAAGTTGGATTTGTAATCCATACAGCACCAACATCTTTTGTTGTTTTTAGCAGGTGTTCTATTTTTTCGGGGTTAATGCAGCCCCATAGTCCCCAATCTTCAAGTTTTTCCGGTATGAGCCAAACCGGTTCTGCTCCTGATATTATCATGCCTGTTAAAAGAGAGCGGTGGCAATTTCGATTAGTAAGAATTTTCTGCCCCTTTTTCGTAATACCCATTGCAAGTGAAAGATTGCCAACTGTTGAACCGTTTAACAAAAAGAAAGTTCTTTCTGCACCAAATGCTTTTGCTGCAAGTTCTTCTGCTCTTGCAATTGCTCCGGTTGGTGGTGTTAGTGTACCTAAATTATCAAATTCATCGGTTGTATCAACTTTTAGTGCTTTTGAACCGATTAAATTTCTGAAATCTTTTAAAACGCCTATACCTCTTGTATGTCCCGGAATATGAAATTGATACGAAGGGCTGTCAAAAGCTTGTTGCAGTGCTTCTACAATTGGTGCTTCAACTTTTGTTATGTTTTTTTGTTTATTGTTTACTTTTTTTGCCATTTATACTTCCTTTTTAAACAAAGAATATTACAAAAAAAAAATTTTATTTACAACATGTTTTGTGCAATAATATATTATAATGAAAAATTTTCTGATAGTTGGACTTATTTATGTTACTTTTTTTATGTCATCTTGTTTGGCAGAGGATGAAGTTTACCTTGCTATTCAAGATGTTGAGCCGACTTTTACTGAAAAAATATTAAAACAAGACATTGAAAATGTAAAAGAAGAACCTTTAACAGAAACTTTAAATGAAAATTTTGTTCCTGAGTTGTCTGTTTATAAAAGTGAAGAAGAAAGTAATCCTATAAAAGCAGAAATTGAGTATGATGTTTTATATGAAACTAAATCATTATTATCAAAATATTCTACAATAAAATTTGAAAATGGGCCTATGGATGAGATTGTTCCTTTTTTTGCTTATCAAGGACAATTTCATTTTAATTTTCTTGATTCCGGTTATGGTACTCAATACCTTGAACCAACAGCAGAGTTGGGTTTTTTAGGCAAATTTAAAAATAAGCCGATTGAATATAAGTTTATTATGAATTTTATGCCTAATAAAAATTACAGCTATCTTCAATCAATGTTTAAAGATGATTTTATTACTTTTAAATACATACCTCATAATGATATTACTGTCGGTAGTTTTAGAACCCCAATAGGTGTAGAAGGTGGTATGAGCGGATATACAGTTCCATTTATAGCACGTTCTCAAATTTCAAGAAATTTTGGTTCGGTTCGTGGCGTTGGATTTAGAATTAACGGTGATTATAGCTTGGCTGAATATAATATTGGTATGACAAGTTCAGGCAGGCAATGGAAAAATATGTTTAATGGTGTAGAATTTAACGGTTGGGTTAATTTTAAACCATTAGGACGTACAGACGGAAAATATGGTGTCTTAAAGGTAGGCGGCGGGCTTAATGCCGGACACAGAAATATAGATTATAATGTCATAGGTGCATATTTATCTTATAAATACAAAAAATTTGCTTTGGAAAGTGAATATGCAGTTTCACACGGTTCTAACGGTTTGTCAGGATTGACTTCAAATAGAGGACAGGGGCTTTATACAACGGTATCTTATAATTTAACAAAAAAATTACAAGTTCTTGCAAGATATGATATTTTTGAGAAAGATATGACAAAATCAGGTCGCAAGGATACAGAATATACTTTAGGTTTAAATTACTATATTAAAGGAAGTTCCTTAAAATTTATGCTAAATTATGTTTTTTGTCAATCTGATTATAAGTCAAATTCAAATCGTATAATTTTGGGTACTCAAATTATTTTATAAACCATGTAAATACATGTCAGAGTTAAGTTTTAGTGGTTTACAAAACTTTACATTTTAACTAAAATAAGCAATTATTTTTAGAAAAAATACTTTTTATAAGTACGAGAGTTAAATTAGAGAGAAATTAATGACACCAATCAGATCACAATTTAATACAGGTTTATATGCTATCAACGCATTACAAAGCCTTGCTCAACAAAACAATGGTCTTAACTCAAACATTTTTGGTTCAAATTTCTCATCATTAGGTTCATTTGGTTCTGAAATTTCATTGTTCGGTGCTTTAACTCAAAATCAATCTTTCTCTGCTATGCCGTCAATGATGCCTTCATTTAACTTTTCAGCAATGCCTTCATTTAATTTTGGCAACTTCAATTTTAATTTTAGCAATTTCAATTTCAACAATTTCAATTTCAACTTTGGTTCATTATTGGGCGGTGGTGCTTTAAGAGCATCAAATGTTCAATTAACATCAAATAAAGCAAGAAACGCTGTACAAGTTGCATTATCACAAGTTGGTGTTAGAGAAGTTGGTAATTCAAACAACAGTGCTGATGTAAACAAATACAGAAACGGTGTTCAAAACGGTGCTGCTTGGTGTGCATCATTTGTTTCTTGGTGCTATGGCAAAGGTCAAAATTCTAACAATACTAAAACATTTGGTTATACAGCATCTTCTCAAGATATCAGAATGAAGGCTGAAAGAGCAGGTTTTTACAGAAAAGCAAATTCAGGTTATACTCCAAAAGTTGGCGATGTAGTTGTATGGAACTACGGTGCAGGTAAAGGTCATGTTGGTATCGTATCAAAAGTAAATGCTGACGGTTCATTCAAAACTGTTGAAGGTAACTGTTCTAACGCAGTTAGAGAATTAACAAGACACAAAAACGAAGTTGATGGTTTCGTTATGATGAATGAATGGTTAGAAGCATAATTTTAAAAAGTGTATAGTAAAAATAAGGAATAATAAGATTTTAGGCTGAGATTTCAGCCTTTTTTATTTATGATGTTTAATATTGAATACATTGAATTGTGTATAGTGAGTTGTGGGCTGTGAACAGTGTTATGTCATTGCGAGAAAATCTTTGATTTTCGTGGCAATTCAGTTGAAATACTTGAAACCCAATTTGACTGGATTGCTTCACTAGCGTTCGCAATGACATGTGGTGAATGGTGAATCTGTATGCAACGCTGTTCAGCATGACAAAATACCTTTACTTCGGACTTTGCCCTCGTAATGACATGTGTTTTTGTCATTGCGAGAAAATCTTTGATTTTCGTGGCAATCCATTGTTTGACCGGATTACTTCGTCGTTACACTCCTCGTAATGATATGGTGCTGTTCACTATTTACAACAAAAAAAAGCCTCACTTGCTTTTATCGTGAGGCGATTGAATTAGTGTACATGCATGTTATAGCCATGCTCTAAAGCATGGCAACCATGTTTATATATCTTTACATTTGACGATATATATTTATAAGTGATAACATTTATTTAGAGGTTATTATGTCAGAATTAAAGAATAAATTTGATTTTTTTATACGTCAACAAACAAAAATTTCAAGGCAAAATTATTCTCCAAAGCCTGAAGTTGTTTCGGATATTGTTCCTGCCACCGAATATGATATGACTATATTGAGAAAAGATATTACCAAACAAAATTGTAAAGAAAATTTATATATTTGGGATATATTGGATAAATATCTAAGAGTTTACCCGAAAGAAGACTTGCGTGTTCTTGATATAGGCTCAAAAAATTGGAATTATGCACGTGGAGAATACGTATTTTTTAAACATTATTGTCATCATCTTGAATTAACAGGGGTTGAGTTGGATGCATACAGGCTATGTTGGAATTTGTTTAGCCGAAGGGAAATTGCAAGATATAACATTAAATACTTACCTTTTGCAAATTACATAGCAGATGATTTTATGAATATCAACGGTATATTTGATTATATAACTTGGTTTTTACCGTTTGTTGCAGAATATCAGCATAAAAAGTGGGGACTTCCGATGTCTTATTTTAAACCTGCACAAATGTTGGCTCATGCTAAAGAGTGTTTGGCAGAAGGCGGTCTTATGTTTATTGTAAATCAAGGTGAAACAGAGTATTGGCTTCAAAAACAATTATGTGATGATTTAGGTTTGCATTATCAAGAAATTGGTATAATCAAAAGTGAGTATTCTTTTTATAAGCTTCCCCGTTATGCTTTAATTGTTTTTTAATGTTGTATTTTTATGTTATTTTTACGCAAGAAAAATATTATTAGTGCAATTATTGCGGATATAATTCCAACGGAATTTGCTATAAATGGTGTCAAGGATAATCCTATTTTTACTTGTAGTATATAACTTATTACAACAGCCGTCATAAATAAAGCAGGAATAAGAGTTATAACATAATTTTTTCCCTTTTGTGCCAAGTAATACGTAATTGTCCACAGAACCAGAGATGATAATGCTTGATTTGCCCAACCAAAGTATTGCCATAATGTTGTCAGATTAAATCTGCTCAAAAATATGCCGGTACCAAGTATGATTGTGCTTAAAAAAAGTCTGTTAAGCACTTTTGTTTGATTAATATTAACTGTTTCGGCTATGGTTAGTCTAATAGAGCGAAAAGCAGTATCTCCTGAAGTTATAGATAATATAACTATTGATAATACCGTTAAAGTTCCCCCTATTTTACCGAGTATGCCCATAGATATTTCTGATACAACTCCACCTTGTCCAAGTGTATTTATTGCGTTTAAAAGTCCTCCTGTTTCTTCGTAAAAAGCGATAGAAAGTGTTGCCCAGATTAATGCTATAATGCCTTCTGTTACCATTGCACCATAAAAAATAATTCTTCCGTATTTTTCATTAGGCAAACATCTTGCCATAATTGGTGTTTGAGTTGCGTGAAAACCGCTTATTGCACCGCAGGCAATTGTTATAAATAACAGTGGAAAAATATTTTGATGTTCAGGATGAAGATTTGAAAACGTTAGATGAGGATATAGAGGTTTGCCGGAGAATATCAAGCCTGTGATTAATAATACAGTCATTACAACAAGCAGTCCTGCAAAATAAGGATAAAATTTTCCTATAATTTTATCAACAGGCAACAGGGTTGCAAGAAAATAGTAGCCAAAAACTGCAATTATCCACCATATAAGCTGAGTATGTGATAGATTGGAAAGCATTTTTGCAGGATTTATCGCAAACACTGTTCCTAATAAAAGTAAAAGTCCAACAAAGAATATAAGAAAAACAAATTTAAAATACTTACCAAATATTTTTTCTGTTACATCGACAATTGATTTTCCGTTATTTCTTACGGATATCATACCAACAAGATAGTCGTGAACACCGCCTGCAAAGATGCACCCGAATACTATCCAAAGCAATGCAACAGGGCCGTATATTGCACCCAGTATTGCTCCAAAAACAGGGCCTAATCCCGCAATATTTAGAAATTGAATTAAAAATATCCGCCAAAGCGGCATTTGTACATAGTCAACTCCGTCATTTAGTTTCACGGCCGGAGTTTCAAAATTTTCGTCTACACCCCAAATTTTTTCAACAACTTTTGCGTACGTAAAATATCCTAAAATTAATAATATAAGTGATGTTAAAAATAAAATCATTCCTACCCGACTTTCTATATAATAATATTTTATGCTAAAATGTATAAAAAGGGAAATGTATATGAAGAATTTTGTAATATTGTTTTTATTATTTTTTATGGTTGCAGGCAGTGCATTTGCCGCAAAATATAAGGTTAATACTTCAGGTGTTGTTAAAAATAACGGAAAAGTTGTTTCACCAAGTGTAAATACAGCAAATCCTTATAATGTATATAATGCTTCAAATTACGTATCTTCAAATACAGTGAATGCTAATTCTGTTGGTACGATTGAACTTGTTATGGATTATTCGGGAAGTATGTCGAACTGGATTGTTCAGGCAAAACAGGCTATGTCGCAAATTATTGCACAAATACCTTCTTCAACAAATGTTGGTTTCAGAGTTTTCGGGCATGATAATTTTGGCTCTAATCCAAACAATAACACAGTACTGGCAGAAGTTAAAAAAGTAGTCAAAAAGAACGGTAAATATAAAGTTGTTTCACAAGTAAATCAAACCATAGGTTCAACTTCCGGTTATTGCTCAGCGACTGCTCAAGTCGCACCGATTACACGGGCAAATCCAACTAGCCTTTTAAATGGTATGAATTCTGTTTCTATTGGTGGTGCAACTCCGCTTGTTTATGCTTTGGACAGGGCAGTTAATCAAGATTTTGCAAGTATGAGTAAGGATTATTCTAAAAAGATAGTTTTAATTACTGATGGCGGTGAAAATTGTGGTGGTGATCCATGTGCTTTTGCTAAAAATTTAATGACTCAAAGAAATGATGTTTCAATAGATGTTGTCCTTGTGTCAGGTTGGTTTAACGGTAAATTATCTTGTCTTGCAGATACAACAGGCGGAAAAATGTATCGAGTTAATAATTTGTCCGATTTTTCGACTGTGCTTACTCAGTCTATGACTACTGCCCCAAAGGAAGTTCAAGTTCAACAACAACAATATGAATTTATAAAAAATTAGTTTAAATAAACTTCATAACTGTTGTTATACATTTTTACGGTTAAGTTAAGCATTTCGCTCTTGTAACCAACAGGTGGTGCATTATATGAGTAAACTTGTCTTAATGCATTGTATACGGCTTCGTTAAGGCTTTCGTTTTCCGAAAGTTTAGTTGCTTTTTTGTTTGTTAAAGTCCCGTCTGATGTAACTTTAAATGAAAATGTACAAGTTCCGTCACCAACAATGCTTAAAAAATTTATTTTTGATGCAATATGATTTCTTAATTTTATATTATAGTTAGTAATTTCTTGAGGATTTGCTTTTGGTTTGTTTGCTTGTGTAGCATTTACAGAAAGTGTTATTTTTTGCTGAATTTGTGTTTTTGTTTTTTGAGTAGTATTTGTAGTTTTTTCAGTTGTTGGAGTTGTTTTTACAATAGGTTTAACTTCTTGTTTTTTCGGTTTTGTTACTTCAACTTTTTTTTTTGAAGTTTCTTCCTGTTTTACTACTGGTTTTGTTTCTTTTGTTTGTTCTGTTTGTTCAACTTTTGCTTTACTTTGGTATTCGGAAAGCCCTTCTGTTGAATTATTCCAAATTTTTTCTATTGAAGGTACTTGTTGAGCCTTTATTGTTTCTGATTTTGTATTAGAGTTTTGTTCTGAAATGTTTTTAGGATTAAATGCAAACAAAATTATTAATAATGACAAAATTAAACAAACTGCAAATGTAATAATAGCGTATGGTTGAATAGTTTGAACATTCTTTTTAAATGTTCTCACTTCTGTTTCTTTTTGTATATTATTATAAGATTTTTCATCAATTGGATGTCCAAGTCTATTTTCTTCAATATACGTGTCGTCTTTTTTTTCAACTGTTGTTTTTTCACTTTCAGCAGGTTTTGCCGGTAATATTTCCTCAAAAATATCGTTACCGCAATCACAATAATCCGGTTTTATTTGATATTCAGTTCCGCATTCTTTACATTTAAACATTTATCTGTCCTTTTTTTATAATTATTATTTTTCACATTCGACATAAAGACTAATTTCAGGGTATTTATCAAAATGCTCATCCCTCAATTCTTCGTCTTTTGATTTCATATAGTCGCTTTTAGTAATATTTGTAAATCCTGATTTTTTTAACATATTTTGCATTTTTTCAAAATATATTCCGTTAGTATGTGCTATATATGGTCTTGTAGTGTCTTTTAGGCTTACGCACCATTTTATAAAGTCATCAATTGTTAGTGTATTGAGTTTTTCATCAACTTCATCTTTAGAAGCTATTGGACCACCTGCAAATTTTTCATAGCTTACAAATACGTTTAGCAGCATTTCGTGTATTGGAGCTTGTTTTAACCAACTAAACCAATTAATATCATTATTTTTATATGCATTAATTGCCTTTTCTGCATCAGGACAACTGAATCTTAATATAGCACCTTTTTTCATTGTTCTGTATAGCTCATCAAAAACTTTTTGTATATCTTCATCGGTTATATGCTCAAAGCAATGTGAAGAAAATGCTTTTTCTATGCAGTTATCTTCAATATCAAATTTATCAAAATCTCTTAAATCAATTTCAAAATCTGCATTTCTGTAACAGTCCATTGTTCGCCAGTCTTTATATACCCAATGTCCCGGACCTATATTTAATTTTAAGTTTTCGCCTTTTTTATATGTTGTTAATTTGTAAGAATTAATTTTTGTTTGAATAAGTTTTATATCATCACAATATTTGTTTTGATAAAATTCATTTGCGGTTAGGTATATGTTGTGTCTTGTGTCCATTAACTCATCAAGAATTTTATTTAACTCGCTCATTGTTGTTGCTAAATATATTCTTTCATCTCTAAGTTCGTTAATTAACAATACTCTTGTTAATGTATATTTTATATTCTCTAATGACGGTTCATATAAAACTATTTTTCCGGGACAGTTATCATAGAAAAAATGAAGCATATATCCGAGTTCTAAACCTGCAATTATGTAGATGCTGTCTGCGTCAATTTCTAATTTTTCATATTCTTTTTCTCATTGACAGGTGTTTCTGTTGTCCAAACAGGTTTACCTTCTATCAATAAATTAGGCATTTCTGAAGATGTTAATGAAAAGTGCTTGTTTTCAGTGCTAATTTGTTCCAATTTTTTTTCTAAATTTGGTAATAGTCTTTCCGTAAAAATTATATTTGATTCATAAATATTCATATTAGTACCTTATTAAGGGTTATATTACCGCATATAATATTATACTCATATATACAAGTCAAACAGTTTACATTTATTTTACAACTTTTTCTGTGTCGTTATAATCTTTAGGAGTACTATATTTAGCACTTGATGCAATTTTCCATCCACCTGTCACGTGTGTTTGTGTTCTGCTTGAACCTGACGGAAAATTCAATATGGAATGTCCCTGATAACTTCTTATGACGGGTGCAATATATTGAATTGCATAGGGAGTGTATGCGGATGTTAAAGACCAAGTTTGAACATTTGACACTTTTCCGTACATATCAACATCAAATTCAAATTTAAAAACAGTACCTTGCGGAATTATAGGAAGTCTTACGTCATTCATTATCTGGTTTTGAAGGTTTGAACGCCAAATATTCCATTCAATTTCCTCTTGTTGTTCTGTTAGAATTTGTTTTTGTGTAGTATTTTTATTAATTGTTGTTACCGAATTAATGTTATTTGTTTTATGTTGTTTTACTGTTGAAGTTTTTGGCTTTTGTATCTGCTTTTCTTCCTTGACATTATTTTCAATTTTAGTTTGAACTTTTTGTGGCTCTTTTATTTGTGAAACTGTTGGTATATTTTTTTCTACAACTGTTTCGTTTTTTTGTTCAATAATTTTATAATTTGAATCAAAAACAAGTAAAGTTGTGTGCATTTTGGGTTTTAATGCACAGATACTTAATGTTGCTATAATCGCAATTAAAAACGATATTTTTAAAAAAGTACCATAGTTCATATTAATTTAGTTTTGAAATTAAATCGTCACAAGCAGACATTTCAAATTTTGTTCCGCTAAGCATATAAGTTTCCGCTATTAATATTGCAGTAGGAACAAGTGCTGCAAGCCCGCTTAGCAATATTCCGCTTAAATCTTCACCCCATTGTTGCATAAAGTATGAAACATTCATTGAAAATTCGATAAATATTATTGCACCTCCGATGATGAAAGATTGACGCATTTCTCTATCAAGTTTTTTTACTCCTTCAAGACCATAAATTTCAACTCCGTGTTGAAGATAATTGCTAAATCCGTCTTTTTTCAGCACATTTGAAGCTTGGATTTTTCTGTTGCAAACAAACGCATTTACAAATGCAAAGAATGCAAAGACAATCATTACTGATGCAAGAACTAAAAATACCGGACTGAAACGAAGACTTTGTACTCTTATCCAGCCTGCTGCTTCAGGAAAACACATTGCCAGAGTATTAGATACACCGTAAGCCAAAAACGGTGCTGTACAAATACCAAGTGCTATTTCAAATACGCTTTTTATTTGTTTTGAAAAGATTTTGTCTTTAATTGTTTGAATTTTGTTTGAACTTAAGTTATTTACGTATCTTTCAATCCATTGTTGATATTCTTTAACAACTTTTTCAAAATCTTGTCTGTATTCTTGTTTATCAAGATTTTGCGATAATTCTACGCTGTTATTTTTATAATATCCGCAAGCAAATGCCAATGATGCTGCCGTTCCCACAAAAAATAGTGAAATCAGCACTGCAAATGCAGGCATTGTTTTTGGTTCAAGGTAGTATAATACGTTGATTAAATAAATAGTTATAAAAAATAATGAAGATAGAACAATCATAAATTTTTCACCAATTCGTGATGAAGTTGTATCTTCTCCCGATTGGTTTTGCAAATATAGGTAAACACCTTGCTTTAAAGTTAAACCGACACCATAAATTACAAACATGTATACAAATATAAGCTTTAAATTTGTAGGCATTTGTATTACACTTCCTGCATCTTTTAGCGGTAAACCTGTTAAATAATTTGAAACTCCGAATGAACAAACAAGTGACATTAACAACAGTGCTAAATGCAGCATTATACCGCTTTTTGAATTCATTGAAATTTTATGTTTTAAATCATTTATTTCGTAAGATGTTTCTTTATTTATTGCAATTCTTGCCTGTTCAAGTTCTGCTTTTCTTTTTTCTATTTTTAACATTGCAGCGGCATTTACGCCTATTCCATAAAGTTCTTTAACATCATTTTCCGTTAAATTTTCATCTGCAATAGTTGTTTTTATTGATGAACCTATAATTTTTACCGTTAAGAATTCATCCGTGCCTTCAATCATTATTTTACAGACTTTATCAACATCAAGTTTTGCAGGTAGCGGTTTTCCTTTAAATAAAAATTTTTCGTTATTAAATTGATTTATAACCGTACATTTATTTGATGAAGTGTCATATTGAACAGTTAAAAAACATTCAAAATCAACATCTAATTTTAAATCATATCCTTCTTTTGAACTTATATTTATAACTTCTTTATCGTTAAAAGTTCTTTCTCCGTTTTTTGTAATTATACTAAAAGCCATTGATATCTCCTATCTGCCTATTGCTTCTAAAAATCTTCTTTGAGCTTTTTGGGCATTTTGTTCATTTGCAACGATTAATTTTGTTTCGCCCAAAACGCTATTTAATTTTGTTTTTACAAGGTCTAATTTTTCAGGATGAGCATATACAAACATCATTGAAAGTTCAGGTATGTATTCTTTTACCGCACTTATATTTTTAGGTAAAGTTTCCCAGTTGATTTGTTTTGTAATGTTACCTTCATTTTCTAAATCACCAATAACAACTACTGAAGGTACGTAACCTTCCTTTTGCATTGTTAAACAGTGTTCTAATGCTTTTTTTAATGCTTCTCCGTACGCTGTACCATAATCTTTTTCGTCATACTTTGTAAAGGCTTCAACTGCTTTTGTAATGCCTGTTGAATCACTTGGTGAACCTTCATAAATCAAGTATGATTTTTCTGAAACCTTTAAAATTTTAATTGCATCTTCAGGATCAAGAAGTGAGCATAAAGATTTTAAATATTTTATTTCGGTCGGAAGCATTTTTTGATTAGATGCAGAAGAATCTACAACAAAGACTATTGCTGCCTTGTGAAATTCGTCTACTTTTATATTTTTCAATCCTGAATAAATTAATTTTCCGATTAGTGCAACTGTTAAAATTAAAAATCCCAGTGTAATTAAATGTTTATTTGTCATTATTTATCCTTTTCTGTTAAAGTCCTACAACAACACTTAAAGGTTTTGTGAGTGTTAATTCTAATTCTGTATATACCGGTATTTCTGCATCGACTCCTTTTTCAATCGCAGACCCTGCAAGTGATGTGCCGGCACCGACCCCTGCTCCGATTGCTGTTGAAATTCCTACATTTGCATCTTTGCTTAGTAAACCTACAAGCAAGCCGCCTAATGCACCTATTACTGCACCTGTTAGTGCTGAAGAAACTGTTTTTTGTATTTTACCTTCGTTTGTAATAGTAAAATCTATTTTTTCTGTTGATATTTCATAAGTTTTGTTTTCCGGTGTTACAACCTGTGTAAAATCTATTACAACTCTACCGTTTCTTGAACCGTAGGCAGCGTGTCTTGCTTTTGTTAAAACTCCATTTACGACGCTTCCCTGAGGTGCTATTACGTGTCCGTTGTATGTCCAATTTTCTGTTAAAACTGCAATTATATTATCATTAATGTTTGCGGTTGCAGTATTTATAGGTGTTTGAAGATATGCGTTAAAGGTTGTTCCTTTTGAAACTTGACCAACATAACCTCTAAGTACGGTGTTATCAGTTTTTTGTGCTGTTTGTGTATAAGCAGTTGCTTGTACTCTGGGCTCGTCAAAGTTATATGTTGAGTTTGTATTTGTTAAAATCTTTTGAGCCTGATTTTCAAAGGTAGACAGGTACATTGTATTATATGATTGTTCAAATATGATGTTTTGTTTTTTGAGTAATTTTTTAATTTCTTATCACTGCTTGATTGAAAATAGTAAAATAAATTTGCACTGCTTTGTTGTAGTATTATTAATACATAATCATTGCTATTCTTTTTTGAAACTGCAATATAAGGATTTCTTTTTGTGACTGTATAATTTTTATTTTTTGCAAAAGTTGTATCAATAATGTCAGAAACAGTGTTTCTTTGAGTGTTTTTCACAAAATACAAATTACTTGCGGCAAAACAAACTTGCATTGATAGAAGGTATGCAGAACAAATAAA
Source organism: Candidatus Gastranaerophilales bacterium (assembly GCA_905235155.1). GTDB lineage: Bacteria > Cyanobacteriota > Vampirovibrionia > Gastranaerophilales > Gastranaerophilaceae > UBA6984. The sequence goes on from CAJOKJ010000008.1 coordinate 20,698, forward strand.
AATTGAAAGCATTTTTTTCATTATTTACTTTCCTCTTTAATTACCGTTGTCGTTGTTTGTTTTGTTGTTGTCATTGAACCGTCTGTATTGAATTTTATTACATAATCAATGATATTTACTGATAAAGGCTTATGCAAAACAGGTTTTGCAATACAAAAATAAATCGTTGAAATAAGGCTGACAGTAAGCAGAATAACAGAAATTACATTGTTATTTTTTGTCTTTAAAATAATGTATGCGAAAATCAAAATCGCTGCTAAAACTATTATTGCAATTAACATATCACCTTCCGTGATAATATTATAGTTCAAAAAATAACTTGCATAAACGGATGAAATTATTTTTTAACAATATTTAACTATTGTTGAGGGGTAGCGGTTTTAAGCATTTTTATCATAAATTTTTGTACATCTTCTTCTGAAACTTCTGCGTTGGGATTGTTTCCGTATTTTTCAATAAGTTCCTTTGTTACGGATTGGTAGTTCGCATTACTTTGTGTACTATCCGTAAATTGTTTAATTACTTTTTTTTCGTTTTTATCAATTTGTTGCGAATTAGTTTTTATATCTTCATCTTCTTTTGTAAATTGTACTTCTTCTTTGAACATGTCTGTTATTATTTTTTCCGGTTCTCTAATTTCTCTTATTTCTTTTTCTTCCGAATTAAAAATCTCATTATCTTCTTTTTGGTTGTATTTTGCAGGCTCTGTTAAAAGTTTTTCAACATGTGATTTTTCTTTAAGTTGTTTTTTTTCTGTCTGATTGTTTACAGGTCTTAGCATGACAAACATAATTGATGAAAATAATATTAAAATCATAAATGCAACAATAAAATTACGCATAGAAACTCCTTTTGGTAAATATTATCATAATTTTTATTATTAAAAAAATCTAATGTTAAATAATGTAACAAAATATTTAAAAACATGCTAAAAACTAGCAAAATTCATGCTTTTAAGTACTTTATATATGTGTGTAGGTCATAATATTTGTGTGGAAATAATGACAGTAAATTCAATCAGTTTGGCTCAGCAACTGGTAATGCCGAGCGGAAAAAATCAAACAAACATATCATTCAAAGGTGCTGAAGCACCGGACTTAGACGCTTTGAGAGCAAAGCAAGACGAATTCAGACGTATGTCCGAACAAGCAGGTGCTCAAGGTGGTATAATAGGTAAATTAGGAAATTTTGCTACAAAAGCAATTGGTGTTGTAATTGCTTTTACGGCAACTAAAATTTGTTTGGGTAAAGCTGCAGATATGATAACAAGTCATTTAGGTAAAGCGGCAGATAAAGCTGTTGCAACTGTTTCAGAAAAAGTTGCAGAAAAAGCAGCAGGCAAAACTGCTGAAGAAGCAGCAAAATTGACTGCAAAAGCAGATAAATTGACAAAAATAGTTGACACTATTAAAAAATCAAATATTGACAAATATGCTATAAACATTGTAGCCGGTGGTGCTGCATTAGGTGTTGCAATGAAAGACTTTGGTCTTGTTAATAAACAAGTTTCTGACAGAACTGAAACTTTAGTTGATGATGCTATTGACAATGCAAATGGAAACGGTTATAATTCTTACGGAAGCGGATCTTCTAATAATGATTTTACCGTAAGTGATGATGAATTTTAGTATAGTAGAACTTTAGGAGGTTGTACAAAAATGATGATAAATCCTGTATCAAGAGTTTCTTTTAGAGGTAACGTAATGGGTGTTGAGAACACAATGGATGCTATTGAAAAAACTCAAAAAGCTATGGCAACTGTTACTAACTTAAAAGAAGGTGCTGATGAGTTTACTAAAAATATGAAAACTGATTCTGAAGCATATTCTGATGCGGTTACTTCAAATTTAAATAAAGTTGCTGAAGAAAATAAAGCATTAAAACCTATTGCAGATGCTGCAAATTCAAAAGTTGGTAAGAAGATTGCTGATATATTTGGTGGTTTTACTGCATTTTGTACAAACTTAGCAGGTGCAGCAACAACAGTTTCTACGATTACAAAATAATTGAGAAAATTGAGAATTTAATATAACAGAGCGGATAGTTGATGTCCGTTCTGTTTTTTTTGTGATAAAATCTTTTTTATGAAAGATTTTTGTTTGAAATTTATTAATTCTCGTGATATTTGCTGTGAACTTGAATCGATTGGTTTTGACAGTAATTATTTAAACGTAGCAGCAAATAAATACAGATATATAAATATAAAAATTTATAATTTATCTTTGCCACAGACTAATATTTTAAAGCAAACTGCTCTTTCAGTAGGTGCTGATTGTGCGGTAAACAAAGGTGTTTTAACTGCAAATGTTGAATTTAGTGATTGTATTTTGGGCGGAAGTATTGCACAAATTATGCAAATTCTTGATAAATTAAGGTTTCAACAGTTTTCAATGGCTGAATTAGCTGAAGAAATCAGTAAGCAGTTAATATATTACAAAGCAGAGCCAAAGATTGTAGGTGTGTTAAATTTAACAAAGAATTCTTTTTCTGATGGCGGCTTGTATTATGATTATGACAGTGCTATTTTTAGATTAAATGAAATCATTGAAGAAGGTGCTGATATTGTTGAACTTGGTGCGGAAAGTACAAAACCTTATTCTGCACCAACTAGTGAAGAAAAACAATTAGAAAAATTAGAACCAATCTTAAAATACATTTGTGAAAGAAATATAAAAATACCTGTAAGTGTTGATACACGTTCAGGGGAAGTAGCAAAAAGAGTTTTAGATTATGGTGTTTCAATTATCAATGATGTTTCAGGGCTTACTTTTGACGAAAAAATGGCAAATATAATTGCAAATGCAGGAGTAAAAGTTGTAATTCAGCATTCACAAGGCTTGCCTGAAAACATGCAGGATAATCCGACTTATAACAATGTAGTTGATGACATATACAAAAATTTGTATAAAAAATTAAAGCAAGCAAAAAATAAAGGTATAAAACAAGAAAAGATTATTTTAGATGTAGGTATAGGTTTTGGTAAAACAAAAGAACAAAATTTTGAGTTGATTAAGCGAATTGATGAATTTAAATCATTAGGTTGTAAATTAATGCTTGGAATATCAAGAAAAAGTTTTTTAGGACTTAATGAGGCTTCAAATGATGAAAAAGATATTTATACTGTCGCATTAAATACATTGGCAATTGAACGTAAGGTAAATTATTTAAGAGTTCATAATGTAAAAATGCACAGAAAACTAATTGATATAATGAAAAATTTTAAGGAGATATAAATGGAAGTTCTTGCAATAGTTCCTGCAAGGGGTGGCTCAAAAGGTATACCAGGCAAAAATATAAAAGATTTAGCCGGTCATCCTTTAATATACTACTCGATTAAGGCGGGACAAGAGTCTAAATATGTAACAAGAACGGTTTTATCAACAGAAGATGAAACAATTAAAAAAATTGCACAGAGTGTTTGTAATTGTGAAGTTATAGATAGACCAAAAGGACTTGCACTGGATGAAACAAAGACAATTCCTGTTTTAATTCAAGTTTGTGATTTTTTGAAAGATAAAGAAGGTTATGAACCGGATGTTGTTGTTTTGTTGCAGCCTACAACACCGACAAGGGATGCAAAGATGTTGGATGAAGCGTTTAAAATGTTTTTAGATAATGATTGTGATTCTGTCTTTGCTGCAAAAAATATAGGAACAACTCATTCTATGTGGCGGCAGTACCCTCAATCAAACAGGTTTGAATGTCTTTTTGATTACAGGCACAGACCAAGAAGGCAAGAAGAATCTTTGCATTATCCGTTATATAAAGAAACAGGTTCGATTTATATTATTAAAACAGAGGTTATGCGTAAAGTATATGATTTTATAGGTGAAAAACCTTTAATATATGAGTCTGAGGCTTTAGATATTGATACGTTGGAAGATTTTGAAAAAATAGCAGCAATAATGAAGGAAAACAAGTGAACGAGATATTATTTTTTATAACTTTAATAGTGAATTTCAGTTGTATAATTTTTGCTTACAAATTTTTTGGCAAAATTGGAATGTTTTGTTGGATTGCAATGGCAACAATTATTGCAAATGTTGAAGTTCTTAAATGTGTAGATATCTTTGGCATGGCACTTACCTTAGGTAATGTTTCTTATGGTTCGATTTTTTTGGCAACTGATATTTTAAATGAAAAGTATGGAATAAAAAATGCTCAAAAAAGTATCTTTATAGGTTTTTTTGCTCTTTTGGTTTTTACCTTGATAACTCAGATTGATTTACACTTTATTTCAAATTCCTCAGATTTTGCCCATGATGCTATGATAACTCTGTTTACGATTACTCCAAGAATTTGTTTTGGTAGTATGTTTGCATATTTTATATCAAATATGTTAGACGTATACTTATACATGTATATCAAAAAACATTTGCCTTCAGATAAATTTTTATGGTTAAGAAATAATGCTGCAACCATGATAAGTCAATTAATTGATACTCTTTTATTTACTTGTATAGCCTTTGTTGGTGTTTTTACAAAAGAAATTGTTATTCAGTTATGTATAACTACATATCTGTTAAAAATTCTAATTGCGGCTTTGGACACTCCTTTTTTATATCTTGCAAAAAAAATTAATGTTAAAGATGAATAATAGCCAGTATTATCTAAATTTTATATACTACAATTGTAAATTATATTTAACAAATGATGATATTTAGGCAATAATTTAAATTTACATTCTTTAAAGCAGTATGGTATGTAGTGTAAATAATACATTTTTTACAAAAACAAAAGGGTATTGTAATACTCCTGTAAAAGCAGTACCCTTGTGTATCCAGACTGAAAGAAAAACGGCAAGTATACCATTAAATTTTCATTCTTATATAAATTTTACAGGTAATGCTCCTGAGGTTAAAAAAGCGTCAATAATTACCTCAACGGCAAGTGATATAGAACTATCAAAAACAAAAAATGGCGGTTATATTGTTGAGCCTGAAACTCAAACAGAGTTGATTTATGGTAAAGATGCTACTGCTTTTTTGAATAAAACAAATAAATTTTCTTGTGATACTCAAATTACTTTTCCGATAAAGGCTGAAGGAACATTACTGATTGACGGAAATGAAGTTAGTATAAATGAAAATTCCACCGTTATTATCAATAAAGGTACAGAAGCAAAGGTTAATGTAAAAAAAGGTTATCCGCAAATACTTATGTCGCAATCTGATTATGCTTGGTATAACAAGCATTCAAATAGCGAACAACAGCCGGAAAATTTAAAAAATAAATTTAAAGAATTAATTTATCATAATTCGCATACTTATAATGGTGATTTTAAGCCGAATATGATATCTCCGAAGAATCAGGAAAAAGGTATCCAAATTGTAAATAAATTAAGAGATAACGGCTTTATTACAGACGAAAGAAACGGCTATTGCAGATTTAAAAATTATACTGTATGGAATTATCAAAAAGAGCAGTTGGCAAAAAAAGGCTTTAACGAGGACGAATTAAATGCTATTGAGCATGCATATAAACAAATTCGTCAATCAAAGATGGATGCAAAATTAACGTTAAAAGGACGTGCCGATAGCATGCCGGCTGATACAGTTCAAAAATTAAAAGATAACGGAATTTTATATAACAATAAAACTCATACTGAATATATATATTGGAAAACGAATTTTGACGGTGAAAGTCATTTAAGAGAAGTTCTAAACAAAAATGGTATTTATGATGAAGAACAAAATTCGGTTGTAAATGCTTGGACTAAGGATAACAAAATCGGTTATGATTTGACAGGCTTAAAATTCATAAATGACAATGTAGCCGTTTATTGTTTAGATGACAAGGTAAATAATTGGACAATGGAAAAAAGTTGTTGGGTTACAAATTCAACTGAATTGGGCTCTAAAAAATCTGCTCCTTCTGTTGGTACATCAATAGTTCAGGCAAACAAAAAAGAACCTACACCAATGTCAAAATTAAGAAAAGGTGAATGTTTACACACTCATCCTGGTTTTGCCGATAAATCTCAAACAGAAATTTATATGATTACAAGTGGTTCTGCGGCATTGACTGTTGTTCGTGACGGTATTCCAAAAATAAAAGTTTTAAGAGAAGGTGAATTAGCTGTAATACCTCCAAACACACCACACTGTGTTAATTCGGTAATGGGTGAATATGAACAGATTGTATCTCAAATACCTTCTGCATTCCAATATGGATTTGGATTTAAGCAAAATTATGATTTGCCATACGGCTATTCTCAAGAAGCACTTGAAGAACAAGCAAAAAAAGAACTAATGTCAGCATAAAATAAAAAGGAGATGTTTTAAACATCTCCTTTTTTCTGGGCCCGGAGGGGTTCGAACCCACGACCAAGGGATTATGAGTCCCCTGCTCTACCGCTGAGCTACAGGCCCTTATTATATGTAGCTTCTTTACCTTATCAAAATAAAAGTCTATTGTCAACCTATCTGCTAACTAATATTATAGTTGCTTAATGTTTCATCTATTAATTGTTTTATTTTCTGTCTATCTGTTTTTGGAGTTAAAACTTCACATTGTTCTGCGTATCTCATTATTCTAAACAATAATTTTTCTTTTGGTTCTGTTTTATTTGAAATTATGCGTTCGTCGGTCGATAATGAATTTAGTTCCATTTCATTTTCTCGTAGCGTATACCGTTTGTTTAGTTTATTTTTTATTTTGAAAACTGTTGTTGTGCTCAAATGTTTACCCAAAGAACATTTTGAAGGTAATTGATTAAGTTTCAATATTTGTTTTGTATTTATTTCCAAATATTCATTAGGATGTTCCGAATACAAAAATAAATAGATATTTTGTTTGTCCAAATTGCATTCAATCAGTTCACAAATTGTAGTTTGAACTTCTTTTCTTGCATTAAAGTATGTAAGATTTATTTTTAGTTTATCTTCACATAGTTTTTCATATTTTTTAAATTCTTCCAGAAGTGCTTTTGTCGGTAACTGTATTTTAATTTTATTTTTTATTTCATCTTTTATTTTGCTGCTGGTTTCATTTAGAGGTTGTCTTAATTCTATTTGATATATGAATTTGCTTAGATTTTGCGTCAGTTTTGATTCCGGTGTAACGCTTAACATATAATCAAGAAGATATATGGCTTCTAGATTCTCATTAGAAAAATTAATTTTGAAAGGTAAATTTTTTACGTAAAATTTGCACTTGTTTTTTGCTATATCTATTCCAACAAATTTTAAAGTTGCAATGTATTTGTATATTACGGCTTTTGAAAAAGTTTTTTCTTCGGATTCAAGACTTGCAAGATGTTTTATTATATCATTAACACTTGCAGGCTCTTTTAACAGAAACTTTAGAGTTTCAAATACTCTATATGCTGAAATTGATGTATTATCATTAGTTATGTTATTCATTTATATACATATCCTTCATTTTTAGTAATGCGTTTATAATCATTATTCTGGCACCTTCCGGCTCAAGTACCGTACAATTTGGACCATAAGATAAAACTTTTTGAGTTATTTTTAAAAAGCTATCGGTTTTGTACTCCACAATTATTTTATCTTCTTTTGTGTCAATTATTTTTTCTTCTTCATTTTCTTCAAAATTTAAAAGGGCTGTATTTTTAAGTTCGTATATAGTTGTATAGATTTCTCTTTTTATTAAAGTTGGTTTTTGTGTTTTTATTTTTTCTGTTACTTTTGATGTTATTCTTGATACGGGTAAAAAAGAACTTCGGTTGTAATTTGTAAGGTATCCGTCAATATATAGTTTTTTACTTCTGATTTCAAATTTTTCAGGTATGAATTCATAATCAACAAGACCTATATATGGTGCTTTATATTGGAAAATGACTGTACGAGAGTGTCTGATTGCACTTGCTAAAGTTTTTATTATATCTTTGTCTATGTTTTTTATTATTGAAATTCCTTTTAAAATTTCTGCCGAATTATTGTCTTTAGTATGGCTTGATAGTACTGTCAGAAGATTATCAATTGCAATAAGATATGGTAGGGGTATGATTTTTAAGTATTTATTATAAATCTTAGAAAAACTTAATGCCATATTTTTATCTATATTCAGTTCAAACGGATGTGAAAGTAAATTATATTTAAAATTGCTGGATTTATCCGCTCTTGATATTGTGCAGCCTGCGTTTCTTAAAGCATTCAAATCATTTCTCAGTGTATCAATAGAAAATAAATCTTTTGGATAGTTATTTTGTTTAAAATAAGTATTAATTTCCTCTGCTGATTTAGGTGCCTCTGCAAGTAGAGCAAATAATACAAGCAGTCTTACTCCTGTTAAGTTAATTATTACAGGATTTATATCTTTTAATTGTAAATTGTTTAACATATTTTTTCTTTCAATTTTGTATATTATAGTCTGGTAATAATTTATTTTCCAGAATAGTTTTACATTTCATTAAGTTTTTGAAAATTTTATTTTTAACTGTTAGACTATTTTTATGAATTATATATTTTGTTTTTTAATAATTTTTTCCATAATTTTTTCAGCTTTTAACGGTAAGTTACAGGATGTAGTTAATGCGATATTGACAGGTGCGGATTTATCTGTCAAAGTTGCATTTTCATTAATAGGAATAATGGCATTCTGGCTTGGAATAATGCGTATTGCAGAGCGTTCAGGTATTGTAGATTTTATTACAAAATTAATTAAACCGATAGCAAAATGGCTTTTTAATGAAGTCCCTGATGACAATAAAGCTATTGGTGATATCGCAATGAGTTTTTCTGCAAATGCGTTAGGGCTTACAAATGCGGCAACTCCTATCGGCTTAAAAGCAATGGAAGAATTACAAGAAATAAATAAAGATAAAAAGTCTGCTTCAAATGCGATGTGTATGTTTTTGGCAATGAATACGGCAGGTTTTCAAATTATTCCTGCAACTGTCATTGCTGTTTTAGTCGGTATCGGATATAAAAATCCTACTGAAATAGTTATGCCGACATTGATTGTTACAGGTACTGCGTTTATTTCTGCAATAATATTTGCAAAAATTTTCCAAAAAGTTTGGAGGAAACAGTAATGTCAATGCATGCTTTAATGAATAATTTATCTGCATGGATTTTGCCTTTTATGTTAATAGCTATATTAACAGTTGCAATGATTAAAAAAGTGCCTGTGTATGAGGCTTTTACAGACGGAGCAAAAGATGGATTTAAGGTTGCAATCAATATTATTCCATATTTGGTTGCTATATTGGTTTGTATATCAATGCTGAGGGCATCAGGTGCAATAGAGGCTTGCGGTAATATTTTAAGTGGAGTTTTGAATAAATTTTCGATACCTGTTGATGTACTGCCTTTAATGATAGTTCGTTCATTATCAGGTTCTGCTGCATTGGGTATATTTTCGGATATAGCAAATAATTTTGGTCCTGACAGTTATGCAACAAAATTAGCGGCAATAATTGTTGGAAGCTCGGAAACTACGTTTTATGTGCTTGCAGTTTACTTCGGTTCTGTTGGTATATCAAAAGTCAGATATGCTTTGCTGGTTGGGGTTTTAGCGGATATTATCGGCATATTGGCAGCAATAGCGGTTGCTCGTCAATTTTTCTTGTAGCATCAACCCAGCATTGTGCCAAAGGTTTTTGAGGTTGAGAAACTTTTGTTTCTTTTCTTATTAATGCTGCATAATTGATGTTTATAAAATCAATTGTTTCAAGTCTTTCAACTGTATAATCTTCGCTTCCGCAATTATGGCAAAAATTATTAACAGGTACGATTTTACCGTTTTTAACTATCGCTTTATGTTTTAATCCGCAGCAAGAACATTTTACTATGTACCATTGATTTTCTATTAAAGCACCACAATCAGGACAATATCCAAAATCACAGTTTATGCCAACGTGTTCGTGTTTGCAAGCTTGTTTTGGTGACAAAAAGTTTTTAATAAGTTCTAAAATCATAATAACCTCGATTGCATTTTGTAGAATTAAATAGAATGTAGATATCTTTTTTTTAATAATTTTTTTTTTTTAGTCAAAAAATAAAAATTACATTGCAATATTTGTTTACATTTATTATCGAAATATGTAAATTTATATTAAAATTTAAGGCTTTTCGAGTTTTTTTACTTAACAAAATACGAACTATGTAGTAAAATTAAATCACTAATGGTATATATTGGAGGAATTTAGATGCACAACATTTCATTTTTAGGAAGACGTGAAGACAAAAACACTGTTGAACAGTTAAAAAAGCAAGGTGATGCTCTTACCTTAAATAATCAACGAAATATTACTACTGCTATTGATAAATTGTCTGAGGATTCGTCAGAGGAAAATATTAAATTTTTAATGAGTGTTGCTCAAGGTTTGAGATATGGAACAAGCTTTGAATTAGGAGATAAAAAGACTAATAATGATTGGAAAGGCAAATTGCAAAATGCAACGGAAAAAGCACTTGCAAATACTGATTCTCCAAATAAAGCAAAGTTACAAGAGCAATTCAAGGCTACCTTTATTGATAAAAAAGAAATGACAGAAGATGAAAAGTCTGTTATGGCTTTACGTGATAATTTGTTAAAAACCAAAGGTTTGCCGCAAGCGATAAATGATTCGAAAATTGATGCGGTTAAGAACATTGCAAAAAACTTGGATTATTTTGTAATATCTTCTGAAATTACTACAAAAGAAAAAAAATCTTGTTTGGAAAAATTAAATACTTTGATGAGTCCGGATTATAAGATTAATTCTCAATTAAAAGATAAAAAACCTCAAGTATTGGGTGAATTGTTAAATGACCTTGTTGTAAAAACTGCTGAATCTGATAAACCAATTATCAAAACAACAGACCAAAGACACCACGGTATGTGTGCAGCTATTTCTACTTCAAGAAAAGTTATGGCTTATGAGTACAAAGACAAATATGTAACTATGATTATGGAAGAGCTTAACAATAAGCCGGAAATGAAGGTATATGACCCTACAAAGTTAGGTACAAATGCGAAAATTTCAGTTCCTAAAACTGAAGTTGATTTTGATTATGCCGATGATAAGGGTTACAGAATTTTGGATGCTTCTGCTTTGCAATGGATGAATATTGCAGGTAATACCGGCAGAGGTGATGTTCAATCAACACATTTTTCGGCTTTTGATAAACAGTTTTTTGATACATTCCATGATGCTCATTACATGCGTGATTTAGATAATCCAAAATTAGTTCCTCATCAAAATCATTTAAGAGCATTGGAAAAAGCGGAAGAATTTGTTTCATCTGCAAAAAAAGGTATTGAAAAACGTGATAAAGAAGCCGTTGAACAAAGACAAAATGCTCGTTTTAACGCTCAAACCGTTGTTAAGGCAAATGCTGCTCTTAATAAAGAATTAAGTGCATTAATGCCTGATAAATCAAGTGAAGAAATGAATAAAATTGTTAATCGTTTCTTAAAAATGGGTGAAGTTAAAGGCTCTCAGTCAGACGATTTGCATTTCCACGATTATGAAGAACAATCTATGAAAAAACAAAAGATGTCAAACTTCATAAAACAGGAAAATCCGAATGTAAAACAAGAAGATATAGATGCAAGGATGACAAATATCTTCAATATGTATGAATTGTCAACAGAAACAACAGATGCAATGAATAAAGAGATTATTCCAAAATCTCCAAAAAACAAAATGACAAAACTATATAAGCCATTGTACGAAGCCGCAGCTGCGTATAGAACTGCTCAAGATAAGAAGCTTGATATTCCGGAAGAATTGGCAAAAGAAGTTAAAAAATATGGTCTTGGCAGTGATGCTACAAAAGCTGATGTAATGAAAAAATATGAAAATGAAGGTAAAGTTGTATCAGAAGATATTTTAAGAAGCTTACAAGACAAATACAATAAAATTGCAAAATATGCTGCGGTTGTTGAAAAGGCGGAAGTAAAAGGCGATAAAGTTAATATGCCTAACTTATATGACATGTCGGATAATGAAAAAGAAGCACTTGATAAAGTTGGTAAAAATATAAACAAAATGTTTGCTGAAGTTTCAAGAGATACAAAAGCAAAACAAAAAGAACTGGAAAAACCGTTAAACGAACTTGCAAAACAAGTTGGTAAAGAAAAAGGTTCTTTCTGGGTTAATAAAGAAGGTTCATCCGGACTTTGCACACCTCAGGAAATTAGAATTCTTGAGCAAATGACAGGTAAACCGTTCTATGCAGAAGAAAGTGTTGAAGCCGCAGCAGAAAGAATTAAAAAAGGTCCACACTCCGGTATAAGCGGTACATCTGTATATCACAATGACCATGGCGGACACGCAATGTATATAGCAGACGTTGCACCTGTTCTTGTAAAAGACCCAAAAACAGGTAAAGTTGAAGTTAAAGATGCTATAATGCACGATAATACTTGGGGTGCAAGAGAACATGCTAAAACTTGGATTGACTCAAAAGGTTTATTAAGAACTGATTATCAATGCGGTCGTGGCGGTAAAGACGGATATATTACAAATTCTGCTTGGCAAAATGGTACATTGGTAGAAGATTTTAAATATGAACCGGGTTCAATAAAAGGACAAAAATTTAAAATGTTCTACGATGCAATTTTACCTACCGTTGAAAATGATACAACAAAAACTGCTACAACTCTTGTTCAAAATGCTTTTGTCGGACCAATGGTTAATATGAGTAAAATTGCTCAAGTTATGCAATCGGTTAAGTCTGTACCTGCGGAATATTTGGATAAAGTTATGGAACGTGCCGAAAATGCAGGTGAAACAAAGAATATGATTGAAACACAGGTTATGAAAGACCTTGACAATATTAATTCTGAAGCCGATTTGAGTAAAGCACATAAAAATACTCAAAAATATATGCAAACGGTTGCAGAACAATTATCATTTACAAGAGAAAACGCTAAACAGGCAATGATAGAAGCTTTAGCAACTGATGTAAATGCAAAGAATATTGATACAATTGAAGATAGTAACTTTAAAGTTTTAAAACACTTTATTGATAGCAAATTTGACCCTAAAGATAATAAAGAATTTATCGCAAAATTTAATGAAATTTCAAATATGTTAATTGGTGAAGCAGAAGAATTAATTAATAATTCGACAGATGAACAATTGAGTGTTAAAACGATTACTCCATTTGAAGCGGTAAGACAAATCAAAGGACTTGAACCTGCTGCGACGAGTGCATTAAATAGTGCAATGTTTATGGATTCAATTCAAGATAATATTAAGTTGACTGAAAAAGGTGATTCTTTTGAAGAAGCATTCTTTATTTTACAACGTGATTGGAATAATTTGAACGCTACAAAAGAAATTAAGCAATTAAGAAATAAAATGTTCCAACAACACGGTGTAAGAGCTGCATATCCTGAATGTTCATTGACAACACCTGAAGAAACAGGAAAACTTGCTCAAAATTTCTCGAATACATTGAAACAAGGTGTTGAACTTGTAAATGTTTTAAAACAAATGCAAGACGGTAAAATTGATAAGCAAGGTTTGACTGATGAACAAATAGCAACTGCTATGAAAAATCAATTGAATGATATCGCAGAAGGTAAAAAGACATTTATTGAAGCGAATATTGAGCCTCAACACAGACAAGTTGTTACAAAAGCCTTAAATGATTATTTGTCTGATGCTATAAAAGGTAAAAATACAGATGCAAGTTATAAGAAATTTGCTGAAGGCTTTGATAAATATCATATTTTGAATAATCCGCAAGAATTGTTAAAAGAATTCTTGAGATTAACAAAATCGGATGACCCTTCTAAAAAGCAAATGGCACAAGTATATGAAAGCTATATGGTAAAAGGTTGCTACGAATTGGCTAAATTTGATACCGCTGTAACTATGATGTCAGAAGCAAGCAACGGTCACATGCACGAAGTTGCAAAAGATTTTGGTAAAATTAAAACACCAAAAGAATGGGATGAACAAGGTGGTGAACACGATTTATCAACTGATGAAGGATTCTATTCATTCCTTGAAAAATCTCAAGAAACTTGTGGTGTTGACAATACATTGACAATGCTTAATCACATTGGACAAAACGATAGAGCAATGCAGCTTGAAATGAAGAATGCAGGTCAATTAGATGAACTGAAATCTTTAATTTCTGCTGAAACTTTACCGCAAATTATTAATATTGTTCAAACAAAATCAGAATTTGTTTCCGGCTTAAACTTGACTAAATCACCAAAAGAAGCAAAATTACGTGAACAATATTTGGCTAAATTAGATGATTTGATTAATTACATTAATGAAAATGCACCTAAGATTTTGGCACAAGCACAAGCAAAATAGTAATTAATATAAATTACAAATAAAAAGGCTTTGAATAAACTCAAAGCCTTTTTATTAATTATAAATATAAAATAATTTTATTTTAAAGCATTAGCACCTGATACAATTTCTACAAGTTCTTGTGTAATTGCCCATTGTCTTGCTTTGTTATATTCAATAGATAACAATCTAATCATCTCATCCGCATTGTTAGAAGCGGCAGACATTGCGGTCATTCTTGATGCAAGTTCGCTGGCTTGTGCTTCAAGAAGTGCTTGATAAATGATGTTTGAAATATACATAGGTACTATTGATTGCAAAATGCCGTGAATATTCGGTTCAAATAGCATTAAAGCATCTATTGCCTTAACATCTTCAGCCTTTTCTATGTCTTCTGCCAGTGGTAAAATTTCCCAGTCTTGAACAGAGTAAGACATCATATTTTTAAATCGTGTAGTTATAATTTCTATTTTGTCAATTTTACCATCAACAAAATATTCAGCTATATCTTCAGCAATTATTTTTGCACCCATTGCGGTTACGTCATTTGCAACTGAGATATATGAATTAGCCATTTCACAGTCTAAATTATCTATTTTATTTTTTAAACCGGAAACACCTTTTTGACCTATAACAAAAAGTACAACTCTTTTACCTTCAGAGTTATATTCTTTTATTCTTGCTACTGTCTTACGTATTATGTTTGCATTGTAAGCACCTGCAAGACCTTTATTTGATGTCATTACAAGCAGACCAATATTGTTAATTTCACGTTTTTCAAGTAAAGCAGGGTAATTATCAATTGCTGACTTTACACGTAAATTTTCAAGCGAAAACTGTCCGTTTACAGTTTTAAGCATACGTTTAAAAACGGTTGTTAGTTCAGTAGCAAATGGTCTTGCTGCCTTAACCGTTGATTCGGCTTTTTTTACCTTTGCGGCTGCAACCATTTTCATTGCACGTGTAATTTTACGTGTGTTTTGTACGCTTTGTATTCTGGTTTTAATATCTTTTAAGTTAGCCATAATTTACCTTACTTGTTAGTGAAAGTTTTTAAGAATGTTTCAAGATTTTGTTTCAAAGCCTCTTTATCATCGTCTTCAAGTTTTGCACCTGAATTTAATCTGTCATTTAATTCTGCAAGATTTGCTTCAAAATAATCAAACCATTCTTTTTTGAATTTTATGATAGATTTATTATCAATTTCATCCAAGTAACCTTCGTTTGCTGCAAACAAAATTGATACTTGTTTTGCAACACTTAAAGGCATGTATTGAGGTTGTTTAAGAACTTCTGTAAGTTTTTCACCTCTTAATAATTGCTTTTTAGTTGCAGCATCAAGATCTGATGCAAATTGAGCAAATGCTTCAAGTTCCCTAAATTGTGCTAAGTCAAGTCTTAATTTACCTGCAACTTGTTTGATTGCCTTAGTTTGAGCCGCACCACCTACACGTGATACAGAAATACCGGCATTAATTGCAGGTCTTATACCTGAGTTAAACAAACCTGATTCCAAGAATATTTGCCCGTCAGTAATAGATATTACGTTTGTCGGAATGTATGCCGAAACGTCACCGGCTTGAGTTTCAATGATAGGTAATGCTGTTATCGAACCCGCACCTAATGAATCATTTAATTTTACTGCACGTTCAAGTAATCTTGAGTGTAAGTAGAATACATCACCAGGGTATGCTTCACGTCCGGGTGGTCTTTTAAGTAACAAACTCATTGCACGATATGCTTGAGCGTGTTTGGTTAAATCATCATATATGATTAAAACGTGTTTACCTTGTTCTAAGAAACCTTCTGCAATTGCACATCCTGCAAATGGTGCAATATATTGTAATGGTGCCGCATCGTTTGCTGTTGCTGATACAATAATTGAATATTCCATAGCACCGTGATTTTCTAATGTTTTTGCTAATTGTGCAACAGTTGAAGCTTTTTGACCGATTGCAACGTAGATACAAATTACATTTTGCCCTTTTTGGTTAATAATTGTGTCTATTGCAATAGCAGTTTTACCTGTTTGACGGTCGCCAATAATAAGTTCACGTTGACCACGTCCAATTGGTGTTAAAGCATCAATTGCAGTCAAACCTGTTTGTAATGGTTCGTGTACTGATTTTCTTGCGACAATACCCGGAGCTACTTTTTCAATAGGCATTGTTTTTTCAAACGAGATATCGCCTTTTCCGTCAATGGCTTTACCTGTTGGGTTAATAATTCTTCCTATCAGACCATCGCCAACAGGAACAGATGCGATACGATTAGTTGTTTTTACCGTCATACCTTCTTTGATATGAGTATAATCTCCTAAGATTACAACCCCAACGTTGTCTTCTTCCAGGTTCATTGTAATACCTAATGTGCCGTTATTATCTTCAAATTCTACCAATTCGCCTGACATAACGCTTCTTAAGCCATAAACACGTGCAATTCCGTCACCGACTTCAAGTACGGAACCTACGTTTGAAACTTCTGTTTTTGCTTCATAGTTCTCAATTTTTTCACGAATTATAGAACTAATTTCATCCGGTTTAATTGCTACCATATATTTATCCTCTTTACTTTATTAATGCCATTTTGTATTCTTCTAATTTTCTGGCAACAGACATATCTATAATGTCATCACCCATTTTTACGACAAGTCCGGCTATTATTGACTCATCTATATTGTATTTTATTACTATTTGTTTTTTTAATTTTGATGCTAACTTCGCTTGAATATCACCTTGTTCCATATCATTTAATTCGATTGCGGAAATGACTTCAATTCTTGCTATACCATTTATGTCATCCAATAATAAACCGTATATTTTTATCACATCATCAATTAAATCAAATCTATCCTTTTCTACAAGAAGTTTTAAAAAGTTTTTAGTTAAAACATTTACATCTTGTGAAAAAACTTTTTCTACAATGTATCCTTTGTCTGTATTTGATATCAGTGGATTGGTTAATGTGTTAAATAATTCTTTTGATGAAGTAAGAATTGTTTTAACATTGTTTAAATCTTTTGATATTGTTTCATAAGATATTTTGTCCTCTTTACCAAATTGGAGTAAAGATTCGGCATATCTTTTTGCTATTAATGTATTTTTTTCTTTATTCATTAGAAATTAAACCTATCAAGTTCATTAATACTATCAGAAACAAATTTTGCGTGATATTGCGGCTTTTTCTTCAAGACACTTATTATGTGTCTTTTTGCAAGTTCCACTGAAACAAGTGCTGCTTCTTGTGATAACTCGGAAATAATTTTTTTACCGTTTGCTTCATTTACTTTATCTGCATTTTGTAAAATACTTTCAGATTGAATATGTGCATCTGCAAGTATTTTTCTTTCTAAACGCATCGCATTTAAATCTGCGTTATCGTGAATTTTTTTTATTTCAGAAGTTACATTTTGGACTTTTTGCTCAGCAATTTGTAATTCTTTTTTTGATTTTTCTTTTGCATTGACAGAATCATCAATAAACTGTTTTACTTTTGCCTGCATTGATGTAATCATATTGCCAACTTTTGCATACTTAATAATAATTGCAAATAATGCAACAAAGATTATAAAATTAAATGTGTTAGTTTTTACAATTAAGTTCCAAATTTCCATTATATTATCCTTGTGTTATGCTGTCTAACAAGTCTTTGTTTTCATCTGCGTTAATTTGTTCGCTTTCGCCCAAAAATTTGTTTGAAATTGCTTGTGCCAAACTAATGACTTCTGTTTTTAAAAATTCTTTTGCTTCAGAAGTGGCATTTTTATAGTACAAATTGTATGCATCTATATTTTTTTGTGCTTCTTTTCCTGCGTTTGAAGTAATTTCATCTTTTTGATTGTTTACTTCAAGAGTTCTGTCAGCCACAATTTTTTTTGCCTCATCTGTTGCTTTTAACAGTTTTTCATCCCTTTCGTGCAAAATTTCTTCTTTTTTTACGGTATTTTTTTCGGCTTCTTCATAATTTGCATCAACTAATTTTTTGCGTTTTAAAACTATGTCATTAATAGGTTTGTATAAAATCAAATTCATCACAAACGTAAAAATAACAAAACTAACAAATGCAACTATAAATGTTCCGTTAAATTCCATAATTATAAATTCTTCCTATATTATTATCCGATTAATTGTAAAGCGATGAATAACGCATAAATTGCTGTTGCTTCAGCCAAACCTAAACCGATAATAAAGTTAATGAATGCTTTACCTGCGATTTCAGGTTGTCTTGCCATTGATTCTAACATACCTTTTGTTGCTAATCCGATACCGATACCACCACCGATAGCACCAAAGCCAATTGCTATACCTGCACCTAATTTACTGAATGCTGCAACTTGAGTTGCGATTTGTTCTACTGCCATAATTTTTCTCCTTTATTTTCTTACTTTTTTATTCTTCTTCACTTACCGCAAGGGCAATGTATGTTGTCGATAACAACGTAAATACAAGTGCTTGAATTAACGCAACAAACACTTCAAAAAACATGAATGGTAATGGTGCAAAATATGCACACATACTTGCAAATGTAAATACAAGTATTTCACCTGCCATTATGTTAGCAAAAAGCCGTAGTGCAAGTGAAAAAGGTCTTACAAACAATTCCAGCAAATCAACTAAGGCAATCATTATTCCATCTATTCTGAAATTTTCAATAAAAAAGTGAAAGCCTTTCTTCTTTATACCAAAGAAGATGTAATATATTGAAACCACAATAGCCATTGCTGCTGTCATATTTATATCATTATTTGGAGATGCTAATTCTCCGGAATGCAAATGGATTAATCTCCAAGGTAACTGACCTAAAAGATTTGCTGTTAATATAAACATAAATAACGTAAGTAACAGCGGTAAATGTTTTTTGCCTTCTTTTTCTCCCATATTTGAAGCAACAATTCCGGAAAAGTAAGATATTATTGATTCAAATACTACTTGTAATTTTGTTGGAACTATTGATAATTTCCTTGTTGTAATATAAGAAACTATTATCAATAAACCCATTGTTATCCACATTGTAATTAATGTGTCAACGTTAAAAGCAACGTTACCTATGTTTGCTATCCAGTGTCCTTCGCTCATTTCATACCTTTTTTATTATTTTTTCATATTATATATTGCTGAAAAAAATTTAGCAAATACTTTATTTTTATTGTAGATTTATTTTATGAAGCTAAAATATTTAGAAGAAATAAATTCAACAAACAGTTATTGTAAGAATAATATTTTAAATCTCGAAGACAGAACGGTTGTGTATACTTTTGTTCAGACATCAGGTAGAGGACGTTTTGCTCGCCAATGGGTAAATTTAGGTAAAGACAATTTATATTTGTCTATTGTTCTGAAGCCTTCATCTGTTTTAATGCCTGTTTATTCTAATTTAACTCAATATACAAGTTTAATTCTTGCTCAAACTTTTATGGAATCAGGTGTATCTCCTAAGATTAAGTGGCCGAATGATATTCTTATTGACTCTAAAAAGATTTCCGGGATATTGGCAGAAACTGTTTTTAAAAATGGCGAATTAAAAGGGATTATTATTGGAGTTGGAATTAATTTAAATGCTGATACAAAAGATTTTTTGCAAATTGATAAACCTGTTACATCACTAAATTTAGAGTTAAATAAAGCAGTTGATAAAATTGAATTTTTTGAAAGATTTATAAATAAATTTTTTGATAGTTATGATTTATTTTTAAAAGAGGGTTTTATGTTTATAAAGCCAAAATATGAACAGTTTATCGATTTTTTAGGTAAAGAAATTACAATAAATAATTTAGATGAAAAAATTGTCGGTATTGCCAAAGAGATTACAAATGACGGTGCAATTGTAATTAATGATAAAAAATTTTTCACAGGTGATATTTTATAAATATAGATTAAAAATCGTGTTGGTCATGTGCTTCAAGATATTCTCTTACGGTATTTAATGCCGCTTGCACGATACGGGTAATACGAGATGATGATAAGCCGACTTGTCTTGCTATTTCTTTAACCTGCATATTTCTGTAAAAACGATATTCAACAATAGTTCTGTCTTTTTGAGGCAATGTTGCAATAGCCTCTTTAATCATTCTGCCCATTTCTGTAATTTCCGCTGCTTCATCCGGCATTGCTTTTGTATCTTTTACAAAATCAAAAGGAGAATCACTATCGGAATTAGCTGAAGCAATACTATCAATGGATAAAATCGTTTCGTAAACAGCTTCTCTAACTTTTGAAGGTGTTACTTCCAATCCGTCTTCATCTGTTTCGCTGTTTGTACCTTCTTCACCTTCTTCTTTTTTGTGTTTTAAAGAATACCATTTATAACGATTTCTAAGTTCATTTCTTATTGCCCAACGAACAGCAGTACCTATGTATGCTGCATTGTATCGTTCCAGTTCTTCATCCGTTTTGTCTTTTATCATGGATTGAACGGCAATAATCCCAATGCTGACCAACTCTTCGTATTCGACCATGTGCGTAGGAATACGACGCTGCTCAACTTTTGCAACTTTTTGAACTATATCTATGTATTCTTTTAATCTTGAATTGCTTTGCATTTGCATATACTAACCGGTCAGCAAAATAATTTATTATTTTATCTTTGCTTTTTTTTCATATTATACACAAAAATTAAAATTTCTGCAATAGCCTTATATAATTCAGGCGGAATGTACTGATTTACGTCTACTATACGGTATAATGCTCTTGCAACAGGTGCATTATCTATTACAGGTATGTTATTTTCTTCTGCAATTTTTATGATTTTGCGTGCTATCATTTCAGACCCTTTTGCTGTTAGTACAGGACATTCCATTTCTGCTTGGTCGTATTTTAACGCACAAGCTACATGTATAGGATTTCTTACTACAAAGTCAGAATCAGGTACTGCGTCCATCATACCTTTTTGGAGCATTTGCATACGTCTTTGACGCAATGCGGCTTTTACGTTAGGGTCGCCTTCTGTATTTTTATATTCATCTTTAATTTCTTTAAATGACATTTTTTGGTCTTTTAAAAATTTCCATTTTGTCATACCATAATCGGCAGCGGCAATGACAAGGAATGCCAGACATGCTTTAAAGATAAATTCTACAATTAATTTTCCAAATTCTATCATTACTGCAAAGTTGTTATCTATTGCCGCCAGTTGTAAAATTGATTTTAAGTGTGCTGAATATACCGACCAACCGATAAATCCTAATATTGCAACTTTTACAATATTTTTTACCAATTCAAACAATGTTTTGATTGATACTAAATTTTTAAAATATTTAGTTGGGTTTAATTTATCCAGTTTGGGCATCAGTGGTGCTGTTGCTACAAGAGGCCCAACTTGCATAAAGTCTGCAAGTATTGCCACTGCCCAAGCTAAAAATAATATTGGACCTATGATTAAAACGGTTGGTATAACTGTCATTGTAAGAATGTATGTAAGACCAACACGGTCAATATTGGCATTTGGTATTTGTTCATAAAGCAGTATGTATAAATGTGTTATTTGATCCCAAATAAAAGGTGCAAGAGCATTTATTGCAGTAAAAAGCACCAACAGTGAAATTGCTGTTGAGAAGTCTTTTGATTTTACAACCTGCCCTTCTTTTCTTGCTCTTTGAAGTTTTTGGGGAGTTGCGTCAAACTGCTTATCTTCATCACCCATTAAATATGACCTTTGATAGTTGTTTTACTATTAGCATGTTACTATAAACAAAATAAACCTTTCAAATTAATGAAAGGTTTATTAAGAAATTTTTTAAAATTTTTAAATATGTTATTCAGAAACGATTTTTACACCTGAGCTTGTACCGATTCTGTCTGCACCTGCTTCAATTACAGCCAATGCATCTTCTTTAGAACGAACACCGCCTGAGGCTTTAACCATTAATCCATGTGGTGCAACTGTATCGTGCATGATTTTTACATCTTCGGGTTTTGCTCCTACACCGCCTTTTACAAAGCCTGTTGATGTTTTAACAAGGTCTGCACCTGCTTCTACACATAATTCACTGGCTTTTTTTATTTCTTCTTTTGTTAATAAGTCTGTTTCTAATATAACTTTTAATAAATGATTTCCGCAAGCAGCTTTTACTGTTTTTATGTCTTCAACTACATAATCATAGTTTTTATCTTTCATTGCAGATACATTGATAACCATATCAATTTCATCAGCACCATCTTCTAATGCTGTTTTTGCTTCAAATGCAGTAACTTTTGATGAGCTTGCTCCTAAAGGAAAACCTACAACAGTAACTATTTTTACATCAGAACCTGCTAAATTTTCTTTTGCTAATTTTACATAAGCAGGGTTTACGCAAACTCCAAAGAATTTGTGTTCTTTTGCTTCTTCAAATAATTTCAAGAATTGTTCTTTTGTTGCGTCTTGTTTTAATAATGTGTGTTCAATGTACTCATTTAATTGTTTCATATAACCTCCTATTTCAGTAATATCATATTACAAGAAAAATACATATTAAAGAACATGTTGTTAATAAAACTTATTAAAAACCTGCAATTGTGTTTAAATATGATAAAATTGATAATTATATGAGGATATTGTCATGTTTGATTTTTTTAAGAAGCAGGAAACTGTTAATAAAGCGGAAGTATTAAATGAAATTTATACAAAATTAAAAGATTATACATATTACTATGATGTTCCAAATGAAAGGAAGGAACAACTAAGAAATATTGTAAAAAAGTATGGATATTTGAATTATCCTCATTTGAAAGTTTTGGAAGAACTGTCAGCCGCAGAAACTCTTTGTGCTTTGGAGATTAAATGGGAAAATAACGGGATATTTAAAGACGGAAAATTTGTTTTTGATAATGATAAAGTCAGTCCGCTGGCAAGAAATAATGTTAAAAACAGTAATTGGTTAAAAAAAGAAGGTCATGATATAAAATTAATAAATCTTGCTGCACTTGGAAACGGTAATTATGCTGATGCTCCAGGTAAATTTTTTGATTGGGTTAAGCAAATTCTTATTCTTCCGACCGGAGATTTGGCTCGTGGTATTTTTGATACGACAGTATATCTTATTCCGTTTCAAAAAAGAGATTTTGGTTGTGCTTACTTGCCTACAAGTTCAGAAATTAGTCCTGAATTAAATGACAAAAATATGGAACTTCATTTGGGAATATCTTTGGAAGAACAGGTAAAATTATTTATTGAATTGGCACAGCTCGCAGGTCATCCTGTCATATATGATGTATTACCTCAGGCCGGTCGTTTTGAAAAAAATGTTCTTGCTAATCCTTTTATTGCAAGGTGGTTTGATGTTAATGATTTGATAAATAAAATTTCAGCAAAGGTTGATGAAATTTCGGATAAACTTGCAGAAAAATTTGATAAAGAAGATGTAAACGTTACAAAAGAGCTGTATAAACAAATTCTAAAAGGCGGAGCAGGTGAGTTTTCAGCAAAATATAAAGAAATTTATAATGAATTTGATAATTTACTTGAAGATTATAAAAAGGAAATTTCAAATAATGCGTCATTAAAGGATAATCAAGTTAAATTATTAAAAAAAGTCAAAGAAGTTGTAGCAAAGAAATTAGATGTAAATCTTTCTAAAAAATTAACAGAAGATGATATTACAAATGATGTTATAGAAGCACTAACATCAGAAGGCTTATGGACTGTTCCGGGTGGAGCTTGGTGTTCTGCGGGTGTTCCTGTATTTCAAAAAATGAGTGAATGTGGTGGTTATCCTATATTTAAGCATTATGATTTTGAAGGTAATAATGTTACGGCATTTGCTAATTTAGATTGTCAAACACCATACTATTTTGCATTTCTTGAAAACGGAAATATTAATAAACCTGTCGTTAAAAAGTTTATTGAGCATTTAGAAAAATTCCAAGAAAAATATGGTTTTGACGGATTTAGAGTTGATCATGTTGATCATATAGTTGATAAAGTTTCAACAAAAAACGGGCTCCCTATTAGTTATCGTGCTCCGTCAGTTGTTTTAGGCGAGTTAAACAGACACATGAAATCAAAAATTCCTTATTTTGCAACACTTGCAGAATACATGTTGTGGGATAAGTTTTATAAGGAGTATCATAAAGAAATGTGCTTTGATGTTTTATGGGGTAACGATATAATATCTCAATCCGATAAAACTCCTGAAGTTATTGTTGAAGATAATCAAGATTTAACTAATTATAATGTTGATTTGAAATCAGGTGAAGGTTTGTCTTTCTTAAAGACATATAACAATCAAGATGGTGAATTTGATGCCATTGACAGATATCCTGCTCAATTAGGTGAAAACGGTGCAATTTTTAAGTGGTTTAAATATAAGTTTTTACCCGGTGGCAAATTTGCAAACAGACCTGTAATGTATGTTGACGGTGATGAATCTTTTACACAATGCGAAGTTGAAAAAACAGTCGGTAATGAAATTTCTATGCATAGAAATAAGAATTATCATTTCTTTAACAGGTTTGATTCTATTAACAGACTTGCACGAAGTTTTGAAGTTGTTACCGAAGGTGAAGCACAAATTATTGTGCAAGATGATGATGGCTATGTTTGCTGGCTTGTTTCAAAAGAAACTTTAAAACAGGCTCTTTTAGTTGTAGCAAATTATCAGGCTCCAACTGAAAAATTTACAAAGCAGGATGAAAACGGAAATAATTATACAGAAGTTAAATACGGACAAGATGTTTTTAATAAAGAAATAAATGTTCCAGGTGATTATTCTGCCGTTGCTGAGTATGTATTTAATGGAGAAGATTTTGAAAGAGTTTCTTTTGCCACTCCTGAAAATCGCCTTTTCTTTGACAAATTATACCCTAGTCAATTCAAAATATTTGAACTTACACGTTAATCGGGTTTGATACAAGTGAAAATGTTTTGTTTTTAGGTCTGGATTTTTTTAAATCAAATAAACGGTTTTCTACGAATGGTGTATGCGAAGATTCAGGTTTGTTCAGTATAAATTTTTTGTAATAACGCATTGCATCAACGGAACGTTTTAATTTGTCAAAGCAAATTCCTATACCAAGAAGTGCTTTTGCATAAGTCGGTTTTACTTTTAAAATTTGATTAAAGACTGTGCTTGCATCTTTATACTCATCAAGGCTCATTAATAATGCTGCTTTATGTTTGTAGGCTTTAAGAAAATCAGGGGCAACTTCAATAATTCGTTGATAAATCATCAAAGCCATTTCTTGTTCTCCAACAAGTTCATGTGCAAGTGCAAGTTGAACTTGTGCATTTAAATTGTCAGGATTAAGCTGAATAGAACGAATTAAACATTTTATTGCAGGGCAAGGGGAGCCGTTCATAAGATGACAAATTCCAAGTTCATAATATATTGCAAAGTCATCAATTTTATATGACAATACTTTTTCCAATGTTTCTATTGCTTTATCATAATTTTGCAAACCTTTATAAGAAATAGCAAGTCCGTAATATGCATCTGCATTGTCCCGCTTATAAAAAATCGAACGCAAATATTTTGGTACAGATTCTTGAAACATGTTTGCAAGCCTTAGTGCATCTGCTTTTACGCAAAGCTTGTATGATTCATCTTCGCTTAATTCAGGCTTCGCAGACATTTCTGACAACATATTTCTGTTTGGTTTGTTATACAACGTGATTGTCACTATCTAATTTCCCTTCTCCAAATATATTTTATGAATTTTTATATTTGTTAGTAACAACCAAAAGATGTATATTTTATTAATCAATGGATTTATAAATTTTTATGTGTTATAAATTTGTTATGAAACGTGTGTTTTTGATATGTGTATTAATTATAAATATGCTTCCTGCAATTGCGGATGACAGTGTGGTTTTGAAAGGTGTAGAGAAGCAAAAAGTTACGCTTAAAAAACCTGTTAAAAATTTAAAAGGCTCTTTGTTAATTAATGATAAAGAAGTTATAAAAGACTTGCTTGAATATCAGGCAAAAAAAGACTTAGAGGACGTTGAAATTTTATGGAAGGGCACTGTTGAAAATAATAAAGTAATAGAATTTGCTCTTAAAAAATTGGCTACTCCAGAAAGTCAAAGACGTATACATTCCTCCTTAATGTCAAAAACTCTTTCTGCAATTGTAAGCGGTGCTTCATTTATTCCGTCTTTTGCAGGTGCAAATCCTGCAATTCAAACAGGTTCTTTTGCGGCAGGCAGGTTAGCACAAACTTTACTTAACAGAAAAAATGTTCCAAAGGAAATTCCGTTGACTGACACTGAATTGATTGAGTTGGCAGGTTTAGTGGAATCATTGCAAGACAAGATTATTGATGCTTATTATAATTACAAAAATTCTTTGATGTGGCTTAAAGATACACGTTCAAGAATGTTGCTTTATAATAAAAATTATTCAAATGCTTTAAAAAAGGGCGAGCTTTTGGATATTACAATTTCATCTGTTTCTTATGATAATATGCTTCTTCAAGAGTATCAAGCAGAACAGGAAGCAAAAAAATACTATATTGAACTGCAAAGACTTGCAGGTAAAAAGGCAGTTGATAGCCTTTCTCTATATCAATTTAATATTAATTCGGCTCTTGTAAAAGGGGGGTTAAAATAATGCTAAAAAGAATTAGTTTGTTAGTTTTATTGTTGATGTTTAATCCTGTTTTTGCCGCAACTATTGAGAATTTGAATGAGCCAAAACCTGCTGCATACAGGGTTGGTACTTCTGATGAAATAGAGCATGAATATAAGGTTAAAAACTCGGTAAATGCAAAAGATGTTAAACATCAAAAACAAGAAATAATGTATACGGAAGGCTTGACGTATGCCGATTTAAGTATTAAAAAAATATCTGCCGAAATATCTCAATCAGTTGAAATGGATAATGCTGATATGATGTGTGATTTATCAATTCTATGGCAGGGTGCCGCTACAAAAAGTGATACAATTAAATATGCTATTTATAAATTATCAAATCCTGATGCAGATAAGCCGGATGAAAAGTCTGTTAAAAAAGTTTTAACCTCAATAGCAAATATGTCAACTCTTGTTGGTGCAGGCATGGGTAATCCGCTTTTGTCAACGGGTGCTTTTTTTACCGGTTCTATGCTAAATATTATGGGGCAGGATACAAAGGCTATGAACTATAAATATTCCAAAGTTAATGATGCTGATATGATTATTTTGGTTAGAAAAATTGATGATTTGCAACAAAAAATCGTAAACCGATATTATGATTACATAACTGCTTATGAGGTTTTACAAAAAACTTCTAAAGTGGTTAAGGAACGATATAATAATTATAAGTTGGCTCAAAACGGTTCAAAAGAGATGATTTTGATTGCGGATGCTTATTATAGGGATTCGCTTGATATGCAAATGAAGGCAAGAAATGATTACTATAACAAAAGAGCCTCATTAGAGCAGCTTGTTGGTAAAGAGGTTTTTGAACAGTTTGAAAAAGGTTACAAAGCAAGAAATAAGTAAAAGGGGTTAAAATGGATGATTTAAGTGTATCTTTTCAATATACAAAACTTGATATTGCAAATTTTGTTTTTGATTCATATTCTTTTGAAAAAGTCAGATGTACTTTATTCTTAATTTTTAATATATCTGCATTTATTATAGGTGTTATTTTTTTGTTTATGCATAAATTGCCAATAGGTGTTTTGTTTATAGGTATATCAATTATTGTGTTCCCATTAATGTTATATGCGTCTTATATTACAGCCTCAAAATCTTTAAATAGTATTACAAATGTTGTTTGTACATTAAAAGATGAAGGTTTAAGTTTTATGAGTAATTTTGGGGATAATGTTATAAATTATAAAGATATTTGTGAGGTAAGAGTTACTGAGGAACTTATATTCGTTTATGTTGGAGAGAAAAGTACCTTAATAATTCCTAAAAGAGCATTCAAATCTTTAGATAAGGCTATTGATTTTGCGGCATTATTAACCGAGAGATATAAAAAAGCAAAATCAGTTACTATTTAAATACTTTAAATAGCGTTCTTTTAAGATTTCTTTTCCCGGTTTTAAATCAATAATATCCCAAGGTAAATTTTCATTTAAATCATAATTTCTCAGTGCATAATTATCAGGGTTAAAGTATTTTTTTGAGGCTTTTTTATATGCACCAAGTTTTGCACCGTTTTTATATACGTCAATTAAAAATTCTGTAAAATTTTCATCACCCCTTGATAAAACAGTTTGCCAATAATCCCATTTAATACTTGAAAATCCTGCTTTAAGTCCTAATTTATGAAATTCTTTTTTTAAATATTGTTGCCTTTTTTCAAGTTCTGAGGTTGTAAATCTACCGCACCATTGAAGCGGTGTATTTGGTTTTGGTACAAATGAAGAAAATGCAAATGATATATCAAACCCTTTATTTTCTTGCTTAAGTCGATTTGCAAGAGAAATCATTTCATTTAAATCTTCTTGTGTTTCTGTCGGGATACCTATCATTGCGTATATTTTTACCCCTTTAAGTCCGTTTTGTCTAATCTTTGCAATGGTATTAAAAATTTGTTCTTCCGTTACATTTTTATTAATAATTTTTCTTAATCGTTCGCTTCCTGCTTCAATCGCAACTGTAACGTGTTTTTGATGACCTAAGGCAAGTGTTTTTAGGATAATATCATCAATGCCGTCAACTCTTAATGATGATATACTCATTTCAATTTCAGGTTTTTGTTGAATTTGTTTATATATATATTCACAAATTTGTTTAAACTTAGGATGAATAGATACTTGTGCTCCCAAAAGAGCAATTTTGTTTGTGTTTTCTAGTCCTAATTCAATGGTTTTAATTATATTTTCATAAGGTGCAAATCGTACAGGTAAGTTTAAATAAGATGCTATGCAAAAATTACAGCAATTTGCACAGCCTCGTGAACTTTCAATTATAAACATATCTTTAAAATATGCTTCGTCGCTCAATATTGGTGTATATATGCATTCATCAATTTTTGCCGTATGTTTTGTAATTTTTTTCTGATTAAGTGAAGGTACAAAAATGCCATCAATTTCTGCAAGTTTTACTAAAATTTCATTTTTATTTTTCCCTTTTTCTTTCATCTCAGATATGGCTGATACGGCTTGAGTGTTTATGTCTTCACCATCTCCAATTATTATAAAGTCAAAAAATTTGCTGTAAGGCATTGGATTTGCCGTTAAAACAGGGCCTCCGGCAAAGATAATTGGTATGTCAGCGTTTCTGTTTTTTGCTAAGAGAGGAATATTAAATCTTTCAAGCATTTCAAATATACTTACAAAGTCCATATCAAAAGAAAAAGAAAAACAAATAGCATCAACATCCTTAATTGATGTTTGAGGTGTTTTTGTATCTGCATATATTCGTTCTACATTTATATTTTCTTGTTCATCCAGTGTTTTAAAAATCCACAAATAACCTAAAGATGATAAAGCAAAAGATTTACAAGCCGGAAATGCACACCAAATGTTACATTTCGTTTTTTTGTTATAGTTTTTTTTGTATAAAATCTTTTCCATTTAATTTATTATTTTGTTATTTAACTTTATGTATTGTTTTTAAATATAATTCGTCTATTAGTACGGTTACAATTGCAGCAATTGCAGGTGCTAAAATTAAACCTGCAAGTCCTCCGAATTTACCACCCACAAATAATGCAAATATTATAACCAGAGGATGTAAGTCCATAAATTTTCCAAATATAACAGGTCTTATGACATTGTTTGAAATTTGTTGAATGACCAAAAATAGTACTATTGCGATTGCAACTATTATAAAACCGTTTTGGTAAGCACTTAATATTATAAGAGTTAATGCTATTGTAGGACCAAGTACCGGAATTATATCTAATACACCTGCTATTAAGCCTAAAGAAAATGCAAATTCAACTTTTAATATTAATAATGATATAGCTACCAAAATCCATATTGCGACACCTGAAATGATAGATGCAATAACATATCCGCCAACTTTTTGAGAAATTTTTACAGAAATATCATTAGCTTTACTTTGAAGTTTGTCGGGGAAAAATTCTAAGAATTTTTCTTTCATATAAATACTGTCTTTTAGCATATAAAACAAAATTGTTACGACTGCAATAAATACTATAATACCTTGTGCAAATCCCATTGTAATATTCCAGGATTGGCTTAAAATATTTTTAGCGATAGCTTCATTGTTACTTAAAACGCTACCTGAATTAATGTATTCTGATAAAGCATGGCTTCCTATTTGAATATGATGTAAATATGTTTGTAATTCAGTAAGTTTATCCGGTATACTTTGGAAAAACAAACCTATTTGTTCAAATGTTATTATTAATACCGGCAATATAAATGCTAATGTAAGTACGACAGCAGATATTACAACTATTAAAACCGATAATGTACGTTTTTTTGTTTTTTTATCAAGCCAATTTACAATTGGCAGCATTGAACATGCAAGTACAAAGCAAGCAAAAAATAACATCACAAATTCGCTTACTTGTGGAATTAATTTTAATAAGATTATTACAAGTATAAGAAAAACTAAATTTTTTGTTGTTAAAATTTCCTTGAATAACATATTTATCCTTAATAAAAATTGTTTATGTATATAATTTTATAAATTAATTATATCAAACTCATATTTTTTTACTACTACCCGATTATATAAATACAAAAATGGTGCAGTTTCAGTAACTTACACCATTTTCATATATTTATTATATAAGTTTTGTTTGTTCGCCTTCAGGTTCTACATCAGTTTCAGATTTAGATTTATCTACAATTGTATCTTCTTCATCAGGTGAAATTATTTTATTTACAGAAACAACAGTATCGTTATCTACCAAATTTTGTGCTCTAACACCTGTTGCAGGTCTGCCTTGTTGAGATATATCACCGGCTTTTATACGTGTTACAATACCGTTTGCGGTTACAAGCATAATATCATCGTGTTCAGAAACAATTGTTAGTGCAACCAATCTTGATTCATTAGTTTTAAATTTAGTTGCAATTAAACCGATACCGCCTCTGTTTTGACCTCTAAATTCTGATAATTTAGTACGTTTACCAAATCCGTCAGAAGTTACAACAAGCAAGTCAGCATCATAGTTTTGAGGAACAATATCGCACCCGATAATTTCATCACCTGTTCTCAATTTCATGGATGTAACACCTCTTGCACTTCTGCCTAGTGGTCTTAAATCTTCAATACTGAATCTTATTGCCATACCGCATTTTGTTCCGATAATAATTTCATCTTTTGCTGTTGCAAGTTTTACCCAGTTTAATTCGTCATTTTCTTCCAAACTGATTGCAATAATACCGTTACGTCTTATGTTTGCAAAATTATCAAGTTCAATTCTCTTGATGTAGCCTGATTTAGTAAGCATTATTAAATTCAAATCGTGAGAGAAATTGCTTACAGGAACAACCGCAGTAATTTTTTCATCCTGTGCTATCGGAAGAACATTTACGATAGGTAAGCCTTTAGCCTGTCTTTGACCTTCAGGAAAATCATAAACATTAAGGCTATATACAGTACCCTTTGATGAGAAGAATAACACTTTATCATGCATCATAGCGGTAAAGAAGTGTTGTATATCATCATCTTCTTTTGTTTTCATACCTGATTTACCACGAGTTGCACGGTTTTGTCTTTCAAATGTATCTAATGATATACGTTTGATATAGCCTTGATGAGTGATAAATACAGCCATTGGAGTATTTGGAGTCAAATCTTCAATACTCATTTCTCCTTGTTCTGCAATAATTTGAGTTTTTCTGTCATCACCGTATTTTTCTTTGTCTTCAAGAAGTTCTGTTTTGATGATGTTTAAAACTTTTTGTCTGTCGGCAAGGATAGATTCATATTCTGCAATTTTCTTGATTAATTCGTCATATTCAGCTTTGATTTTATCTTGTTCTAAACCTGTTAAACGTCTTAATTGCATTTCAAGAATTGCATTAGCCTGGTCAATATCTAAACCAAATTTGCTCATTAATCCTGCTCTGGCATCTTCAGTTGTTTTTGAAGATTTAATTAATTCAATAACTTCATCCAAAGAACCTAAAGCAATAATTAAACCGGCTAAAATATGTGCTCTTACTTTTGCTTTTTTCAAGAAGTAAATAGTACGTCTTGTAACAATTTCAACTCTATGTGCGACAAATTCGGTTAATACCTGATGTAAGTTCAACAATCTTGGTTGATTATCACATAAAGCAAGCATATTAACACCAAAAGTTGTTGCTAATTGAGTGTATTTAAACAAATTATTTTTAACAACTTCCGGTTTTGCATCACGTTTTAATTCAATAACAATTCTCATACCTTCACGGTCTGATTCATCACGAATATCAGAAATACCTGTTATTCTTTGTTCTTTAACTAAATCTGCAATTTTTAAAATTAAATCGGATTTATTAACTTGATATGGAATTTCTGTAATAACAATTGCTGTTCTTGATTGTCTGCCTGCCCCGCCTGAAATTTCTTCAAACGTAGAAACAGCTTGCATTTTAATAGAGCCTCTGCCTGTTTCGTAAGCCTGCTTAATTTCATTTAAACCAACAATTGTTGCAGCCGTTGGGAAATCAGGTCCTTTTATGTATTGCATTAATTCGCTAACCGTAATATCAGGATTGTCAATTAAAGCAACCAGTCCGTCAACAACTTCACATAAATTGTGAGGCGGAACATTTGTAGCCATTCCAACGGCAATACCTGATGTACCGTTTAATAACAACATAGGCAATCTTACAGGTAAAACTAAAGGTTCTTGCAATGAACCGTCAAAGTTTGGTCCAAAATCAACAGTTTCACAATCTATATCTGCAAGCATTGACTGTGTAATTTTGTGCATTCTTGCTTCTGTATAACGCATTGCGGCTGCCGAATCACCATCAACAGAACCGAAGTTTCCATGACCGTCAACCGTCAAATATCTTGTTGAAAAGTCTTGTGCCATACGAACTAAAGCGTCATAAACAGATGAATCACCGTGAGGGTGATATTTACCTAAAACTTCACCAACGATTCTGGCACATTTTCTGAACGGTTTATCAGGGGACATGCCAAGTTCGTTCATTGCAAACAAAATTCTTCTGTGAACGGGCTTTAAACCATCTCTTACGTCAGGTAACGCACGTCCGACTATAACACTCATTGCATAATCAATGTATGAGCGTTTCATTTCTTCTCTAATATTTACAGGAACTATATTTCCTTCTGAAAACATGTTTTGTTGTGTCACAACTATTTCTCCTTATCCCTTAACTTAATTTTACCATAAACAAAAGTACATGTTTATTTTTTTGTAATATAATTTAACTATGGATAACAATATATTAGATGAAATTAACGAAATTATTGGTGAAAAAGATTTTGCACAGGCAAAAATCAGATTAGAAGAATTACTTAAAGAAGATGAGTTTAATGTTGAAGCACTCAAAATGTTAGGGCTTTGTAATTTAAATTTAGAACTGTATGAGCAAGGCAGAATAAACTTTGAAACAGTTGTAAAATATGCACCTGATGATGCTACCAGTTGGTTTTATTTGGCAAGTTGTTATGATAATTTAGAAGATTATTTGCATGCTAAAACGGCTTATTTAGAGGTTATTAATTTGCGAGAAGGGTATGCTGATGCGTATAAAAATCTTGCAGTTTTATATATGAAGACTAAAGAGGATGAAAAGGCTATTGAATATGCTAAAAAGGGTATAGAAATATCTCCTGATGAATATCAGTTTTATTTTCTTGTAGGAACAGCATATATTGCGTCTAAAAAATTCAAAGAAAGTATAGAGTTTTTTGAAAAGGCTATTGAATTAAAACCTGATCATCCGCAAATTTATAATAACTTAGGTACGGCTTATATTACACTTGGAGATTATGACAATGCACTTGAAAACTATAAAAAAGCCGCTGAGTATGACCCGCAAAACTCTATTACATACTACAATATAGGCTCAATTTTGCAATTAAAAGGTAAATTTGAAGAAGCCTGTGAAATGTTTGAACAGGCATATAAAACTGAGGCATTGGATAATTATCTTGTGTCAATTGCAATGTGTGAATATAAGTCAAAACAATATGAAAAGGCTATTGAGCACTATACACTTTTATCTGAAAAGTACCCTGAAAAAACTAATTTTAGATATAACCTTGCTTGTTGTTATGAGGTTACAGGGGATTTAAAAACGTCAGTATTAATATTAAAGACTATTATTGCAGTCAATCCAAAAGCTGTTATGATGATTCAAAAACTTGCATCCATATATATAAATATGGGTGAGTTTGAAGAAGCTAAAGACATGTATGAAAAAATTATCATGCAAGGTTCTGTTACTCCTGAAATATATCATGAATACGCAATGTTATGTATGAGAACCGGAGATTTGGAACATGCAGAAAAAATATTTAAAAAAGTATTATCATTAAATCCAAAATCTGCACAAACACATAAAGATTTAGGTGTAATTTATTTGACAAAGCGTCTTTTTGATTATGCAAAAGATGAATTTGAACAAGCGTATGAATTGGATCCTGAAAACAAAGATATCGTTTTTGAATACGCAAATTATTTGCATGCAACAGGTGATTTTGCAAAAGCGGAAGAAATGTATAAATATGCACTTTCAATATCACCGGATGACCCTAATTTTTTAACATTCGCAGCAAAAAATAAAATGGCTTTCAACGATAATGAAGCAGCATATTCAATGTTGCTGAAAGCACTTTCAAAAGCACCTACCAGTGATTTTATTTTGTTTATGCTGGGTAAGGCTGCCTTTATGTGCAAAGATTATGATAATGCAAAATTATATTTGGTTAAGGCATACGAAGTTGCACCAAATGATGAAATTGAAAATATATTGGCATTGTGTTATTTCAATTTGGGTAATTTTATGCAGGCAAATCAACTTAAAAATATTGGAACATAACTCAAAGAATACAATGCTTTTATTAAACAGTGCAAAATGTTATGAACAAATAGGCGATAAAGACAAGGCTCTTGAGCAACTGGAAAAAGCTGTTGAAATTTTCCCTGATTTTGAAGAAGCACACGAAATGATTAGAAAATTATCGTGAAATTTTGTAAAAATGAAATTCCAAAACCTTAACAAATTATATTTGAAATATAATTAATTACAACTTATAACGGGAGGACTTGCGATAACATTTAATACAGTACCGTTAGGACATTTGCCGCTGCTATCAAGTTTTAAATAATCCATGTTGTCATAGTCTATTACCCATTGAGTGCAACCTCTACCCCACTGACAACAAGATGAAAGCACTGTTGAAGCACCGATTGTATAAGGAGAAACAGGAAAAGGTATTATTGTATTATTGTCTACCTGAAAATGGAATATATCGTAGCCATCAAGATTTTTACCCTTGTTTAATCCGTCAATATCTACTTCAATATAACTAGACCCAGAACGGACAGAAGTTCCGTCAGCTAAAATAAACTGATAGTAACTAGACGTCCCGCTGCCGCTTTCATAACAACCTTTTGTCATTTTACAATTTTTAGATAACTTCATAAATTCGGTCATTCTTTCTCCGAATCGAGTGCATTGTGCTATCATTGATAAACCATGCATCATAAGGACCGTAAACAACAGTTGCTCTACCAAAGGCATCATTTAAATTTTGGTATATTTTCTTTACTTTAACAACTTTTTCTTTATTGTTTGTTGATTGGTTTAAGTTTGGCAATGTAAGTGCAGCAACTACACCGATTATACCCATTACAATTAGTGTTTCTGCTAAAGTAAATGCTTTTGAAGAATTGTAACTGAATATTTTAAACATATAACTCCGATTTTAATCTAATTTTGATATGCTTTTTATTATATTCCACAAAAATAGTAATGTAAAACCTATTGTAAATATTAAAAGATAAAATTTACAATTTATAATAATATTGAATATTTAAGCGAAATAGGAATATTTCAATAAATGTAACCTTTAATAGTATAAAATGTTGCCATTGGATTTTATTAATTAATTATTTAAAATAATCGCAAATTAAAGTTTTTTTGCGGGGGATAAGTTTTTTTACTCGTTCCGCAAATTTGTTTTTGCATTCTTCTTTCAATTCTTGGTTTAAAATGGCTTTTTCTAAAATGACATTGTTATAAACTTCGGCACATGTTTTTGATTTATCCATGTGCTGTTCAAGTTTTGATAATTGTATTTCTTTTTCTTTTATTGCTTTTTTTAAGTCTTTCTTTTTCAATTTTATATCCTTTATACTTGCATTATCAGATTAAAATATCATAAGCAATTTTAAATCAATCTTTTAATTGATTTTAGGCTTTTTCTTCTAATTATTTTAGTGTAAATTAATATTCATGTCAAAAAACAGTTTTTATGTTATAATTATTACAATAACAAGTAGTAAAGTTTAATATTTGTAAAATATTTGATAGTTGTTGATATATAGAGTTTAATAATGTTATGTGTGTTGGCATGACGGGGAATATTGAGAATGACTGACGGATTTAATATAGAAGAAGTTAATAAAAAGTTTGCGGAGTTATCGGACACTCTTGATGCTATAAAAACGCAAAATGCTTTGAATATTGGTGATACAAGTCGAATGCTTAATAATTTGAATTCGAAGTTGGAAAGTGTTTCAAACGATTTTTCGTCTAAATTCGATAATGATGAGATTATTGGAAATATTGTTGATTTAAAAAATAATATTACTGATAAATATTCTTATGTTACGGTTAAGTTTACAGAACTTGAAACGGCAATAAAAGATTTTAAAAATACAAGTAATGAAATTGTTAAGCTCCCGCAAATGAGGGAACTGTTCGATGTTTTGTCTACAAATCTTACTGTGTTTTCAAAACAGGTTCTTAGTCACGGTGATATCTTAAATGAAATTACCTTAAGAATTGAAGCACTTAGAACTGATGATTCGGACAAACGTGAAATTATTAAAAATATTTTAAGTATAAGAACTGATTTAGAAAAGTTCAATAACGGTTTTGAAAGTATTATTCTGAATGTAAACAACAATTTTGACACGATGGCTCAAATGGTTTCAAAGCTTGATCCGACAACAGAGGTTAATAATATGTCGGCTGCTTTGTCAGATGTTAAGTCAACATCTGATACAATTCTTTCAGCCGTTCAAGTTGTAGACCAAAAACAAAATAAGTTTGATAATACTTTAGATGAAATAATTTCTCAAAATACAAAAATTAATGCAAATATTAAAGCCCTTGCAGGACAAAGTGATTTTGACGGTTTTGTTAGAAAGATTGAAAGTGCCGTTGAGTTAATTACAACTTTAAAAGGTGCATTAACTGATGCAAGCGACCAAAGTCAACGTTCTTTATTGGTTCAATTGGATAAATTATCGGGTATTGTTACGAAAATACTTACGGTAGAAGATTTTGAGCTTTTTAAATCAGAATTGTCAAAAATAGTTTATGACGTTGTTGAATCAACAAATGTTATGCGTGGGGATTTGCTTGATACAACTGCTGAATTTAAATCACTTGCTAAATTAATGGAAGATTTGGACATAAAAAATTCATTTGAAGGTGTTAAAGCAATTGTCAATGAGGCTTCAAAAGATGTTAGAAACGGATTTATTGATGCTATTGCAAACTTAGGAATAGAACCGATAAAAAATAATTTAAATATTCTTATTGAAAAACTTGAACAAACTAAAAATTCTATTAACGAAAATTCCGATAGAAATTACGATAAAAACACAGAGCGTCTTGATAATGTTTTAGATTTAACGGACAAAGTAAGGGAAATTGTAACATATTTACCTGATACAATCAGACAAAATTATCTTTCTGTTGAAGAAGGGCAAAGAGCCTTTGTCGAACAGTGTATTAAAGATTTATCAACAATTTCGGATAAACTAAAATATATACAAGATGATGTTCAAAGTGTTACATCACCTATTAGAGAAAGTGTTGTTACTGATATAAAACAACTAATAGAGCTTGTTTATGATATTAAAAATTTTGTAAGAAACAATGATGAAATAATAGCAAAAATTACTAATATGGAATCTATTGTTGCCCGTTTGGCTGGAGATTACGATGTTGCATTGCATTCTGTTCAAGATAATTTGTTATCTTATTTATCAGGAATTAAGGAAGATTGTGAATCCGCAGATATTAAAATGAACAATTTTGCTTTTGAATTTAATTCTCTAAAAAGCGAATTAGCAAAAGTTGTTGCAGATTTTAAAGACTCTTCAATAGGACAAAATGATAAATTTAACAGTGTATGTAACGGTATATCTTCGAGATTTGATTCTGTTATGAAGGCTTTATCAACAATTAGTGAGCAGCCTGTTGCTATAAGCGGAATAAGAGATGGTTTTGAAGAAGTGCAAAGAACTATGCATGATTTAATTTTAGCCGTTTCTGATGTAAAAGTTTCACTATCAGCAAAAAATAATGAAGTTGATGACTTATTAATAAGGCAGGATGCACCTTCAAGTGATGATTTACTGAAATTAGAAGGTAAGTTAAATAAAGTTAAAGACCAGTTAAACTTTATGTCAACAGACATAATGGAAAATTTATATACTCGTACGGAAAAGATTTTAGAAGATTTTGAACCGGTTAAAAATGCAGTTCTTTCATTTGTTGATGTTGATTTTAAAAATGTTTCGGCAATATTAAAAGAACAAACTGATGCCTACAAAGCAGGTATGGAAAAACTTGCTGAAGATGTTGCTTCTGAAGAAGCACGTCCGATTTTAAACTCACTGTTTTCAGGCTTGAGTTCTTTAGTCAGCAGAGTGGCTGATTTAGAAAATGCGATAAAAAACTCGGCTGTAAATTCTTTAGAAGAAATTAAAAATTTATTAAAACTTTCAAAGCCATTAATGTCTTCGGGTGCGGATGCGGATTTTGTGGCTCAACAAAATATTCAGTCTGTGAATAATTCCATTGATGGTATAACAGACATTATTGATGAAAAAATAGTTGATTTAAGGAATGATTTAAATACTCGTTTTGAAAATATACATAAGCATTTAGACGAAGCAGTTATTCCAAAATTTGCAGATGTTGATAATAAGCAAAATGAAATTCTTTCAAAAATTGATACATTAAACAGCAAAGAACAGCTTGACGGTTTGAAAA
The DNA here is from genome assembly GCA_905235155.1 of Candidatus Gastranaerophilales bacterium. Taxonomy (GTDB): domain Bacteria; phylum Cyanobacteriota; class Vampirovibrionia; order Gastranaerophilales; family Gastranaerophilaceae; genus UBA6984. The sequence continues at coordinate 59,947 of CAJOKJ010000008.1, forward strand.
ATCAATTAAATGAATTATATGATAAGTTATCAAAAGTTCATGACGAAGTTTTAAATGCTAAAATTTCGGCAAATTCTATTTCGGAAGAACGATTGTCAGGTTTAGGCGAAGAAGAAAAAAGTGTTATTGTTGATTTTACAACAAACCTAAGCGAACTTGCTAATTTAGTAAAACATACGTCAGATAATATTGATGAAAAAATAACAAGAGCCTTATCCGAAAATAATGTACAGGTTGATTTTGAAGGACTTAAATCAGATATTGCACAAATGTTGTCAGAAGTTCATACTAAGGCTTCTGAAATTACCGTTGAAGATAATGACGGTACACCAATATCTAATGTTCAAGTCTTGCTTGAAGAATATAAAGCTCAGCTTGTTAATGAGATAAATTCAGTTAAGCAAGCAATGTGGGATTTTAAAAACGATAACGAAATGGCTAATGACCTAAAAGTTATAAGCCAAAAAGTAGATTTGATTGCTTTGAATGATGATGTTAAATATGAGATAGATAAGTCCCTTCAAGAAATTAGAAATACTGTACAAGATCAAAAGAAATTTTTTGATACAATAAATATTCTTGAAACATTAGCAACTTTAGAAGACATTAATAAAATGAAAGGTATAGAACAACTTTCTAAACTTACTGATATTATTAGTGTTGATAAATTAAATGCGTTAAACAAGCTTACTCTGTTAGATAAATTAAAAAATCTTGATTGTTTAGATGAATTGCAAAAAATTCCTAAATTATCTGGTATGATTGATCTTCAAGAAGAATTAAGAGTTACAATAGCAAATCTTGATAAAAAGTTAAATGTTTTTTCTAAAAATTACTCGACTTTGGATGTATTCATGGAAGAATATAAAAGTGAAGTCGGTGCTATAAAAAATGAACTTGCTGCTGCAAAGGCTTCTATAATGAAGCATGTTCTGAACGTGTTTGAACAACTTTCTTTTGTTGTTGAAGGTGAAGAAATAAAAGACTTTGTTGATGAAAAAACTCAAGATGTTTTGGCAAAGTTGCAAGAATCGGATAAAACAATTTTAGATGCGATATCTGCCAATGAAACTGTTACTCAAGAAATCAAGACTATTAAGCATGCGATTGATTCAATGAAACCTTTGGAATACAAAGACATTGAAGATAATATGAATCAATTGAAATTAATGTCGGAAAATGTTACTAATTCAGTTTCTGAAGTTGCTACTACGCTTCCTGCATCAATTAAAGAGCAGGTTGAAGTTATGACGCAACAATTAAATCAATTAAGAGTTGGTTCTGTTGAAGATGACGGAAGTTATACTTATTCAATGCAAGATGTGGAATCTGATATAGCACGTCTAAGATTGGCACTTGATGATATTAAAAAAGTAGTTGAAGCGAATTCTTTAAAAGAAATAACAGACTATGTGAACGAAATTGTTAGACAAGTTGACAGTATGAAGTTTAATATTAGTCAAGATGACATTTTTAAGATGAAAGTTGATATTGAGCGTATTACATCTGATATTGTAAGTATTAGTTCAAGGACGAATAAGTTGTTGCTTGCTTCCGATGAGTCTGCTAATGCTTTAAATACTTCAATGCAGTCTTTTAGAGATACCATTTCTGATTTATATGAAGGTTTGAAGAAACTTGATTATACGGAAATGACGCAAAAGCTGGATAAAATTGAAAATCAGGTTGAAGATAATTCAAAACAATACAATAATACTATGGAATCTGTTGCTAAGCTTAGCATTTGGGCTGATAATACAGATGAAAAATTATCTGATGTTTCCGACACGTTAAGCAAGCTTAAAAAAGCAATGCCATCCAATGAGGCTGTACTTGATGAATTGGAAACAAAGTTTGCCAAACAGCAGCAAAGGATAGATTCTCTTGAAGAAAAATTGGATGAGTTATTGTCAATATCAGGTGATAATGGTTCTTCAAATGTTTCTAAAAAACTTACTGATATTGATAAGCAGCTAACACGCTTAAACAGAAGTATTGAACGTTTAACATCTTATGTTGATGAGGACTAATATGGAAGCCATAGTTGTTTTTTGCACTGTTCCAAATAAGGATGATGCAAAAAAAATTTCAAAAGCACTTATTGAAGAAAATCTTGCAGCGTGTGTAAGTACTTTGGATAAGGTTCATTCAATATTTTCATGGAATAGTGAAATTTGTTCTGAAAATGAGCTGTTATTAATTATTAAAACAAGACGAGAGTTATTTGAAAAAATAGAAGTGGTTATAAAAACATTACATTCATATAATGTTCCGGAAATTATTGCATTGCCTGTGATAATTGGTTCAGAAGATTATTTAGGTTGGATAGAACACGAAACAAAATAATGGCTATTGCGACAGATTTAATAGAATATTTTAAACAATTAGGGCTTGATGTTCATACAACAACAAAAGCACGTGGACATTTAGGATTTTTTCTTGATGGGAGAATAGATATTTCAAAAAATACTCCAAAAGAAAAACTTGTTCAAACTTTACTTCATGAATTTTCTCATTATATTCATTCAAAAATTGAAAAAAATATTTCAAAAACAGGTGGTTCTCTAAATGTTATATTTGATACAAACGAAGATTTACAAGAAGAAATGCTTGCCGTAACCAATTATATAGATAATCATTCTAAATGTGAACGTCTTTTTAAGCATAAGCAAATTATAAAAAATGAAATTAAAGTATTAGATGAAAAAATCAAACAAAAATATCCAAAATTCCAACGTTCAAAACCGTTTAAAGAGTTTAATAAAGCAGTCAGAGGTACAAATATAAAGTATTTATTGAATTATGATAAAGTTTGTATAAAATCGTGGTTTCCGTTTAGCAAAGATGAGATTATATCGATAAATACATTAGAAAAAGATTTTCCTAATTTAAAACAAGAATTTATATATTATTTAAGATTAAAATCTTTACAAAGAAAACAAAAGAGAGTATCTTCAAGGATATTTAAAATTCAAAAATATTATAAACGTCCAACCGAGCTTTTTGCTCGTTTTGTAGAGGCTTTGTACATAGATAATATGAAAACAAAGCAACTTGCACCAAAGGCTTATGCGAGATTTTATTTTTTGTTAGATAAAGGTTATTATCAAGAATTAAAAAATATTTTTAAAATGATATCTTTGCCTGTGGAGATGGTTTGAGCAAAGTGAAAACAGCCCGTGCTGGTTTTAAGTCATAAAAAAATAGCAAGACTCGGGATCGAACCGAGGACCTCCCGGGTATGAGCCGAGCGCTCTCACCAGCTGAGCTATCTTGCCATTTCTTATAGAAAATTTTTTATTTATAAGAGTATTATTTCATAAAATAATATTTATTTCAAGTATTTTTTTATTGAAGGCTGTTTAATCTGTTTTCAGGTTCAGACATGCTTGTAATACGTAGTCCAAAATTATCTTCGATAACAACAACTTCACCGTGTGCGATAAGTTTACCGTTAGCATATAATTCAACAGGTTCGCCTGCTATTTTTTCCAATTCAACAATAGAACCTCTTGTCAGTTCAAGAACTTTTTTTACAGGTAAAGTTGTTCTACCAAGTTCTACTGTGAGTTGTAATTTGATATCAAGAAGATTATCCAAATTTTTTGCAGCATCTCCCGATAGGCTCTTAGCTTCATCAAAAGAAGCAAACTGAACAGGTTGAACAGTAACTGTTTCGTTTTGTATTTCTTGAGCAAAAGATGCTGACGTGGTTTCTGTTTGGTCTTCATAATCTTCAGGCATTGGTGGAATATTTGCAAAAATATCATCAACAGACATATCGTCAGAGCTGTTTTCTTCTGCAATAGGTTCGTCATTTGTATCTTGTACAAGATTAATATCTTCTTCAGGATTATTAAGATTTTCTAAATCGTCATTGTTTTCTGGCATAAAAATCCTTTCTTATAATTCATTTTTTTTGTAATAATGCTTTAATAAATCTTTTTGATAATCATATTCTTCGGTAATTTTAACACTTATTTTATTGTTAAGTGTTCCCGGACGGGCAAAATATTTTTTCTCATTATTAACTTTTACAATTAAATCGTCAGTTAATTTTGTATCAAGTTTTATAATATCGCCCTCTTTTAAATCCAGGAATTCTTCAAGAGTAATGTCTGTTGAACCAAATATTACGCTCAAATCAACATTAGAAGTGTTTAATTTTTGAATCATTTTTTGGCGGTCTTCAGTTGTAGCAATTATGCCTTTAGATTGGAATATATGTTGAGTTGATAAATTACTCAAAACTGTTTCCAATACAGGATAAGGGAAACATAAAGACATTAATCCAAAATATTTACCGGCAATTTGAATTTCAAATGTTATTAATGCAACAATTTCACCGGTAGATGCGATTTGAACAGTTTGATAATTATTATCCAGACCTACAATATTTCCGTGTACAGGAAGTATATTACTCCATGCTGTTTCAAGATTTTTAACTAATCTTTCAATAACTTTTTTTGCCAGAGCTTCTTCAACATCAGTAAGTTCACGTTGCTTATTTTCACTTAATCCTAAGCCCCCGAGCATTCTGTCAACAATACAAGATAGTATATCAAAGCTTAAGCCTAACAAAATTTGTCCGGGCATCGGATTAAGTTCAAAAATACCGATAGTCATAGGCGAAGGCATAGAACGTATAAATTCATCATAAGTCAACTGGTCAGTTGAAACAACTTCAATTTCAATACGCATACGTAAATATGCGGTTAAAACCAAAGATAATTGTCTTGAAAATTCACGATGTAAGTCTTGTAATGCTCTTAAATGGTCTTTGGAAAATTTATCAGGACGTCTGAAGTTATATAATTTGTAACCTTTTTTGTATGCATCTGCTGCACCTTCATCAAAATATTCATAGTCCTCATTTTCTGAACTATATTTGTTGATATTATTAAATTGTTCCAGTGAATCTGCCATTCTACCTTGCTATTGAATTATAAATTGACCAAAACTTACTCTTATAACTTCTCTTTCGCCTGCAAATATTGCATTAACATCTTCTGTTATTTGTTCTTTAACCAACTCTTTGCCTGCTGCTGTCATAACTTCATCAGCTGTTTTGCTTGAGAAATTTGAAATAACAGCATCTCTTATTGCAGGTTTATATTGAGCCATTTCTGCTTCAATAATTTTCATAGGATCTTCAGATGCTGCTTCTCCGTGACCGTGTCCACCTTCCTTTTTACCTTCATCTTCTTGTTTTCCAAGTACCGGATCAGTAGGAATTCTTGAAAGTTCCAGTGCAACATTTACTTTTAAGTATTTCTTTTGTGAAGCATCATTTAGGTTCAATATAAAATCACCTAAGTCAACAATAATACCTCTTTGGACTTCTTCTTCATCGGTTGGAACATTATCTTCGTCAACTTTTTCTTCGGTATTAAGAGAAGCCAATTTTTTGTTTAATAAATTTTCTTGTAAGAAATAATTTATACCTATTAACAGAATACATATTAAAACTGTTGAAATAATATTAATTAAAACAAGTTTTAAGTTGTTATCAATAGGTGCCTTTACAAGTTCGCTATTTTCTTTTGGTTTCATTTGATTTGCATCATTTGGTTTTGCCATAATTATCTCCAATTTTAGTTATTTTTTCAGAATAATTATATCAACTCTACGGTTTAATAATCTTCCTTCATTTGATGTATTATCAGCGACAGGCATATATTCCCCATAGCCAACCGCAGACAAACGTTTAGGTGCTATTTTTTTTGTTTTTATCATATAAGCAATTATATTGGTCGCTCTTGCTGTGGATAATTCCCAATTTGAAGGATATTTATCATTTTTGATTGGTGTTGAGTCGGTATGACCTTCCACAATAATATTATTATCTATTTTTGCAATTGTGTCTATTATTTCATCAATTGTAACGATTGCCTCTTTTTTTATATCAGCAGAACCTGCGTCAAAAAGTATTGAATTGTTGAGTCTTAAAACAAGTCCTCTACCGTCTTGCAGATATTTTATGTTCTCATTTTTTGCAATTATTTCGTTAAAAAGTACTTTTAATTCTTCTAACTGTTCTACTTGTTCAATAATAGCATTTTCTGAAATTATTTTAGCTTGATGTTTTGAAATATTTTGTGAAATTGCAAATAAAACCATGAAAAGAGCCAAAAGCATAGTTACTAAGTCTGCGTATGACACAACCCAACGGTTTATGTAATCTTTTGAGTTTGAGTAGTAATCGTTACGCATTATCTTTTACCCTCAATGCGTGTTGATTTGTTATGAAATCTTAAATAGCCGATAAGTTTTTCTTCAATAATCGCAGGATTTTCCTGCATTTGAATTGATAATATACCCTGTAATATAACTTCTTTTAACAATATTTTTTCTCTTGTTTTTTGTTTTAAATTTCCTGCAATGGGTAAGAAGATAAGATTGGCAAATCCTACACCATAAAGTGTTGCAACAAAGGCAGTAGCAATGCCGACACCAACAACGTCAAGATTTTCGATATCTTGCATTACTCTTATTAGTCCCATAACTGCACCGACTACTCCAAATGTTGGTGCATATCCGCCTAATGCTTCAAATACTCGTGAAGAAATTAATTCTTCTTCTTCCTCGTATGAGATTTCGGCAGATAAAATATCATAAACAAGGGACGGGTTATCTACGTCAATTGCAAGTTGTAAGCCTCTGGCAAAAAATGGTTCTGAAACTTTTGTAAGTACTTCCTGAACGGAAAAAATACCGTTTCTTCTTGCAAAATATGCTATTTGTACAATTTCGCTTATAATTTGTGTTGATTTGTCTTGAGTTTTATTAAAAACCTCAGTTAAGCTTTTAAACGAATTAATTAGGGTCGGTACGTTAAAATTTAGTAATGCTGCACAAAAACTTCCCCCTACAACAATACAAAAAGCCGCAGGTTGAATTAACATGCTTAAAGAACCGCCATCAAATTTTTGACTGATTAAAATTAGTGCTATTCCAAAGAATAATGCAAATAATGCTGTAAAATTCAAAATGTATTCCTCAACTTTCTATAATATAATCACATGTTTTAAATTTTTTGGCTAGAACTTAAAAAAAGTAAATATTACATTTTTTATATTACAAGGACTTGTAACTGGTAAAAAAAAGGGCAACCGAAGGTTGCCCGAGAATTTTTATAATTCAAATGGCTAATTTAATCTTTCTGTAATTTCAGAGTCTTGCAAATCCTCTGTTAATTTATTCATATCAAGTGCCATTTGGTAGTATTCGGCGGCTTGTTTTTTTTTGTCCTGCATTTCATTTGCTCTGCCGGCATTAAATGTAACCCGTCAGATAACTTTTATAACAATATTGATTGTTTTTTTATTAATATGGTATAATTTTACTATGAAAAATTTTGTTCAACTCGATAAATCAAAGTTAAATCAAGTTCCTATAAGTGAATTTGCAGATTTTATTACGAATAATTTTGAAGGTTCAAAAACTGAATTTTTAGTTAAGAATATTGAGGCTTGGATTATAAATAATTTTGATAAAACAGTCCATGCAAACGATTTGATGCCTTCAAAACGTTTAATGTCGGATTTGTTGGATATTAGTACGGGAACTGTTCAGAATGTGTACAGAAAACTTGAAAATAAAGGGCTTTTATATTCTAAACAATGTGTCGGTACTATGATTGCTGATTTAAATAACAGAAATGTTATGCTTAGAAAATCGTCTTCAAAACGAGATTTAGCGGTTGAATTGATTAAAACTTTTATTCATAAAAATAAGTTTAAAACAGGTAGCTATCTTCCTTCAGTGAGAGCAATATCGCAGTATGTAAATATACCTGTAAATACTACGGGTAATGCTATGGAACAACTTGTTAATTTGGGTATTGTCGAAAAAACTGATAATAAAGATCAATGTTGGATTTTAAAAAGTAATAAATTTGAAATTAAGATTGATGAAAATTACTCTCTTATAGCAAAAGTTGCAATTGATTTAAAACAATATATTGTTAAACATTTAAAAATTGGTGATAAATTGCCTACTCATTCAGCTTTATCTGATATGCTTAAAGTTAGTGTTAAAACAGTTCATAGTGCTTTAGAACTTCTTATTAAGGAAGGTATTTTGCTTCCAAAACGAGGCAGATATGGCACTTGCGTTGTTAAATTACCTAATAGTTCTGATTTAGAACCTGCACCTGAAACTTCAATTTTTGCAAAAGCACAATTTACCGCAAGGTATCATTATAATCGTGTGCAAGATGCTATTATAAATATGATTATCGAAAAATATTCTTTGCATTCAAAACTGCCTTCTATTATGGAAATGGCTAATTTAATGGATGTTAGTCCAAATACAATCAGAAAAGCTTTTGGTAATTTAGCAAAAGAAGGTTATCTTGAATTTTCAAGAGGTCGTTACGGTGGAACTTACGTTAAGGCTTTACCAACATCATTTGATAATAAACCTTTTGAATGGGTTGCCGTTAATCCTAAATATGCTGATTATCGGGAAAATTAGTGAGATTGTTTGTATTTCTCGTACAAATCAGGTCTTTTTACTTTTGTCCGTTCTATCATTTGATTATATCTGTAATCTTTAATTTCTTTATGATTGCCGTTTAGTAATACTTCAGGAACTTCCAGTCCTCTGTATTCTCTAGGTTTTGTGTATTGCGGGTATTCAAGAAGTCCGTTTTCAAAGCTGTCTTCATCGGCTGATTCAATTTTTCCTAAAACTCCGTCTATTTTTCTGCTTATGCAGTCAATAATGCATAATGCCGGTAATTCTCCTCCTGTAAGAACAAAATCTCCGACAGATATTTCTCTTGGCTTTATTATTTCTCTTATTCTTTCGTCATAGCCTTCATAATGTCCGCAAAGTATTATTATTTGGTCAAATTTAACTAATTCTTTTGCAATACTGTTTGAAAAAGGTTCGCCTTGTGGTGTCATCATTAGCGTACAAGTATTTTCAGTTTTTTCTATGCTTTCGTAAGCATCTACATAAGGTTGAGCCATTAAGACCATTCCTGCACCGCCACCGTATGGAGTGTCATCAACTTTGTTGTGCTTGTCTTGTGTGTAATCTCGAGGATTTATAGAATTTACGCTAATTATTTTTCCGTTGCGAGCACGTTTTAAAATGCTGCAATTGCAGTAATTTTCTATTATTTCAGGAAATAATGTAAGAACTTCAAATTGCATTATTCTATAAGTCCTTGTATTTCATTTATAAATACTTTTTTATTTTTTAAATCAACTTCCGGTACTATTGCGTCTACAAAAGGTACTAATGATATTTTTTTTGAAAGACCTCTGACTGAAAGTAAATCGTGAGCACCATTAGATGATACACCTACAACAACACCTATTTTTTTATCGTTTGAATATACATCCAATCCTACCAAATCATCAACGAGGTATTCTCCTTCTTCTAAGGAGTTTTCATAAATTTGTTGTTCTACATATATTAAGCAGTTTTTATAATTGATGATTTCATTAATTGAATTTATACCTTCAAATTTTATCAGTGCAAATTTATTGTTAAATCTGACAGATTTTATCTTAAACAATTTATATTCGTTTTCGTGGTAAATATATGCATAATCAAGACTTTTCAAAAAATCTGCCTGATTTTTTGTGTATCCGACCTTCGCTTCGCCCTGAACTCCGTGAAAGTTTAAAATTTTACCGATAGAAATATAATCTTTATTCTTCGTCATCAGTTTTTTTAGGTTTTCTACCTCTTGTTTTCTTTTCAACTTTTGGTTCAGCTTCAGCCTCATTTTCGGCCTCAACTTCTTTTTCAGTTTCTTCTTTTATTTTTTTACTTTTTGTTGTTTTTTTTGTTTTTGAAGTTTTTTCTTCCGGCTCTGCTGCTTCTTCTTTCTTTTTAAATTCTTCAGGTGCGTCTGCACGATCCGGATTCCATCTGTCTAAGCCCATTTGACTTCTTATCAAGCCTATACCTACGTGTACACGCCATTCATCAATTTTTAACTGTATAGCAATAATTTTGTGGCAGCCTATTGGTGGTAATGGTAATAATGGTTCATAAAGACTTCTTATTGCCATTAACTGATCAGGTGAAATTGCCAATTTACGTTTAGGGAACGGTAATTTTGGTAACATCATCTTTTGTCTAATAAGGTTTATTCCAAAAAATACTTTTTTAGGTTCTAATCCTATTTTTTCACCGATTACTTCGTGTGCATCCGGATTTGGCAATGGAAGCATTGCTTTATATAATACTTCAATTTGCTCTAACTGCTCTTTGCTTACCAGTAATTGTTTTTGTTGTTGCGGTCTTTGAGGCCTGTTACCTCCTGGTCTTCGTTGAGCACCGCCCGGTCGGCGTTGTTGGAAGTTATTTTGTGGTCTTCCTGAATTATATCCGCCTCTTGATTGATATCCGTTTTGTGAACGATTCTGACCGTAATTGCCTCTTTGTTGATATCCGCCTTGATTTCTATCTTGGTAGTTGTTTCTTGGTTGATACCCGCCTTGATTTCTATCTTGGTAGTTGTTTCTTGGTTGATACCCGCCTTGATTTCTGTCTTGGTAATTATTTCTTTGTTGGTATCCGCCTTGATTTCTGTCTTGGTAGTTGTTTCTTGGTTGATACCCGCCTTGATTTCTGTCCTGGTAGTTATTTCTTTGTTGATATCCGCCTTGATTTCTGTCTTGGTAGTTATTTCTTGGTTGATACCCGCTTTGATTATAGCTGTTTCTTTGAGGTCTGTCGTAGCCTCCTGAACTGTATCCTCCTGCTGAATATCCGCCTGCACTATACCCTCCGGAGCTATATCCTCCTGCTGAATATCCGCCGCCTTGAGTGCTATAACCGTTGTCTGAATTGTAGTTTAGATTTTCTTGTTGCTCATTGCTATTTTGCTCGTCTTGATTATTATGTTCGTGATTATTTGAATCACTACCTGAGCCTGATGGCATCATGTTTTTATCAGGATACAAACAATTAGGACAAATAACTCTCTTGGGGTTTTTTGTTTCAAATTCTGTTCCGCATTTAATACACTTGTTTACATACATACGACATGCCTCTTACTAAAATAAAAATTAAATATTAAATCCTCTCAAAAATAAAGTAACGGACTAATTTCAACTTACAAATATAATATTAACACTAGAATTTTATATATTTATTATACCAGAAAAAATTTATTTTTCCAGCATAAATGTTACGGGACCGTCATTAATTAGTTCGACATCCATCATTGCACCAAATTTTCCTGTACGTACTTGTATTTCAGACTGTTTTACAATAGTTACAAATTCTTCATATAAACAGTTAGCAAGTTCAGGTTTTTCTGCTTTATCAAAACTTGGTCGAGTACCCTTTTTACAATCTCCGCAAAGAGTAAACTGGGATACTATAAGCATTTCACCTTGAATATCTTTCAATGATTTATTCATTTTGCCGTTTTCGTCTTCAAAAATTCTTAAGTTTATAATTTTATCTGCAAGTTTTACTGCATTATCTCGGTTATCACCCTTTTCTACACCTAAAAGAGCCAGTATCCCTTTATTTATTTGTGAATGTATTTTACCGTCAATTGTAACTGAGGCTCTTTTAACCCTTTGTATTAAGCATTTCATTTAATTTACCTGCCTTTTTCAATTTTGCGTTAATGATTTACCTGTTTTCAGTAATTTATATGCTTATTATGCTAAATAAGATTAATATTTTCTTTTAACTTATATTTTAGATTTTATATCTGAAATAGGATTATTTAAGTACTTAAACTTTTCCTCTTAATTGACCGCAAGCCGCATCTATGTCTGCTCCTCTTTCTAATCTTACGGTAACTTTTTTACCTGAGTGTTCAAGTATGTATTTGAATTTCATAATAGCGTTATTTGAAGGCTTTTTGTAATCATTTTCTGTAACAGGATTATAAGGAATAAGATTTATGTTGCATTTTATCCCGTGTAAAAGTTCTGCAAGATTTTTTGCACAATCAAATGTATCGGTTAAATCTTTTATTAGCAAATATTCTATTGTTACCTTCCTGCAATTTCAAAATATTTATCCAAAGCTTTTTTCACTTCTGCAATTGGATATTTTTTGTTTATTGGCATTATTTTATTTCTTATATCATCTGTTGGTGCGTGTAATGACCAAGCAAGAGTAGATTGATTGTTTGCTTTTGCAAATTCCGTAATTTTAGGTGCAATTCCGCTTGTTGATACGGTGATTCTTCTTGACCCTATTTGACATTCCGTATTTAAAATTTCAATTGCTTGTATAACGTTATCAAGATTTAATAACGGTTCACCTTGTCCCATAAATACGACATTAGTAACTTTTAGTCCGGTATCTCTTTGTATTGTGAGAACTTGCTCAACTATTTCCGATGCTGTCAAATTACGTTTAAAACCACCTTTGCCTGTTGCACAAAATGAACAATTTACGGCACAACCTACTTGTGAGCTTACGCATGCTGTAAGGTTTGCACGGTTGTCAAATCGCATTAATACTGTTTCTACACATTCTCCATCGGTGTATTCAACAAGATATTTGATAGTGCCGTCTTTACTTACTTGTTTTCTTTTTATTTTTGTTTCTGTTACCGTTGCTATGTTTTTTAATTCTTCTCTGAATTTTACGGATAAATTTGTCATTTCGTCAATATCAGATACTGATTTTAAGTAAATCCAATTTTGAATTTGCTTTGCTCTATATTTAGAAGCTTTTATTTCTTCCATAAGTCTTTCTAATTCTGCAATATTTTTACCAGATAGGACAATTTTATCCATTATTGCTCCATTAATTTTAGTAATCTGTCAGTATCTTTATCGCCTCTGCCTGAGATGTTTACAACAATAATATCATCTTTATTTGTCATTGGCATTAATTTTTCCAAATATGCAACTGCGTGAGAGCTTTCTATTGCAGGTATAATTCCTTCGTATTCAGATAATAGTTTAAAGCCTTCAATAGCCTCTTTATCTGTTATTCCTTCATATTTTGCACGCCCTGTTTTATATAAATAACAATGTTCAGGACCGCATCCCGGATAATCCAAGCCTGCGGAAATTGAATAAGATGCTTTTACATTATCATTTTCATCTGTTAGTACGTATTGCCTGAAGCCGTTAAATACTTTTATTTTTCCTCTATTGAGGCTTGCTGCTGTTTTTTGTGAGTTTAAGCCTTCACCTGCTGCTTCTAAGCCTATCAATTTTACGTCAGTATCGTCTATAAAAGAGTAGAAACATCCTATTGCATTGCTTCCGCCTCCTATACATGCAATGACATAATTTGGTAATTTGCCTTCGATTTTCAATATTTGTTCTTTTATTTCCGCACCTATTATTGATTGGAAAAATCTAACCATTTTTGGATAAGGGTGAGGGCCTACTGCTGAACCTAATATATAGAATACATCGTTTGCGTGTTCCTGCCAATAATTACTTGCTGCTTCACAGGCATCGGCAAGTGTTTTTGTCCCTGTTTCCACGCTTGTTACTTTTGCACCTAATAATTTCATTCGTTGAACATTTGAAGATTGTCTTTTAATGTCTTCGGCACCCATAAAAATTTCACATTCCATTTTAAGCAATGCCGCTGCTGTTGCCGTTGCTACACCGTGTTGCCCTGCACCTGTTTCTGCTATAATTCTTTTTGCACCCATTTTTTTTGCCAGCAGTGCTTGACCAAGTACATTGTTTATTTTATGTGCTCCGGTGTGATTTAAATCTTCTCGTTTTAAATAGATTTTTCCTTTTCCGTATTTTTCTGTTAATCTTTTTGCAAAATAAAGCGGAGTTGGGCGACCTGAATATTCTACAAGCAAGTCATATAGCTCATGCAAAAATTTATCGTCATTTTTGATTTCTTCAAACGCTTTGTCTAAATTTTCAAGCACAGGCTTAAATTCTTCTCTTACATACGCTCCGCCGAATTCTCCAAAAAATCCTTCTTTGTCAGGCAAGTTGTACTTTGTTAATGATTTTATAAACATTTTTAAATATTTCCTTTTTCAAATTCTTTTCTAAAATGTTCTCTGATTTCTGTCATTGCACGAATAGTAAGAACTATTTTTTGAATGCTCTCGTGCCAGCCTATATATGAACACGTCGGATGAAGCATTTGTATAGGATTATCAGGATAATCTCTGCATATATCAGGTCTGTTTTCGTAATCGGAACATTTGTTATCATTTGTTACTTTTTTGCAATGATAATAATATACTTTTTCACCGGATTCTCTTAGCAGCTGTATATAGAGCGGAAATTCCCTTTCTGCATCTTCTTCTTTTTCATAAGGTGAAAATGTTGAAATGTATTCTTTTGCAAATCTATCTCCACGTGAGGCTTTTTCAAGTAACTGAGATGGTGAAAATTCGCTTATTGCAAGGCGACAGCATGCTCCGCACATTTTGCAATTAAAGTTTTTTCTTCTCTCCAGAACAAGTTTTTTCTGTAATTGAATATGTTTTTCTACTTCATTATCAAGATAATTTTTAATTTCTTCGTGCTTTAGGCTGTTAATTTCTCCTTGCATAGCACTTAATACTGACACAAATATTTCTCTGTATTGTTTAATTAATTGTTCGTAATGTTCTTTAAGTTTGTCCATATTGTTATATTACCATAAATTGCTTAACTTACCAATGAAAAATTTTGTTTTTTTGAAATATACTTTCACAAAAGAAAGGAGTTTTTATGACCGAAAAATTAGAATTATACAGATGTAGCGTATGTAAAAATTTAGTTGAAGTTTTGTCTTGTGGAAATGGTGAACTCGTTTGTTGCGGAAAACCAATGGAATTAATTAATATAAATGAGTCGGATTTGCAAGATTTAAATGATAAACATGTGCCTGTTATTGAAAAAACTATTGAAGGTTTTACAATTAGGGTAGGTGCAAATGTTCATCCTATGACAAATGAACATCATATTGATTTTATTCAGGCTATATCAAAAGATTTTAAATATGTTAAAACAAAATTCTTATCCGTTGAAGAAGTACCGGAGTTGAACATAAAATGTAAATGTGAAAATTCTGTATGGGCAAGAGCATTGTGTAATATTCACGGTTTATTTAAAAAGGAATTTGATGAATAAAAAAAATGGCTCATTTTGTTAAATGAGCCATTTTTTATTTTTCTATCAGTTATTATTTTTTGCCTTTGCCGATTAAGAAGCCTCCAACAGCAACAAGACCACTCAATAAACCTCCAACTATATTACCTGCAACAGTTGATGCCTTAGAACCTGTTGTTTGTTTTGCACCTGTAATGTAAGCAATATTTTCGTCTGCTGTTGTTTTGTTTCCGAAACCGAATGTTAGAACTTGTTTTATACCTGAAACAAATGAACTGCTTGAGTTTGCTCTTATGTCATCTGTCATATATGTACCTGTAACTTGTGCATATACTTGGTCTGCATATTGTTTTGCAGATAAAAGTTTTTCATCTTCAGAACCTTGCATTTGTGAACCATAAGCAGATTTTATTGTTTGTATAAGTTTATCGTATTCTGTTCTTATGTTATCTTGGTTGTTTTGTTTGATTTGTTCTGCCAAAATTCTTGCTTGTCTTTCAATGCTTCCGTTTTGAGCTTGCATTTGGAATTGAGCATTGTTTTGATTTTTAAATCCTGCTACTTGACGACTAACACCAAAATTATCCCATTGTTGAATGTTGTCCATATATTGTTTTTGATTGTTAAATCCGCCAATCAAACCAAAATTGCCTAAACCTGTATACATGCCCTGCATCATTGGCATACCTGATGCTATTGGTGATGTCATTCCTGAATTAAAACTCATTAAAGGAGCATTCATCATTGCATCTGCATTAAGCGATGTCATATATGGATTCATCATTCCGTAATTTGTAACCATTTCTTTTTTTTTAGCCTCCAATATCTCGTGTGTGTTTTAAACCATTTAACCAAACTGTAAGTATATTGCTTTTAATATCCTTACAATTAAATAAAGTATTTCAAAAGGTAATAATTGCCATGTTTTCAGACATTTGTTAAGTAATGTAAAGGAAACAGCAAAACCAATTTATAATTGATTTTGCTGTAATGGTTTACACTTGATTTTATATTTTGCGTTATTTTTTTATTGCATGTTTGCCTAATAAGAAAGCACCGACTGCAACAACACCGCCTAAAATACCGCCAACAATGTTACCTGTAACTTTAGATGCTTTAGAACCTGTTGTTTGTTTAGCACCTGAAATCATTGCAATATTTTCATCTGCTGTTGTTCTGTTTCCAAAACCGAAAGATAGAACTTGTTTGATACCTGAAACGAATGAACTGCTTGAATTTGCTCTGATATCATCAGTCATGTATGAACCTGTCATTTGAGCATAAATTTGGTCTGCATATTGTTTCAAAGTTAATTCTTTATCTTCTTCGTTACCTTGAATTTGTGAACCGTATGTTGCTTTAATTGCTTGTAAAAGTTTTTGATATTCTGCTTTTACGTTGTCTTGATTATTTTCTTTAATTTCTGATAAAATTCTAACTTGTCTTTCAATGCTTCCGTTTTGAGCTTGCATTTGGAATTGAGCATTGTTTTGGTTTTTAAATCCTGCTACTTGACGGTTAACTCCAAAATTATCCCATTGTTGAATATTTTGCATTTGTTGTTGAGGGTTAAATCCGGTAAGACCTCCAACCATGCCATATCCCATACCCATATTTGTATATGGATTTAGAAGTGGAGCATCCATCATGTTACCCATCATGTATGGATTCATCATTCCAAAATTAACTGTCATTTGTTAAACCTCCAATAACTTTCGTTATTTATCGTGTAAACCATTAAACCATTCGTAAAATTATTAAAATATTTGTATCTTAATATCCTTACATTTCTATAAAGTTTTTTGTAATTCAAGAATTGCCATGTTTTTGACGATTTGTTAAGTTTTGTTAAAATAAAAAAAGACCCTCTGTTCAAATCGCATAAAACAGAGGGATTAATCAGTAAAAGAGACATCACTGATATTGTTGCATATTTTTTTATATATTTCCACTATTGGACGATGAAAAATATTTAATTTATAATTTTGCTATGAAAAGGTTAGTATTAATTTTAGTTTGTATTATTTTTTGTTCGATTGCCAGTGCGGAAGAAATGACTAAATCTCAGCAGGCTGTGGCATATTATAATGACAATAATATAGAAGGTGCAATTAATGTTTTAAAGGGTATTCCCGAAAGTGATAAAACGGCTGAAGATTGGCTTTTAATGGGAAATCTTTTGCAGGATAAAAATCAAAAAGCAGAGGCTGTTTTTATGTTGAAGCGTGCTATTTTGGTTGATAAAAATTATTATAAGCCTTATTTTAATCTGGCAAATATATATTTAGATGAGGAACGTCCTTTGATGGCAATTGATAATTATAAAACAGTTATAAAATTAAAACATGATTTTCCTTATGCTTATTACAACATGGGCTGTGCATATTTAAAAACAGGTGATTATAAGAAAGCAAAGAGGTGTTTTGCTAAGGCTGTTGAATTAAAAAATACAGAGCCTGATTTTCAGTATAATTTAGCATATTGTTATAAAAAATTAAATAATTCAAAGTTAGCAAACAGGCACTTGGAATTTTACAATAAGCTTATGGAAAATCGTTAAATTTAATAAAATAGTTGCGGGCATGTCTTTTGGATAATAATATATTGTTATGGGTAAGATTTTAGACATAATAATAAAAACAGTTGCAGTTTTATTGCTTTTATTTTTGTTGTATTGCTGTACTTTTGGGCATGAGTTCGGAATGAAACAAGTCAAC
Organism: Candidatus Gastranaerophilales bacterium; assembly: GCA_905235155.1. GTDB lineage: Bacteria > Cyanobacteriota > Vampirovibrionia > Gastranaerophilales > Gastranaerophilaceae > UBA6984. The sequence goes on from CAJOKJ010000008.1 coordinate 77,693, forward strand.
AAAATTATTGGCATGTATCACGTTAATCAAGGTGATAAGGCATTCAAAAAGCACAACATGCAAGATGCTATAAATTCTTATCAAGCAGGTTTAAAATTATTTCCTGAACATTATGAAGCATGGTTGAATTTGGGTAATATTTATGTTGCCTATGAGGATTATTATTCGGCCACTCAAGCTTATGAAAATGCAATTCTGGCAAAAGATAATTATACTGTTGCCAGAATGAATTTAGGTATTATAACTGCTGAAAAGTTAGGAGATTTTGATAGTGCGATTGAACAGTATCAAGCGATAATAAATGCTAAAAATCACTTAATTTCAATACCTTTTATCTATGACAATAAAAAAAGTGAAACAGCAAATAAAGCAATAGCATATTATAATATGGGAAAAGCTTATTCGCAAAAAGCACTTTATTTGCCTAAAGATAAAAAAATAGAAAAAAAAGAATTATTATCAAAATCGGCAGAGGCTTATGAGAACGCTGTTAATATAGTTAAAGATAACTATAATATGTTTTACAATTTGGCATTAACATATCATCTTTTAGGTGATTATGGAAAAGCAGGACAGTTTTATTGTGATGCAATTAATGTCGGGCCTATGAACTATGAGGCTCACTATAATCTTGGATTAATGCTTAAGCATTTGCATCAAGATACTTATGCAATAGACGAGCTCGAAAAAGCATCTGTATTAGTAACATCTAATCATTCAAGATATATTTTTGATATATTGAGTACAGTATCAATGGATGCATTGAAAAAGGGGCTTCCAAGTAAAGTATCAGAATTGAAAAAGGATGATGAAGTGAATTCTGATAAAAACCGAAAAGAGAAATCCGTAAAAGATGAAGAAAAAAATAGCAATAATGCTGAAATTGACGATGAATCGGTTTCATTGGTAAATGGTAAGGTTTATGTGGGTGATGAAACTGATCCTGCTGTGATAAATAATTTTAGAAAATGTAATTCAAGAATTTTATTTGACAGTAAATAAGTAAAGGTAGAAATTGGAAACAATCGCTTATATTTGCAGTTATTCAGATAATGACCTGCAATACAAAAACGACATATCATCGCAAGAAGCAAAAATTAGTAATTTTTGTAAACTTCACGATTTAAATGTTGATGAGATATTTGTTGAAACAAGTATTAGGGAAGATTTTAAGCCTGTATTACTTGAAATTTTGAGCAAATATTGTATGTCAATAAATAAAATTATTGTTACTGATTATGATGTAATAAGTCCAAATGTTGATTTTACTGATTGGATTAAAGATGAGTTAAAACGTATGAAGGTGGAATTGATATGTCTTAACGAAGGTTCTTCAAACGGTGATGTATCAAGCAGTAGTCAAACTATTTCAAATTTAAAAGAAAATATTAAAAATATACCTTCACTTCCTGAAATAATAACAAAATCTATTGAGTTAATGCAGGATAAAAATACATCTGCTGCTACACTGTCAAAAATTATTTCTAATGATGTAGGTTTAACTGCTCGTGTTTTGAAATTGGTTAATTCTGCATATTATGGTTTTCCAAAACAAATTTCAACAATACAGCAGGCAATTACAATTTTGGGCTTTACAACAATCAAAGGAATAATTTTGTCTGCAAGTATATACAAAATGTTTTCATCAGAAGGTGCAGGTTCGGAATTTAATTATAAGCGTTTTTGGAAACACTCACTGCTCGTGGCATTTGCATCAAAGTTAATTGGTAAATACTCAAAAGATTTAGTTTCAAGTGATATTTTTTCAGCAGCATTTTTACATGATATAGGTAAGATTATTCTTGCTCAGTATGATAGAGATAATTATACAAATGTTTGTATGCAAGATGAACTTAATGAGTTCGATTATTTGAAAGAAGAAGAAAAATATTGTGGCATAAATCATTGTGAATTGGGAAATATAGTTGCATATTCCTGGAATTTACCCGAAGTTTTTTGTGATGTTATTACTTATCATCACTATCCTGATAAAAGTGTAAATTTTAAAAATGAATGTTTGGCTGTTTATCTTGCAAATTATATTACAAGTAATATAATGAGTAACAATTCTTTAACTATTGATAAAATTATGTTAGATATACTTGAAAAATTAAATATTTCGGTGGACAATATAAGTGTAATCCTTGATAAATTGGATGAGATTTTAGCAAGTTTTAATAATATTGACGAATTTTTTTCATAAAAGGAAGGTCTATCTAAATGAGCGATGCATTTGAACAGGAAAATCTTAACTCAAAAGAATTAGATTTTTTATCTCAGGTGTCAATTGGTTTAACCCAAAATTCTGCACCTGAAGACATTATGTCTGCTCTTGCCGAAGCATTTAGAAGTATTGTTAAACTTGAAGATTTGAATATATTTCTTTATGACGAAAATACAAAAAAATTAAGAGATTATACAAAAAGTTGGATTGTCATAGATGAAAACAGGGATAAAGCATATACCGAAAAATTATATAAAGTTGTTCAAGAAGCAAAATATGATGACTTTTTGATTAACGATAACAGTATTAATATAAAAGACTTTTGGGATATTAACAAGTATATTAGTACACGTAAAAATACAATTTTATTTCCTTTAATGAAGGGAAATACACCTTATGGACTTATTGAGCTTGTTATTAATTTGACAATATCTGATATATTAACTATCGATTTCTTTAGAGCGTTAATTATTGCTGCTTATCAAATTTCGTTGAAAATTCAAAACAAAGTTCTTGCAGATAAAATGCAAGCAAACATTGATTTTTATGATTCAATGAAAAATATCGCTAAAATTATTGAAACTCAGTATGATTTGAACTATATTATTCCTTTGATTGGTGAGTTAATAGACAAATTTATTTCAGACCACTTAATATATATTTTCTTAAATAAAAATGATAAATTTAATCTCGTATGGCCTTCAGATTGTCGTGATTCAAGAATTTTAGAAATGGTTAATAATTTGAATGGAGATACTCAATATATTCTTGCTGATGACAATAAAATGGGCTTATTTCCTTTAGTTGCAGCAGATTCTTCAATATTGGGGTGTATTGTTGCTCACAGCCATGTTGACAGATTAAGTCAACGTGAAATAGATTATATTGACCAGTTAACAAAACAATCTTCAATTACAATTCAACGTGCAAATATGTATGCTGAAAACTTACAATATGCTACGCTGGATGCTTTAACCGGATTAAATAACAGACGTCAATTTGAAGTTCGATTAAAACAGGAAGTTGCTGCCGCTAAACGTCAACAACGTCCTTTATGTGCAATTATGATGGATATAGACTTTTTCAAAAAAGTTAATGATAATTACGGTCATGCTGTTGGTGATGAAGTGCTTAAGAATGTTGCCGAAATTATTAAGCAGAGCCTTAGAGAATCCGATATTCCATCTCGATATGGTGGTGAAGAATTTGCTATTTTGCTTCCGTACACAAGACTTGAAGAAGCAGGAAGCGTTGCTCAGCGTTTGAGAGGAAATGTTGAGGCTAAACATGTTGATTTAACGCATGTTAAAGATGCAAAAATTAGTGAAATTCAAGTTACCGTGAGTGTTGGTGTTTATGAGTACAAAGAAGGTGATGACCCTCAACAATTGTATACAAAGGCTGATAAAGCACTTTACTATGCAAAAGAACACGGCAGAAATAAGGTTATTATAAACAGAGGATAGTATGAAGACTTTTTCAGTCATTTGTCATTCACTAAAAGATACATCGCTTTTAGCCAAAAATTTTGCAAAGTTATTAGATGACGGTTGTTTTGTAAATTTATTCGGTGAAATAGGAGCAGGTAAAACCGCATTTGTTAAACTTGTAGCAGAACAAATGGGAATAAAAGAACATGTTACAAGTCCCAGTTTTGTTATTTTAAATGAATATCATACCGGTAAAATTCCCGTATATCACTTTGATTTATATCGTCTTGAAAATGTTGGCGTCAAAACAATTTGCGATGAATTGAGAGAATATTCTGAAGGTAAGGTTTTAACTTTTGTAGAATGGGCTGAGTTTTCTCAAAATGAAATTCCTTTTAATAGAATTGAAATTAATGTTATGTATGAGGCAGATGAAGCAAGAAAATATTTATTTACGTCATACGGAACAAAAGAAGACAAGATAATTGAGGAATTACAAAAATGTTATTAGCATTTGATACTTGCTTGGATAGAACATACGTAGCAATTGGAGAGAACGGTTGTGTTAAAGATTCTGCGATTATCGAAAATCAAGGAAGTACATACCATTCTGCTTTTTTGATATCTACAATAAAAAGTCTTTTAGCCAAAAATAATTTGAAGCCAAAAGATATAACAGGAGTGGCGACAGATGTCGGGCCGGGTAGTTTTACAGGTATTAGAGCTTGCATGACGGTTGCTAAGGTTATGGCTCAAGAACTGAATGTAAAGACTTATGGCATTTCTTCGTTAGAAATATTATCAAATTTAAAAAAAGGTGATGAAAAAACTTTAGTATTACTTGATGCAAGAAAAAATATGGCATACGTTTGGGATGATGAAGTCTTAGGTGCTATTGCAATAGAAGATGTAAAGGAAATGATTGTTGCAGATAAATATTCAGTTATATGTGATGAGTCTATGTATGAAATATTTTCTGAATTAACCTCTAAAATAGTCCCTTATACAAAATTAGAGCATAATTTTGCAGAAATTTTAATAAAACTTGCAGATAAAAAACAGGCAGGTGATTGGAAGACATTAATGCCTCTTTATATTCAACCACCACCTGTTTTTAAATAATGAACAGCGGATAAAAATAATATTTTTACATTCCGCTAAGCATTGCTTTATCAAGTTTGTTTCTGTAAAAATCAGTATTAATATTTAATTTTTTACCGATTTCAAGCAGCGTTTCTATAAATTCTCTGTCGTCTTTATCTTTTACGTCTTTAATATTATCAATAAAGTCGCCAAGTTCGTGAAAAATTCTGTTAAAGTAGGTGTTTTGAGCTTCTTTGATATCTACTTCTAAATCAAGTTTTTCTATAAAGTCAAATATTTCTAATATTACTTCTGCCTGATGAATTTCAATGCTGTTAGCAAGTCTGTTGATATTTTGAAGTAACTTGTGGCTGAACATTTTTGATGTAGGCTTTTTATCAATAGTTACTCCTATTTTTTTTGCTTCAAATGATATATCTGCTGCTTTTTGTATTATTTCCGAATCAAGATATGATTTTGATTCGTTCATCAGACTATTGAATTCTCTTGCCAGTGCGTAGCCTGCTGCAAGTTTAAATTCGTCAGGTACACTTAAACCCAGAGTTTGCATTTGATATATTGATGTTTTACCTTCATTATATAAATCTTCATAAGTTTGGGCAAATTTATCCATTTTGTCTTGAAGTAAAATTTGAAGTATTTTTCGTCTTTCTTCGATAAAGATGTCCTTTAATGTAAAATATTCTTTTCCAAAATATTCGTCAATTGCTCTTATAATTTCTGTTAGCGGATTTATTAAGAAGTTTTTAACAAGTTCTTTTTGTATTCTTGTATATTCTGCTTCGTTTGAAAAATCTTTTATTGCACAATGGAAGTCCCCGCCTTGATATTGCATTAATACAAATACAAGATTTGATTTTTCAAGTGTAATCTTTGAAGCAATTTCTATGTTTCCTATAACAAAGTTAGCATTTCCTTTTTCTACTTTTTTGTAGGAATTTTTCTTAATTTTGTAGCAATAAACATCTTCTTCATCATTAAAATCTTGATATAAAGATGAAATCGCCCATAAAGACGCAATTTGTTTCGGTGTAACAACGGAAGGTTTTACAAATCTTTCGTAGATATCCTTTCCGTTACCATATTCTTTAAAATTGCTTTGAGCATTGCTTAAAATATCTAAAAATTTATTTTCAAGATTTTTATTTGTGAAGTGTGCAGCAAGTTGCATTGCTCTTGCCGCATATTTCATTATTTGAGTTGTTTCTATGCCTGAGATTTCAGAGAAGAACCATCCGCAACTTGTATACATAAGCATTGCTTGTCTTTGAATTTCAAGTAATTCCATGCCCTTAACTTTTTCTTCGTCTGATAATCCTTCAATAAAATTGTCATTTTGGAATTTTTTAATAACTCTTTCTGCACGATTTAAAATTACGTCGATGTATTTGTTTCTTACATCCCAGCAATCGTATTTGAAATATTTTTTGCCTTCATTTTCAAATATTGTACTTAATTCATCTCTAAGATAATCCAGTGCTTCTCTTAAAGGTTTTCTCCATTTTTGATTCCATCCGGGATGACCTCCTGTTGAGCAGCCGCAATCTTCTTTCCAGCGACCTACACCGTGAAAACAACTCCAAGAAGAAGCTTGTTTTATCTCTACTTCCCAATCACTTCTGTCATTTTCAAGATATTCACCGTAATTTGTTAATATAAAACCTTCGTCTTCTGCTTTAATTTTTAATACATAAGCAAGTGCCATATCTCCAAATTTTGTGTGGTGACCATAACTTTCACCGTCAGTTGCAATATTTACAAGCTGATTAAAATCTCTGCCTCCTGAAATACCTTCTTTTAGTCTTCTGATAAACTTGTTTCCGTCTTTTAACAATTCGTCAAATGCAACTGATTTTGATATTGCACCATCATAGAAAAATAAGTCAATATATTTTCCGGGTGCTGATTTTATGTAATATCTGTATGAACGGGCAGGATCAATATTTCCCCAGCTTACATCTTGCCAATTTGATTCAGGTATTCTTTTTACTCTTTGTGCCTGATATGGTGATAATATAGTGAATTTTATGCCATTTTCAACTAAAACTCTTAATGTGTCATCATCAACAGCAGTTTCAGCCAACCACAAACCTTCAGGTTGTCTTCCGAATCTGTATGTGAAATCTTTAATTCCCCATTTTACTTGCGTTTGTTTATCATGCTCATTTGCAAGCGGCATTATCATATGATTATAAACTTGTGCAATTGCGTTTCCGTGACCGTTATGTTCTCTTACACTTTTAATATCAGCTTTTATAACTCTGTCGTATGCAAGAGGAGAATGTTCTTGCATCCATGACAAAAGTGTAGGACCAAAATTAAAACTCATTTTTTCATAATTATTTACGACATCCAAAATTCTGTTTCTGTTGTCTACTATTTTGGAAACTGAATTAGGATTATAACATTCTGCATTTACCCGTTCATTCCAGTCATGGCAAGGTAAGGCACTGTCTTGAAGTTCAATTGCTTCCAACCAAGGATTTTCTCTTGGTGGTTGATAAAAGTGTCCGTGTATTGTTAAATAATTCTTGTTACCCATACTTACTCCCTTTATACAGATATTTTATCACAGGACATTTTAGTTTTATTCATACGTTTAGTCTATTTAGCCGAAGTTTTTGCTTTTGATGATATAATTTTAAATTCTTCAACATCAAGCCAAGCATCGCCTAGTGCATTTGAAAATACCAGTCCTGAGTATTCGATAACGTCATCTGTTTCTAAGTCAATATACTTTTCTGCCATTTCTCTTTTCATAAAATTTTTTAATTCAGAAAGAGGGATATCATTTTGTGCATCGTTACGTCTGATTAAAAATGTAATATACTTTTCTGAACTTCTTAATGCAGGTTTGTAATCCAAGCCTAAACTTGAAAATTTGTCAAATTTTGCCTTAATGCTAACTCTTTTATTTAAATAAGCGTTTGGATTATTTACAATATCAAGTGCTTTTGCAGGTGTATATGTGTGTGTTACTTGTGCTTCTTCTTTTTTAGGGTCATCTTTTTTTACCGCTTCCTGTTTTGTTTTTGTTTGAACAGGTGCATTTGCAGCCATTAATTTGGAAGACGTTATTCCGCACATACAAAAAATCATTATTGAAATTAATAAAATAATATGTAATTTTTTCATCATATTTCCTTTCTTTTTATAAATTTATTTTATCATAAGAAAAATTATTTTATATTACCCATACATCTTGAGTTTAAATAATTTGTTAAAAGTATTGGAATAAATTTGGCATTAAGAGCACTGAAATCAAATACAAATTCATTTATGCCTGCATGTACCAATTCATCTATGAGTTCATAATTTTCTAAAATTTTATCTTCAAACATGTGCATTCTGCAAAATCCGTCACATGTGAACGGAAAAATTTTATTTAACGAAGGGTCTTTTAGTGCAAATCCTCCTCTATGACATGGTGCTTTGCAGGATAGTCGTGAAACTACTGCACTATCATTGTTTAAAGGACATAAGCCCATTGAAGGAACTCTTATATTTCCGCAAATTGTCATTTTTTTATTAGGTATAATATTTTTTATTTTTTTTAGAGTTGCTAATGCACTATTTAAATCTGTTTGAGGAGTGAAGTCAATTGTGTCGATTGGATGTAAATTATTTAGACACTTTATTGAAAGGCTGTTTAAAAGGTTTACTCCTTGTCCTATTTCAATAGGAATTCTTGATAAATCTCTATCATTTATTACTGACCAAAAATATCCGATGTTGTTTATTATTAGTGATGATGCACAAGGCTCGGATAATACAAGTGATTTGCAATATTCATATACTCTGTCAAAATCTCTTTCTATAAGTATTCTTGGTGTTGATAGCTGAAATTTTATATTGTTAGTTTTACAGAATTTTTTTACTTTTTTTATTACTGTTTCAAAACTGCTTATTGCTAAATCTGAAGTAGAAACAATTTCACCATACTCAATAGTATCTATCGGATTGAAACCAATTTTTTTTATGAAATTTTTTACTGCTTTTAATTGATCTAACTTAGATAATCTTAGATTTATTTTGTAATTTTTGTCTTTTTGGTATAAAACATCAGTTTTTAATTTTGTTTTATTATGTTCCCATTCAAAGTCTTGAATATTTCTGCTAAATTTAAAATCACTTCCGTCTGCACTTACTACATCGCCTGAAAAATGGTTTGTTTGGTATGTACATTTTCTTACATGTTTAAACGGTAATTTTTGATTTTTAAAGATTTTTGGTTTTTCAAGTATTTTTTCAATAAGTTTTATACCTTCTAAAATTTCCTCAGATGAACCAAATTTACCTTTTATAATTACTTCATCTATTGCATTAACCTTTTCTATATCCTCTGCAAACCAAGGCAAATTATCCGAATCTATTGCAAGTGGAAGATTTATGTATTTTTTTATTTTAGCAATATTTTTAAGGTAAATTTCTTCTGTTATTATTATTTCGCTGATTTTATGAAAGTTGTTCATTAAATCAATACCTGATAAATTATGTATATCAAAATATGAATCAATAATAATTTCAAATGGCAGTGAATAAACTTTTATTGCTTCGAGTACAGCAAAACTATTTATTAGTATCCCGTCAATTTTTACGGTACGCAAAAATTTAATCATTTTTTTTATTGTAACTAAATCTTCTTCAGTAATACTATGCTTGAAATTAATGTAAATTTTAGAATTGTTACGTTTTGCGGCTTCTATGAATTCGGAAATGTAGTCAAAATTGCCTTCCATAAATTTTGTATGATACACATAAAATTTTCTGCAAGATGTTTGTTTTACAAATGTATCTATGTCTTTAGGCTGTTTAACAGGTGCTACAATTCCAATTTTGTTCATGTCTATATTATACAATCAGTATAGTAAAATTAAATCTTTTTGTTAAAAATATTAATACGGCATGGAAATTTTTTTTATAAGTATGTTAGTATATTATTATGTAAGCTATATTAAGATAGTATATCTTATGTAAATGTTAAAAAATCAACTATACACAGAAATTGGGAAAAATGATTAGCGGATTTAGTAATGAACGAGTAAGTTACAGGACAAGGTATTTAAATTTTCCGTCAACTATGACAGAGAATGTACCAAGTATTAGCAAACCTACTGTTCATGTTGTAAAAATAAGATTTAATAATATATTTAAAAACGAAAAAGTTTTATTTACTGCTATTGCAATATCGTTAAGCGTATTGTCTTTGATGATAGGCTTGCTTTTACATTCTGTATATAGAGATGTTATTTCAGAAGATATTATTGCTGCTCCAAATAGTGTTGCTATGGAAGAATTACAGTCTATAAGTAATGCGGATGCAGGCATGACTGTTATGAATAAATCTTCATTTGGTAGTGGTTTATCAAATTCTCAACAAGGTGGAAATTATTTATCATACAACAATAATGGCGGAGGAATAGATCCGAATAGTTTATTAATGGCAAGTAATGATGGCTCTAAACCAACAGGAAAAGAAATTTTAACATCTAAAAAAGCAGTTGTTGATATTGATGATGAAGTTCAAGTTAATCCATTTTTACCTGTAAGTGAAATAAATGAAAAAAAAGTTGTTAAAAAAGTTGTTACAAAACCAAATCCAAACTTTATTTTACCTCCTACATCGGTAGGTACAGATTCTCCGGCAGCAATTTTGTTGAAGACTTCTGTTGCAGGTATTATGTATGATACGTATAGTCCTTCCGCAATTGTTAATATTGACGGAATTGATTATCTTGTTAAAAAAGGTGATAAAGTTCAAGGTTATGATATTCTAAACATTGAACCAAAATTCGTGTCAATTAAACTGGACAAGAATATATATAGAGCCCCTGTGGGTGTAATATTAGCGACTTTGGATAAGCAAAATAATACAAGTACTGATAATTTAAATCGTAGATTTGGTGGTAATACGGCGGGTAGTGCCAGACGAAAAGTAAGATAAAATAATCAACATATCGGGAGTAGGATAAATGGGAAAAAAACAATATAAAATTTTAGGGGTGATATTAGCTCTAATTATTTTTACGATAATTACGACTACATACGCTTTTGCAAGTGATTTGCGAATTGCCGTTGAACAATCAAAGCCTGTTTTAAGAGGTGTATCCAACGGTGTTATTGATTTGAGGGGTTCAACAAATATTTCCCGTTCAAATCCGAAAATAAACTTGAGTTTAAAAAATACCGACGTTAAACCAGTGTTAAGAATGTTTGCTGATAAAGCAGGTGTGAACTTAATTCTTCATCCGTCAGTGAGAGGCTATGTTAATTTAGACCTTGTTAATGTCCCATTAAATGATGCTTTTAGAATGGTTTTACAAGTCACCGATTTGACATATACTCAAGACGGAAATACGATTATTGTTTCAGCAAGTGATTTTGCAAGAACATCAGGTATTTCAAAACAAGCTATTAATACTATACCTGTAAATTATGTTGACGCTTCGTTAATTGCAAACTTTTTAAATCAAAATATATTCTCTAAAAAAACACCGGGTTTATCTAATTGGGATGTTGTTGTTACAAATCCTACAAGAAATGAATTACTTGTTTTTGGTACACAAAACGATTTAGCAATGGTAAAAAAAGTTGTTGCTAAATTTGATGTGCCTCCGTTGAATACAACATTCACTGTAAAACATACTACTCCTGCCGAAATGGCAACTTTAGTTTGCAGAATGTTAAAGATGACAGAAGGACAATTAGATCAAGGGTCTACCTCTATTCAATGGGATTATTCTACGTCAACAGAACCTCCAAAAACTCAATCAGGAACTGATGGTTCAACAACAGGTTTGGCAGCTAATATTAATAATAAAAAAGTTCGTTTTAATTTTGCGAAGAAAGGTGTTGTTACAGGTTTTGCTTCAAGTTCAGGTAAAAGTTCCGGCGGTTCATCAGGCGGCTCGTCCGGCGGTTCTTCAGGTTCATCAGATGGTTCGTCAGGGGGCTCAAGCAGTAATATTCAATTAGGTAAGAGTGTTGTTGCATGTACAATGGGTGCAGGCGGATTTATGGCTACAAATTCATCTTCAACTTCAGGTTCGTCAACGACATCTTCATCAAGTTCTTCATCAGGTTCATCTTCAGGTAAATCCGGTGTGGGAAGTGCATATAGTTCAGTATCCGGCGGTGTTTCAGGCGGTTCTGCAAGTATGAAATTGAGTTCGTTTGGTGATCAAAAAATGATTATAAGTTACTTCCCTCAACGTGGTACAATAAATGTTTTAGGTGGCTCTCCGTCTATTGTGAAACGTATTGCAGATTACATTAAAGAAAATGATATAAAACAGCCTCAGGCTTTGCTTGATATTACTATAATTGAGCTTAATGAAAGTGGTCAAAAGGATTTTTCTAATTCTTGGAATTTCATGTCCAGAAGTTTTTCTATAACTTCAGATGCAAGTGGAAATACAAATTCTAAAGCTAATATCGGACCAAATATTCCATTATCTCCTGATAGCAGAATGCATAATGTTGATCCAACTCAGCCGATAAGTTATGTTGACCGTTCTTTATTTTATAAACTGATAGGTGCACCTCAGTTGACTTGGTATATAAATTATGTCATAACAAATAAAAAAGGACGTGTAGTTGCAAATCCTAAAATTATGATTACGAATGGTGAAAAATCCACTATTGAATTGACATCAGAGTATATTGATACTGTTGATGCTGAAATTATTACGTCATCAAATTCACAAAGTTTACAAGGTGTAGAAAGAACTTATAATAAGGGTAATGATTTGGGTTTGACCTTTAATTTAGTTCCGTTTATAAGTCCGGAAGGTTACATTTCTTTAAATTTCAACGCAAGTTATTCAACATTAAAAGGTGAAGTAGAAGCAGCACTTATTTCATCAGGTGAAAAAGAACTTGTAGCAACACTTTTAAATGAAAGAAATATTAACCTAAATAATGTAAGAATAAAAGATAATGAAACTTTATTAATAGGTGGTTTAGTTCAAGATAATGATACAAAAGCAGTTTCAAAAGTTCCATTTTTAGGTGATATACCGGTAATTGGTGTTATTTTCCGTTCAACATCTACAAAGAAAGAGAAAAATGAATTGATAATTTTATTAACACCAAGAATTATTAAGGATGAAGAAGATATTGGCACTGAACAGGGAGATGTGCTATAATATAAAATGAAATGAATGAGCAATTAGTAAAATTAAAATCAAGCATTAATAAAGAGGTTATCTCAAAGTTTGATGTTAAGGTACTTGAAACTACGAAATTTGTGCCTATTGACATAAAAGATAACACTCTTTTTGCTGTTATAAGTACTAATACTCAGAAGAATTTTGTTGAAAATGAAGTTAAAAAAGTTTGTAATTGTAATACAAAATTTTTGCAAATATCTCCTCAAGAGTTAAATGATTTTATTGTTTCTATTGTACAAGAAAATGTGAATAGTACAATGAAAATGGGTGCGTCAGGAACTCCCGGCAGTACACGAAAAAAACTCGGTGAAATTTTAATAGAAAATGGTGTTATTACTGATGTTCAATTAATTGAAGCAATTGCCGAAAGTAAAAAAATGGGTTTGCCGTTAGGCTCAACTTTATATTCTTTAGGCTTTATATCTCTTGATCAATTAAAAAGTGCGTTACATCAACAATCAGGCGTAGAACTTGTAACGACTGAGATGTTAAGAAATCAGGATAAATTTATCACAATGCTTCCTGAAGATTTTATCAAATCCAATCGTGTTATACCAATCAGCTCAGATGGTAAGATTATCAAGTTAGGTATGGTTGATCCGAGTGATACAAATGTTTTAAAAGATATAGTTTATTTAACGGGTCAAACTCCTCAACCTTATTTAATCACGCAAATTGAATTTCAAAACTCAGTAAATAAGTTTTTCTCAAAATCTCAACAAGAAACAAGAAAAATCATGAAGCAGGTAGAAAGCGATGTACTTGCCTATGATTCAGAAGACTCAATTTGGGATCAAATTGAAAAAGAATTAGATGATAACTCAGGTTCTGTTGCACAGTTGGTAAGTAAAATTGTAACGAACGCAATTGAATCTCATGCATCAGATATTCATATTGAACCTCGTTTAACCAGACATATTGTAAGATATCGTATTGACGGTATCTTAAGAGAAGTAATTGAAATTCCGCCAAAAGTAGAAAATGCGGTTATGACACGTTTTAAAGTTTTGTCAAGGATGAATATTGCAGAGCATAGACGTCCTCAAGACGGTAGCTTTTCTATCAAATATCAAGGAAAAATGTTTGACTTCCGTATTAACTCTCTACCTGTCGGTGGTAAGGAAAAGCTTGTAATCCGTGTACTTGCTCCTCCTGTAAGTTTTGATTCGACAGTTAAAGAAATTCAAATTGATGGTGCTACTGACCATGATATTGACATTATAAAAAAAATGATTGCAAGTCCGAACGGTATTATCTTGACGTCAGGTCCGACAGGTTCAGGTAAAACTACAACGTTATATTCATTACTAAAAGTTTTGAATACAGAAGATGTTAATATTACAACAATTGAGGACCCTGTCGAAATAAAATTGGAAGGTGTCAACCAATCTCAAGTAAACGCAAAAGCCGGTATTACTTTTGCATTTTGTATGAGAGCAATCTTAAGACAAGACCCTGATATTATCCTTGTAGGTGAAATTCGTGACTATGAAACACTTGAGGTAGCAATTTCCGCTGCCTTAACGGGTCACCTTGTGTTAAGCACAGTTCACACAAACTCTGCTGCTGCAACAGTTACACGTTTAATTGAAATGGGGGCAAAAGACTATTTGGTGTCTTCTACATTAACAGGTGTAATAGCACAACGTCTTGTAAGAAGATTATGCAGATGTAAGGCTGAATATTATCCGACACATGAAGAAGCAGCTCAAATATTAATGGATGAAGGTGATATTCAAAAATTGATGAAAACAAAGTTGTATAAACCAACAGGATGTGCTGAATGCGAAATGACCGGTTATAAAGGTCGTCTTGGTATATTTGAAATTTTACCTATTACCAAAGAAATTAAAAAATTAATATCTTTGGGTGCTCATGATATTGAAATTGAAGATGCCGCTGTTTCTGTTGGTATGAGAACGCTTAATCAAGCGTGCTTTCATCATATCTTAGAGGGTGAAACAACTATTGATGAATTTGTCCGTGTACTTGGTTTGGTAAGTGAATAGAGGTTTTAAATGCCAATTTATAATTATGTCGCACTAAAAAATAATAAAGATGTTGTAAAGGGTAAAATTGAGGCTGCAAACCATAAAGAAGCACGTTCAATTATTCGTAAAATGTCTTTATTACCGACTCAAATTGTCGAAGATACAAAGGCTGAAGGTAATAAAATTGTAGCTAAGAAAATTCAAAAAATGTCATTACAGGACAAAATTGATTTTACTTCTACCTTTCAGATTCTTGTGCAATCAGGTATTCCCGTAATTGAAGCTTTAATGTTCTTGGAAAATGATGCAGCAAAGGCAAAACTTAGGAATATTGCAAAAGAGTTAAGAAGACAGATTATTGCAGGGGCGACTTTTGCCGATACAATTGCAAAATATCCTAAAGTTTTTGGTCAAATATATATTGGTTTGGTTAGAGCAGGTGAAGATTCAGGGGAATTGGAAAAAACACTTGAGCGTCTGTTGGAATTGCAAAAAAAAGAAGCTGCTATCAGAGGTAAGGTTATCGGAACATTAATGTATCCGATTTTCGTAATTGTTCTTGCTTTTGTTATCGTAACAATAATGTTGGTATTTGTATTTCCTGCATTTAGAGAAATGTTTGAAAATTTGGGTAAAGAATTACCGCCTATTACCGAATTTTTAATGAATATTGGTGAAACGTTAAGAACCTATTGGGTTTTAATTCCGATAATTTTTGTATCTATGGTTGTAACTATATATACTGCATTTACTTGGAAAGTTTCGAAATATTTTATTGATGATTTTATATTAAAAGTTCCATTGTTATCTGCTTTGATTACATATTCAAATTTTTCAAACTTTGTTGCGGTTATGCAGGTTGCTTATGAAGCAGGTATTCCTATTATTGACTGTTTGTTCTTGTCAAATATTACAATTACAAATCACACTTTACAGATGAAATTGGCGGAAACAACAACAAAAGTTCAACAGGGACAACATTTATCATTGGCTTTGCGTTCCGTTAATGTAATGCCAAAGATGATATTGTTTATGATTGCAACAGGTGAACAATCAGGACGTCTTGGTGATATGTTGTTACAAGCAACAATTTTTATTGATAAAAAATTAGACACAATTATTGATACATTAACAAAAATGATTGAGCCGATGATGTTGATTGTAATCGGGGGTATAGTACTAGTTTTGGCTCTTGCATTGTACTTGCCTCTATTCAGTTCATACACAGCTTAAGAAAGGATAAATATGGCAGAAGAAGAATTTAAAATGAGTCAGAACAAAGTTAGAGTTCAAGAAGATTTTTTATCTGGTGTCTGGTCTGAAAGAGTTTTGGTTGTTACCCAAGATTATGAGATAAAAGGTTATGTTTTTATGCCAAAAACAGGTAAAAAAAATAGAGTTTTATCTGATATTTTAAACGGTATAAAACGATTTGTTGCTATTAAAGATTGTGAAATCAGACATAGGCTTATTCCGGAAAGAAAAACAGAATTTCATAACTTTTTGCAATTAAACTTAAGTTCTATAATACTATTAAGACCGTTATCTGATGATGAAGAAAATTAAAAAAGTATATGTAATAACAGGCTCAACTTCAGGTATCGGCTATGAGCTCCTTAAAAGATTGAGTAATGATAATATCGTTTTTGCAGGTTATAGAAATGAAGACAAAATTAAAAATTGGAATTTCGGTGAAAATGTTATTCCTTTTTATATTGATATGTCTGAAAGTTCTTCAATAAAAGAAGCTTCTGAATATATAAAATCAAGAACCAATAAGATTAATACATTAATAAATGTAGCAGGATGTGTTGTTGCAGGTGCGGTTGAAGAAATTAATATAAAAGATATAAAGTATCAATTTGATGTTAATACTTTTTCTCACCTTGAATTTACTCAATATTTGTTGCCTTTATTTAATGAAAGCCGTGTTATTAATGTAAGTTCGATGGCGAGTTATGGTATTTTTCCATTTATCGCACCATATAGTGCTTCAAAACGTGCCTTAGATATTTTATTTAACAGTATGCAATTGGAATGTGATAAAAGATTTAAATATATATCGATAAAACCCGGTGCAATTGCTACTCCGTTATGGCGAAAATCGATAGATGTTAATGCTAAAACTTTAAACAGTGATAAGTATAAAAAAGAATATAATTACCTGATAAATAATGCTTATAAAAATGAAAAGAAAGGTTTAAATGTAAGTAAAGTTGCAGATATTATTATAAAGGCGGATTGTGTGAAAAATCCTAAAACTTCATATACAGTTGGTATGGATGCATTTTTTGCTGAAATTATATCATATATTCCGCAAGATATATTAAATAAACTTATAAAAACCGGTATGAAAATTAAAATTAAAGGATAAAGTCATGACAAACAGAGATTTATGTAAAAATTGGACACAATGGTTAATGGAAACACGTTTTGCCTTTTTGACTCCGGAAATGAAACAGCAAACGATGAATTGGTTGCAAGTTGTCAGAGATAATGTGTTATTGAGAGCAAATATTAAAGAAGGTGAAACAGTTTTAGATATTGGTACAGGTACAGGATTGTTGGCTTTTAAGGCTTTAGAACAATTAAACGGTACAGGCATGATGATTTTTTCTGATAAATTTAAAGATTGTTTGGATAGCTGCGAAGAATTTTTAAAATCTCAAGGTATTACCGGCGGATATAAAATGTTGAACAGTCCTGCCGAAAAATTGGATTTGCAGGATAATTCGGTTGATAAAGCAATGTGTCGCTCTGTATTGGTTCATATAGTTGATAAACAACCTGCTATTAATGAAATTTATAGAGTATTAAAAAAAGGTGGTCATTTTTGCTGTTTTGAGCCGATAATTCGCTCAAATACAAGGTATTGGGAGTTGACTAATCCTGAAAATATTAGAAATTACGAAGCTTTTAAAAATGCCGAAAATGAATTTATGTCTGATATGAACGATGCAATGTGTAATTTTGATGAAAACAGTATAGCAAAAAATCTTGAAATGGCAGGTTTTGAAGATGGAACCGTTGACAGCGATGTTATTCCTTCAACTTATGTTGCAAATTCAGATATGGTTGATAAATGGTTTACCACTCCGCCTTCACCTGACAGACCGACAATGAAAGAACGTTTTTTGAGTTATTTTGATGAAGAAACTGTAAATAATTATGTTGAGGATGTAAAAAATGATTTAAACGGAAAAGAAATCAGTGTTTGTTCTCGCTCTTTGTATGTAAATGTTATAAAATAGTTTTTGACTTATGAAAAAAAATAATTATAGACTAAACGGGGGATATTTAAAGTAGACCCCTTAAATTTAAGTCTGTTTTTTACGATAATAATAGAGCGAGGTAATTTATATATGTTTTCCCCAATGATTCAAAGTTTAATATCATCAGGTGGTCAGCAGGCTGCTGTTCAACGCAGTATGCAGTTACAAAGTTATGTAAATCCGCCTCAAATTACTCAAAAACCAAAAACTGATAATCAGAAGTCTTTTGCAGAAATTTTAAAGACTTCAAAATCTCAACAAACCGATAAGACAGGTTTTGGCAGTTTAGTTACAAAAGTGCCGTCAGATGAAGTTAAGGCTAAAATTTTAGTTTCAGGCACTGAAGATACAGAAAAAGCAAAAAGACGTGGTTTTGGTTCTTTAACCGGTATTACGAATAAGTTTAATGCGTTAAAGGCTTCTGTATTAGGTAGTGATATTCCAAATGTTTCAAATAATGCACCAAAGGCTCAAATTTTATCTATGATTGATAAAGTTGCACAAAAGCACGGTGTTGATGAAAAACTTGTAAGAGCATTAGTGCGTCAAGAATCAGGTTTTAATCCGAAAGCAACATCTCATTGCGGAGCGATGGGTTTGATGCAGTTAATGCCTTCAACCGCAAAAAGTCTGGGTGTACAAGATGCATATAATCCCGTGCAAAATGTTGAAGGCGGAGTTAAATATTTAAAAAGTATGCTTGAAAAGTATAACGGTAATGTTATATTAGCACTTGCCGCATATAATGCAGGGCCGGGTGCGGTTGATAAATACGGGACTGTTCCGCCTTATGCCGAAACTCAAAATTACGTAAAATCAATATTGGCTAATTATCTATGATGTGTTTGTTTAACTTAATTTACAGATTTTTTAAGGTTAAAAAATTATCCTTTTAACCAAATTATGTCATTAAAAATGATGACAACCATTAAGACTATGAGCAATGAGAAAAAGAATGTTCCTATTTTTTCCACTGTTTCGTCTTTTAATCTTTTGCCTCTTATTTTTTCGATAATAAGAAATAGAACATGCCCACCGTCAAGTGCAGGTATTGGTAAAAAGTTTACTATTGCTAAATCCATTGAGATTATTGCAGTTAATAGCAGTCCATAATAAATACCGCTATTTTGTATTATGTCACCGCCAATTTTTGTGATTGCAACAATACCGTGAAGGTCTTTTAACGGTACTTTACCTGTAAATATCTGACCTAATCCGTAGCACATATTGTATGTGTTATACCATAAGTATTTCGTTCCGTATTTTACTACCGCCTTTAAACCTTTAGTTTTTTTCAGAACTTCTTTTTGTGCTAATTCAATACCTATTTTACCATTTTTGTCAGCATATACAGGCTTCATAAGCAGCCATTTCCCATCACGTTTTACTGTGATATTTAAAGGATGTTTGTTGTCTGACATTGCCTTTGATATATCAGTTAATGAGAATTTGTCATTACCGATACAAAATTTGTTGTTATTAGAATGGATTTCATCTCTCAATTCTACAAGATTATCGTCCAGTTTTTCTTCATTGCTTTGATATCTTATTATACCTTGCTCCATTTCTTTTGTGAATGAAATTGGAGATTCGTTATCTTTTTCCGGAAGTTTTATCGTTACTCCTTGAGGTATAATTTCGTTTTCCGAATAGGCTTTATTTAATACTTTTAATTCTGCTAATTTTTGATTGGCTTGTGCTTTATTGTAATATCCGTCATAGGCTTTACTGTTTTTGATAATTGCAAGAATAGAACCCGTATTTGTTATTGGAGTATCGTTTATTGCAACAATTTGGTCACCCTTTTTAATACCTGAATTCCAAATAGAAGCAGATTTTTCGGCTGTGATGTTATTTACAAATATGTCATATTTTCCTTCTGGTAAAAATCCCCAGTGAAATGCTGCAAATAATACGATTAAATATGCACAAATTACATTTGAAATCACACCTGCTGATACTACAACTGCACGTTGATAGATAGGTTTGTTTAAAAATCTTTCCTTTGAATCTGCCGGTAAATCGCAGTCTTTTTCATCATCGGGAAATGCTACATAACCGCCCAGTAGAAATGCATGAACAAGTATTGTTAAATCTCCGATTTTTTTTTCAAATAATGTAGGCCCGATAGGTAGTCCGAAACCGAACTTTTCAACTCTTATACCGAAAGCTTTTGCTGCCATAAAGTGTCCTGCTTCGTGTACTAAAATCAATACGCTTAACAATAAAAGCATTATTATAATTGACATAATTTCTCCTTTATTTTTATAATATTTTACCATGAAAAATTTTTTACTTAGTTTACTTGATTGGATATATAAAAAGAAATGTTACTTTTGCGGAAATTCAAAACAATCATTAAAAATGTGCGATAAATGTTATGACAAAATGAATTTTTGTAATGTAACCGTAAATCGTCAAATTTTGGGTGCAAATATATATGCTTGCGGATTATATAATGCTGAATTGCAAAAGCTGATAAGAGGTCTAAAATATCATAATCAAAGAGAATTAGCATTTTATCAAGCAAAATTTATGTGGGAATTTTGGCAAAAAATTAATTTAAATGAAAATTTTTTGGTTGTACCTGTGCCTCTTTCAAAAGAACGTTATAAACAGCGTAAATATAATCACATGGAGCTTGTTACAGAGGAGTTTTGTAAACTTTCAGGTTACAGTTATGATTTTGAATTAATAAAGAGAGTTAAAAATACAAAACCTCAATATAATTTAAAACGTAATGAAAGAATGAAAAATCTTGAAAATGCTTTTGAAGTTACAAAAGATACTGATAAACCTATATTATTGATAGATGACATTTGTACAACAGGTTCTACTTTTGAATCAATAATTTTTGAATTGAATAAAAATAGTATTTATAATATAACATGTTTAGCTACGGCAACTGTGGAGTTTTAATGAAAAAATTATTTATTTTAATTGTATTTATGTTTATAACTGTTCTTGACGCAAATGCTTTAGAGTGTGATACGTCAACTCAATGTGCGTTGTTAGGTAAACAGCTATTAGGTCAAAAAGAATATAAAAATGCAATAGAATGTTTTGACAGAGCAATTTCTTTAGATGAAAAGGATTTTTTTGCTTATGCCTATCGTGCAAAAGCATATTACTATTTAGGTGATTATAATAGTGCAAACAAAGATATTGAAAAATCTTTGGAGATAAAGCCAAATTCTGTTGCTTACGGTTTAAAATCATCATTATTTCTTAAAGAAGGTAAATATCGGGAGGCAATTGACAGTTCATCAAATGCCATAGAATTAAATCCCGATTATATGAAATGTTATGAAGTTCGAGGCAGAGCTAAGGCGGGGTTAGAAGATTATTTCGGAGCCTTAAAAGACGCTACAAAAGCGATAAAGTTGCGTAGTAATTATGCAAAAAGTTATGAAGTTATGGCTATGGCTCACATTGGATTAAGAGATTATCCGAGTGCGGTTGCTGATTATGAAAAAGCTGCAGAACTTTTTAAAGAGCAAGGTGATAGAAAAAATTATAAAAAAATGAAAAAATTTATGAAACATTGCAGAAAGCGTATAGAAAAGTGATTATAGCACAATTTGCAAAGTATTTGCAGGAACGTGATGATGAAATTATAAAAAATAAATCTACTTGTCATTTGTTATGCAATTGGATTATTAAAATTTTAGAAAATAAACCAAAAACTAATGTTGAAAAGATTATTCATACGGAAATTGCTTGTGCGAAAAATGAATATGGAGAGTATCTTCTTGTTGCAAAATCTCAAAGCGGGCAAAAACTTACTAAAGCATTGTATCATTTTGCGTTGAGTTATGAGCAGCATTTATTACGAAAATGGCTTGAAAGTAAAAATACAAATGATTTTAATTGCTGATTAAAGTTTAAAAAGTAGTTTAATTATTATAAAAATCTTAACTTTTTATTTAAATCTAAAAATTGATGTACAATAAATATATGGATAAAGATTCTACTCAGCATGATTTTATTTCAACGGTATCTCATGAATTAAGAACTCCGCTTACAAGTATAAGAGGCTTTGCACAGACAATGTTGTCTTCTTGGGATGTTCTTGATGATGATAGTAAAAAACAATTTTTGAAAATTATTGAAGAACAATCTAATAGGCTTATTAGGCTTGTTGAGAATATTTTGGCTGTTACAAAATCCCAAAATTCAAGTAATTATGTCTTTAAAAATGTAGAGCCAAATTCAGCAATTAAAAATGTTATACCAATTATTCAACAGCAGTATCCGTCAAAAAATATTGTGTTTGATTATAATAAAAATTTGCCGGAAATATTGATTGACAAAGATAAATTTCAACAAATTATTATGAATTTACTGGAAAATGCTTGTAAATATTCTCAAGAAAATACAGACGTTAGTATAAAAACTGATTTTGCAGCAAATGATTACATTTCAATAAAGATATCTGATGTCGGGGTGGAAATTAAAAATGAAGATAAAGCCAGAATATTTGAAAAATTTTCACGAATTGATAACCCCTTAACCCGTTCTGTTCAGGGTAGTGGATTGGGGCTATATATTACAAAAACTCTTGTTGAAAATATGAATGGTTCAATATCTGTTGAAAGTGATTCAAATAAAACAACATTTGAAGTTTTAATGCCTGTATGTGATATAGAAAATCAAGCGAGGGCAAAATGCAAACAATAACTCTAATTATTGATGAACGAAAAGAGTTATCTACAAAATATCGAAAACTTTTGGAAGACGATTCAAATCATGTGGAAATAGTGAAAGAGGTATCTGTCGCATTCAAATTTATCCAAGAATATGAACCTGATTTGATAATTGTATCTGATAGTATAAGTGCTGATTTATGCTCATTATGTGAACGATTGCGAATTTTGACTTTTAATATGCGACCTGTAATTGTTGCAATGTCAAAGTCAGCAGAAGTATCCGACAGAATAAAAGTTCTGGAAAGCGGTGCTGATGACTTTATTTCTGAACCGGTTAATTCTGATGAGTTTAAAATTCGTATTTTTGCACATATTCGCAGGGAATTTGAAACAAATTTAGATTCCAAAACAAAGTTGCCAACTGTAAAATATTGTAAAAAGGCAATAAAGCGTGTTATATCGTCGGACTCTGCTTGGGCATGTTTAATAACAGGTATTGAAAATTTTTACAGTTACAAAGAGGCTTATACAGAACTGGCATCAGACAGGTTATTGCAAACTTTCAGTGCTATAATTAATTCCGCATTGGGAGTAACGGATTATATCGGAATGCTGTCAGATAGAGATTTTCTTATTATTACGTCTAATGAAAAAATTGAAAAATTAGCTTCATTTATAACCTACGCTTTTGAAACAGTTAAAAGTAAGTTTTATTCTGAACATGATTTGGAAAGAGGTTATATGATGATAAGAGGAGATGAATTTACTGAAAGAAAGTGTGAATTTATTTATTCCGTGACAGGTGGTATAACAAGTGAAACTAAAAAGTTTGTAAACGAACAGGATATTATTACAGAATTAAGGCAGGCATATAATCTTGCAAAACAAAGTAAAGTATCAAATTATTTGATTGAAAGACCACGACTGTCAGGTATAAATTCTGTTATTGACAAAGAATTTAATAATAAGGTTTCAATTTACGAAAAAGATAGTGCTTTAGCATTGTTAATTTCTACCACATTGGGTTTAAAGGGGTTTGCCGCTGAAATTTGTAATTCGGCAAATGATATATTTGATAAAAATCCTGCTTTGGTAATTTTTGATGCCAGTGACAGTGAAGATTTAGTTGATTTAGAAATTTGTAAAAATTTTAAAACTCAACATCCTCAAGTCAAAATTATAACAACTTCAATTTATCATAATAAAGAAAAAATATTGAATTCCGGAGCAGATGTTTATTTACCAAAGCCGTACACTATGGATACATTGGTTGATTGGGCTGAGCTTGCAATAAAAGAATTCAATGACTAGTCTATTTATTTAATGCGTCTTTGAGTGCTTTTTCCAGTACTTCTATTTTTGATTCCAAAACTTTTACTTTTGAATCGCTCTCATCTGAATTTATAGAACTTTTTTCCAATTCACGTTTGTATACTTTTAGTTTTCTTGACACATCAAGCATATATGAAAGTGTAAACAATATTCCGATTATAAAACCGCTACAAGCGAAAATTGCTAGTTTATAATCTTTTAATTCATAACAAAGATAACCTGTGCAAATTAATATTAGTATAGAAATTAATCTTAAAAATATAATCATTTTTGACTCCTTAAATATTTCAGAACTTTTTGTATTTTTTCGTCTGGTTCTATTTCCAGATTTATTATCTCATCAGAAAATGGTTTTGTAAACTGTAATTTGTATGCTTGTAAAACTTGTTCCTGTGTTTTAATTTTTTCAGGTCTTGCTCCATACAAAGTGTCATTAAAAACCGGTGTTCTAAAATAACTCATGTGTACTCTTATTTGATGTGTTCTTCCCGTTTTTAAATTTAATTCAAGGTATGTTGAATTTTTAAAACGTTCTAAAACTTTGTATTCTGTAATACTTGGTTTTCCACCTTCTACAACTGCCATTTTATGCGGTTGGGTAGGATGTCTTCCTATTGGAAGGTTAATTATTCCGCTTTCATTTTTTACTGAACCTTTTACAATTGCTAAATATTTTTTTATTGCAGTTTTGTTTTTAATTTGGTTTGCAAGGATTTCGTGTGCTTCATTATTTTTGGCAATCATTAAAAGCCCCGATGTATTTCTATCAAGCCTGTGTACAATACCACGTCTAAATTCACCATTAACATCAGAAAGGTTGTTGCAATATTTATATAAAAGTGCATTTACAAGAGTATTCTCACGTTCTATTGTTGTCGGATGAGTAAGCATTCCGGAAGGCTTATTTACGACAAGCATATTTTCATCTTCCCAAACAATATCAAGAGGAATATTTTGCGGATTTATTTTAACTTCTTCTATTACTTGTTGTTCAAATTCAATAACATCGCCTTCGTGAATTTTGTGTGAAGCTTTTTTAATTTCACCGTTTACTGTTACATATCCGTTTTTGATTGCATTTTGGAGTTTTGAACGTGAAATATCTGCAATTAAATTTGTAAGATAATTGTCTAATCTTATATTTTCATCAGTTTCATCAGTTAAAAATTTCATAATTGTTTTAAACTTGTTTTCGTTAAAAGTAAAATTATTATTATAAATATGCTTGTACATATTAGAATATCAGAAAAATTAAATATCGGAAAATTTATAAATTTTAAATTTATAAAATCTCTTACATAACCGAGTATAACCCTTTCGTATAAATTGCAAAATATGCCTGACAATAACACAGAGAACCAGAAAATACCATTAAATGTCATAGTGCCGGCATGTCTTATAATATATGCAAACAAGCTTATTAGTGCTATAACTGCAAGTGCTATTAGTATAAAAGGGTATTCTTTCAAGATGCTAAATGCTGCACCTGTATTTTGCATGTAATTTATTGAAAAAACATTGTTGTTTATTTCAAGTCCTTGTTTAATAAGTTCTGTAATGTAATCAGAAATGTATAGGTTAGTGAAAGTGAAAATGCCAAAAATTAAAAATAAATATGAAATTTTAATCCACAAGTTTTGCGGTTGTTTCTTTCTTGCCATTTTCCTTTACCTTTGAAAAATCTTTTGCCGCAATAACATTAGTTCTTGTTATAACGTATCCTAAGCCGGTTACTATAAGTTTAATTTCTTTTTCTTTAGTTACTTGTGCTCTTGTAATACCAACAGATGCAACAGTATATTCATTCAAATTTTCTTTGTTTGCTCTGAAAACTCTTTCTAGTATGCCGCTTTCAGGTAATTTTCTATATACTTCTGTTGCGTTTACGTGTGGATATGTAATTTTTTCTTGCCCGATTGATGCTATTGTTAGCATTTTTTTATCAGGTACAGTAATATTCAAACTTGCGGTATATTCTTTATTTGCGGGAACTAACTGCGGTACAATAAGTTCAATTTTAATATCATTTGCTTCACCGTAAGTTAATTCTGTCTTTTCACTTATTATGCTGTCTGATTTAATTAACCAGCGGTCGCCAATTTTTTCTAAATAATAAAGACTGTCTGAAGTGCTTTTTAAATAACCTTTTATTTCTGTTTCATCAACTTTTTCTGTTGTTGTTGCCTTTGCATTTTCTGTTACAGCGACAATGGCAGTATTTCCAATAATGCTTATGTTGTCGATATGCATTGTATATTTTATGTCAGGATATAATTTCCAAGTTTTTTCAACAAGTTCAAAGTACATATTTAAATCAAATCCGTCAGCGTTGATATAATCGTTGGCATATAAAGTTCTAAGTTTGTCTTTATCATTTGTATTTGTATAATAAATTTGTTGTCTTAGTGTTGCTTTAACTTCTTTTTCAAGCGATTGTATTTGTTGTTTTTCATTTCTTGCTTGTTTTTTATCTGTCGCATAGGCAACATAATTATCGCTGGCAAAGCAGTTTTGTGACATAAATAGTGATATTAATAAAACAAAAATAATTCTTTTCATAATTTGATTATACCTTAAACATTTACATTTGACATCATTTCTATAAGAGTGCTGATAGTTGTATCCATGCTTACAATATCAGTGGTTCTTTGTTGCAAGAAAGCATTAATTTGTGGCATCATTTCAATTGCAATATCAAGACTTGGATTAGAACCTTGTTGATACATGCCAACATCAATTAAGTCTTTATTTTCTCTGTAAAGTGCTAAAAGTTTACGCATTTTACCTGCTGCTGATTTGTGTTCTGATGAAGCAATGGCACTCATAAGACGTGATATACTGCCTAAAACATCAATTGCAGGATAATGGTTTGCTTCAGCAACTTTTCTTGATAAGAAAATGTGACCGTCTGTAATCCCACGCACCGTATCAACGATAGGGTCATTAATGTCATCACCTTCCATTAAAACTGTGTAAAAAGCAGTAATAGAGCCTTTAGGACTGTTACCTGCCCGTTCAAGAACTTTTTGCAACCAAGAGAATATTGAAGGCGGATATCCCTTCATTGTAGGCGGTTCTCCAAGTGAAAGACCTACTTCACGACCTGCCATTGCACAACGTGTAACCGTATCGGTCATTAGAAAAACTTTTTTACCTTGATCTCTAAAATATTCACAAACCGCAGTTGCTGCAAGTAAACATTTTTGACGAATTAACGGAGGCTGATCACCTGTTGCACAAACAAGAACAGATTTTTTCATGCCTTCTTCACCTAAAGCATCTTCTATAAATTCTTTTACCTCACGACCACGTTCTCCGATTAGTGCAACAACGTTTACATCCGCATCAGAGTTTCTTGCAATCATACCTAAAAGTGTTGATTTACCTACCCCTGAACCGGCAAATAGACCCATACGTTGTCCGCAACCGAATGTCAAACAAGAATCTATTGCTCTTACACCGGTTGAGAACATTTCCGTAATAATAGGGCGTTCAAACGGACTTGGCGGCGGGCCTTCAATGTTTCTCCATTCGGCATGCTCTAACGGCAGCGGACTTCCGTCCATTGGATTACCCATAGGGTCTATAAGTCTGCCTAATAAAAAGTCCCCAACAGGAATTGTAATAGGTTGACCTGTCGATGATACCAGACATCCTTGACCTATACCATTACCGTCCAAGAGCAAAAGTAATTGTGCCACTTCTCCTTTAAATGCAGCAACTTCCGCAGGTTTTTTTTCTCCTGTGTTCGTTTCTATGTAGCATAAATCTCCGATTTTAAGTCCCGGAAGCTTAACTTCTACTGTTAAACCAAGTAATTTCGACACGGTACCCTTATACTGATACAATGTTGTTCTGTCAAGTACTTCACGAGTTCTTTGCTTTATTTCATCTATTCTTGATTGGTCGATTTCATCAAACATAAGTTAATTGTATCACATTTTTAAGAAATTTCCTAAAAATTTATATTTAATATATAATTATAGATATAATAATGTACACATAAGAAAAAGGGCAAAAAGACGAAGCCCGAGAAGAAAGAAGGAAAAATGGTAGAATCAAAAAAAACGCAGTTAGAAATTGGCGGAAAAATTGTAGAAATTGAAACAGGAAAATACGCCCAATCTGCTACATCTTCTGTTACTGTCAGATGTGGAGATACAATGGTATTTGTTCATTGCTGCGTTAGCAAGGAACCTCGTGTTGGTATTGACTTCTTCCCTTTGTTGATTGATTACGAAGAAAGAATGTCAGCAATAGGCAGAATTCCGGGCGGATATAATCGCTCTGAAGGTAAATCAACTGATAAAGCAATTTTAGTATCAAGATTAGTTGACAGACCTATCAGACCTTTGTTCCCAAAAGGATATAGAAATGATATACAAATTGTTGGTCAATTATTCAGTTATGATCAGGAAAATCAACCTGATACATTGGTAATGTTAGGTGCATCTTATGCTTTAATGCTTTCAGGTGCTCCATTTGAAGGCCCTATCGGTGCTGTCAGAGTTTCAAGAGATGCACAAGGCAATATGATTGCTAATCCAACTCACAAACAAGCTGATGAATCTGATTTAAATATTGTTGTTGCAGGTACGCATGATTCTGTATTAATGGTTGAAGCAGGTTGTAATTTTGTTACAGAAGATGATATTATGGCAGCAGTTGAGTTTGCACAAGGTGAAATAAGAAAACAATGCGAAAACCAAGTTGCATTTGCTCAAGAATGTGGAGTTGTAAAAGAAGAATTTGTAAATCCTTATGATACAACAGAATTAAAAAACATTATTCAAGAAGTTGCCGGTGATATGATTCACGATGCTTATCACAACTTTGACAGAGAATACAGACAAAATAAACTTGAAGAAGCTAAAAAACTTGTAAAAGAAAGAGTAGAATCACTTCCTGATGATAACCCTATTCATGTAATGATTGAAGAAACAGGTATTGACTTTGTTGCTGAGGAATTTAAAGCCGCAGAAAAGAAAGTTATGCGTAAAATGATTCTTGAAGAAGGTGTAAGAGCAGACGGAAGAAAACCAAATGAAGTTCGCCCTATTTGGTGTGAAGTAGGTGTATTACCAAGAGCACATGGTTCTGCCGTATTTACAAGAGGTCAAACTCAAGTATTATCTGTTGCAACTCTTGCAGGGCCTGCTATGAAGCAAGAACTTGATGGTGTTGACCCTCAAACAGAAAAAACTTATATGCACAAATACATATTTCCGGGATTTTCTGTTGGTGAAGTAAAACCTTTAAGAGGACCGGGCAGACGTGAAGTTGGTCACGGTAATTTGGCTGAACGTGCAAACATTCCTGCACTTCCAAGTCAAGAAGAATTCGGTTATACAATTCGTGTAACTTCAGATGTATTAGAATCAAACGGTTCAACTTCTATGGCATCTACTTGCGGTTCATCAATGGCATTAATGAATGCAGGTGTTCCCGTTAAGTGCATGATTGGTGGTGTTGCAATGGGTATGATTAAAGAAGATGGTTACGAACCTGTTGTATTAACTGATATTCAAGGTATTGAAGACTTTTTAGGTGATATGGACTTCAAAGTTACGGGTAACGATGAAGCTATTACCGCATTACAAATGGATATGAAGGCTAAAGGTATTCCTAATGAAACATTAAGACGTGCTTTGGCCCAAGCAAAAGAAGGCAGATTGCATATCTTAGGTAAAATGAGAGAAGCAATTACAGAACCTGCTAAAGAACTATCACCTTATGCACCAAGTATTACGACAATGACTATTCCTACTGAAGATATCGGAACAGTTATCGGGCCGGGTGGTAAACAAATCAGAGCTATTATTGATGCTTCCGGTGCTGAAATTGATATTCAAGACTCAGGTGTCGTTACAATTACTTCTAATGACCAAGAAGGTGCTAAAGTTGCTATGAAGATGATTAGAGATTTGACTTTCAAACCTGAAGTTGGAATGGTTTTAAAAGGTAAAGTCGTAAGAATTATTCCGATAGGTGCTTTTGTAGAACTTGGCGGAGGTAAAGACGGTATGGTTCATATTTCTCAAATTTGCAAGGAAAGAATTGAAACAATTGAACCACATGTAAATATTGGCGACGAAGTTGTTGTTAAGATTATAAAAATAGACGACAAAGGCAGAGTTAATTTAACTATTAAAGGTGTTACAGACGAAGAAAAAGCTTCTGTATTGTAAAAAATAAATAGTAAGTAAATAAAAAATAAAACCATTCTGAAAAATCAGGAATGGTTTTATTTTGGTTAATTAAAAATTATATATTAATATTTTCTATAATGCTATAAATTTCATAAGACCAATTTCTTCTCCATGAAGCGTTTTGATTGCTGTTTCGTAAGGTATATTTGCCCAATTCATTTTTTTTAGCATGCTTAAAGTTGTAATTTCTCTTGCTTGCATATCACAATCAAGTACTTTTACAATCAAACAGTCAGCAAAGTCCAAATTTACAACGATGCAAAGTCCTCCTGCTCCGACTTTTGCAATTAAATTTTTAGAGTGTTGCATAATTTTTGTATCAAGTCTATCTTCACCGCCAATTATGTACGGATATTCCAAAAATGCTTTTGTGATTTTTGAATATTTATCAGCCGTAAACAAATTCAAATATCCTTTTTGCATGTTATCCAGCGGCATTGAAAAAACAGGAACTCCGCATCCGTCTTTTGTTATAGGATAATCTTCTTCTATTTCACATAAATCATATATTTTTTCTTTAATCACTTGTTGGACAGGGTGTTCAATGTCGTAGTAATTTTCTATATCCCAGCCGTTTTTTAAACAAATAGCGAGCATCATTAGATGTTTGCCAACGCAATTGTTGTGAAAGACTGTTTCATTTTGACCGCTTAGAAGTAAATTTCTATCTGCTGTTTTTGAAATAGGTCTGTGTAAGCCGCACTTTAAATCCTTTTCTTTAAGTCCTATTTTGTTTAATAGTTGTTTCGCTAAATTAACGTGGCAATTTTCTCCTGCATGTGAAGCACAGCAGAGTGATATTTCTTCAAGCGTAAAGTCAAGATTATAATCAACTATAAGTGCGGCTTGAAGAGGTTTTGCACATGAACGTAAATAAAACGGATATCCAAAGGTTTCTCCAAATTTCAAATCGCAAGTCTGAACAAAGCCAAGATGTTCTTGTGCTGTCAGTTCACCTCTAAAATGTTTAACTAATCTTTGTGGTATGTAACTATCAGGGTACATTATGGCTTCTTAAACATTGATAATAATTTTGCAAGTTTTGCTTTCAATACGGCATTTTGTTTTTTTAATTCTTCAATTTCGGCAACGTATTTACTGTCATTACCAGTTACACCTTCAGGAATTATTGAAGTATCTAAAATAAATCTTTTTTTTGCTTCTTCTTTTATTATCATCAATGCGTGAGTATCTCTTTCGGTTACGAAGCCTAAATCTATCATTATTTGTGCAATTTTTGCTTTTTGTCCTTGATCCGTTAATTCTTTTTGACGTCTTATTGTTAATTCAAGTTGGTCAACATTAATTTTCCCTACACGCTTGAAATATTCACCTGTTCTGTATCTTCCTGCCATAAACCCTGCCATCGCTATAATTTTGGGAGGAATAGGTGCTTTTATTAAATCTGCATCAACTGCGGCTAAAAATTGTTTACAAGTTTCTTCTAAGGTCCAAAAATAGTTCAATGCAACTTCCAAAAGTGACATTTCACTTTCTGCACTTTCCAAGAATGTATAAAGATTAGGTTCAAATCCTTTAGCACGTTCTTCCAGTTCTGTTCTGCCAACATAAGATAATGTAGGAACGTACAAATTTAGCATATCTTCTTCATTTGTTTCAATAAAGTCATCAGAAGTTGCTTCTTTTAAATCCTTATAAAGATATAAAAATATAACCTGTTTAATCCATAAAGGAAATGCTTTTAATTTTTCTATGAATGCGTTTAAAATATTCTTTTTCAAAATACTCTCCATTCAGTATTCAAAATTTCTACCAGTTTAATTATAATATAAAAAGTACATAAATACAAAATTTGTAACAAAAGGATAAGAAATGAGTGTTGACGGATTTTCAATATCAGCCTTGGGACTTCCAAAAGATATAACTTCAGCACAGGCAGCAGCGTCTGTTGAACAGGGTGTTTTGAACAGTGGTGAAAAGTCAGTAGAAAAAATTGACCGTGCAGTAAACAAAAGAATTAATAATGACGAAAAAGAAGAAAAAAATAAAAATAATTTTTTTCAAGACGGTTACGCTGAAGAAGATGCTGACGATGAAAAAGAAGAAAAAGACGAAGAAGGTTCTTTAAATAAAGATGCTAAAATTTCATCAAAAAATGCTCAAAAGTATAAGTCGCTTTTGATTAAAGATCCTGAAAATGTTATTATAAAAGTTAATAAATATACAGATAGAATAGAACTGTATAATAAAATTACAAAAAAAACATTAGAATCTATAAATGCAGATGATTTTCTTGAAATGATAAATAAATTGGATTATAATTCAGGTATCCTTGTAAACAAATCTATATAGAGGTTAAATATATGAATCCTTATTTGAAGCAATATCAGAAAAATGAAGTTGAAACTGCTACACCTGAAAAAATATTAATATTGTTGTATGATGGTGCTATTCAATTTTTGAATAAGGCAAAAATTGCAATGGATCAAAAAAATATTCCTGAAATACACAATAATATTATTGGTGCGGAAAATATTTTATTGGAATTTATCAATACGGTTGATGAAGAAAATGGTGGTGATTTTGCCGTTAGAATAAAAGCCTTATACGAGTATTTTTATAATACATTAGTACAGGCAAATTTAAAGAAAGATGTTACTAAAATTGATGAAGTTTTGAGACATCTTGTTGACTTACGTGCAACTTGGAAACAGGCTATTGCTATGGTAAACAGCCAAAAAGCAGCAGTAGGTGCTGATACTGAGTATGAAGGATAGTATGTCGAATCAATTTGAACAATTAAAGTTATTATATCAGCAAATATTGAATGTTGTACAAAGAACAAAACGTGCCATTGATAACTCAGATTATGATGAAGCTTTGTCTTGCGAAAATTATAAATCTCAACTAGTTTCAAAACTTATGCTTATAAAAAAAACAGTTTCTTTGACAGATGACGAAGCTGCAATTATAGGTGAAATAAAAAAAGAAATTTTGGATTTTGAAAAAGAAAATCTTAATATAATTATAGATTTGCGTGATAAAACTATGCATGAATTAAAATCTTTAAATTCGCAAAATAAAATTGCGAACAAATATAATCAAATTGAAACAGTTGAAGGCACTATTTGCGATTATACAAGTGATTAATTTAATTCTTCAAACGCTTTATTGACCGTATTTTCTATATTTAAATTAAATAATTCATTTTCTTTAATGTTGGACAAGTGAATTAAATATTCTATATTTCCGCAAGGTCCTTTTATTGCAGAGTGAGTGAGATTTAAAACATTGAAATGATTTTGCACATTTAACAACATTTTCAATAACGTTATAATGTGTGTTTTTATTTCTTATGACACCGCCTTTTTCAACAAGTTCTTTTCCTGCTTCAAATTGTGGTTTTATAAGGCAGATAAGTTCTTGTTTATCGTCGAGGAGTTTTTGAAAATTTGGTAAAACTTTTTCTAACGAAATAAATGAAACGTCGCATACCAGTAAATCTGCAAAAGGTTCTGTTTCAGAATAAATATCTTCTTTTTTGCATATTTTCAGGTTAGTTTTTTCAATAGTTTTTACTCGAGCATCATTTCTTATTTTCCAAGCAAGTTGTCCATATCCTACGTCAACTGCATAAACAAATTTTGCACCGTTTTGAAGCAGACAGTCGGTAAATCCGCCTGTTGAAGCACCTGCATCAAGGCAAATTCTGCCTTTTACATCAATATCAAAAGTC
Source organism: Candidatus Gastranaerophilales bacterium (assembly GCA_905235155.1). GTDB lineage: Bacteria > Cyanobacteriota > Vampirovibrionia > Gastranaerophilales > Gastranaerophilaceae > UBA6984. The sequence goes on from CAJOKJ010000008.1 coordinate 111,772, forward strand.
TTTAATGCTTTTTCAAGCTTAAAACCCCCACGTGAAACGTAAGGCATTGATTTTACTCTGATTTCATATTCTTTTTCAATTGTAATTTGATAGCCTGCTTTTGTAATTCTTTCATCGTTAATCAAAACGTCGCCTGCAAGAATTGCGGCTGCCGCTTTGCTTTTATTTTCAAAATAACCTAAATCAACAAGGTATTTGTCCAGTCGTTCTTTTTTCAAATTTTAAATACCTTTTCTGCATTTTCTGTCGTTATTTTTGCGATTTCTTCTATATCAAGGTTTCTTAAAGTAGCTATTTCTTGTGCAATTAGCGGTATATATTTGGGTTCATTGGTTTTACCCCTGTGAGGAACCGGAGTTAAATAAGGTGCGTCTGTTTCAAGCATTAATCTTTCAAGAGGCATATCAATTGCAACTTCTTTCATTTTTTTTGCGTTCTTAAAAGTTACGACACCACCTAAAGCCAAATAAAAACCTGCTTTTATACATTCTCTTGCAAATTCGACACTTCCTGAAAAACAGTGTAAAAGTACATCAGAACCTTTATTATATTTTGTTATTATGTCATAAGTGTCTTTATGGGCTTCTCTGTCGTGTACAGCAATTGGAAGTTTTAATTCGTTTGCAATTTCAATTTGTTTAATAAAAACTTCTTTTTGCAAATCAGCAAAACTTGTGTCCCAGTAATAATCCAAGCCGATTTCACCAATACCTGCAACTTTATTATTGTTTTTTGCCAGATTTATTATATTTTCTGCGGTTTTGTCATTCCACTTGCGAGCTTCTTGAGGAAATACACCCAGCATGCAAAATACATTTTCATATTTTTCACATATTTTAAGTATTGGTTCGAAGGAGCTTTCATCTGCTGAAGGAATTATAATTTTTTTTACACCATTTTCGTTTGCTTTTTTTATAATTGTTTCAACTGAAAATTCCTCAATCATATCAATATGTGAATGTGTGTCAATAAAATAATTTTTCATATTATGATTATATCATAATTTTTTATTATGCTAAAATATTGTTATGGTGTCAGCATACGAAGAAGCAGTTTTACAAATTAAAAATCAGATAGACATTATTGATATTATATCTGAAGAAGTTGTGCTGAAAAAAAAAGGTAAGACTTATTGGGGTCTTTGTCCTTTTCATGGAGAAAAAACTCCATCGTTTTCAGTTACTCCTGAGCGTGGAATTTTTAAGTGTTTTGGATGCGGTGTCGGTGGAGATGCTATTACATTTTTAATGAAATTGCATAATTGGGATTATGTACAGACTATAAAATATCTCTCTGAAAGATACAATATTCCGCTGCCTGAATTTAAATCAGACGGTGGTAAACAAAAAGAAGAAAGAGCATTAATGCTTGAAGCTTGCAAAAAGGCTGTTCAATTTTATCAAGATGTTTTACTTACTTCGCCTCAAGATAATATTGCCGTGAAATATCTTGCAGGCAGAGATATTTCACCCGCTGTTATTTCAAGATATTCTTTGGGACTTGCATTAAAAGAACCAAATGAGCTTTATAAACATCTAAAGAGAGAATACGATGATTCAATTCTTGTTGATGCGGGATTAATTATTAAATCAAGTCAAGGCAATTATATTGACCGTTTTAGAAATAGAATTATTATTCCTATTCAGAGTGAAAATGGTGATTATATTGCTTTTGGTGCAAGGGCAATTGAAGACGGACAAAATCCGAAATATTTAAATTCTTCTGATTCAAAAATTTATAATAAAAGTAGAATTTTATATGGTTTATATACTGCAAAAGAGGCTATAAAACAAGAAGATTCCGTTATCATAATGGAGGGGTATTTTGATGTTATATCTGCACAGGCTCATGGAATTTCAAATGCGGTCGCTTCTTGCGGTACTTCTTTGACGTTAGAACACGTAAAAATGTTATCAAAATATACAAGAAGCAGAAAAATTTATTTATCTTTTGATACTGATAAAGCAGGACAAAATGCTACAAAAAGAGGTGGTGAATTAATAAAAACCGCTTTTCAAGGATTAGGTAATATTAAGCAATTTGATGAATCCCATGTTGTTTCAAATCAAGATAAATATTCTTGCGAAATAAGGGTTGTTGCTCCGCCTGAGGACAAAGACCCTGATGAATTTATACGTCATTCCGGCTCGGAGGCTTTTAAGGCTTATATTTCCAATGCACCTTTGCTTTTGGATTTTCAGTTAAATGAACTTTTAAAAAAGAAAACAGAAGTTAATACTCCACAAGAAAAATCTCTGTTGGTTGACGAAATTTTACCTATATTAAATGAGGTTCAAAATCCTATAATTCGCTCTGAGTATATTAAAATTGTGTCTTCTGCACTTAATATTGATGAGAAAATTATAGCATCTCAAGTCAATGCTTCTTCTTCTGAAGAATTTAATATTCCTTCAAAAATAACTGCAAATGTAACAAATTCTTCATCTATTGAAGAAATTGCACAAAAAAATCTGCTTAGTTTGCATTTTATAAATAGGAGCAATTTAAAATTTGCTTCAAATTTGTCAGAAAAAATAAAAAGTGTAAATTTTACAAATAAAACGTTAATAATTGTAAAAGATACAATTGACAAATTAATAAATACCGTAAATAATGTTAGTGAATTGACAGATATGTTATATGTTGAATTCGCAAATGATGTTTCGGTACAAGGTTTAATTACTGATTTAATTTGTATTTCAGACTCTTTTTCAAATTTAAGTGAAGATGAATTAAATGTTGTAATTCAAGAAAATATTTTAAAAATAGAAGCTTGTAAGCGTGAAGAAGAAAGAAAACAATTAAAACAAATTTATGAAACAGTTAATGATGATGAAACTGAAGCTTTAAAAATACAGATGCAACTTAGAGATAAATTAAACAAATTAAGGACTGGTGAAGTTAAATGACAAAGAAAAGACAATCAAATTCTGTTGTAAATATGATGGAAGAAGATAATTTGGATATGTTAGGCTTGGAAAGCGATAAAGATGAGGATGCTGTCGATGACTCATTTTTAAATGTTGAGATGAGCACTGATAATATCGAAGATATTGTTTCTGCCGGAAAAATTGATGGCAAAACAAATTATGATGATATATATCTTATGGATTCGGGCTCTGAAGATAAAGAAGATGAAATGGAGCTTCCAAAGGGTGTTGCCGTTGATGATCCTGTGAGGTTGTATTTGCGTGAAATCGGTCGTATTAAGTTGCTTTCTGCTAATGAAGAAATTGAACTGGCAAGAGCAATTATAAAAGGTGGAACTCCCGGTGCTATTGCAAAAAGAAAACTTGTTCAAGCAAATTTACGTTTGGTTGTAAGTATTGCTAAGAAATATGTTGGTCGTGGCATGTTGTTTTTGGATTTAATTCAAGAAGGTAACTTGGGTTTAATTAGAGCAGCAGAAAAATTCGATCACGAAAGAGGTTTTAAATTTTCAACTTATGCAACTTGGTGGATTAGACAAGCTATTACACGTGCAATTGCTGATCAGGCAAGAACTATTCGTATTCCTGTTCACATGGTTGAAACTATTAATAAGCTTAAGAAAGTTACAAGAAGACTTGCTCAAGAATTTTCAAGAAAACCTACCGAAGAAGAATTGGCAATGGAAATGAATGTTTCAATTTCTAAATTAAGAGAAATTATTAAAATTGCTCAAGAACCTTTGTCATTAGAAACTCCTATCGGTAAAGAAGAAGATTCTCGTTTAGGTGATTTTATTGAAGATAAAGAAGCAGATGCACCTATTAAAACGGTTGCAGGTGATTTGTTGCGTGAAGATTTGGCTGAAGTTTTATGTACCTTATCTCCACGTGAAAGAGATGTTTTAAGATTACGTTTTGGTATGGATGACGGACGACAAAGAACTTTAGAAGAAGTTGGTCAGTTGTTTGGTGTTACCAGAGAAAGAATACGTCAAATTGAGGCTAAGGCTTTGAGAAAATTAAGACATCCAAACAGAAGTAAACGTTTAAGAGAATATGTTGAAACTTAATTTATCAAAGGCATAAACATTTAGTTTATGCCTTTTTTGAGGTAATATGAATAATTTAAATAATCAAAAAAATCAATTTATAATTCTTGCAATACTTCTTTTAGTTATTGGTATTGCTAATTATTTTAATTATTACGCACCTGCAAAGCCTATCGAAAAAATATTTTCTTTTTCTTCGCTTTCTTCAAAAGAGCAAAAAGAGCTTTTAGATAACAAAAATCGTAATATATCTGATGAAGATATTTTAAGTTCAGAAGCAGATGATTCTTCATTGTCAAATAAAAAACTTGAGTCGGATTCTTATAGTGTTTCTGATAATTATATTAATTATGCAATTGATTCAAACGGTAAGTTAGTAAAATGGAATAAGAAAAAAATTACAGTGTTTGTTTCTGATTCGGAATATAAAAATTCGATTTATAAAGCATTAAGTAAGTATAATGATGTTTTTAAGGACTATTTTAAATTTTATATTACTTCAAAAAGAGATAATGCTGATATTATTATTGATGTTGTTGATCATTTTGACAGCAATGATAATAAAGATTCTATTTATATGGCAGGGCTTACAAATAATAGTTTTTCAAGTGATGATAAATATTTATCAAAATCATTTGTAAAAATATTATCTAAAAAACCAAATTCTAATGTTAAGGTTACATCATCAGAAGTATATAATGTTGCTATTCATGAATTAGGACACGCAATTGGTATTATTGGACATAGTCCAAAAAATACAGATGTAATGTATGCTTCTTCAAATGTTAAAACTTTTTCATCAAGAGATATTGCAACAATCAAAATTCTTTATTCAAATGACCAGGATTTAATTAATAGGGAAACCAAAAATTATGCTGAAACAAAATTAAAAGAAGCAGAGTTATATGCTAAGCATTCCCCTAATAAGGCTATTTCTTGGGTAAATTTGGGTCGGGTATATTATGATTTAGGTAGAAAAGATGATGCACTTGAGGCTTATAAAAAGGCTTTGGAATTGGAGAATAATAATCCGTTAATTTATCAGTCAATGGGTGAATGTTACTATACATCCAAAAAGTATGACAGTGCCATAAAGTATTACCAATATGCTGTAAATTATACAAAAAATAATGAAGAAAGAGTGCCGCTTCTAAATATGCTGGGTATGTGTGAGGCAAAAAAGGATAACTATAATAATGCGTATATTTATTTTAAACAAGCATATTATTTTGACAAAGATAATGAAAAAATGTTAAATAATTATCTCGTTTCTTGTGTTGAAACAAATAAAAAAGAGGAAGTTATTTCTGTTATTGATGATTATAAATCAAGACATCCTAATATTATTGAGGAACCTTTTATAAAAGATGTTATGAATTGGGCAAAGTAGTTTTATTTAATAATAAGTCGAAACTAAAAGTTTCGACTTATTTACATCATGCTTCCAATAAAAGAGGTTAAAATTACTTGAAATATTTGAAGAACAATAATTGCAATTATTGGTGAAAAGTCAAGCCCCCCAAACGGTGGGATTAGGCTTCTAAACAAATCTAAATATACATCTGTAATTGTTCTTAATGCTTTCATTGGTTGTGCATCCCAGTCAATTGTTGGAATCCAAGTTAAAAATATTCTTATCAAAATTAGAACACCATATAAATAAAAAATTTCGTTTATAAGTTTAAGTATCATTGTTAGGTCCTTTTATCCATATAAAAATCGGATAAGTATGTTACTTATCCGATTTTTAGGTAATTACATTTGAGAATTTTTGAATGTGTTAGCACAATCACAATGTTCTCTTGTTTCAGGTATTGCTTCAATAACTCTGAACAACAAGTTTTTAACGTTTTCTAAGTTTTCGTTAAATACTCTGCAAACTTCGTGGTGTGAAACAGGAGGAACATCTCCAACCAAACCGCAGTCATGGTCTGTAATTAAGGAAATGTTTAACGGACACATATCCATTTCTTTTACAAGGTAGTTTTCAGGGAATGCAGTCATACCAATTACATCCCAACCTTGATTTGTAAAGAATTTAGATTCGGCTTTTGTTGAAAATCTTGGTCCGTTTATAACAGTCATTGTACCTGTTTCGTGAACTTTAATACCTAATTTTTTTGCAATATCAATAGCAATTTCTCTTAATTCAGGGCAATATAAATCTGTTGGTGACGGATGGTGAACAACCGGTCCTTCAAAGAATGTTGATTTTCTGCCGTCTGTCCAATCTACAAATTGGTCACAAATCACAAAATCACCGGGATTAATGTGTTTTTGTAAACTTCCTGATGCACAAGGTGAAATAACTCTTTCACATCCAACATGTTTCATTGCCCAAACATTTGCTCTGTAATTAATTAAATGTGGAAGAATAGTGTGATTTCTACCGTGTCTTGGCATAAATGCTACTTTATGTTTACCTATTTTACCAATCATAAGGTTGTCACTTGGCATACCGTAAGGTGTTTCTACTTTTACTTCTTCAACGTTGTCCAAAAATTTGTAAAAGCCTGAACCACCAAATACACCAATTGTTGCTAAATGTTTTTGTTCCATTGTTTAATTTTTCCTTTCCTTTCCTTTTATTTATATTAAAAAATTTCAATTATCTTAACTCGAAAGATTATGAAGAAGTCGCAGCGGCTTCTTCTCCGTATCCGTAATCTTCCATAAATTTGCTTAATGTTTTTCCGTTATATACGGAATTAGTGTCTGGTATAATTCTGTTATCATAAGTTAATCCAAATTTAAACGTATCCGGTTTTGTACAATTTGTTGGTCCGTTTGTTAAATTTTCTCCGGAATAAGGACATCCAGTGCCGTTATAGAGACCGTTTACATCAAAAATAATTATATAATCCGCATTTGCTATATTTGTTATTTTACCGCTTGATTGACTGCTGTTAGCATAAATTACCCAGTAGCTGCCATTTTTTGCCGTACATCTGTAATATATAGATCCACTTCTGGACGTATCTGTTGTAGATGTTCTGTCTATAAATGTCTGTGGAAAAAGGTTAGATTGCATATTCTGGCTAAATATGGCATTACCGCTGCTATCAAATCCAAACATTCTTATAGGGTATCTTCTTACTTTGCCTGTACTGTCTAAAGTATTACCCCAAGTAATTTTAGGGTAAATTGAGTCATCTGATATTATAGACGAAACAGTTTGTTCCATGTGATTGTAGCAATTTCTAAAGGCTTCTTTAGTTTTGTTGCTTTGAATTTTTCCGATATTATTCATTGATGCAACAGCCAATACTCCGATAATTGACATTGCAAGTAATATTTCCATTAAAGTAAATGCTGTTTTTTTCATATTAACTCCTATATGGTAATTATATCAAAAATAAAATGCCTTGCAAATTTTAACATTTATGTAAACCATCTTGTATCACGAGGAATTTTAGAGTGTTTATTAATCTTACTGTAATAAAGATATGTTGCTGCAACAGGGTCAAGTGTTCTACCGTTATCTAATACAGGTTTGATTGTACCAAGTGCGTCAATCCGAAGTTTAAATTTAGTCGGTCTGGCACAATTTGTTGCATCATAACTGCAAGCAGCACCATTTTTTCCGTACAAAAACATTGTAGCATACGCACAAGGAGTTGTTGAATTATTCATAAGGCTGTTTACTTCCCAGTATATGCCGTCTGCTGTGGTAAATTTATGATTGATGTTGGTATTGTTATTAGGACTGCCTGTATAATCAGATACAGGATTTGCCAGTATTTTGAAATTGTATGCAAAATTGTTAGAGTTTGTTCCTCCTGTATCGGTCAATCCTTTTTTATTATCTATTGCACTGCCTAATTTTGATAAACTCTTTTCACTATTTGCATTCGGATACAATGTTGTATCATTGAGCATGTTTTGTGTAATTTTTGTTGCTGTTGCATAGCCCTTTCTGAACATGATTATATTTTCATCAGGTTTTGAATTGTTTACGGCAACAACTGACAAAGCCGCTAATATCCCAACTACGCTGAGTACAATTAATGCTTCTGCCATTGTAAACGCATTTTTATTTTTCATTTATATCTCCTTTGATTACTAAATTTCTTTATATACTGGTGATTATACCACTTTGGACAATAGACTTGCAATTTTTTATTTTTTATATTAAAATATATTTACAAATGTTATAGTTGTATATATTACACTTGCTAATTGCCGCTATAACTAAACAATTCACAATCACAGGAATATTTTATGTTAAGAAAGTTAGCAATACTCACGATAATGATAGTGCTAATGTTGGGACAAAAAACTATCGCAGCAGAAGTATCAGAAAACGAAGTAAAAGCTATTATCGTAAAGCATTCAATTGAACTGGGCATTGATCCCGCTTTAGGTTTAAGCATTGCTAAAACCGAATCAAATTTTAGACACAATACAAAAAGTCCATACGGTGCAGTTGGAGTTTTTCAGTTATTACCTTCTACTGCAAGAACTATGGGACTTAACCCTTATTACTTAAGTGATAACATAAGGGGTGGTTTGATGTATTACAAAATGATGTATAAGATGTTTGGTTCAACGGAGTTAGCACTTGCTGCTTATAATGCAGGTCCTGTTGCTGTTTCAAGAAGAAAGGCTGTTCCAAATTCCAGCAGAAATTTTGTAAATACTATAATGTCTGATTACAAACATTTTTCTCATCATCCTGATCCTGCTATTGTAAAAGCTTCAAGAAAAGCTCCTGTTGTTAATGTCAGACCGGTACCTGTTAATAATAAAAAGCCGTCTGTTACTACCGCTCCGATTTCAAGTGATAAAGGAGTAGGTTTGTCAAGACATTCGTTACAAATTATAGATGTTTCGGCTACAAAATCTGTTAAAGATTCTTTGATATAATTTAAATATATTCATTATTTAAAGCAGTTTATAGTCAAGTTGTGTTGTTAATGAAGATAAATTTGCTATTTACTTTTATTTTTGTTTATTTTAAAATAATTCCATAACACAAGAGGAATATTGTATTGATGTTTAATGAAACAAAAACACATGAAATTACTGTCGATACTGTAATTTTGACTATTAAAAAAAATGCTTTGCAGGTATTACTTATTAAGCGTGAAAAAGAACCGTTTATTGGTAAGTGGGCTATTCCCGGTGGTTATGTAAGAATGTCTGAAAATCTTGAACAGGCTGCAGTTCGTGTTTTGAAAGAAAAAACAGATGTTGATAATGTATATTTAGAGCAGTTGTATACGTTTGGTGATCCTTTAAGACACCCTGATTCTCGTGTTATTACTTGTGTATATTTTGCTCTTGTTCGTTATGAAGATGTTAAGGTCATGGCATCGGATGATGTTGCGTGGTATCCTGTTGATGAATTACCTCCTTTAGCATTTGACCACAAAGAAATTATTGATTATACTCGTGCAAGAACAAGGTTGTCATTGCGTTCTTGTCCTGTTGCTTATCAGTTATTGAAAGAAAAATTTACTCTTACTGAAATGCAAAGAGTTTACGAGCTTATTATGGGTAAAGAATTAGATAAGCGTAATTTTAGAAAAAAAGTTTTAGGTACTGAAGGTCTTATAGAGTTAGATGAATATACGAAGGCTTCTTCAAAAAGACCTGCAAGATTGTACCAATACAGACAGTTACACACAGGCGATATGAAGTCATTTTTTATTGCAAATAAAGAGGATATATAATGTTATTAGCACTTGTTTGGATATTGCAAATTGTTTCAGCACTATTATTGATAGTTTTAGTTCTTTTACATTCACCAAAAGGTGATGGTATTGCTGCTATTGGTGGAGCTTCTCAGATGTTTTCTTCTCAAAAAAGTGCAGAAAAAGGTTTGAACAAATTAACATATATTGTTTCAGGTATATTTCTTGTTTGTACATTACTTTTAGGTTTTGGCATTATAAAATAATTTATGAGATGGTATGAAAATAATAATGAATTAAGTGAGTTACTTAATTTTGTTGAATCTCTAAATGAAGATGATAAGATTGTTATTTCTCAGCATCTTTTACAAATTATAGTTAATGAATGTAATATTAATATTGATAAAGAATTGTCAAAATTTTCTTGTAATGAATATTCTTATCAACGTTGGTATGATGACGTACTAGACTTGTCTACATCTTTAGAAATTTTAAAAAATTTACCTGATGCTCAAAAAGATTATGTTGTGAAAAGATTTTTATCAGAAATTGTTATGTCTTATGCAAAAGAGGAACTGTAATTTATGAAAAACGTGTTGGTAACAGGAGCATCAAGAGGTATAGGTAAAGCAATTTCACAACTATTGTCATTAAATTATAATGTTTACGGTACAGCAAGAAATGAAGCATTATTAAATGAGTTAAATTTATCAGATTATATAGTTTGTGATTTGTCAAATGAAGAAGATTTAAAGGAGTTATCAAGGTTTATTGTTGACAAGAAAATAGATATTCTTATTAATAATGCAGGGGAATACATTTATAATAAAATTGAAGATTATTCTTATGATAAGATAAGTGAAATTTTTAAAATTAATTCTATTGCTCCTGCTTTTTTAATTTCTGCTGCTGTACCTTATATGAAAGTAAACAAATGGGGTAGAATTATTAATATAGGTTCAATAAGCGGTGTTATGGGTGAAGCATGTGCAAGTATGTATTCAGCGACAAAAGCTTCGTTAGTTGGCTTAACAAAGGCTGTTGCGTTAGAGTTGGCACAAGATAACATAACAATAAACACTATAAATCCGGGTTGGGTTGAAACTGAACTTGGCAATAGTTCTGTTGATGACTCGGAATTTTCTAAAGATGAAATTATTGAATGCGTACCTCAAAAGCGATTTGTTGAACCAAGTGAAATAGCAGAAATGATAAAATATCTTATTTCAGAGCAGGCAAAAGGTGTTACAGGGCAATCAATTAATCTTTGTGCAGGATTAAGTGTTGGTTTTTAAATAGGGTTATTTTATAGCAGGAAATGCATATATTTCGCCTTCATCGTTTCGCCAACGCATATATCCTGTTTTTCCCATATTATTTTCAATTGATGTAATTAGAGCCCAATTACCTTTTATTACTGTTAATTTTAATTTTTTAGGATTGTCAATTCTTTGTATAACAGGAGAGTCATCAGTGGTTGAACCGTGTAGTTCTCTGGCACTTTTAGGTGCATCTTTAAAAAAATACAGTCCGTATTTTCTTCCGTAGATGTTATAAAAACTTCTCCATGTCATAAATCTGAATTCTTCTGTTGGAAGCCATCCTTTTAGATTTTTTTCTTTGTTATATATTACTTCTGTCCATTCATCATTGTAGTCTGTAACTTTTACATAAGCAAGTTCCTTTGCTTGAATAAACACCGTAAATAAATCTTCAGCCGTTCCGCTTGTGCTGTTAAAGGTTTTGTAATCCCAGTTTGCTTGATACACAATGTCGGCTTTTTTGCTAGGTGTTGCATACAAATAAAATCTTAGCGGAACTTGATATAATCCTATTACTTCATTTTCAATATCAGATTTGGTGACAGGCAATATATCTGCATTTACAGGTATTGCAAATGCTGTAAAAAGTATTAGAAATAAAAATATGCGTTTTAACAATGTATTACTCCCTAAATGAAATTTCACTATATGCCTTTTGTAGTCCGGTTTTTACTGCTGCCATTTGTTTTTCTATGACGTCTTCAGTAAGTGTAGCATTTTCATCTTGTAATTTTATTCTGAAAGCCAGACTTTTAAAACCTTCTTTAATGTGTTCGCCTTGATATACGTCAAATATTTCAGAACCTTTAAATAAATTACCTTGTGCGGATTTTTTTATAACCTTTTGAAGTTCTGCATAAGTTACGCTTTCAGGAATAATAAATGCCATATCTCTTTGTACTTCAGGGTATTGAGGTAAGTGTTTAAAGTGTGGTATACTTTCGTGAACACAAGATAATATAGCATCCAAATTTACTTCAAACAAATATGCATCTTGATTTAATTTCATTTTATCTTTTAAGAGCGGATGAATTTGTCCAAAGAAACCGATATCTTTTGCTTGCTTACCCAGCATAACCAATTTAGCGGTTTTATATGGGTGCATAAAATTAATATTTTCACAAGCATTAATTAAAATTCTTGATTCAAGTCCCAAACTTGATAATAATTTTTCAAAAATACCTTTTATTGTGTAAAAATCAACTTTTTGTACTTGTTGCCATTTTGAATTTTCAATATCTCCTGACAATATTCCTGATAACATTTTAACTTCAGTCACACCTGAATCTTTTTGTGTTGTTTCGTGGTCTTTAAAATAACTTCTTCCTATTTCGTATGCCCAATAATTTTTTTGTCCGTTATCCCAATTGTTTTTAAAGCAATCTAAAACATTTGCTGCTAATGTTTGTCTTAGCATTGAATATTCTTCGCTTGCAACATTTGCAACTTTTACGGCTTGTTCTTCGTTGTATGTCATCATATATCTGTCAAGTAAGGATTTACCTATTAATGATGTTGTAACTATTTCATTCAGACCGCAAGAACGCATTAAATTATGGATATTTGCAATAGTTTTTTCTTCTAATGTTATCTCTGCTACATTGTTTTTTGCAGGTAGTGTAGGAGGTACTTGTTCATATCCGTTAATTCTTGCAATTTCTTCAATTAAGTCAATTTCTCGATATACATCATCAACTCTGTATGAAGGAACTTCAATTTTTGCTGCAATTTCATTTTTTCCCAAAATTTTAAAGCCTAATTTTTCTAAAATATTAAGTGCTTTTTCCTTTGGAACTTCAATTCCTAAAATTCTTTTTATTTCAGAAAATCTTAAAGTTATAGGTTCTATTTCATTTTTGTCGTTACCTGTTTGCACTACACCTTCAACTTTGGCATCTGCGTATTCAACAAGTAATTGCATTGCTCTCATAAGAGCTTGTTTAACTGCACCTATATCAATACCTCTTTCAAATCTTGCACCTGCTTCGGAACGATAACCAACGCTTCTTGCACTTTTTCTGTTTGTTGCAGGAGTAAAGTATGCTGCTTCTAGTGCAATTGATGTTGTATTATTATCAATTTCGGAATTTTTGCACCGCCAAATACACCGCCTAAACATACAGGATGTTCTTTTGTTGCTATTAAAACGCTGTCATGAGTCAATTTTCTTTCAACTTCATCAAGTGTTACAAGAGTTTCACCTTCATTTGCACGTCTTACGCATAGATAATTGTTTAACTTATCTCTATCAAATGCGTGTAATGGAGTACCAAGTTCTAATAAAACATAGTTTGTAATATCTACGACGTTATTTATTGCTCTTATTCCTGATGATACAAGGCGTTTTTGCATCCAGTCCGGTGATTTTTTAATTTTTACTCCGCTTAAAAGACCTATTGAATAGTATTTACATACATCTTTATCTTTTATTTCAACTTCAAAACCGTCATTTCCATATTCAACAGTTGCTTCAAGCGGAGAATATTTTAAATGTCTGTCAAATATTGCACAGAGTTCACGGGCTACACCAATTACAGACATCTGATCGCCCCTGTTTGCTGTCGGTGCTACATTTAAAATAATATCTTCTTCTAAATTTAATACATTTTCCAGTTTTTTACCTAATTCCACATTATCTAAAAATCTGTTTAAAATTAATATTCCGTCTTCTTCTTGATAGTTTCTGTCGCTTAATCCAAGTTCATCAGATGAACACAACATTCCTTGTGATTCTACACCTCTTATTGTTGCAGGTGTGAGAGTAAATTGTTCTCCTGTTTTTCTGTCTAAAACTTTTGAACCGACTGATGCGTAAGGAATAATTTGTCCTTCTTGAATATTTTGAGCACCACAAACAACAGTTTTTACTTCACTTCCTGTATTTACATCAACAAGATGAAGTTTGTCAGCGTTAGGATGGTTATTAATTTTTTCAATTTTTGCCGTAATGATATTTGAGAATTGAGGTTTTAAATATTCTATTTCTTCGACTTCCAAACCACTCATAGCGTGGGCAATTTGTTTTTCGTCAATTCCTTCTAAATCTACAAATTCTTTCAACCAATTAAGCGATACTTGCATTTTCTATATTCTCCTTAAATTCTTCTATTTTTTCAGTGCTGTCACATTCAATGTAAATTCTTAATAACGGTTCAGTTCCGCTGGGACGTACCAAAATCCAACTTCCGTCATCAAAATACAATTTTACACCGTCAATTTTGTTTATGCGTGTAACTTTATAATTACCGAGTTCTTTTAATTTTTCTGCATTATCAAGTGCATTTGAAACTTGTTCTTGATTTTCTAATTTTTTATCAATTCTGTCATTAAAAAACTTTTTGCCGGCAAATTTATGCAAATCTTCTTGAAGTTCAGTTAGCTTTTTATTTTCATAAGCCATTGCTTCAAGAATTAACAAATTTGCCAAAATACCGTCTTTTTCAGGAATATGTCCTTGTATTGAAAGTCCGCCTGAGTCTTCACCTGCAATAATCGGATTATATTTTCTCATTGCTTCGCCTACGTGTTTGAAGCCAACTGCTGTTTCAATAAGTTCGACATTTAGCTTTTCAGCAACTATGTCAAGCAGAGTACTTGCACCTACTGTTTTTACAAGAGAACCTTTGTAACCCTTATTTTTTGAAAGGTGCATTAATAGTATTGCTATAATTTCATTTGGTGTAACATAGTTACCTTTTTCATCAATTACACCAAATCTGTCGCCATCTCCGTCATTTGCAAATCCGACAGAATTAACTCCGTTTTTTATCATGGAAATTAATTCTTGCATGTATTTTGGTTTAGGTTCAGGCATTCCTCCCCCAAAATTTACATCATGCTTCATGTGAATACTTTTAAATTTTATTCCATTATTTTTCAATATTCTGTCAAAATATCCTATTGTTGCAGAATACAATCCATCAAAAATTATGTTGGTATTCATTTTTTTTATTTTATCAAAGTTGATTAGACTTTCTATATGTTCAAAATATTTTTTTGAAAAATCATAATATTCAAAAGACCCTTCAAGGCTATTTTCAATGTTTTTACCAATATTGCCGACAATTGAGTCTGTAATATCGTTTGTTGCAGGCCCTGCATAATATAAACTTTAAACCTAAATATTCAGGAGGATTATGGCTTGCAGTAAACATTATGGCACAAGCGTTTAATAGTTTTGCATTATATGCCAAAACAGGAGTTGGTATTACATTTTTGCTGTATAAAACTGAAAAACCTTTTTGTACAAGTATATCTGCACATAATTTCGACAGTACATCTGCTTGATTTCTTGGGTCATAGCCTATTATAACTTTCTTATTCAGTCCAAAGTTGTCATATATATATTTTGCTATTGCATCTGATACTAAAGAAACATTTTTAGAATTAAATTCTTCTCCTGTTATTGCTCTCCATCCATCAGTCCCAAATTTTATATTTGCCATTTTTCATCCCTTCCGTTAAAATTATAAACAAAACAAGGAGATTTATCAATGAATTTTTTATCTGGAATTATGAAAATTGCATATTTAGGACCGGGTGGTTCTTATTGTGAGATGGCAAAGGACCAATTTCTCGACATGTATGATTTTTATCCTGCTGAAGAACCGTTTAATATGATTAGCAGGGTTATTAATTTTGTTGATGAAAATCCTAATACAGTAGGTGTTATTCCTCTGGAAAATTCTGTGGAAGGAACAGTAAGAGAATCGAGTGACACTCTTATTGCAACAAAAAATCCTAATATAAGAATTTTGTCAGAAGTAATTGTGCCTATAAATCATTGTTTACTTTCAAAAGTTACGGAGCTTTATAGCATTACAGGTGTTATATCTCATCCGCAGGCCTTAGCACAATGTCATAACTTTATTTCAACGCAGCTTCCTATGAATTTGGCAATTGTTAAGGCTTCCAGTACTGCTGATGCGGCACGTTCGCTTGACGGATATAATTTGACTTATTCAGCGATAGGAAGTAAAAAAACTGCTCAATTATACAATTTAAATATTGTTTGCGAAAATATTAATGATGATCCTACTAACCAAACTCGTTTTGCCTTAATCGGTGATTTTGAAACTGAACCGACAGGTAATGATAAAACAAGTATTGCTTTTTCAACCGAAAATAAGTCAGGTTCTTTACTTGAAATTTTGGAGATTTTTTCAAAGTACAACATTAACCTTTCATATATTGATTCTCGTCCGTCTAAGACAAAATTTGGTGAATATGTTTTCCATGTTGATTTTGACGGGCATGTTAAAGATGAAATTGTAAAGAATGCTGTCTATGAAATACAGGATAAATCTAATTTCTTTAGATTTGTCGGATCATATGCAAAATATAATCCTATTTTTTAATATTTGTTATAAAGTTCTCTAAGTATAATTTCTTCAAATAATTTTTTTGAACTTTCTGTTGATTTTCCGTCTGTTTCATATATTGCAAAAGCGTAAATTTTTCCGCTTTTTGCTTCAAGATATCCTATTATGCCGCTTATATTTGAAAGAGTACCTGTTTTTGCATAAAGTTTATCTTTTAGCATTGGCATTCTGTTTTTTAAGGTGCCTTCTCCGCTTGTTGCAAATAAAGTTTTTATTTCATCATAAACATAGTTATTTGCTGTTGTAATTAAAAAGTCAGTCATAAAATTTGCAGTGACAAGATTATTTTTTGAAACACCGCTTCCATCTGTTAATCTAATATTAGAGCAGTTTATTTTATTTTCTTGGCAGTAGTTGTTAAACATAGCCATAGCGTTTGAATGTGAACCTGTGTTATTTGCATATTTGCCGCCTGCAAGTTTAAAAACTGTTTCTGCTACCATATTATTGCTATTTTTCAAAATATCTTTGGTTGCATTGCTCATAGGATGTTCTATTTTTGCAATCAATTCAGCATTTTTAGGTAATTTTGCTCTATTATATTTGCCTGTATAAATAATATTATTTTCGGCAAAGGCATCGTCCAGTCTTAGTATAAAATATCTTCTCAAATAATTTACAGGTATTTTTATTTTCACTGTTTTTGCGACTTCTCCGCTTACGGTAAGTGCGTCAGATGAAATATCATTATCTTCTTTCGTTATTCTTACATTATTTGTGCTAAGCGATGTTAGAGTTTTATTTATAAATGCTGTCGGGTAAAATATGTCAGTAAAAATGTCTGCCGGACTGTTTGGTTTAGTTGGTGTAATTACTATTGTGTATAAGTTTTTGTCTATATTGTATGAACTGAATTTTGGCATCAGCGGATTTAAACAATCATCCCACTGCCAACCTTCACCCCAGTTATTATTATCAAGTATTGTGTCATCTATATATAAATTTTCTAATGTGCTGCCTTTTGGTAATTTTATGTGTGAAATTAATTCATTCAACTCTTTATTTGTTAAATATGGGTCTGCTCCAAGTAGTATATAGTAATCTCCGTTTTTTGTTTTGTATAAGCTTGTAGAAAAGTTATAGTGTTTTCCCAAAACTCTTTCAGAAGAAAAATAGGTCAGTACTTTTTGTGTTGAAGCAGGTGATATTTGCACGTCAGAATTTATTTCTTTTATAACTTTACCTGTTTCAAGTTCTTTTATTGATAAAGATACTGTGCCTTTTGGTAATTTGGTATATTTTAATATGTTTTTTACCATAAGGCCATCATTTGCCATTACAAAATTTTGTGCAAAAAGTAATGTAATTAATGTTAAAAATATTCTTTTCATTTTATATTTCCCTAACCTCATATTTTTCATGAATATCTTTTAATACGGTGCATTTTTCTCTGAATAACTGTTGTTCATTAAAGTTCAATTCAGCAAAAATAGCACCTTCGCCTTGCGTTATTTCGGCAAGGTTATCTCCTTTATAATCAATAATATATGATTTGCCTAAGTTATAATCATTGTTTTCTATTGCACCTGATTGTGTAAGTGCTACGAAATAACATTGATTTTCTACCGCTCTTGAGTGTGTCATTGAAACCCATGGAATTTCTTTTTTTATTCCCCATGCGGCTGCATTTATCATTAAATCGACACCTTTTAATGCGTAAGAACGGTATAGTTCCGGAAATCTTATGTCATAGCAAATACTCAACCCTGTTCTAATTCCTTCAATATCTACGATAACAGGACTTGTTCCTTTTTCTACAATGCTTCCTTCAGTGTCCCCGTAATAAGAAAATAAATGACATTTGTCATAAGTGGCAACAAGTTCACCTTTTCTGTTGATTACCGGACATGTATTGTATAATTTGTTGTGTTTTCTTGAAATAAAACTGCCGCCGATGATGTTTACGTTATGTTTTATTGCTAAATTTGACAGAAATTTTATTATGTTGCTGTCTTCTATATCTTCTGCGGAGTTTTCAAAATATTTGCAAGCCCATCCGACAGTCCAAACTTCAGGTAAAATAATTATATCCGTATTTGGTCGAATATTATTTTCGATTAAATATTTAACTTTATTTATATTTTTTTCTTTTTCCCCAAGTTCTGATGACATTTGTATAGCCATCAGATTTATATTATTTTTCATTTTTTTTCTTCTTATAGGCTTCTTTAAATATTTCAGGTGCTTTTCTATCTAACTCATGGAGAGCTTGCTTTAGTTGCTCTTTTATTTGTTTATCTTCTTCAGGAGTACTGTTTTCTGGAACATAAATTGGTTCTCCGTATAAATTTACGAACTTTGTAAATCCCATAGGTATTTCAAATTTATCCCAGCTTGGAAGCCTTAAAAGAGATTTATTTGGTGAATACCAGGTCATTGGAATTATTGCTGCACCTGTATATTTTGCAACTTTGATAACTCCGTTTTTTATTTCGTGCAAAGGACCGGCAGGCCCGTCTACCATTATTGCAACATTTTGTCCTTCATTAATTTTTTCTATCATTTCCATTGTGGATCTGACACCGCCCTTTTTTCTTGTCCCTTTGTCTTGAGAGCCTCTTATCGTGCTAAATCCCCACTTGTGTACTACTTGTGCAATAATTTCACCATCGCCGGATCTGCTTATTAAAATGTTTACATTTTTTCTTTTTTCAAATGGTATTCCATGCAGAGAGCATTGTTTGGCATGCCACATTGCAAATATAACTTTGTTCTCCTGTTGAGGATAGTTTATATTTTCTATGTGTACCATTCTTTCCAGTATTCTAAACAAGCCATATACAGCATTAGATAAAAAGTTTATTTGTTTTGTGTTTTCGATATCTACCATAGTTATTTAATTATAATACAAATATTTTATCTTATTCAAATTTTGTTTCATAAGGTAAACGTATACAGAAATTTGTACCTTCTCCTTCTTTACTTTTAACAGTAATTTCGCCACCGTGAGATTTTATAATTTGTTGTGCCAGATATAGTCCTAAGCCTGTTCCTATTTTTCTGAATTTTTTTGCTGTTGAATAATATTTTTTGAATACCATTTCTAAATCTTCTTGCGGAATACCTTTTCCATAATCAATTATTGATATGTTTACGTCGGATTGTGTTTTTACAACAGTTATATCTATATTTTTTTGAGATTCACTGTGAGTAATTGCATTTTGTAATAAATTTTTAATAACACGTTTTAATTGTGTTTTATCAGCGTTAATTTTTATATTTTCATATTCTTTATATTTTATTTTTAAACCATTTTTTTCTGCTATCGGGTTCATTTCTTTTACAATAGAATTTATAAACGGATTTATTTCAAATTGTTCCGTATATATAACTTCTCCGGATTCTTTTACTTTGTATGTTTCTAATAAAATTTGCACAAGGTCAAGTAATTCTTGATTTGAGGTTTGCATGTTTTGAAGTGCCTCGTACTGTTTTTCGTTTATCGAACCGAATTTTTCATCAAGTAAAAAATTAAGAATATTTGATTCTGCTATAATAGGAACTTTTAAGTCATGTGTCAGTGTAGATACAAAGTCATCTTTTAAGTGTTCTATTTCTTTTTGTGTTGTAACGTTTTTAACTATTACTATATATCGTTGTTTTTTATTATCAAGTTTTAATTTTTTTGTAGATGCAATAAATGCTGCTTCAGAATATTTTTTTATAAAAATATCATTATCTTCAAGTTTTTCAACAGGAGTTCCATCTTTAATTTCGATAAATTTCAAAAGATTCTTTTTTATTAAATCACTGCTGCTTACTCCAAACCACTGATAAATTTTAGGTGTTGCTCTTAAAATTTTATGTTTGTTATCTATAATTATCAAACCGTCTGATAGTGAATTAATTATTGCTTCCAATAATTTATTTTGACGGGTAAGTTCGGCATGTTGTTGCGAAACTTCGGCTTCTTTTTCTTTCAATGTATCTATAAGAGAGTTTACGCTTTCAGTTAATGTTTCATAAGATTCAGGGTTTATACTTTTTATTTTTTTTCCTAAATCCCCGTATTTAACCGAATTCAAGGTTTCGTTTACAACTCCGATATAGTCGTTAATCTTTGTCCAGCGTTTTGTGGTTTCTTTTGAAACTAAAAGAAGCATTAAAAATATAAATATTACAAATAAATTTAAAATGAACCAAAGCATTTTTATACCTTATTATTTTTTTCTTTTATGTTACTATATTTATAAATCAAATTCAATTAATAAATTAAGGTGATGTTATGAAAAAACTATTTATGTTGTTTATGTGTTTATTTACTTGTTTGCAGCCTGCATTTGCCGAAAGTTTAACTTCCAATATAAAATATGCTTTGAAACATTCAACTGACGGAGGCTATTTATCGGTTGTTGTTTCATTAGGTGTAGTGATACTTTTAATTTATATAACAGGTATTATATATGCAAAATTGAATGTAGTCGGTTATAGTACTATGAAGAAGCAATATCTTGATTTTAATGACTCAAAGGTGCTTGTATTGTCAAATACTGTTGTTGGTAAAGATAAATCATTATTGGTTGTTGAATTATCCGGTAAAAAAATGTTGTTAGGTGTTACTGAAAAGTCAATAACTTTGATTAAAGATTTGGATGAAACAAAACCTTTGAATGTTGAAAATTTGTCAAAAGATATTCCAAAAAATCCTAACTTAGATAGAATTTATCCTACAAAAGACTTTATGGAAGATAATGATATAGAAATTAAGCAAGATATTCAGGATGAAGAAAAATCGGAATATGATACAGAAGAATTTGGATTGTATAAAAAATATTTGGACTAATTATGAGAAAAACAGTAAATATTGCAAATAAAATTATTGGTGACGGTCATCCTTGTTTTATTACCGCTGAAATTGGTATTAACCATAACGGCAGTGTAAATAGAGCAAAATCACTTATTGATATGGCAGCATCTGTTGGTTGTGATGCTGTAAAATTTCAAAAAAGAACAGTTGATGTTGTTTATACAAAAGAAGAACTTGCCAAAGAAAGACAAAGTGTATTCGGTGAAACTAACGGAGATTTAAAACGAGGTTTGGAATTCGGTTATGAGCAGTACAAAGAAATTGATGATTATTGCAGGCAAAAAGGTATCATTTGGTATGCTTCGTGCTGGGATGAAGGTTCTGTTGATTTTATAGAACAATTTGATACTCCTTGTTACAAAATTGCATCTGCTTCTTTAACTGATGATGATTTACTAAAATATGTCAGAAAAACCGGCAAACCTGTTTTCTTGGCTACCGGCATGAGTACAATGGAGCAAATTGAGCATGCTGTTGAGGTTTTGGGGCAAGATAATCTTATTATTTATCACTGTACCTCAACTTATCCTTCTGAATTAAATGAACTTAATTTAAAAGTTATTACAACCTTAAGAGAAAAATATAATTGCCCTATTGGTTTTTCGGGTCATGAAAAAGGTATTTTGCCTTCAATAATGTCGGCAATGATTGGTGCAAACGCTGTTGAAAGACATATTACGACCGATAGGACTATCTGGGGGTCAGATCAGGCTGCAAGTCTTGAACGTGATGGTATTTATAGAGTTGTAAGAGATATAAGACAAATCAATACAATTTTGGGTGACGGTGTTAAAAAAGTATATGACAGCGAATTACCTATTATTAAGAAATTAAGAAGAAAGTAAGCATGAATATACCAAAGAATATAAAAATGATTATTACTGATTTTGACGGTATTTTTACGGATAATTCCGTGATTGTAAATGCAGATAAATCAATTTCAAGAAAAGTTAGTTTTAAAGACCTTATGGGTGTTTCAATTTTAGTTAAAAACGGTTATAAAGTTGGTATTATTTCGGGTGAAAAAAATCCTATTATAGAAATGATTGCTGAAAAATTTAAATTAACAGAAATTTTTATGGATATAAGAGTAAAAATTGATGTTTTGAAAGATATTTTAAAACGAAATAATTTATCTCTTGACGAAGTTATTTATGTTGGTGATGATGTAAACGACAAAGAATGTTTAGAATATGTGTCAACAAAAATTACCGTTCCGAATGCTAATAAAAAAATAAAACAAATTGAAGGCATACAAATTACTTCTGTTGAAGGTGGTGACGGTGCTTTTCGTGAAATTGTCGATGAAATTGTTTGCTAAGTAATATTGACAGGATTTATATGTAATGCTATATTTTTATAAAAAGGAGAATAATATTATGAATAGTGTATCTGGAGTTGCGGGGGGGGGTAAAATCCGCTTGTAGTAAGGGTTTTGACTGTTTGAAAAGGTTTATATTGACCTGGTTAAACGGTCGAACAGTTGATCAGTTGAATAGTTCAATATTTGTTAAATTCTTCAATATTTCAACTATTAAACTGAAAAATCTATTCACTACTCTCTATTCACAATTCACGAAAAAACTTTTTGCATTTACTCTGGCTGAAACACTTATTGTAATGGGTGTAATAGGTGTTGTTGCAGCATTGACATTACCAAATTTAAA
>CAJOKJ010000009.1 GCA_905235155.1 Candidatus Gastranaerophilales bacterium
GAAACCCGCATGGTGTCGGTCGGACGTTACTCCGCCGACACCCCGAATAATCCGACAACTTTTGCCACCAAAAGTTTCCTCCGTCCGAGCAGGACATTACTATTTTTTATAAATTTAAAATCTTGATTTTAGCAAAAATGTTTGATATAATTGATTTATAGGAATATATGCATGTAACATTTTATGGAAAATGTTACATTCATAATGTCGTAAAACTCTTGAATATATTACAAATACTAATTATAATTAGTAATCACCATAAATTCTTGCGTAATTCCAGTATGCTTTATACACTTTTTTCAAATAATTTTGAGTTTCAGAATAAGGAATTTGCTCTAACAAATCATCTCTATAATCGTAAGTAATATTATTCTTCCACGCTCTGACCATGCCTGCACCACCATTATAAGAAAGAACAGAATAAAAATCACTACCATTATTTAATTTTTTTAGTTTGGACATATATATACTTCCAAGTTGAATGTTATATTTAGGATTATATAAATAATTAGCACCATTAAAAGTTAGTCCGTAAGCATTTTTAACTTCATTTGCGGTTTGTGGCATTAATTGCATTAATCCCCTTGCACCAACGGAACTTGTAGCATTTGTATCAAAATGACTTTCTTCCTTAACCATTGCTAATAACAAGACAGGGTTATTATTTAATGTAAATTCTTTTATTATTTCATAATAATGAACAGGATATACCAAACGCCATCTAAAATCTGTTTTTGGAGGCTTTTTATCCATTTTATCCATTGCATCTCTTGCCAAAACAACAGATTTATTAAAATTACCTTCTTGATAAGCAAGCCAGCTTTGGACAAATTTATCATTTTTACATATTTCGTTTACCAAACCATAATCCTTTAACAAAGCAAGCTTAACA
This sequence comes from Candidatus Gastranaerophilales bacterium, assembly GCA_905235155.1. Taxonomy (GTDB): domain Bacteria; phylum Cyanobacteriota; class Vampirovibrionia; order Gastranaerophilales; family Gastranaerophilaceae; genus UBA6984. The sequence goes on from CAJOKJ010000009.1 coordinate 893, forward strand.
ACCATATCTCCGTCTTTTGAATGCTCATACGGAAATACTACCGGTTTATATTCTATATCATCAACAAACAGCTGATTTTTAACCCTATTCATATCAATATAAGAACGATACGCATAATACGAATCAGGATACACTTCCATAACTTTTTTATAATAATATCTTGAACCCTCGTAGTTTTTAGAACGTTCTTCCGCTTTGGCTAACCAAAACAAAACAAATGGAGTTGAATTTACTTTTGGGAATTTTTTTAAATGTTCTTCTCCTAAACGCTTTGCATTTTGATATGTTCCATATTTCACATTTGAAAAAATCATATTTGAAAGTGCATCTGCGGCAAATTGACCTGACGGAAATTTTGCATATAACTCTGAATAACAAGCATCTCTGTACTCAACAGGTGAGTTATTGCAGGTTAAATATCTGACATAGTCCTCTCCTGTTTTCCCGTATGAAAGTTGAGCCAAATTGGAAATTGCTGCCATTTTATTACCTGTTTGAGTCAACAAATATAAATCTATCGCTTTGTATAAATCTTCTTTCGCAACATATTGAGAATATTTTAAAACACCCTGTTCGGTAAGCTCCTTAACTTTTGCATATTCTCTCAGTTCATAATAATTTTTTACCATATCGCACCAACTATATGCAATATTTGTTTTATCAAGATGCTTTTTAGCCCATTCGTATTGTCCGAGTGCATAATATGAACGTGCAATAATTAAGTTATCTTCACCTGTCAAAGAATTTGGATTTAAATCTTTAATTTTGTTTATTGAATATATAGCAAAGCGACCCGCAGGAGCATCTTTTAAATAAGCCTTAAAATAATCTTCTGCTTTTTGTATATCCAAAGCAAGCTTTGTAGGATTTGTAACACCTTCTAATTCACGAACTTGAATTAATCCTAAATAATACTTTGAAGCAATTGCATACTCACTTAAAGGATATTTTTTTACAATATTATTGAAATGTCTTTTAGCACGTCTTGGAGAAGTATCGTATATATTCTGTGCTAACAAATATTTTATTCTGATTGACAACGTAAAATCAGGATATCTGCGAATTAATTGTCTGTAATGCTTCATAACCAGTTTTGGCGATTGCATATTTTCTGCACATTTTGCCTGTCTGTATATTGCGGCAGGTTTTAATGCGGAATTTGAAGATACTTTTGCAAATGCTTCATAAGATTTTTTGTAATCCTGAGCCTTAAAATATTCAAGACCCTGTGCATAAATACGTAATCCGTCAGATTCAGAACGGGTATTGTTCCAAGCATTCACAATCATTATTGCAATAATTGCACAAATTATTACTACTATTAATATTAATTTTTGTTTTAAATTCATATCTCCAACCTGTAACTAAGTTTTATTTTACCAAAAAATAACCCCATAAAACATATTATGCCGATGAAACTTAACATAATTACATTATATAATTACATTGTGAAAAAATACCAAACTCCACCTATAAAAAATACTAAAAAAGATAAGACAAACGTTATAAAAACGTATGTCTTATCTTCGGAAACCAAAATTTTAAATAAATAACTTCTATTTTGTCCTTAATTTAAAAATTGCTTGTTCTTGTTCACTTGTCAGCAACTTTGCACCACCTAACAAATACGTATTTAATACAATTTGAGCATAAGATTCTGCAAGTTCTAATTTTAAATAAGCATCTTGTATATTATCAGAAGCAACAACGAAGCCATGATTTGCCATTAATACAGCATTATATTCATCAAAAAATTTAGCGGTATTTTCTGCTAACTCAACCGTTGACGGAAGTGCATAATCTGCAAGTAATATTTTTCCGAAATAAAAAGAATTTTCAGCCATAACAGGTTTATCTAAAGGAATACCGGCAGCAGCAAATGAGCATAAATAAGGCGAATGTACATGTAAAATAACATTCAAATCAGGTCTTTTTTTGTATATAGCAATATGCAACAATTTTTCACTTGAAGGTTTTTTACTTTCACCATATTCCGAATTTCCGTAATAATCCATCAAAACAATATCATCATTTTTTAAATAACCGTTCGCAGAACCTGATGCCGTTATCAAAATTTTGTCACCATATCTGAATGACATATTACCTGACATACCCGGAGTTAAATTCTTTTGCCCCATTAATTTGCCATAGTCTATAAGTAATTTTTCTATTTCATTTCTTGTCATCATAAAGGTTCACCCTCCATATATTTTGATGTATCGTCTATATCAACAATACCTACGTGTGAACGATACGGATTTGGCGGTGGCACAAATTCATATCTTTCAACCTCATTTTTAGGTCCGTCAGTTTTTCCTACCTTATCAGGATTTTTAATTGTCATTTTTTTGTATTCAACAGAAGAACCTTTTGTATTCATAGCCATTGAAACACCAAAATATGTGTTTTTTCTAACCCAGTCATAACCAAGATTTAATTTAAAATCGTCAGGTCCGATAGCAGCATAAAAAGTTGCCTCACGCAAAAGATCCCTTTCGTTTTTTCTTATTGTATCTTTTAATAAATAAGAAACATAAAACCCTAATGTCAAATATTTATGAAGTCTGATATATTCTCTTAAATATACATTTGAACGACCATATCTATAAGTATCAAATTCTGTTAGCGGTGTATTATCATCATAACAAGACAGATAATATCCTGCCTCTTGACGCCAATTTTTATACTGAGTGCTTAAACGAGGTCCCAGTCTACCTACAAATTGAGTATCACCAGTTCCGTATAAAGCTGCCGAACCTTGTGCTATAACACTAAAATCAACCTGCTTCCAACCGTCATAATAAGTTGTATCTACACCTCCAAACATTGAATATAACCGTTGATTGTATTCTGCCATATACTTAAATCTTGCTGTACTCATATTTGAATAATGCCGATATTTATTACCGGATTGATTTCTATCATTTTCGTGAAATATACCAGCAGAAAGTCTGTGTCTAAACGAGGCATTTGCGTTTTTATATAGAAAATCATTGTGAGTGTAGCCTTTTTCATAAACTAAATCACCACCGTAACCAAGCCAATATCTACCCAGAAACCAGTCATCCATATATGAGTTTTTACCATATTGCAAGAATAAGTGATCGTCCAAACGTTGAACACCTCTTAAAACAAAGATGTTTGAAGCGGTATTATATGCAAACTCGGTATTATTAGTCGCACTTGTAAACCTTGCCATACCACCAAAACCAAACTTATTCTTATAGTTTATCGTTGGCATTAATTTTAAAGTTGATCCAAAAGGAGTTTCAAGAACAACACCAGGTCCTAAGTACATACCAAATGCGGCTAAAGAACCCAATTCAGGATAATTACCTTCAAAATAATCCCTTTCTTTATTTGTGTAGAAAGTTAATGAAGGTAGTGAAAAAATCTTTTTACCTGTTTTGTTTGAATATATTTTAGGATTTTTTAATTGAATTTTATCATGTGAAGCCTTTGCCGTAATCTTTAGTTCGTTTACTTTTACCATATATTTATTATTATCGACATCATTAATCAAAAATGCCAAGTCTTCATCGGGCATAATAAATCTACCCATAGCCTCACCGAAACCTGAAGAACGAGTATATATAATATCATCTGATTCTGAAGTAATTTTACCTTTTTCGGCTATTATCGTATCACCAAAAACATAACCGTTTTCAGCCTCAAAATCCAAACTCATTGCATATTGTGCTTTAGGATTTGTAATTTGACTCATTTCTTCATTTAAATCAACTTTTATATAATCACCATAGAGATCTTGACCATCTCTTATAACTTTTACATTATCATATAACTGCACAATACCTGTCATATTATTGTAAGTCATTCTATCCGAATACATAATGGTATTTTGAGTAGGAAATTTTAATTCAACATTACCTACCGCTTCCATTTCATTAGATTCGGGAAGATATTTCATAGTTCTGCATTTAACCATTACTTGAATATTTTGAGCTTCTTCTTCTTGAAGTAGTGAATTTTCTTCATTTTCCGAATTTGATATAGCATTATCATTTATTTGTGTTTCTGAATTATCATGTTCATCAAGTGCTGTTTTTTCATCTGTATCTGTACTAATTTGCGTATTTAAATTTTGTTTTTTTGCAAATTTCATTTGAAGATTATTTTTAACATCAACTATTTTTAATCTTATTATTTTAAAAGGCGGCATTGTTTTGTTTCTATGAAATGCCAATCTGCCTTGCCAATTAGAAGGTCTGAATTGTTGGTAATACTGTTTTTTTTGTTCTTGCAATACTTGATTGCGTTCTTCTTCCAATTCAAATCTTGATTTAAAAAAAGTTTCACCGGTATAATCCGCAAAATCAGTCATATTAGTAGATCGACTTTCAACAACATCTTCTATTGCAAATGTCGGCTGTATTACAAACATTAATAATATTAAAATTAAACCATATCTTATCTTAAACAATTTTATTTACCCCGTCTATATATAATTTAATGGATTTACAGGCTTACCATTGACCCTAACCTCGAAGTGACAGTGCGGGCCGGTACTATACCCTGTTGTTCCTTCTCGTCCAACAGTCTGACCTTTATTTACATAAGCTCCGTTAGATGTCGAAATTGAATCTAAATGGGCATATAAAGTAGTTGTCGGATGACCATTTACCAGACCGTGATCAATAATAACAACCTTTCCATATCCGCCATACCAACCTGTGTATATTACTTTGCCGGAATTTGATGCCCTTACTTCTCCTCGATATTGTCCACCGATATCTATACCGGAGTGAAATGTTCTGCTATTAAATATAGGATGCGTTCTATATCCGAACGGAGATGTAATTCTGCCTGAAATAGGCTTGATAAAACCTGATACAACTTTTACATCACTTTTATTTGTAGAACGATTAATCATCGTTCCTATACTCGCTGACTGTTTTGCAAGTTCTTTTTCCGCTTTTTCGTATGCAACTCTGTCAGTACGAAGTTTATGTATCATATTTTCATTTTGTGCAATTTCTCGTTGAATAGTTTGTTGTTGATAGTTAATTGTTTTTATTGAATGAGCAATACTTCTTTTTTTCTGTTCAATAGAATATTTTAACAAAGCAATTTCATGTGCTTTTTCTTTTGCTATTTTCATTTTTGCATAATCTTGCTTTATCAATTTTGATTCAAAATACATTCTGTCAAGAAAATTATTAAAATCATTAGCAGACAACAGCAATACAAAAAATCCTCTACGTTGAGATTTATAAATTTTTCTTATCCTTGTTTTCATTCTAAAATCTAAAGTTGAAAATTCAGACAGTGCAATATTTAATTGTGTTTCCATCCCTGCAAGTTCTGAAGAAGCCGTATCCAGTTTTTTTCTCGTTGTTGCAAGATTAGATGCAGTACTTTCAAGTTTTTGTTGATTTTTGTACAACTTATTGTGTTCAATTTTTTCAAGCCACTTTAAGTGATTAATTTTTTGTCTTGCCTGCTCTTTTGTTTTTACTTGAGCCGCACTTGCAAATGGCAAACAAAACATTATCACTGCACTTAGCAGCAATAATACTGTTATTTTGGTTGTACTTATAATCTTTTTCACAAATAAAATCCTAGTGTAACATTAGGGGAAGCATTAACAGACCTACGGTCCATGCAATAAATGTAAACGCTATTATTAATATTATAACCTTTTGATGACGTCTAAAAAATTCCATTTTCTACCCCTTATTTAACAATATAATACACACAACATGCAAATTTTGCAATGATATTGCAAAAAAAATTAAAATCGTTTAATATATGCGTATGCAATACAAGTTTTTGAATTTCTTTTTAGACAAAAAGGATATATTATCTCAAAACTGTGAGATGATAGATCCTATATTGATTGAAAATAATGCTTCACAACTTGGTGATATATATGAATTTTACAAAAACGAACGCCCCATAATGTACGTAAACGGTTTTTTAGGTACAGGGAAGGTTCAATTAATAAACTATTCTGCGAATTTTTTATCGGATGATACAATTATTTTAAAATATAATTGCTTTGAAACCACAATATTAGATGATATTTTCCTAACTTTTTTTGAAGAATTTAAAAAACTTGAAACTCAAAAAATTATTACACCACCTAAAATCAAATCAGAAAATTTTAATCAAAAGATACACTCTTATTTTTCGACTATTGAAAAACCTATTCTTATAGTTCTTGACTCATTTGAAGCACTAACGGAAGAAAACAGAAAAGAAATTATTGATTTCATACTGCACTTAATCTCATTCCAAAAAGTAAAAACCATAATCATAGGCAGAACGTTTAAAGCATCTTATTTCCCTGAAAATTATCCGTTAGACAGAGTTACAACAAGCACTTTAGATAAAAATTTATTTGAAAAATATTTAAAAAACAAAAAAATAAAATACACTCCAAAAGTTCTTGAGGATTTATATAAATACACAAGAGGATATTATTACTTTGTTGTTCTTACTCTTAGAATTTTAAACGTAAAACAATTAACACCCGAAACTTTTTTAGAAAATTTCAAAAAAAGTTTTATGAACTACTATGAATTTTTAGAAAAAGAATCTATTGATTTGATACCCGCAATTTCAGTAAGATTTTTTTGGATGTTATGTTTATTCAGACACGGTATGAGCATACAACTACTAAAACAGATGAAAATGTATGACGAAGAAATTATCGGAGTTCTTATTGAGAATAAAATTTTAACAAAAGACAATAATCAAATCTATGTTCAAGATTATTTTAAAGAACAAATGGATAAATCAATCCCTCAAAATGTTGCATTAAAAATACACCAAAACATCATTGATGTATATGAAGCACAATTACCTTTAAAACCGCTTGAAAGAACCATTCTGCTTTCAAGACAAACCATGAGAAAAGAAATTGAATATCATAATTTATTTTTACCCAAAAAGGTAACTCCTTCCGATTACGCAAAAAATTTAACATACGCAACATATAGAGCAGAAAAACCTGTTGAAACAAAATCTTTAGCAACAAATTCCGAGCAACCGCAACAAACTCAAACACCACAAGCATCGCAACAAGATAAATGGGTTGCTTCAAATCAAAACAGTAATGTACAAATGCCACAAAATGTGAATATAAATGTTGACTTAAGCAAGTTAGGATTTGACGTAAACGAATTACCGTTTAAACTAACTCCTCAAGAGATGGAAATGCTTGCGGCAAGTGTAGCAAGCATTCAAGAAGCACATCAAAAAAATATTGAACAAAATATAAACATTAATATACAAAATGCAGAGCAAAATAATAATACGCAAGAAATTCAAGAAGAACCACAAGTACAAATAACTCTTGATGACATTTTAAATTACGCAAAAGAACAAGAAACACAATACCAATATCCAAAAATGATAGAACTGTATCAAACAGCACTAACATATAAAGATGATAATGAATATTACAATCATTTACCAATAATTTACACAAAATTAGGTTTGGCATATCAAAAAATGTCTGATTGGGAAAATTCGTTAAAATACTATGAACTTGCAAGAGAATTTTACAATCAAACACTGGAAAAAGTAAAAGAAAATTATATAAAATTAAACATTGCCAACATATACTACGAAACGTACAAACAAGACAAAGCTAAGACATTACTGATTGATATTATTAATTCTGACGGCATGCCTGAAGTTTTGATAACAAAAACATACATAACACTTGCAAATATAGAAGACAGCATTTCAAACATCAACAGTGCTTATGAGTATTATAAAAAAGCAATTTCCATATCACATGAAACAATGGATACAGAAACATTATCCGAATTATATTTCAAATTTGCACTGCTTTCTGATGACAAAGGTAATGTGCCTGTTGCACTTGAATATTACCAAAAATGTATAAATTTGAGTGCTGACGACAAATTAAATAAATATCTTTCGGCAGCATATTCCAACGTAGCAACACTCCACTTGGAAAAAAATGAAAGAGATTTAGCAGTTAAAAACTTCACGAAAGCCTATGAGATTGATGAAAAGAACAATAACTACGATGGAATGTATTTTTCAGCGACAAAACTGGCTCAAATATCACAAAAAATTTCACCTGAAAAAACTATTGAGTACTTATCAAGAGCAAAAGAATGTGCAAAAAGTCTGAATGATACTTTTTATATGGCTTCTGCTGCACTTTCGGCAGGCGATTTTTATTACAGTCAAAAGTTAAACGAAAAAGCCCTTAAAGAATATTTCAATGCCTTTGATATCGCAAAAAACAATTTCAGCAAAGACAACTTAAACAAAATTCAAATGCGTATTGATGATATTAAATTCAGAATAGGTATTGCAACATTCCAAAAAATTGAAGCAGAATATAAAAATGAACAACAAAATAATATTCAATAAGTATAAAACTTTATTTTTAGAAAAAAACAACGTTTTAAATTTAATATCTAAAAACGATGAACAGTATCTTGAAGAAAAACATATTTTTGATTCTCTTTCTATAAGTTTATTTTTAAAAAAATACGGAAATGATTTTAAAACATTACTGGATATAGGTACAGGCGGGGGATTTCCTGCACTTCCCATTGCAATAGAATATCCTCAAATTAAAGTTACGGGAATAGACAGCACTACAAAAAAAATTAATGCTATTAATGATATTGCAAGTAATTTAGAATTGAAAAATTTTATAGGAATTGCAGATAGAGTTGAAAATTTAAAAAACATAAAATTTGATTTAATTACAAGTCGTGCCGTTGCAAAACTGGAACAAATTGCAAAATATGCACTTCCTCTAATGACAAAAGACAGTTTTTTAATAGTTTATAAATCAAAAACCGCTCAAGAAGAAATTAAAAAGGCTGAAAAATTTTTAAAGAAAAACAAAGCAAAAGTTATTGACGTGATAGAATATAAATTACCTTTGGAAGAAGTTTATGAAAGAAATTTGGTGGTTATAAAATATGAATAGTATTCGTCAATTTTTACCTATAATAATGCTTACAATCTCAAATATTTTTATGACATTTGCTTGGTATGGTCATTTAAGATTTAAAGGAACAGCTCTTTGGATAGTAATTTTTGCAAGTTGGGGTATCGCCTTTGTTGAATATTGCTTTCAAGTTCCTGCAAACAGAATTGGCTCAGAATATTTTTCAGCCGCACAGTTAAAAACTATTCAGGAAATAATAACACTTATAGTCTTTTCAATATTTTCGGTTCTTTATTTAAAAGAGCAATTCAAATGGAATTACCTTGTAGGATTTATATTCATAGTTCTTGCCGCATTTTTTATTTTTAAAAAATGGTAATTAGTGAACGGTGAACAAAATAGTTGAACGGTTGAGCAGTTTAACTATTTAACTATTTAACTCACAATTCACAACTCACTATTCACGCCTAAACAAACCCGGTTTTTATTGAGCCTTTTCCAAATTTTGTTTCAATTTTGTCAATTGAGGCTGATAATTTATCTGATTTTTCATTTGATTGAGAATTAAACAAATTACCCTGAACAATGTCTGCACTACACAAATTTGAAAAATAAACACCTGTTGAACGGTAAAGCAGATTTGAATTATATATTTTTTCAAATAATTCAAATATCGGTTTAGAAATATCTATTTCCAGATTTAACGGCATAAAAACATTTTTATTATCAGAATATACGACAAAATCTTTTGTTTTAAGCATTACACCTACATTTAAGGTTTTTAAATTATGTTTGCGTAACTTTCTGCAAGCATCTTTAATATGCTTGCTTATTTCGTTTTTTAGAAAATCCTTTTCACTTGTTGCAGGAGCAAAAGAACTTGTTTCTTGAATAGACTTTGGAGCTTTATATTCCGGTGAAATATTATAAACAGGTTCTCCTAAAAGTTCGTGCTTCAGCTCCTGATAAGTAATTGAGTACTTATTTTTAAGCCATTCATCCGATTTTGAAACAAATTCAGAACAAATTAAAATTCCCTCTTTATTGAGTGCAGTTTTCATTCTTCTTCCGACACCGCAAATATCTTCAACTTTTGTTGTTGGTAATATTTTTTTTAATTTTGATTTACCTATTAAATAAACTCCGCCTTTATTTTTGGCATAATCACTTGCAAATTTTGCCAAAGTTTTAGATTTACTTACACCTATTGAAACAGGAATATCAACTTCATAAAGTATTTTTTGCCTTAAATATACTGCTAATTCATAATAATTCTTTTTATAAAGTTTGCAAAGTCCTGTAAAATCTACATAAGCCTCATCAATAGAGCATTTTTCAACAGTGGGGCTAAAATTATTTAACACTTGCATAACTCGATTTGAAAAATCTTTATATCTTTCGTGATTACCCTCGATATAAATAACATTTTTAAATTCCTTTTGTGCCATAAAAACAGGATACCCCATAGGTACACCCACTTTTTTAGCTTCTTTAGAACGGGAAACCACACAACCGTTTACACCACCCGTAACACAAACAGGTTTTCCTTTTAGCTCCGGTGAAACAGATTGTTCGCACGAAACAAAAAAAGAATCACAATCAACAAGTGCGTAAACTTTATCCATAATAATATTATAACAGTAGATTTCTTTACAAACAAGTTTTTTTATGGCTTAATATAATAAAAAAAATAAGGAGAAGATATGACTATTGATAAAAATATTATCTGCATGAAATGGGGAAACAAGTTTGGTCCTGAATATGTAAACAGACTTTATAAAATGGTTGAAAAAAATATTTCAATACCGCATAGATTTGTATGCTTTACTGATAACGAAGAAGGACTTGCTGAAGGAATTGAAACAAGACCTATTCCACCTTTGAATGAAGAAGGTATACCTGACAGAATGTGGAAAAAACTTACTGTTTTTAATAAAGAATTATACGATTTAACAGGAACAGCACTATTTTTAGATTTAGATATTGTTATAAGACAAAGCCTTGACCCGTTTTTTGAACTTGACGGAGATTTTAGAATTATCAAGGATTGGGATTTTCCTAATGATATTATCGGCAATTCATCCGTATTCCGATTTGAAATAGGTAAATATCCTGAAATTCTTGACCACTTCTACGGGCTTGGAACAGCAATAAGAAAACACTTCCAAAACGAACAGGCATTTTTATCTTATGAAATGTTTGAAAGAGGAGTTTTACAATATTGGCCTGAAGAATGGACACCTAGCTTTAAACGTTGCTGCTTGCAAAAATTTCCTATGAATTGGTTTAAAGAACCTGTTGACCCACAAGATGCAAAAATCGTTATCTTTCATGGTAAACCAACACCTGACCAAGCAAGAAAAGGCTACTTTGGCAAATGCGGTTTCAGATACATAAAAGCAACTAAATGGATTGATAAATACAGAGAAAATTAATGGACAAAAAAACAATAAAAATTAATTTTACAGATACAGAAAAAGGATATTTTAACAATAATGACAATATCTTTCTTAAAGTGTTAAAAGAACATTATATTGTTGAAATATCCGATAAACCGGATTTTCTGTTTTATTCTTGTTTTGGAGATAATTATAAAACATTTTCAAATTGCGTAAAAATATTTTTTACAAATGAAAATGTCGTACCGGACTTTAATGAAGCCGATTACGGACTAGGATTTCATAACTTGCAATTTGAAGACAGATATTTGCGTTTTCCTGAATATTTTTACAAATTACCACAATCAGTTCAAGACCGCTCTAATTTAAGTGAAGAACTTGCGAACAGAAAATTTTGTAATTTTATATATTCAAACAGCAAAAATGGTGAAGGAGCTCCATTAAGAATAGATTTTTGCAAAAAATTACAAGAATACAAACATGTTGATTGTCCGGGCAAAGTTTTGCATAACGTAGATATTGATTTTGCCTCAAGAAAAGGAAATTGGGCAGATAGCAAAATTGAATTATTACACAATTACAAATTTACTATTGCGTTTGAAAACCGTTTTACAAAAGGTTATACAACTGAAAAATTGTATCAACCATTAATTGCGAATTCAATTCCTATTTATATGGGAAACCCTGATGTAACAAAAGATTTTAATCCAAAAGCTTTTATTAATTGCAACGACTACAAGAATTTTGATGAAGTTATTGAAGTTGTAAAAGAACTTGATAATAATAATGAAAAATATATGGAAATGCTACGTCAACCTGCAATGCAGGAGTCTTATGATTTTGATTATAAACGGAAACTAACCGATTTTCTTATAAACATTATCGAAAAAGGTAATACACCGTACGTCCGACAAAGAAACGGTTTTGTAAGATTTGTAGAAAAGAACTTTATGCCAATAAAAACAAAAGGTATGCATAAAGTATTACATATTTGCGGATTAAAAATAAAAGTAGGCTAATATGGAATATAAACAACAAAATCAAAATGAAATAATTATAAAACTTGACGGCAGAATGGGAAATCAAATGTTTCAGTGGGCTTTCGGCAGAGCCTTTGAAGCAAAAAACGGTATTAAGACCATTTTTGATGACAGCAAAGAAACCTTAAAACTTGATTGTTTCAAACTTTCTAAAGAAATAAAAACAATTCATAAACCGCTTTGGAACAAAATTTTAAGAAAAACTATTCCGTTTAGAAATTTAAGAAATAAATTAACAGAACTAAAAGTAATTTATCCTCAATACAGAGAAGAAACCATCTGTTTGTATCAACCTGATTTATTTGAAGTAACCCCGCCTGCATATATAAGCGGATACTTTCAAAGCGAAAAATATTTTGAACAAATACGAGAACAATTATTAAAAGATTTTCAATTAATAAAAACTTTAAACAAGGCTAACAAAGAAATTCTTGAAAAAATTAAAAATACAAACTCTGTATCAATACATTTTAGACGTGGTGATTATTTAAAAAGCAGAGTTGCTGCTAATTTTGGAAATATTGGAGAGCAATATTATCACGATGCAGTAAAATATATTTCGGAAAACACTTCTGAACCACTTACATTATTTGTTTTTTCTGATGATATAAACTGGATAAGAAAAAATGTTAAATTTGGACACGAAACAGTTTATGTTGACATCAATTCAGGTAAACAAGGCTATTTTGATTTAGAATTAATGAAAAATTGCAAACATAATATTATTGCAAACAGTTCATTTTCTTGGTGGGGCGGCTGGTTAAACGAAAATCATAATAAAATTGTTGTAATGCCTTCACCTGTACGCCCTAATAAGCCGGATTACGATAGAATACCAGAAAGTTGGGTTAAATGTAAACCATATTTTGGAGAATTTAAAAATGAGTAATATTTCTGAATGCAAGACTTGTGCAGGCTGTACAGCATGTAAAAGTGTTTGCCCGTTTAATGCAATAGAAATGAATGAAGATGAAGAAGGTTTTATTTTTCCTTTTATAGACAAAGATAAATGCACAAATTGTGGTTTGTGTGCAAAAACTTGTCCTGAAATGTCCTCAGCAAAATATAAAGAAAGTTTAAGCTGCTATGCTGCCGCAGCATCGGATGAAATAAGAAAAAACAGCTCATCAGGCGGCATATTTAGGGTTATTGCAGAAAAAGTTTTAGAAGAAAACGGATATGTTTGCGGAGCCGTGTTTAATCACAATGCAGAAGTTGAACATATCATTATTAATAAAAAGGAAGATTTGCACAAATTACAAAAATCTAAATATGTTCAAAGCAACTTGAAAAACTGTAAAAGAATTGCTTGAAAATAATAAAAAAGTCTTTTTTTGCGGAACACCATGTCAAGTTGCAGGTCTAAATAATTTTCTAAAAAAAGATTACGAAAATCTTTTGACAGCCGATTTAGTTTGTCACGGAGCCCCTTCACCTAAGGCATTAAGAGAAGTTTTAAAAGAGCAAAATAAAACAATAAAAGAAGTTGATTTTAGAAATCAAAACGAATGGTCAAGCAGCTATAATATGAGGCTTACCACTGACACAAACAAAGAAATTATAATAAATTACTATCTGGAAGCATTTTTGTCTGATTTAATTAACAGAAAATCATGTTCAAGTTGTAAATATGCAACACAAAAAAGAGTTGGAGATTTTACTTTAAGCGACTTCTGGGGTATTAAACACTACAAAAAATCACTTGACGATAAAAAAGGCACTTCTTGTGTATTAATTAATAATCCAAAAGCAGAAAATTTATGGAAAAAAATACAAGATAAATTAAATTTCAGCGAAAAAGTTTCTGCAAAAATTGCATATAAAGCAAATAAAAATTTCAAGGAACCTGTACCCGCTCACAGATACAGAGAATTATTTTTAAATAATCTCGGTAAAAAACCGTTTGAAAATCTTTTAAAATCTTGTTCAAAATTTTCACCTGATTGTGCAATATTAAATTTTTGGTGGACAAGCAATTACGGTGCTATTCTAACAGCATACGCATTACAACAAGTTCTTGAAAATATGGGTATAACCTCACAACTTGTAAATTATCAATACGGATATAAAAAGAAATTATTTAAAAACAGCCTTTTTGAAAGTTTTGCAAATAAATATCTAAATATTTCAGAAAAAATTTCAAGCAAAAAAGATTTTGATAAACTTGCGAAAGCAGTAAACACTTTCCTTGTCGGTTCTGACCAAGTTTTTAATACATACATGACAAAAAACAGATTAAACGAATATTTACTTGGTTTTCCAATGACAGATGCAAAACGAATTGCCATTTCTGCAAGTTTTGGAGTTGAAAAACTCAGCTTAACGAATGAATTAAGATACAGATATAAAAATTACTTAAAAATGTTTGATTACATCACTGTTAGAGAAACATCAGGTATTGATATATGTAAAAAAGAATTCGACTGCAATGCAGAGTGGCTTATTGACCCTGTTTTCATTGCTGACAAAAAAATATATGAAAATATTTGCAAAACAGCAAAACTTGATTGTACAGGCAAAATTCTAACTTATGTTTTGGACGAAAATCAAAAATACAAAGACAAGTACAAAGCACTTTCAACAAAATTCAATAAAGAAGTTTTCTCTATTACAAAAAATAATGTTAATGTGCAAGACTGGCTAAATGCAATCAAAACTTGCGATTTTATGGTTACAGATTCCTTTCACGGTATGTGTTTTGCAATAATATTTAATAAACCATTTGTTTGCATAGTAAATAAAGACAGAGGTGCAGCAAGATTTAGTTCATTATTGGATAAACTGGAAATTCAAAAATCGTGCCTGTATGAAAATATTTCAGATGTTAATATAGATATGATTGATTTTCAAACTACAAATTATCAAACTGTAAATAATAACCTTGCAGAAATACAAAGAACCGCTTTTGATAAAGTTAAATCAATGATGTATAATGACAAGATTTTATCAAATGAGGCTTTGGCTGCACAAATAAATATTTTAAAAGATAAAAATTTTAAAAAGCCTATAAAAGATTCAAAATTAATTCAATATGATATAACTGAAACTCGTTGTAATTTGAGAATTTTTGGTATAAAATTCAGTTTTAAAAGGAAATAAAAATGAACAAAATCATAGTTAGAATTTTAAGCTGTTTTATATTGGATAAAGCAAAAAGGCATAAATTTGTTAATAGCAATATTTATCATTGTTCTAAATACGGCAATAAGCAAATAATAACAGGTCAATCAACGCAAAATTTAATAATAGAAAAATTATCTTCCGAAAAACCTGTTTTAATTTGCAGATTTGGCAACAATGAATTTGAAACACTATATTCATACTTAAAAAAGAACAAAAAATACTCTAAAAATCTGCAACAAAGAATGGAAACAGGAGCAGGATTTTATCCTGTTACAGAAGAAACCTTAAATAATTTTTCAAAAGCCTTACTTGATATATTGCCTGATATAGACGTCCTTGCGGCTTGGGGCAGTGATAAAGAAGGCAAAATTTGCAAAGAGTATTTTCAAGAAACAACAGAATACATTAATTTAGACAGTTTATGCTCTGTAACTTATCAAACACCTTGGACGAGTGCATTAAAAGGGAAAAAAGTTCTTGTAATCCACCCTTTTGAAAAATCTATACAACAGCAATATGCAAAACGTGAACAGCTATTTAAAAATAAAGAAACTTTGCCGGAATTTGAATTAATTACAATGAAGCCTGTTCAAAGTATCGCAGATAATAAATTTGAATACCCGTATAAAAGCTGGTTTGAAGCATTAGAGGCGATGAAAGAACAAATTAAACAAATAGATTTTGATATTGCAATAATTGGAGCCGGTGCTTATGGAATATTTTTAGCGGATTATTGCAAACAACTTGGTAAAAAGGCTATTCATGTTGGCGGTGCAACACAAATTCTTTTTGGTATAGCAGGTAAACGCTGGGATTTGGAATATCCGCAAATTAGAGATAACTATTACAATGAATATTGGGTAAGACCTGATAAAAGCGAACAGCCGAAAGGGTTAAATAAAGTTGAAGGCGGCTGTTACTGGTAATAATTAGTTAAGCTATTTGTATTTATATAAACTGTATCTATTAACTTTAAAACTAAAGGCAACATTTTTAATAAAATGTTGCCTTTTAAAAATATGGAAAGGATTGATATGACAATAGTTGAGCCGATTAGAAATTTAGACAAATTAAAAGAAGTAGAACAATTTTTGGAAAAACAAAATTATAGAAATTTATTACTTTTTTCTATTGGTATAAATTCAGGATTAAGAATATCTGATATTCTTAATTTAAACGTAAAAGACGTAAAAAATAAGTCTTATATACAGCTTAAGGAAAAGAAAACACATAAATTTAAGAAATTTCCGTTAAATTCAAAACTTAAAAAAATGATATCAAAATATACAGAAGGGAAATCACTTGATGAACCTTTATTTTTAACAGTTTTCAATAATAGAATGGATAGAGTTTCCGCATATAAAATAATAACTTCAGCTTGTAAAAAAGTTAATATTGAAGAAAATATAGGTACACACACGCTCAGAAAAACATTTGGATATCATTTTTATAGAAGATTTAAAGATATTGCAATGCTACAAAAAATATTAAACCATTCTTCTCCTGAAATTACCCTGCGATACATTGGTATAGAGCAAGATGAAATTTATAAGAATTATAAAAATTTTATTTTATAAAAAATGTATTTATGCTAATATACAAAGGCAACATTTTATTAAAAATGTTGCCTTTACTGAACATACTAATATATATTAACAAAACAGTAATTAAACAGCATATATTTCTAAAATAATATAAAACACTTAATAAATGGCTTTTTTAGGAGCAAAACAATGAACAAAATCAAATATCCGGTATATCAACCAAGTTTGACAGGAAATGAAAAAAAGTATGTAATGGATTGCATGGATTCAACGTGGATTTCATCAAAGGGAGAATATATACAAAAGTTTGAAAATCAATTTGCGGATTTTATTGGTGTAAAATATGCAACAGGAGTTTGTAACGGAACAGTTGCAATACATTTGGCTTTGGTTGCTTTAGGAATAAAATCCGGGGATGAAGTTATTGTACCTACATTCACATACATTGCATCCGCAAATCCTATTGCACAAATTGGAGCAACACCTGTATTTTGTGATAGTGAGGAAGATACATGGCAAATGTCGCCTAAAGATGTTGAAGCTAAAATTACCTCTAAAACAAAAGCAATTATGGTTGCTCATTTGTACGGACATCCTTGCGATATGGAAAAAATTATGGATATCGCACAAAAACACAATTTGCTTGTAATTGAAGATTGTGCTGAAGCAATCGGTACAAAATTTAAAAATCAACATGTGGGAACTTTTGGTGATATTGCAACATTCTCTTTCTTTGGTAATAAGACAATTACTTGCGGTGAAGGCGGAATGGTTGTTACAAATGATGCAACTTTATTTGACAGAGCGGTAAGATTAAAAGGACAAGGACTTGCAAAATACAGAGAATACTGGCATGACATTCCGGGTTTTAATTACAGAATGACTAATATACAAGCGGCAATTGGCTTAGCACAACTTGAACAGGTTGATAAGTTTCTTGCTAAAAAGCACCAAATAGCAGACTGGTACAAAGAATTTTTAAAAGATATACCTGTCAAATTTCACAAAGAATCTGAAAATACCTATAATTCATATTGGATGTGCTCTATTCAAGTTGAAAAGCCTGAAATCAGAGATGATTTAAGAAATCACATGAGAGAACACGGTATTGAAACAAGACCTACATTTTATCCTATACATACAATGCCAATGTATGAAAAAGAATTCTCAAAACACCATGTTGCCGAAGATATTGCAGCAAGAGGTATAAATGTACCTTCTTATCCTGCTTTGGAAAAATCTGATGTTGAATATATTTGTAATGTAATTAAGGAATATTATGCAAAACAAGCTTAAAATTGTAATTTCAGCGACAGGTTTTATTGAATGGACTGGCGGAACTGAATTTTTAAAGACCATTATTTACCTGCTTACGCAGAAAGATTTTTATTTATATTTGTTGTTGCCGTCATTTTCGTTAAAAAATTATCCGAAATTTTTGGTAAAAAATTTTAAGTCATTGTTGAAAATATACAATCAAATTTTTCCTGCAAAAGAAAATCCTGAACTAAAGGAAATTTTTAAAGAATTTGAGGAAAAAGTTAAAATTGTGTACCACAACGGAAATATTTTAAAGACAATAAATAAAATTAAACCTGATATAATTTACCCGACTTGGGATAAGTTGTATAACAAATGCAATATCCCACAAATTGCATATTTATATGACTGTCAGCATAAATATTATCCGGAACATTTTAAAAAGCATTCAATAAAATCAAGAGATAAATATTTTCAAACAGTTGTTGATAATTATAAAGCAATAATAGTTGGCTCAGAGGATACAAAAAATGATTTAATTAAATTTTATAATGCAAATCCTGAGCATATTTTTCCAATAAATGGGTATCCGACAGCAAAGAACAGTTATTTTGATGATTATGAGGGAGATGTTTTAGAAAAATTTAATTTACCAAAAAATTATTTTATAGTTTGTTCTCAGTTCTGGAAACATAAATCGCATATAACAGCAATTGAAGCCGTCAAAATATTAAAAGATAAGGGACAAGAGGTTTGTCTTGTTTGTACCGGAAAAATGGAAGATTACCGTTATCCTGAATATATTGACGAATTAAAAGAAAAAATCAAAGAATGGCAAATTGAAGATAATATAAAATTATTAGGAATGGTAGCGAGAGAAGATTTGCTTGAACTTATAAAACAGTCAACCTGCTTAATTCAACCGTCATTATATGAAGGTGGTGCAGGTGCAGGCAGTGTATTTGAAGCACTTATTTATATGAAAAATATTATAATGAGTGATATTCAAATAAACAAGGAATACTCCCATTTTGAAAATATAACATACTTTGAATCCAAAAACTCACAGGATTTAGCAGATAAAATGCTTCAAGTTATAAGTTTGCCTACAAAAACATACACTAAAGAAGAACTTATGAAAATAGCAAAAGAGAGAAATGAATTTGCTTTAGAGCAAGTGCTTAAACCGGTTGAATACATACTTAAATAATTGTATCTTTTTCCATGTGCATTCTAATTTCTTTAAAGTGCAGTTTTTTGTATAGTAATACTGCTGATTTGTTTTCTAATGTAACATCCAGAGATATTTTAGATATTTTATTTTCTTTTGCATATTTTTCCATGTGATTAATTAATGCGGTTGCAATACCTTGCTTCTGATACTCTTTTTTAACTGCTATATGGTTTAAATGTATAATTTTACTATTTCGTTCTTCTTTTTCATAAAAATAAATTAAACCGCAAAGGATATTTGTATTTGTATCATAAGCACAAGTAACAAAGGCTTCTCCTTTATTATAAAAAGAAATACACTGTTCAACTTTTTGAATTATAAATTCATCTTCAAATTTTTCATTCGGAAAAGAAGAATTAAACGAATTTGTAAATAATTCAATTAAATCTTTTTGAAAGAAATCTATTTTCTCTTTATCTAAACTCTTATATTCTATCAAATCAGTTCGCCCTTTACTATTTCATTTCTTACTGTTTCAATATCATTAAACATTAAAACGTCAATAATTGAAAGGAATGGCACAAATTCATTATTAAATTGTTTATAAGGTGTAATTTTTCTGTTAAAGAAATAAAGATTTAGATTTTCTTTTTCAAAATCTTCTTTTTTGTATAGGTCTTTACCATTTATATTATTGACATAGTTTTTATATCCCAAAACCTTGCACAATTCAATGAGCCGGTCTTGTCCTTTTAGCGTTTTGTCAAAATCAATATCACAAGAACGTATGAATTCAGTATTTATACCAAGAAACTTGCAAATTTGTATTATAGAATTTTCAACAAACAATGAAAGATTTTCTTCAGGATATTCCATTATGCTCTGTATTAATGGGTAAACACTACCAAAATAAGGAGCCTTATGGTACGTCATTTGAAATGTTTTAAGAATTTTTATAATTGCTTTTGCTATTATTTCTATTTCATTTATCATTTTAAAAGAAGAAGCATTTTTCAAAGGTATCGTTATAAGATGTTCACTATTATTTAGCAAAATGTTAGTTCTATTTATCCATCCGCCTTTTATGAATGCAACATCATCATAGAATACATATAAATCTACTTGATTTATTAATTGAAAATAGCCAATGTAAGGCAAAAAATAGGGTTGCATAACTGCAATTTTTTTCATATTTAATAACCTTTCTTTGCTAATACAACATTTTTAAATAAATGATATATTGAAATTGTATCATAAAATATTTTACAAAATAAATTTTGTATAGCTTTTAAAAATTTCGTCTTCTGTAATACCTATGTATGTCAATGTTGTATGAGGAGATTCGTGATTAAAAATCCTTTGAAGCATCGCAACATCTTTGTATCTTTTGTAAAAATGATACCCAAAAGTTTTTCTTAAAGTATGTGTACCGACATTTTCTTTAATGCCTAGAGCCTTACAGGCTTCATTAATTATTCTGTATGCAGTAATTCTATCCAGTCTTCTGTCATTTTGAGATAAAAATAAAGGTTCTTTTGGCTTTTTATATTTGACGTATTTTTTAAAAATCTTTTTCAACTTTGAATTAATTGGAAACACTTTAAATTTGTTAGTTTTCTGCTCTCGTAATCTTATAAATTTTTTATTTTTTACATCTTCAACATTTAATTTTAAAATATCGGATATTCTAAGTCCTGAATTTATGCCCGTACAAAATAATACAAAATCTCTGTAATTTTTACTTCTTAAATAATTTTCTAACTTTAATAAATCAATTTCATTTCTAATTGGCTCTACTGCACTCATAATACCCCTTTCTTTTAATATTAAAATATTTTGAAAATGTTACATCAAAAGCCAAATATAAATTTAAGCAATTATAATTTATCATTAAAAGGCTAATATAAAAAACGGAAGCATTTTTACGTCTTTAAAATGCTTTCCGGATACTGTACCTTAATTTATGATTATTTAAACAACAAATTTATTAAAATATAAAAATAAACATCATGTAACATTTTCCGTAAAATGTTACATTGATATATTCCTATAAATCAATTGTATCAAACAATTATTGAATGCGACAACATAATCGGAAACGGAAATATTATAAACACTTCATCCATAGTTTATGTTGGTTGTCCCGTACATAAAATCAATTAGTTAGTGTTTTCTAATTCTTTAAAATGCCTTCCAGATATTGTTCCAAAGGTTTTATCTTTTCACTAAAATCAAATTCATTTTTATAACATTGAGCTACTCTTGATTTGTAGCCGTCATAATCAGCCATAATTTTATTTATTGCATTTGACCATTCAGTAGGATTTTCAACATCATCAATGATAACACCACAATTATATTTTTCTACTAAATCTCCCAACCCTTGTAAGCGATTAACTATAACAGGAATATTATAAGTGATATAAAAATTCAATTTTCCAGATGCTTTGCCTATAAATTTAAAATCATCATTGTAAGGTCTGTAACAGGCAATACCAATTTGAATACCCTTATAAGCATATTCTATATCTTCAAAATCATACACTTGTTGTGATAAATATAAATTTTTTACATTTGAGTTAATAACTTTTTTGTGATATTCACGTTTTTTATTTATTTTCATTCGATTATGATAAATTAAAACAGCATTATCGACGTTATTAAAAGCCTTTGCAATTTCTAAAGAATAAACAGGTTCTTCAACCATACCTATACTTGCACAAATTGCTTTACCATTTGGCAAATTTTTAAATTGTTCTACTACACCAACCAATTTCTTTTTGGATTTTTCAGGTATAGAATTATTTGGGACATAAACAATTTTAGCCTTTTGTTCAATATCTTCGGCTTTATACACTTGTTTTAAAGTACTAAGCCTGTTTTCGTCTTGAACAAGAACAACTTTCATTTTATTAAACATTGCACATTGTTTTTCGGTATAAGTAAATTCAGTACTTGGAAGTTCCATAGATTGATAAATAATATTTTCACAACCTTCTGAAATATCACAAACGTATTCTAATGAATTTGAATCAATACAGACAAACCAATCTTTTTCTTTATCAAATTTGTTTTTCAACAATAATTTTCTTACTTTATTCGCAAAATTTTTAGGTTTATCGGATTTTTTCCAATAAAAAGAGTTATATATATATTTTGCTTCGATATTCCTTTCTTCAAATTTATACTTCTTAAATTGGGTATTTTGAGCATAAATAAAAACTTTATCAAATAGCTTACCCATAGTCTTAGCAACACTTATGGTCATAGGAGATACAGATAACCAACCGTCAAAAAAATAAATATGACAATTACTCATTATTTAAAATCCTTTATTAATTCACAAATATATTTTATATCACCTTCGCTTAAATTACTTGCAGAAGGCAAATAGAAACCGTTTTTAGTAAGATTATCCGTAACAGGATATTCACCTTTTCCATCACAACCGAAATCTAATAAACATTTTTGTCTGTGCATGCCTGTAAATAGTAATCTTGTATCAACACCGTTTTCTTTCAAATGAGTAATTAATTCTTCTTTTGTATGTCCGTAAACTTCAGGTTCTAAAAGAATTGTATTCATCCAACATACATTCACTGAATTTTCTTCATCTTTTTGGAATACAATACCTTTGACATCTTTTAAATACTCTTTATATAAATTATGATTTTTAATACGCATCTGTTTGTATTCATCAGCCTTTTCAACCTGAGCAAGACCTATTGCGGCATGAATATTACTCATACGATAATTAAAGCCTATGTCATTGTGTTCATAAACTCTTGGAGCATCAATAGGGAAACTCATATTTTTTAAGTAACGGCATTTATCGTAATATCTTTGTTCTTTCATTACAACCATACCGCCTTCGCCCGTTGTAAGATTTTTGTTTGCAAAGAATGAAAAAGATGCAATATCAGAAAAACATCCGACTTTTTTACCGTCATAAGTTGCACCGTGAGCTTCTGCTGCATCTTCTATAATAAATAAACTGTATTTTTTTGCAATACGTTCTATTTCTTTCATATTACAAGGATTTCCAAAGATATGAACAGGCATGATAGCCTTTGTTCTATCTGTAATTTTTTCTTCTATCTTTGTAACATCAATATTCCACGTATCTTTATCCGCATCAATAAAAACAGGCTTTGCACCCGTATAACAAACAGAATATGCGGAAGCTATCATTGTAAAATCAGGTAAAATAACTTCATCACCTTTACCAATTCCTAAAGCAGCCAAAGCTAAATGCAATGAAACTGTGCCGTTACAAACAGCCACACCGTAATTACAATCACAATATTTTGCGAAACTTTCTTCAAAAGCTTTTACATATTTACCTGATGAGCTTATCCAGCCTGTTTCCATGCAGTCAGCAACATAAGCTTTTTCATTACCGTTTAGATATGGTTCACAAACAAATATTTGTTTTTTTGTTTCTGTTGTCATTATACTAATTTAACCTCTTTATCATCTACACCAGCAAATCTAACTTTGTCTTGTTCGCCTAAGTATGGACCTTGTTTAATTTCTACCATCTCAACTTCTTCAAGACATTCAAATCCGTGTCCGCCAAATGCCAAAAGGATTATATCTCCTTGTTCTACAATATGACTTTCTATATATGTTTGGTCATCTTCATAGAAATCAACTCTTAATTTGCCTTTTCTTATAACAAGAACTTCTTTTGTATAAGAAACTTCACGCTTTACAATATTATGAGTATGAGCATCAATTCTTTTACCTTTAGGGTGCTTCATATAAGCCAGTTGCTGAGAAAAATCATTTGGAGTAAAAAATTCCACACCATCTTTTGAATAGTTATTTTTAATTATTACCGCAAGAGTTTTATCTTTGTATTCAATCTTTTTAATTAAATCTTCCATTATCGCTCCACGAAAACATTTTACCATAAAATTTTTTCATGGTAGAATATACATGAACATTTTATTAATTATATAGCAAGGAGTACTAAATGAAAAAGGCATTAATAACAGGTGTTACAGGTCAAGACGGTTCATATTTATCAGAACTGTTGTTAGAAAAAGGATATGAAGTTCACGGCATTAAAAGACGTTCTTCATCTTTTAATACATCAAGAATTGACCACTTATATCAAGATATTCATAACAAGGATTCCAAATTTATTTTGCACTACGGAGATTTATCAGATTCTTCAAACCTTACAAAATTAGTACACGACATTGAACCTGATGAAATTTATAACCTTGCTGCACAATCTCACGTAAAAGTATCTTGGGATTGTCCTGAATACACGGCAGATTGTGATGCTTTAGGAACATTAAGACTTCTTGAAGCAATAAGAATGAACAAATTAGAACATAAAACAAAATTCTATCAAGCTTCAACATCTGAATTATACGGTTTAATTCAAGAACCTATACAAAAAGAAACAACTCCGTTTTATCCACGTTCACCTTATGCAGTTGCAAAACTTTATGCTTATTGGATTTGCGTAAACTATCGTGAAAGTTTTGGTATATTTGCATCAAACGGCATCTTATTTAACCACGAATCACCAAGACGTGGTGAAACCTTCGTAACCCGTAAAATTACAATGGCTGCGACAAAAATTAAAGTGGGCTTACAAGATAAATTATATTTAGGAAACCTTGATTCAAAACGTGACTGGGGACATGCAAAGGATTATGTTGAAGGTATGTGGAGAATATTACAACAAGACCACCCTGATAACTACGTTCTAGCAACAGGTGTTACAACTTCAATCAGAGATTTCTGTAAAATGACATTTGAAGAATTAGGTATTGACCTTGAATTTGTTGGCGAAGGTGTTGATGAAAAAGGTATAGATAAAGCAACAGGCAAAACATTAATTGAAGTTGACCCTCGTTATTTCCGTCCGGCAGAAGTTGATTTGTTGCTTGGTGATAGCACAAAGGCAAGAACTGAATTAGGCTGGAAACCAACTTACGACTTGAGAGCATTAGTAAAAGATATGGTTCAAAGCGATTTAGAATTAGCAAAGAAAGAAAAAACATTAAGAGAACAAGGCTACAACGTACTTGTACCACAAGAAGTTTAGTAAAAACGAATAAGGCGAAGCACGTGCTTCGCCTTATTTTCGGAGTTTGATATATGAAAAAAGATGCAAAAATTTATTTATCAGGTCATAGAGGCTTGGTAGGAAGTGCAATATTAAGAAGATTACAAAAAGAAGGTTTTACAAACATTGTAACAAGAACCCACAGTGAATTGGATTTATGTAATCAACAAGCGGTAGAAGAATTTTTTGAAGCAGAAAAACCCGAATATGTAATTCTTGCAGCGGCAAAAGTAGGCGGAATTATGGCAAATTCAACATATCCTGCCGAATTTATATATCAAAACCTTATGATAGGCACAAACATTGTTCATGCCAGTTACAAACACGGTGTAAAAAAATTATTAAATCTCGGCTCATCTTGTATCTATCCTAGAATGGCACCTCAACCAATGAAAGAAGATTGTTTATTAACTTCTGAACTCGAAAAAACAAATGAGGCTTATGCGTTAGCAAAAATTTCAATAATAAAATTATGCCGTTATTACAATCAACAATACGGAACAAACTTTATATCCGCAATGCCTACTAACCAATATGGTATTGGTGATAACTTTAATATGGAAACAGCACACCTTTTACCGATGATTTTAAGAAGATTTCATCTTGCAAAATTGTTAAAAAACGAAGATTATGAAGCAATAAAACGTGATATAAACCGTTATAAACTCGGTTGGGGGTTAGACGAAAAAGTTAATGACAATAACATCGAGGAAATACTTAACGAACTTGGTGCATACAAAGATAAAGTTGTCCTATGGGGCGACGGTTCTGTTTACAGAGAAATGATGTCATCAGATGACCTTGCAGATGCTTGCGTATACTTGCTTATGAACAAAGATTATGAAGAAGTCGGTGAACTTGTAAATATAACAAAAGGTGACGATATTCAATTAAAAGACTTATTTGAAATAGTGAAACGAGTTGTAGGTTTTGAAGGTAAAATTGTTTATGACAAATCAAAACCTAACGGAACACCAAGAAAAATGATGGATGCAACACACATAAAAGAACTTGGTTGGCAGCCTAAAATTGAACTGGAACAGGGTATAAAAGATTTTTATGATTGGTATTTATCGCTTGATAAATAATCTATTTTTTCATAAATTCAATATCTTCCATTACTCTTTCTAAACCTTCTGTATTCTTTTTAGTAATAGTTTCAAGAGTCCAATTCAAATTTTTGTCTAATAACGGAAATATTTTATCCCATTCATAATCACCATCTTTCAAGTGATAATGAATATCTATTCTGTTATTGTATTCACCGTCGCTTATGTGATAAGACTGTGGCTTCAATTCTAAAAATTGCTTTACATATTCCAACTGATTAATATCTTGAGAAACAGCGGAACAAAAGGCATGTCCGATATCTAAATTAAATCCGCAATCGTAATTATCTTTTATATATTTTATTTCTTCAATGGTAGCACCCCTGCACACCATAGAATCAGGTTTTCTTGGTGCAACAAAAGGTTTGTTTTCTATACGCATTTTGTAAGGTTTTAATATTTCAATTTGCCTTACAATTTCCTCAACACTTCCGTCCATACCACCATGAACAACCGTGTATTCAGCATCAAGTTCTTTGCCGTATTCATTTACAACTTCGTAAGCTTTTTTATTATCTTCAAAATATGATTTATCCGCAAGATTGACATGTTGGCTAAAATGCGGGGCATGAATCGTAAAATTAATACCGTATTTTTCTTTAAAATCACACCAATTTTTCAGATAATTAATTGCGTTAGGATAAACATATAATTCTATGTAGTCATAGTTATCTTTATATTTAATCAAATCTTCTTTATATTGTTCAAATTGGTCTGAAAATTGTTTTATACCTATTCTCATTTAAACCTCTATTAGTTTTTTCACGTAATCTAAATATTCATTATCTACATATTGAGATATGACTTTTTTTAATTTTTCTTTACTAATATATCCCATTCTGTATGCAACTTCTTCAAGGCAGGCTATTTTGATACCTTGATTTTCTTCAACAGTTTGCACATATTGAGAAGCACGCATCAGTGAATTATGTGTACCCGTATCAAGCCAAGCAAAACCTCTGCCAAGTTTTTCAACATTAAGTTTTTGTTTTTCCAAATAAATTTTATTCAAATCCGTTATTTCTAATTCTCCTCTCGCAGAAGGTTTTAGAGCTTTTGCATATTCAACAACTTTATTATCATAAAAATACAAACCGGTTACGGCATAATTTGACTTTGGATTTTCAGGTTTTTCTTCTATTGAAACAGCTTTATTATTTTTATCAATTTCGACAACACCAAAACGTTGAGCATCTTTAACTTCATACGCAAATATTGTTGCTCCACCGGTTGTTTCTGTATTTTTAACAACATCTTTTAGTTGACCTGAAAATTTAGGCCCATAAAAAATATTATCACCCAAAATTAATGCAACACTATCATCTCCAATAAAATCTTCACCTAAAATAAATGCTTGAGCCAGTCCGTCCGGAGATGGTTGTTCTTTATAACTAAAGTTTATACCAAAATTTGAGCCGTCACCAAGTATTTTTTGAAAATTCGGTAAATCATTTGGTGTTGAAATTATAAGAATATCCATTATTCCGGCAAGCATAAGAACTGATATCGGATAATATATCATCGGCTTATCATATATTGGCAATAATTGCTTTGAAATTGCAATTGTTGATGGATAAAGTCTTGTTCCTGCTCCGCCTGCTAATATTATACCTTTCAATTATAAAATCCTTTCTTAATCAATTCTTAGTGCCAAATAACTTTTTAACGACTTTTTCCAGTTATCGCAAACTCCGTTATTTTCCATTACTGAATATTTTGGACGTTTCGCCTTTGTTTTATATCCTTCATCACCGCAAGGCAATAATTTTGCATTTATATTTGTAAGTTTAAATATTTCTTTTGCAAAATTGTACCAAGAAGTTTCACCACTTCCGCAAATGTGATATATCCCATATTCTGCTTCTTCTTCGATTAATTCACATAAAGCTTCGGATAAATCAACTGTCCAGGTTGGACAACCTATTTGAATATCTGTAACTTTTATTTCCTTATTATCATTTGCAAGATTTATCATGGTTTCAACAAAGTTTTTTCCGTGATGACCGTATAACCAACTTGTTCTTACAATATAATACTTATCACATATTTTTTGAACAGCTTTTTCTGCTTCAAATTTTGTTTTTCCATAAACATTTATAGGATTTGGTTCATCATTAGGCTGATATTTGTCCTTTTTTTCTCCGTCAAATACATAGTCAGTTGAAATTAAAACCATTACTGCATTAGTAGATTTACAGGCTTTTGCAACATTTTCGGTTCCAATAACATTTATTTTTCGAGAAAGTTCTTTTTCATCTTCTGCCTTATCGACATTCGTGTATGCGGCACAATGAATTACTATATCAGGGCTTTCGCCTTTAATAAATTTTTTTACTTGTAATTCGTTTGTTATGTCAAGATTTTCAATATCCGTTTCTACAATTTCATCAATAAAATCAGCATCTTCAAGTATAGGACACAAATCTTGTCCCAGCATTCCATTTGCACCTGTTACTAAAACTTTCATACCAATTCCTTTATTTTTAGCGAATTTTCAATAAAATGTATTCTTTCTATATCTTCTTTATATGATTTATTTTTGAATTTTAATGTACTCAATTCAAAAGTTAAAAATTTTTCTAAATTTTCTTCATTCAAACTTTCAGCATCAAAAATAATTTTTCTGGTTTCTATTGCAGACAAATACGGTATTTTTGATATAAATTCTTTTGAATTATAATTTATTTTTCCGCCAATTATAAACTTTTTACCATTTTTTTTGCATATATCAGATAGTTTTTGACAGTATTGCAAAATAATTTCGTCATTTGGATTTTCAATTTCCAGTGATTTTTTTAAATCACTTCTACCAAGAACTATACCGGATATTTTTTTATCACATTTCTCTATAATTTCATCTAAATTATCAAATGCTGTTTTTGTTTCTATGTTTATAAATAAGTCGGGATATCCCTTTCCATATACCTGATTAACGCATAATAAGAATTTTTCAACGGCATAAGCAGACTCAACCATTGGTGCAACAATATAATTTGCACACATTTTTTTACACAAATGCAAGTCTTGAATAGAAGAAAAACCACCAAGTTTTACACATAGGTTTAAATCTACCCTATGCACAAGTTCAGCAAGTTCAAATGCTGATTTCTCATCATAAAACTCGCTTTCATATTCCAGTTTTATACCTGTTACACCAAGTTTCTTTATATCAATTAATTCTTTTAGCATGATTTTACAAGTTTTGAAGCAATTTTTAAAGCCTCGTCAAAACTCATTTTATCACATAAATAATCTTTTACAATTTTTCTTGCATACGAGCCGACAGCAACACCATTGATTTCAACTCCACATAACTTAGCAAGTGCTTTTGATTTAGAATTTGTACCACCGGAAATAATAACATAGGCAGGAATGTCTGCTTTTCTTACAATATCCGCACAAGCAACCGCCTGAAGCGTCGAATTATAATCATCAACTCCTCCGCTCATTGGGGTTCCGTCAGCTTGAATAATCGTTAATTTACCAAATCTTAATTTAAACATATTTTTTATACGTTCAACAAATTTTTCGTTAGAAAGTTTTGCTCTATCTATACAAATGCTTAAAACGCCATCAAAAATAGAATTAATAATATTCCATTTTTCAAAAACATCTTCATCATTATCACTTACTGCGTGAAATTCAATACAATCAACACCCTCTTTTATAATTTCCGGTAAAATCTTGTTTAAATCAGTAGGTCTGTTAAACATCTTAATAGCATCATACGCACAGACACGAAAACATTTTTCACAACCTATACATTTTGATTCATCAACAATACAACTTTTAATTGCTCTTTGTTCACATACTGAAAAACATTTCATACATCTTTTGCAGTTTTCAGTGATTATTGAAGCTTTGTTTACGTGTGGGTCGCCTTTTATACCAACAGAAACGCAAATAAATCTGTTATCTGTAATTCCTGCTTTCCTAAGTCCCATCTTTGCGGCTCTTATAACTTCAATATTTGCGGAAACATCAAAAATATTACAACCGGCTTTTGAATACAAATAAACAAGTTTTTCAACTTCGTCAGCATTTTCATTACCCGCTCCGCAAACAAGTTTAAAACAGTTTTTACTTTTTAAAATATCTTCAAGTATCATCTATCTAATTTTTTATAACGTTACCTTTGTTATCCAAAATTCTCCAATATCCGTCCAGTAACACATTTGTTCGACCTTTATACTGAACATCACTGTATATAGGAGAAATGACAGTAAAATCATCATCAGAACAGAATATAACACCAAATCTTTCATCTGTCTGAGTTCTAAAAATTAATGTTTTCTTTTTTTTATAATCCTGTTCATTTAGCAAATCAATACTTTCATATACCGGTTCCGAAATAACAATACCAACAGGAGAAATCAAGCCTTCTTTATTATTGTGCAATATTTTATACGTTGTATTGTATGACTTAATATCCTCATATTTAGGTTTTATAATCTGTACAATACCGTTGTGATAACACAACAAACCTACAAATTTATCAGAAAACAATTTCCAAACATTTTTATCAATTTGTTCTATGTTTCTATATATAGGATTTGCGACCATTTTATATAATTTTTTATCATACAAACCGTAATATTTTGTATTTCTAATAAGCAGAACATCCGGATTTTCAGTTAAACGTATATCTTCATACTTTGCCTGTAATAAAACACCGCCTTTTGCATTAATTAAACCTTGTTTCTCGCCTATCTTTGTTTTATACAAATCATTATCAGCATCAAATAATTCTATATTGTCATAAATAAATTTGGTTATACTTTTACCTTTTTCATCCACCAAGCCATATTTTTTAAGCTTTCCTAATTTGTAAATATTTTTACTTATTATACCGCTTTTTGTTTGGACTTTTGCTATATCTAAAGGCTCTGCTGCATCTAACGAACTGCTATCACGAAATTCAATTTCATTTTTACGTGGTTTGCCTTCCAAATTACCTTCCGAAATACTCATCTGAGTATTGTTTTTTTGAAAAAATCTATCTTTAAGTGCATCCACACTAAAATTTGCTCTAAAAGTAACAAACCCTAAGAACAAAAATATCAATAAATAAACAAAAAACTTAATATATTTCATAGTTTCCACATGATACTCAAAATAAATTTCACTGTCAAACAAATTTGTGGTACAATGATTAAAAGGAGTATGAAATGAAAATTTGTGTAATTGGAACAGGATATGTAGGTTTAGTTGCAGGAACTTGCCTTGCAGAAATGGGAAATGATGTTATATGTGTTGATAATAATGAAGAAAAATTGGCACAATTAAAAAATGGTATTATCCCTATCTTTGAACCGGGATTGGAAGAATTAATAAAAACAAATGTTTCTGAAAACAGATTATCATTTTCATCAGACTTAAAATCAGCAGTTGAAAAATCTTTATTATGCTTTATCGCAGTAGGAACACCTCAAGGAGAAGACGGCTCTGCGGATTTACAATACGTTTGTCAAGTTGCAGAAAGTATTGGCGAAGCAATGAATGATTACAAGGTTATTGTAGATAAATCAACTGTTCCTGTTGGTACTGCCGAAAAAGTTACGGCAATAATAAAATCAAAAACAAATCACACTTTTGACGTTGTTTCAAATCCTGAATTTTTAAAACAAGGTGCAGCAGTCGAAGACTTTTTGAAGCCTGACAGAGTTGTTGTAGGTTCCAATTCAGAAAAAGCAACAAAAATCATGCAAGAACTTTATGCACCATTTGTAAGAACAGGTAATCCTGTAATTATCATGGATGTAAAATCTGCTGAAATGACAAAATATGCATCTAATGCCTTTTTGGCAGTAAAAATTTCTTATGCAAATGAAATCGCCAATATTTGTGAAAAAGTAGGTGCTGACGCAGAAAAGGTTAGAATCGGTATGTGCAGCGACAAACGTATAGGCTCTCAATTCTTATTTCCGGGATTAGGCTATGGCGGAAGTTGTTTTCCAAAAGATGTAAAAGCTATTCTAAATACAGCAAAACAATATCACTGTGACTACCAAATGCTTGAAGCCGCAGACAATATTAATAAACTACAAAGAAAACTGTTTGTTGATAAAATTTTAAAACATTTTGATAATGATGTAAAAGGTAAAACAATTGCTGTTTGGGGGCTTGCGTTCAAACCAAAAACAGATGATATGAGAGAAGCACCTTCCATTACAATTATAAATACATTACTTGAACAAGGTGCTAATATTAAAGCCTACGACCCGAAAGCTATTGAAAGTGCAAAATTTCATTTTGGAAATAAAATAACTTATACAAAAAGTTCTTATGAAGCCTTAGAAAATACTGAAGCACTTTTGCTTTTGACTGAATGGAATGAATTTAGAAATCCTGATTTTGAAAGAATAAAAACTCTAATGAAAGCTCCTGTTATTTTTGACGGAAGAAACCAATATAACAATAAAAATGTTAAAGAATTAGGTTTTACGTATTACCGAATCGGGAAGGCATAAAAGGTTTAATATCTTTTAGTAAATCAGAATATTCATCTTTTCTGTCAGCGGTTAAATCATAATCGAGATTAATTTTAATCATATTATTCGGCAAAAAATAACTTTCTATTTTTTTGAATATATTTGCTTTGCTCAAAAATTCTTTTTTATACTTTGTATATATAATTGGTGTTTTTGACTCTACAACAAGATGTGCCCACAAAAATCCCCTTAAAAAATCGACAATTACACAGAAAGATTTGGCAAAAACAAACATATAAACTACATATTCAATTAAACTTTTTTTGTTATAAAAAGATTTTCTATAATTTAGATATTCAATTTTTTCAATCTTTTGCCAAGAAATAAGTTGCTTTAATTTGCAGTCGTATATTCCATCACTATTAACTTTTATATAATATGGTGAAAAGAATTTCATAATAAGAGAAATGAGCATTATAGAACAATCTTTAACAGCCATAATAAATATCGCCACAAGAAAATAAAATTGTATATGAAAATTATAAGAAAAAGTTTTAGGATCTTGCAAAAGCATCCATAAAAACATCGCAACAGTCGGCGTAAAAATTGCCATTATAACAATGCCTATAAATATTAATGCTCGTTCTTCTTTTATTACTTTTTCAGCCATATATCAACAAAAAAGAGCCTCACGGCTCTGTATTATTTAAATGGTGGGCCATCCAAGACTCGAACTTGGGACCTCTCGCTTATCAGGCGAACGCTCTAACCACCTGAGCTAATAGCCCGCAACTACTGCGTAGTTATAATCTATCATAAATATTTTTTAAAATCAAGTATTTAATTTAAAAATCAATCTATACTAAATTTTTTCTTAAAATAGGTATATGCAATATCTAACTTTGTATTAATTTCCAAAATTTCTTTATATTGTTCTTCTTTTCCTTCATATTCATTTGAAAGAGGATATTTATTTTTTAATTCCAAATACTTTTCTTTTATATGTTCAAAATCAGCACCTTCTTTTAAATTTAACGTGAGATAATGTACCTGTTCAGTAGTTAAGGTTGCATCTTTCGGGAAAAAATTACCGCCTACATCTTGTTCAGCTTGTTCAAGAATATCATCCATCTTCTTGAATAATTCTGAAGTTGAAGGTTCTTTTTGGGTAAGAATTAAACTTTTCAGCGATTTTATTATATCTTTCATACTGCAATTTAATCACATAAAAACAAATTGTAAAGTTTACACTTTTATTTGACAATTTTAAGTTCTAAATATTTTTATAAATAATATCATTATAAAAATAAGGATAACATTTATGTCAATGAATGAAATAGGCGGTGTACAACATCCGCAAATAAAGAAAAAACAACAAGATACAGCAACATCAACAAACAATTCAAATACAAATTTAGATGTATTTGCATCTGACAATGTTGCAGCAAGGGTTAATCTTGTAGCAGATGAAAATAATTCACTATTTTCGACTAATCTAAAACTTTCAGAAGATAATACAACAACTGAAACTCCGACAAATGAAACGGCGAAATCAGATGACTTACCGGAAGATATTAAATTAAAATACCCGTCTGCCGAAGACCAAAAAGCATTAAAATCATTATCTGCTGAACAATTAGAGCAAGCAAAAAAATTAATGGACACAAAAATAAAAGCCGGTAATATTGTACAAATTGTTCAATTATTTAAACCGGAACAGGTCGATAAAATAAAAGAAAAAGCAAAAGAAATGGAAACTGCCGCAGGCGGTGCTGATAATGTATATGTCATGGGGCTTACAAATGACAAATACGACAGAAGTGCATACAATCTGGTTTCGTTAAACATGGATTTATCCATGCAAACAACAGTATTGGATAAAGACTTAAAAACACGCTCTATTGAAAGATTAAGCGAGCATACAACGGAAGATGAAAAAAAATATCGTATTCAAGAAGCCTATGACATACAAAATAATACTCTTTCCAAAATTCGTTACGACTTTGACGAAAAATACAATACATTTAAAGCAAATTATGAAATTCGCTCTAAAATAAGAGAAGATGGAAGCATGGTTTCTCGTGAATACACAAGACCTTCACAAGTCGCAGGCATGTATGACGTAGAAGTACTTGACGAAAACGGTCTAAAAAATCCAAGCAGAACAAAAGTTAAAAAGAACGGAAGAACGACAGTAAGGCGTGATATGGAGTCCCCTGACGGAACAAAAACTAAATATACTTATCGGGATGACCCTCAAGGAAACAGATACTCCAGATATAAAATAACAACTCAAGACGGTGAAGTTTTAATGAATAATACAAAAACTTTCAAAGTCATAGATGCCAATACATTTCAATCTACTTTCAACGATAACAGCTACACAATGACAGTTGACGGAGATATATTAACTGTTGTTGACGATAACAACCCTGAAAATTCTGCAAAAATTGATATGTCTAAAATAAAAGGTAAAAAAGAAGCTTTTATGCCTGTATTAAAACAAATGTCAGGCGATCAGCTAATTGCATTAAGCAAAACTACCGATAATTTAGTTGGAATAGATAGTGTTATAGAATCGTACTACGACCCTAAAAATCACTCTATTAATTCCGGTGATGATATGTTTGTTGTTTTACATGAAGAAGGACACGCAAAAGACTTCCAAACACTAAGCATGTGGGACAGTTCATCAATACAAACATTAATTTCAAGAAACGAAGACCTTAAAGCAATTTTTGAAAGTGAAACAAAAGCATTTAATCAAGCATTCCCTGACGCTCAAAGAGAACATGTTGACTACTTTATAAACACTCTTAGCCATTACGGAGGTTCATCCGGCGGAATTCAAGAAACAGTTGCCGAAAGTAATGCTATTTTAGAAACACCTCGCTCTAATGAGTTATTAGGTCTGAGATCTCAATATCTTCAACAATACTTTCCAAGAACTATCGCAAAATTAAATGAACTATTATCGGAAAATAGAGAACGTGGTGCGAATTACCCTACAATAAAACTTCCGCCTATTAATATTCCGCCAATACAAATACCAAATTCATAAAAAAAGGCCCTTTGATTATTTAATCGAAGGGCTTAAAATTAGCGGACGACGATGCACTATCCCGTGCATCACTATAACGAAATTAATTTATTTATAAAATTTTCTTATTGAATATATAAAAAAACTTATCACTACTATATCCATGATTTTTCCTTTCTTCATAAATTATTATAAAATTACCCTACGTCAAAAACGGGGATACAGTTTTTTAATTTTTTGATATAATTTTTTTATCAAGAAATAAAATAATCGGAGGAAATATGACTGATAATAAACCAAGATATTCGAGAGTATCAGATATTATTGATTTGGCAACATTTATGTCGTCAAGAATACAAGGTATCACAATAAAAGATATAATTGAACGTTATAACGTTTCAAGACGAACAGCAGAAAGAATGAGAGATAGCCTGTTGAATATTTTTCCTCAGATTATAGAACTTGATGAAGTCAATGATACTCAAAAACACTGGGGATTTGCAGATTATTCCATAAAAGAATTAATTTCATTTACTCCAAAAGAAATTGCTAATTTAGGTATTCTGCAAAACAGAACAACAAATAAAGAATTAAAAGTAGAACTTGGTAAAACAATTGATAAAATTAAAAGTCTACAAATAAAAAAACAAAACTCAATGCAAAATAATATCGAAATAATTATGCAAACTGAAGGGTATGCAATACGTCAAATGCCACAATATCACATTGATAATGATATAATATTAAAAATTAGAGAAGCAATAAAAAGCAACTTAAAGGTCAAATGTATTTATCACGAAAAAGAACGTAAACTTGAGCCTCTGGGCATGATTTACGGAGAAAAAATTTATCTTCTTGCAAGAGAAAAAGCTAAAGGAAATGAAATTTACACTTATTTATTGCATAAGTTGGATAAAATTGAAATTACAAAAGACTTCTTTGAAAGAGGTGATTTTGATTTAAAAGAATATTCAAAACGTTCATTTGGAGTTTACTTCGGTGAACAACTCAACGTAAAACTTCGCTTTGATAAAGAAATTGCACAAGATGTCCTAAGTTACAACTTTCATCCGACACAAAAAACTGTTTTGGAAAAAGACGGCACTGTTACGGTAAAATTCAAAGCCAGTGGGGACAAAGAAATAATGTGGCACATATTCAAATGGGGTGACAAAGTCGAAATATTATCACCTAATTCTCTAAAAAAACAATACAAGCAAACTCTAAAAGCTGTTTTAGATAAAAATATATAGAACTTACAACCGAATAATGAAAAAAACTGTTTTACTTATAATACTAAATATATTATTCATTTCATCAGTCCTTGCACAGACAAATGATAAAGAAAAACACTTGAATATAAAAGAAGAAAAAATAACTTCACAACCGTATAAAGTTGAATTAATTGACAATACTACACCTCAAACTCAAAATTCAATTTCGCTTAAAGTTGCAAATGATGTACATTTACATAAACTAAAAGTTGGCGATAAAATTTTATTCACTCAACCAAGTAACATAAACCTAATAGACGGTAACAAAATTCCGGCAGGAACTAAATATTCGGCAACAGTAGTACAAAAAGAATTGAACAAAATAAAAATTATAATAAACGAAATTATTTTTACCGATACAAAAAATTATATTATTTTATCAACCCCTAAAGATATCCAACCTCTTAAAACAATAAGTGCAGAAAGAATTTTGGGCAAAAATGCAACAGTAAACGGAATCTTCAAACTTGGAACAGAGATATCTTCCGTAAACTTTGCTCAAAGAGGAATAAAATCAGAACCTGATACAACAACTGCCGTTGGAATATGTATTCTGATAAAAACGGGAGCCCACACATTAAATGCAGGAACTCCCGTTAATATTACATTTGTAAAAAATATTAATCCTGAAATACAACTATTAAAGTGAAACACCCGCTTTTGCAGCTGAAGTTGTTATACTCTTAGATAATTTTGCAATATTTTTAACTTGTTTTGTAACTTTTACTTCATTCTTAACCATATCTGTTAAATCAGTTTTTAATTCTAAAGCAGCACCGGGATCCGCTTTTATTTGCTTTGCCAAAGTTTTTGATTGTTCTGCAATTTGTGAGTATGAAGCACTAACATTTTGCAAATTTTTTAAATCTTTTTTGATTGCCGTTTTTTGTGCCGTTGTCAAATTTTTAAAAGTATCTTTTGCAGATGAAGATTTTATATATTTGTTTAATGATACGGTTCCATTTTCAGCAATTTCAATATTTACACTTGCATTAGATGTTGCTTGAC
Source organism: Candidatus Gastranaerophilales bacterium (assembly GCA_905235155.1). Lineage (GTDB taxonomy): Bacteria > Cyanobacteriota > Vampirovibrionia > Gastranaerophilales > Gastranaerophilaceae > UBA6984. The sequence goes on from CAJOKJ010000009.1 coordinate 39,291, forward strand.
TTTTTATTTTTTCCTTTTCTTCATTATATTTTTTTAACTGTTCTTTCGGTAATAAATTATTAGCCAGATTATTAACAGCAGATTGGTAATTTGAAGATACTGAATTAACTTTACTGTTAATTGAAGAAATATTTGCCTTCATAGCAGCCTTATTAACCGAAGTTTTTGTGGTAGTTTTTGCAGGTACAGATACTGTCGGTGCTTTAACATTAATATCTAAGCCCTTTAAACTCTTTGTAAAAGTTGCAGCATGCACTGAACCTGTCACTAAAAAAGCACTAATGCATAATGTTGAAATAATTTTCTTTTTCATTTTATCCCCTTTCTATTACAACTTTATTATATCAGAAAATAAGGCTCTCGATAATCGAGAGCCATATAAAGTACATCTTCTAATCGTGCTTATTTTTCAATAAGTTTGCTTATGCCTTAACCTTTTGGTTAGGCATTTCAACTTCCTTGCTTACCAAAGTAGAAAGATGAGCTATTGTTCTAGGGAAGTATTGTTGCAAGTATTGAGAACGAATTGCCAATAAATCCATAGTCTTCGGCGTAGTTAATAATGCATTGCCTTCGGCAATTGTTTCTCTTAAACCACCATAAGCACCGCCATAGTGATTTAATGTATTTACAAAGTAATCAATATGATCTCTTTGTGCATCAGGAAATGCTTTATTAAAGTTTGCTTTTTCTTCTTCAAAAGTTTTTTCAAGTTTTGTATCTGTGAAAATTGCCTTACCTAATGTATTGTAATAAGCAGAATTTGAAGAAGTATCCAAATCCCTCATATCTCTTGCGTGACCTAATTCGTGAAGAACAACAAACAACTGGTCGCCTGAGTGAATAGACTTATCACCGGGTTGATAGTATGATTCCAACGGACTATCAATACCTACAAGTTTTTTTGTTGATTGAGATAATTTAATTAATTCTTCTCCCGGCATTTCTTTTAAAGAAGCCAAGATTTTCTTTTTATTACCTTGAATTTTTTTATCAATATCAATTACTGCATTTCTCTTTGGATTTTTCATGTCAGTAACTTTAATAGTTTTTTCATCCAATAAAATTTCATATTTATCATCGTTATTTGATGAAATAATTTTGTTTGGACTTACAACTTCAAATGTAGCACTCTTATTTAAAAGCACTTTACCATTTTTATCCGTAATTTTGTAATCAGAAATTCTGTTTCCGTTTTCATCATTTTCAAACAAATAATCTGTTCTTGTACCGTCAACAGAAACCATATTCTTCTTAATAGTAGTTATACCACTCTTTTTATCAACTTTACCGGAAGAAATTTGTTCAACTTTTCCGTCAGGATATTGAACTTTAATATCAAAAATTCCCGGAACTTCTGAAGGAGAAGTATATTCTGTCTTTAAAGTCTTGTTGTTTTTGTCCTTTATAACTCTAACTTCATGCGTAACAACAGGATAATTTGTAGAATCTAATTCCATTCTAACTTTTGAAGTCGTATGATTTCTTAAATCATTTGATTTTTTTATTTCATAAGTTTTGCCTTTTGAACGGTATAAAGTCAAACTTTCAACAGCATCCTTATTTAAATTTTTATCTAACAATACAGAGTGAATTTCATTCTTGCTTGTTTTTGCCATAACATTGTATGCATCTTTATCGGAAGCATCTCTTGTAAACACAATTTGAGATACGTCATGGTTTAAAACATTTGTTTCAAATTCTTCTACAATATTTGCCGTTTTACTTAAAAATTCAGGAGATTTACCACCTTGTGCCAATGCGACTATATTTTTTGGTGACAAACTTGTTTTTGACAAAGGTAACGCATTTTTCAACTGATTTGTAGGAGTTGAATTTTCAACCAAAGAAAATAATTGATTAGCACTATATCTTGGTCTGTTTTTGTAATCAACAGCATTTGCGAAATCTGTTGCAACTTCTAATCTGTCAACTTTATTTCTTGACAATCTTACTACATCTGAACCTTTTAAATGAGATTTTTTTGCTAATGTATGAATAGACTCCCATTTTTTAGGTTCTTCAGTTAATTGTGCCTGTATCGTTCTTAATTGAAAACCATCAAATTTCGGATTAGTTCTTCCGTTGCTTGTTTCAACCATATTTCCCAGAGTTTCAACTGCTTCTTCAACACTAAATTGTTTTTTTTCAAAAACATCATTTTTTTGTTGTGTCAAAGGAGATGAAACTGCCTTTAATTCTTTTTGTTTTATATTGTTTGTTTTTGTATTTACATTAGATGTAAAACTAACATTTGAAACTTTTAAATCCATATCCTAACCTCTTACCATTTAACTTTCGATTAATTATAGTACTTTTTACACTTATTGTCAAGTTTTACTCTATTTTTGCAACAAAAAGAGGAGGAAAACCACCTCAAAAGCACCTTAAAATAGCCTGTAAATCCAATATTATCAATATTATCGGATTTTATACACTTAATAAACAAATCTTTACATAAATTTAAGAGAAGGTTTTACATCACCATATAACTGGCTTGTTAGTGCAAATTCATCATTCACTGCCAAAAATGCATCAGTAAGTATCGGGTCAAATTGAGTACCTTTGCCTTCTTTGATAATTTCCACACATTTTGCATGAGGAAATGCATCTTTATACGTTCTTTTTGAGCTTAAGGCATCATATACATCGGCAATCGCCATTATTCTTGCACATAATGGAATATCACGTTCTTTTAGTCCTTCGGGATAGCCTTTTCCGTCCCAACGTTCATGATGATATTTAGCAATTGATATACCCATTTTTATAAAATCATTTGAACCAAATTTTTCATTAACTTCTTCCAGAGTTTGAGCACCTAAAGTCGTATGTGTTTTCATTATTTTAAATTCTTCCGGAGTCAATTTACCGGGTTTTAACAAAATAGAATCAGGAATTGATACTTTTCCTATATCGTGTAGAGAACTTGCCAAAACCACATTCTTAATATAAGTTTTTGTAACAACAGCTGAAAATTCAGGTTGTTTTGATAAATACACTGCCAGAGAATAGCAATATTTTTGCACTCTTTCCAAGTGCTTACCTGTATCATCATCTCTTGATTGAGCAAGTTTAGCAAGAGAAAAAATAGTTGCCATTTGCATTTCAGTAATTGTTTTGCTTTGTTCTTCAACAGTAGTTTCCAGTTTTTTATTTTCTTCTTCCAAACTTGAAGCCAAAGCATTTAATTTAATATGTGTTGCAACACGTGCTTTTATTTCTCCGCTATGGTATGGTTTTGAAATAAAATCAACCGCACCTATTTCAAAACTTTTTGACAAAACTTTTTCATTTCGATTTTCGCTGGTAACAATAATAGGCAAAGAACGAATAAGCGAATCTTTTATAATACGTTCACATAAATCCAGACCGTCAAATCCTTCAAAATCAGTACCCATAATCAGCAAATCAGGGTTACTTATAACAATTGTTGCCCTTATTGTCATAGGATTTGTTTGGGTAACGACAATATACCCTTCTTTTGATAATATTGAATTTAATGTGGCTAAATTTTCTTTATTACTGTCAACTATAAGTATCTTCTTCTGCATATTAAGATTATATCATAAATTATTTTGACAGTGAATAACTAATGCAAATGGATTTATATCCAAATACGGTTTGTTTTAATTTGTTCGTCAACAAGAGGATTAAAACGTGATTTCAAAAGTTCTTTACGACCTTGCATACTCCTTGTATAGATTATATCCAAGTATCCGAAATATTGTTCTATGTATTTTGTGAATATTTTTACAGATTTTTTATTAACACCTATAAAATCAGGAACTGCTAAATATTTATTCTCGTGACGTAATATATATCTTTGATTTTCAGGACTTGAATATAGTTCTTCAATAGTACTAATAAAAACTTCTCGTTCATAATTTGAACAATTTGTAATTGTTACATAAGGGGTATAATCTGAACTTGTAATATTTTTAATAATAATTTTGGATTTTTGAGTTTTGATTATATTTAAATCACATAAAGCAGTTAAAACCCCGTCAATTAAAACATTCGTATACTTTTGTTTCTGTTCTGTTTTATATTTCATAAAAAACGGTATTATAAAATTTTTAAAGCACCAATTTTCTTGATTTTTAACAAGCAGTACAGGCATTTTTGGCTTATCTGATTTAATAACATTATATACTTGTGAAACATAATTTTCCTCTGTAATAACGCTTTTTTCAAACACTTGTGACCACATTTGTATCATTCGTTCTCTTTGCGTTGCTCTTGATGCAAAAACTTCATTTTTTTCTCTTATAGATGCACAAGGTATACCCAATCTGTCTAAACCGTTTTGAATAGTATTATCAACAAAGCTTATCCCCTCAAAAGTTTTAAAGCGGTTGTATATTAAGTCCATATCACAATCATTATCATCATAACTTTTTTTAAGATAATCGTTCTTAAATTCAGCAACAGAAACTAAATGCCAAATATTAGCTGTTTTATTCGAATTATTTTTATCAATACGTATTGCTCGACCTCTCATTTGATTTGATGACATAAATGAACCTACAACACTGGCTATAATCAAGCAGTTTACGCACGGAGAATCCCAGCCTTCACCTAAAAGGGCCTGCGTACCAATTAAAACATTTATATAACCTTGATAAAAAAGCTCTGTCATATCAGAAACAAGATTATAGTTACCCTTTGTGTCTATTTTTAAATAATTTTCTTGATATTCGCTATATATTATATTTTCAGAATAATTTGAAATCTTTAAAAGACCTTCTTTTGCTGACTTTGGTATAACAACAAGAGTTCCCGATAAAATACCTGTATTATATTTTTGATTTTTCAATTTTTCAAACACAGATAAAACATTAATTCCGCCCAAATTTTCAGAGCTTATATAATCAAGCAAAACAACTTCTCTTAAACTGCTTTTTAAAGAAGAATACTCTATATTCGTTATATCTTCTATTGATTTAATTTTGCTTTTACTTCTTGAAAAAACCTTTTTTATACTTAATCTGTCAACAAGATTAACCCTTTTTGCAGATTCCAACAATTTACACTCTTTTAACTTTTCTTTTAATAACTCATATTTGTCAAAATACGGTTCAAAAGCACCTAAAATACCGTTTAGAAGTGTTTGTGCTGTTTCATAAGTCCAAAGCGGTATGTTTTCTCTATCAATACAAATAAAATTCATCAATGTTGAAGCTAAAATATCAAGTTCATCATGGAAAAACAAATAAGATATTGCAGACAAAGTAAAATTTGTATCTTCATATATCAAATGACAGTTTTTTTCAAGATTATCAAACATTGGAGAAGTCTTTATCAGACTATAAAATTTAGGGTCATTATTCAGATAATTAAAAAATAAAAGCCTGTTATTTTCAAAATCAGCCAATATTTTTTCATCATCTTCGTCAAGCTCCGAAAACCAAATTAAATCTTGATGAGGACATAAATCACCTTGTTTTACAAGTTCAGGGATAGAAATTTCCACATCAACAGGACCGCACAAATTATGGTAATTATTCCATTCGTTTCTTGGCACATCGTAAGGAGGAGTTCCTGTTAGTGATACTGTTCTAAAATGTTTGTCATCAAGCATTTCACATATTGTTTTTATTGACTGATACCATTCTGTTCTAAGATGGTGAGCCTCATCTAAAACAACTGTTTTCACATTGTTTTTCTTTAATTGTTCCACAAAAATATCAAGTGTTTCTTGATATTTACAAACGGAATGAAGTAACTGATACGTAATAACGGTTATTGGTTTAATATCTTTTACATCAAGGCTTATAAGGTTTTCATCATCCTTCTTTTTAAGAAAAGCATCACAAATACGCTCTTTCCATTGATTTCTGATAGTAATAGTGGGAGCAATAATCAATGCCGGATAATAGAGCCTTGATATAACCTCAATACCTAAAGTAGTTTTACCTGCACCCGGTGCGGCAACTACATTTAATTTTTTATCATCCAGATAATTCTCCAGCTCTTGCAAAACTCTTGATTGATACTTTCTCCAAGAACCTTGAAATTCAAGAAAATCTAACTTTTCATAAACTTTTTCCGCCATTAATTTAAGTATATCACAGTTTGATATATAATTGATTAAAATTTTATAATATAATCATGAAATGACAGATATAAATAACGAACAACTTGAAAGATACCAAATTTATTTAAAACTAATTCACGAAAGAATGCTAAATAAGTATTTTGAAGAACAATCTCCTTATTTATGCTGCAAAAAAGGTTGTGCTCACTGCTGTCAAAAAGGGCAATACCCTATGTCTGAAATAGAAGTCAAATTTATACTTTCAAAAATGGCTTCTCTTGAAAAATCACTTCAAGAAAATATTTTATACAACATACAAAGTGTTATAAAAGAAAAACAAACAAGCAAATTGCAGAGAGAAGATTTTTTCTATCAATGTCCTTTTTTAATAAATAACAGTTGTAGTGTTTATGAGAACAGGGCATTAATTTGCCGTACACATGGTTTGATGTTTTTTATTGACGATAATACAGGCAATGAAAAATATAAAATTCCTTTCTGCGTTCATCTGGGCTTGAATTATGGTAATGTATATGACAAAAAGCAAAATACAATAACAGAAGAACTGGTCAAAAAAGTCGGTGCTAAATATCAAGCATACAACGTAAGTTTAAAAACACTTGCAAACAAAAAAATCACATCGGAATTGGGATTTGAATTTGGTAAATTTAAACCGCTAATAGAGTGGTTTATGTAAAATATTTTTAAAAAAATTCGCAAATGAATATAAGATTATATTAGAATAATATTGTAATGTACAAATAAGGAGGTATTATGTTGGCAGAAAAAATAAATTCAATACAAGATTTAAAAAATGCTTCAGTAACTGAAAGATGAAATTCGTGAATTAATTATAAAAAAAGTTAATACAACAGGCGGACACATGGGTCCAAATTTAGGCTTTATAGAACCTACAATTGCATTGCACTATGTTTTTAATTCTCCTAATGATAAATTCGTTTTTGATGTTTCTCATCAATGCTACGCACATAAAATATTAACAGGAAGAAAAGAAGGATTTACAAATCCGGATTTATATGAAAAATATACAGGTTATACAGCACCTGAAGAAAGTGAACACGATTTATTTAAAGTCGGCCACACATCAACATCTGTAAGTCTGGCAACTGGCGTTGCTAAAGCAAGAGATTTAAAGGGCGAAAACTATAATGTTGTTGCAATTATTGGTGACGGTTCACTAAGTGGCGGTGAAGCTCTTGAAGGACTTGATAATGCTGCAATTTTGGGAAGTAATATTATTATTGTTGTAAATGATAATGAAATGTCTATTGCTGAAAACTATGGCGGTTTATATGCTAATTTGTCTGAATTAAGAAAAACAAACGGCAAAGCGGAATGTAATTTCTTTAAATCTTTAGGCTTCGATTATTTATATGTTGAAAACGGCAACAATATTGAAGATTTGATCAACGCTTTTAAACAAGTAAAAGACATAAATCATCCTGTTGTTGTTCATATTCATACATTAAAGGGTAAAGGTTTGGATGTTGCAGAACAAAACAAAGAAGCATTCCACTGGATTATGCCAGGAACTTTGGATAAAAAAGATGATACACATGTTGTTATGAGCGAAAGTTATACTTCTCTTACAAAAGATTTTATTTTTAATAAAGTAAAGGAAGATAGAACAACTTGTGTGATAAATGCTGCAACTCCGGGTGTATTTGGTTTTAATGAATCATTTAGAAATTTGTTAGGCAAAAATTATGTTGACGTTGGTATTGCAGAAGAACATGCTGTCGCATTTTCATCAGCAATGGCAAAACAAGGGGCAAAACCTATATTTTGCGTAATGAGTTCGTTTATTCAAAGAACTTATGACCAGATGTCGCAAGATTTATGCTTAAATAATTCACCTATTACAATGCTTGTTCATTGGGGAGGTTTGTCGAATGCAGATGCAACTCACCTTTGTTCTTTTGATATTCCATTGATAAGTAATATTCCAAATATGGTATATCTTGCACCTACAACAAAAGAAGAATATCTCGCAATGTTAGAATATGCTCATAATCAAAACGAACACCCTGTTGCAATAAGAGTTCCTATGGGCGAAATCGTATCGACGGGCGAAAAAGATTTGACAGATTATTCTAAATTAAACAAATATGAGTTAAAAGAACAGGGTGAAACAGTTGCTTTGATAGGAGAAGGCAGATTTTACAATTTGGCACAAAAAGTTAAAAACGAGTTAAAAGAAAAACAAGGAATTAATGCAACGTTAATTAATCCAAAATTTTTAACAGGTATTGATGAAGAAATACTTGAAAATTTAAAGCAAAATCATAAAATTGTTGTAACACTTGAAGACGGAATGTTAGACGGTGGATTTGGCGAAAAAGTTACAAGATTTTATGGTAATTCTGATATGAAAGTTTTAAATTTCGGTGGTAAAAAAGAATTTACCGACAGAATGCAAATGAATGAACTATACAAAAGATATAGGCTAACAAAAGAACAAATTACGGAAGATATTTTAAAATTAGTATAAAGGAAGAATTATGACATTAGATTTAGACATTCTTGACAAAGTAAACGGACACGCAAACAAAATTGTCTTTTATACAGAACAAAAAGAAATTGAAGAACTTACTGAAGATGAAATTGATTTGCTGGACAATTTTGATTTAATTGTAGAAGGCTCTCACAACACTATAAAAGTTAAACTTAAAGACCGCAATGATATTGATTCTTTTTTAAGACGTGACGGCTTATTTATTTCAGTTTTAGGCAATAATAACAATGTGGATTTAGGTCTTATAGGATACAACGTAAATCCTCATTTGAATATTACGGGACTGCAAATATACATAGGTGGTGCTGCTGACGCTTTTATTAACCCTGATTTACCAAGATATGCAAGCAATTGTAATGTTTCAATCGGTGACGGAACAGTATTTTGCGGAACAAGAATTTATTTACAAGATGATAATTCAACTGTTACAGTAGGTAAAAATTGTATGTTCTCTTGGGGAATTGATGTTTGGTGCACAGATGTTCATACAATACTTGATATAGACGGAAATATTACAAATTATGGTAAATCAATTGAAATTCAAGATCACGTTTGGGTTGGAAAAGATTGCAAAATAGGCAAAAATACAAAAGTTTCTAAAGACAGCATTATCGGCTGGAATAGTGTAGTTACAAAGAAGTTTGATGAAACAAACGTGATTATTGCGGGTAACCCTGCCAAAATTGTTAAAACCGGTGTAAACTGGGATGCAAGAGATATTCAGAATTATAAAATATATAAAGGTTTATAGTAATGAATGAAAAAGAAAAAATGATTAACGGTTATTTGTATTATCCTGACAAAGACGAGGTCTTGTTTAATGACAGATTAAAAGTAAAAGATTTGTGTTTTAAATATAACAATCTTTTACCAAGCCAAACAGATGAAAGAAAAGAACTGTTAAAGAAAATTATTGGTAAAACTTCTGATAGATATTGGATAGAACAGCCTTTCAGATGTGATTACGGATACAATATAGAAATAGGATATAATTTTTATGCAAACCATAATCTTATTATCCTTGACTGTGCAAAAGTAACATTTGGGGATAATGTTTTTATTGCCCCAAATTGCAGTTTCTATACAGCATGTCATCCGCTTTATGTTGAAAAGCGTAATGAAGGACTTGAGTATGCACTTCCTATAACTGTTGGTAACAATGTCTGGATAGGTGGAGGTGTTACAATTCTTGCAGGTGTTACAATTGGTGATAATTCTGTAATCGGAGCCGGAAGTGTTGTAACTAAGGATATTCCTGCAAATGTTGTAGCCGCTGGAAATCCTTGCAAGGTTATAAAAGAAATTACGAAAGATATAAAGGACAAGTATAAGGTGCTGTAATATGTCTGAAATATTAAGTTTTTCCGAAGTCATAGAATTTAAAAAAGCTGTTAGCGAAAGATACGGGATTTACGTACATTTTCACGATGCTTGTGCAGGACAATATTTTTCATTTGACGAAACAAAAAACGGTGTTCAGCAATTTACAAAGGAATATTTTTCCGTAAAAAATCTCATACCTGTATTTGCAGATAACGGTTTATCTTTTACGCTTGAAAGGATTGAATTATGCTAAATGAATTTTCAAGAACAGAATTATTAATCGGTAAAGAAGGAATGGAAAAACTCGCAAATTCAAGAGTTGCAATCTTTGGTATTGGCGGTGTAGGCGGATATACGGTCGAAGCACTTGCAAGAAGCGGTGTCAGCCAACTTGATTTGATTGATGATGATAAAGTCTGTCTTACAAATATAAACAGGCAAATTATTGCAACACGTTCATCTGTGGGTAAATACAAAGTTGATGTTGCAAAAGAACGAATTTTAGATATAAATCCTAAAGCACAAGTAAACACATACAAGACGTTTTATACCCCTGAAAATGCGAATGAATTTGATTTTTCAAAATACGATTATGTTGTAGATGCAATTGATACGGTAGTTGGAAAATTAGAAATTATTGAACGCTCAAAAAAAGCTAATGTTCCTGTAATTTCATCAATGGGTGCAGGCAATAAAATGCATCCTGAAAAGTTTGAAGTCGCAGATATATCAAAAACATCAGTTTGCCCATTGGCAAAAGTTATAAGACAACAGTTAAGAAAACGAAAAATTAAAAATGTTAAAGTTGTATATTCAAAAGAACTTCCGATAGAGCCAAAAGAAGATATGGCTATAAGTTGTCGTAACCACTGCATTTGCCCGCCCGGAACTGTTCATAAATGTACAAATCGCAGAGCAATACCAGGAAGTAATGCTTTTGTACCGTCAGTTGTCGGATTAATCATTGCCGGCGAAGTAATTAAGGACTTAATCGAATACAAAGATTGATAATTGAAAAATTTGCCAGTATTTTGTTCATAAATTCATGTTGTTATTTTAATTTATAGCTTTTATCAATTCTTTCATAAATTTCATCAATAGGCACGGAACCGTCAAGAATTATTGTAAACCAATGCTTTTTGTTCATGTGATAACCTCTGAAATATTTTTTATTATCAACAAGTTTGTCTATTTCTTCGGCTGTGGCTCTTAAATCTATAACTTCAACTTTTTCTTTACTTTCAAACCCTAATTTATCTTTGCCTACTGTTAATATTGCAAAATACCATTTTTTGTTATCTTTTCTGCGACAAACCGCATTATCAGGGAATTTTTCCCACAAATATTCAACATCATCACCGTATTTTTCTTTTGCATACTTGATAACAAGTTTTGAATATTCATATTTAAAAACATCGTTCTCAAAGCAGTTTTCGGCAACAGATAATAAAACTTTTTCATATTCTTCTTTAACTTTACCGACAAAAGAACCTTGTACATACTCAACCAAATGTAAGGTATAAGACTCACCACTATCTTTTTCTACAAGTTCTGTTGAAATGCTATAATTTTTATCAATTTTTACTGTCAAAATAAATTCGCCATTCATAATTTCAGTTTTATAAATATTATCAACAAAACCAAAATCAGCCAATTTTTTTAAATTTACTTTTTTATTTTTGAAAATATCATTCATATAAATATTTTAACAAAAAATAGGCGGTTTTGCTTAAAGCAAAACCGCCTATAAGTTTATTTAATGCAATTAAGCGTTGCATTCACATTTTGATTTAGGACCTGCATTTACGATTTCAGCCGGCATGTTAGGGTATTTTGCTTTGAAGTTATCTTCAAACATTTTAGCTAACTTGTTAGCTTGTTCATCATAAGCAGATTTATCAGACCACATACCTCTTGCATCTAACATTTCATCAGGAACATTAGGACAAGTTGCAGGATAATCTACGTTAAATACGTCGTGGTGTTTAAATTCTACACTGTCAAAAGAACCGTTTAACGCTGCTGTAACCATTGCACGAGTGTAGCTTAATTTCATACGTTTAGCACCAGATGCAGCAGAACCGCCAGCCCAGCCTGTGTTTACCAAGTAAACTTTTGTACCGTATTGTTCTAATTTATCACCTAACATTTTTGCATAAACAGATGCATCCATTGGCATAAATGGTTCCCCGAATAATGTTGAGAATGTAGGTTGTGGTTCTGTAACTCCACGTTCAGTACCTGCTAATTTAGAAGTAAATCCTGTTACAAAGTGGTACATAGCTGCATTTTTATCAAGTCTGCTGATTGGAGGTAATACACCGAAAGCATCTGCTGTCAAGAATACAACAACTTTTGGAATACCGCCTTTACCAGGAATTTGAGCGTTATTAATGTAGTTTACAGGGTAACCTACACGAGTGTTTTCTGTTAATGAACCGTCTGTATAATCAGGAGTTCTTGTTTCAGGGTCTACAATTACGTTTTCAACTAACGAACCAAATTTGATAGCATTGTATATATCAGGTTCATTTTCTGCTGACAAGTTGATACATTTTGCGTAACAACCACCTTCAAAGTTGAATACACCATCAGGTGACCAACCGTGTTCATCATCACCGATTAATTTACGAGCAGGGTCTGCTGACAAAGTTGTTTTACCTGTTCCTGATAAGCCAAAGAATACAGCAGTTTCTTGAGTTTCAGGATCCATATTTGCTGAACAGTGCATTGGAAGTACATTTTTCTTTGTCATAATGTAATTCATTGTTGCAAATACTGATTTTTTAATTTCACCTGCATATTGAGAACCGCAAATTAAAATTAAGTGTGCTTCATAGTCAATAATAATTGCTGCTTCACTGTGAACACCATCAATTTCAGGGTCGCATTTGAAGCCGGGAGCACATAAAATTGTGTAATCAGGTTCACCATAATTTGCTAATTCTTCTGCTGTTGGTCTGATTAATAATTGATGAATAAACATATTTTGGCTTGCTAATTCGTTTATAACTCTAAATTTTTGAGTATAAGTTTTGTCAGCACCTGCATATCCGTCAAATATAAATACTTCTCTGCCTTGTAAGTATGCTGCTACTTTACCTCTTAAAGCATCAAATTTTTCTCTGCTTATTGGTCTGTTGACTTTGCCCCAAGCAATTTCATCGTGTACACCTTCTGTATCAACGATAAATTTGTCTTGTGGTGAACGACCTGTATATTTTCCTGTTGTAACAAGTAATGCACCTGTATCCGTTAATTTACCTTCACCTCTGCGTAATGCTGCTTCTGTTAATAGAGCAGGTGATAAGTTGCGATAAACTGCTTTTGGTTCTATAATACCTAATTTTTCAATACCGTAAGTTTCCATTATTTAGCCTCCTTTATGCTTGGAATACTCTTTTATGCTTATATTTTACAATAATAGTAATTAAATTGCAATAATCTTGTGTATAATTAACACTTATTTTCCTGTTGACACAAGTTATTGTCTGTTTTAGCATGTGAATATGCTTAAAGATTTTCTTACAAAACACGTTGGAATATTTATTGAATTTACAATCATTGTTATTGTAACTTTCTTATTAATGAAAGTTATAAATTTTCTTGATAAAAAAATCAGAGTAAATATTATTTCAAAACACGAAAATAGTGCCAGATTATTAAGTTTTTGCCCAATTTTGAATAAAGTTATAAAAGCAATTGTTCTATTCATAATAATTGCATCCGTTATGCAAGCACACGGATATTCAATGACATCACTTGTTGCAGGGTTTGGTATTGTCGGTATGGCTGTGAGCTTTGCGGCAAAAGAAAGTATTGCTAACATTTTTGGTTCAGTTTCAATACTTTATGATAAAGTTTTTGATTTAGGTGATTATGTAAAAATCAATGATGTAGAAGGCTATGTGAATGATATTAGTCTTCGCTCAACAAAAATTAAAACTTTGGATAACTCAATTATAACTGTTCCGAATAATATCGTTGCAAATTCTGTTATTATCAATTATTCGCTAATCAAAAAAAGACGTATGATTGAAACAATTGGTATAACTTATGGAACAGCTAACGAAAAAATTGATAAAGCAATTGAAATTATTAAATCAGTGATAAGAGATAACAATGAAGTCGTTACCAATGACAATTTGGTATTTTTAGAAAAATTAAATTCAAGTTCGATAGATATACACTTGGAAGCATACATAAATTACGGAGATTTAGCTAATTTCAGACGTGTTAGACAAGATGTTATAAAAGAAGTAGTACGACAATTCAGACAGGAAGGAATAGATTTTGCGTTTCCATCGCAATCTATTTATATTGAAAACAATGAAAATTAAAGTTATAGCAATGGGTCGTGTAAATGAACCCTATTTAAAAACAGGTATAGACGAATTTTTAAAACGCATAGCACCCTATGCAACAATTGAGGTTTCAGAACTAAAACCTGTTGAAATAAAAGACGAAAATTTAATTCAAAGGTCTTTAGATTTAGAAGCAGAAAAAATAATGGATTTAATAAAACCGTCTGCTTTTGTTATAACACTTGAAATTGGCGGAAAAACGCTTTCGTCAGAAGATTTTGCATTACAAATGAATGAGATAATTAATTCAGGTGTAAATGAATTAATTTTTGTAATAGGCTCATCTCACGGCTTATCACAAAGAGTATCCGAAAGAGCTGATTACAAATTAAGTCTTTCAAAAATGACATTTTTACACAACTTTGCAAGACTGATTTTGGTCGAACAAATATACAGAGCATTTAAAATTATCAAAGGTGAAGTCTATCATAAATAACAATTTTTAATATTGTCATATTTTAGAAATATCATCGCTGTTTTCAGCTAATTCATCAATAAGTTTTTTAGCATTTTTTTTGTTTTTTAACGTTGCATTTCCACCAATACAACCTCCTTCACAGCACATAACTTCTATTAAATTGCAGCCTTGATCACATTCTCCGCAAGTGGCATATTTTTTTAATTGTTTTATGCTATCTTTGTTTAAACCATTTATTATAAAAGGTTTAACAGCATTTTCATCTTGTAAAGTTGCCTTTATTGATTCTGCAACGCCTCCTGAAATGCCAAAATTACGTGCTTGTTTTGAGGCTTCAACAGTATATTTTTGTTCTTTACATTCCTCTATTTTTATTTCTTTTGCCGTAAACAATGCCTCTAATTCTTCGTAATTCATAACATAATCAACATTCGGATTACCAAAAGCTTCTGCACGCTTTGCAACACAAGGACTTACAAAAACAGTAATACACTCAGTATATTCTTTTTTTACAATTTCAGCAGTGTAATATAATGGTGTTTTTGTATCTGATACAAAAGGTTTAATTTCTTGAAGATGTTTTTTCACAAGTTGATTATAACCTGCACAACAAGATGTAGTCATAAATGTATGTAACTTTTCATCGTCATCCTGTGATTCCTGTTCGCCATAGCCGCCAACATTTGCCCATTCGGTAAGCCAATCTGATTCTTTTTCATTTACAGCCTTCATTCTCTCAACAAATTCTTCAGCTTCATTTTTTGCTGTAATATCAGCACCTTGTGCTACTTCATAAACATCATCAAAACCTGATTTAATAATTGCATTTTTTAATTGATATATATTTGCATTAAATTGTCCCGCAATTGATGGTGCAATCATTGCAATAACTTTTTTATCTGATTTTATTGCTTTTAAAATATCAACAATTTGACTTCTTTCATGAACAGCACAGAATGGACACGCAGTAACACATTTTCCACAGTTTATACATTTATCATAATCAATACTTGCAAAACCTGTTTCATCTTTTTTTATTGCTCCGACAGGACAAGAATCCTCGCAAGGTACGGAAATTTTTGTAATAGCCTTATATGGACATACACCTACACATTTTTGACACTTTTTACATTTAGAATCATCTATAACAGATTTACTATCACTAATTGATATTGCACCAAATTTACAAGCAGATTGACAAGGTCTTGCAACACAACCTTGACACAAATCCGTAACATAAATTCTGTTTGTAGCACAACCTTTACAAGCAGTTTGAAGTACAGTTAAATTTTTATCGCTTATTTGAGTTCTTTCTAAAGCCCAAGTTGCATAATCAGACAAAGACACCGTTTCATCATCTTCTTCAATAGGAAAACCTAATCCGGCAATCGCTCTGTCTTTAATAATAGCTCTTTCTTTATATACGCAACATCTATAAGGAACTTCCATACCCTTTGGTCGCATATCATAAGGTATAAGACGTGCCTTACGTGTAAAATCATCAGACAAAAAAGCTTTTATTATTCTTACTAATATTTCCTTTTTTAAATGTATAAATTGTCCTAAATCACTCATTTAAATCACCTTTTACTCTACAAAACATACTCCGCCTTTTTAATGGCGGAGCATATTTTTTATTTAATTCAAAAAATCAAATTACTTAATATCTTTATAAGAATCTTTGAATTTATCATTGTATGAAGTATGAAGCAAGTGATGTGCTTTTTCACTTCCCGGTTTACCATCCAAGCATTCTGCATATAATTTTAAAATATCAGGATTTTCGTGTGAACGTCTTAATTCAAGATTTTTATCTTCTGTGTATAAACCTTCTGCACGTTCTTCCTTAACTTTAATATCATCGCAGCTTCTTGGTTGACCGCCACCATTAATACATCCGCCCGGACAAGCCATAACTTCAAGCAACTGGAAGTTTGCAGTTCCATTTTTAATTTCTTGAATTGCTTTTTCTGCTTCTTTTAATGTTGAAACAACTCTTATCACAACTTTAGTGCCTTTGATATCCATTTCAACTGTTTTTGAACGGGAATTTTTATCTACACCACGAAATTCCTTAATGTCATTGCTTGTAACATTTTCACCTGTGATGTAGTAATATGCAGTTCTTGCAGCAGCTTCGGCAACACCGCCTGATGCACCGAATATTGTACCTGCACCGGAATATTCACCAAACGGAGAATCTGCTTTTTCATCTTCTAATGCTTTAAAGTCAATACCTGCTTCTTTTATCATTCTGCCTAATTCTTGAGTTGTTAAAACTATATCAGTTTCACCTTTCAATTGTTCTCTTTTTGCTTCATATTTTTTAGCAGTACAAGGCATAATTGAAACAACCACCATGTTATCTTTTGTGTAACCTTCATAGTATTTTGGTAAAAACTCTTTTATTACAGGTGATAACATACCTTGTGGAGATTTACAAGATGATAAGTGTGCCAACATATCAGGGTGTTGAGTTTCCATATATCTAATCCAAGCAGGGCAGCAAGATGTAAACATTGGTAAAACACCGTTATTTGTAACTCTGTCTACAAATTCCGTTGCTTCTTCCGTAATTGTTAAATCTGCCGAAAAGTTTGTATCAAATACTAAATCAAAACCGATTTTTCTTAAAGCGGCATATATTTTACCAATAGTATTTTCACCCGGTTTTAATCCGAACATTTCTCCGACTGCTACACGAACAGATGGTGCAATTTGAACAACAACTTTCTTTTCTTTGTTGTTTATTTCGTCCCAAACTTCATCAACATTTGATTTAATTGTTAAAGCACCTGTTGGACATACTGCTTGACATTGACCGCAGAATACGCAATCAACTGCAGCTAAATCTCTGCCGCTCATAGGTTGAACCACAGTTTTTGAACCTCTGTTAGCGAAACCTAATACGGAATGACCTTGAAATTCGCTACACGCTCTTACACAAGCACCACAAAGGATACACTTGTTAGGGTCACGAACTATTGATGGATTTCTGTCATCAATTTCCATCATTTCTTCTTTTGTTAATGTCGGATATTTGATTTTTCTTACACCATATTCTTCAGAATATTGTTGTAATTCGCACTTACCAGATTTTTCACAAGTTGTACATTCTCTGTCATGGTTTGTAAGTAACAATTCAAGAACTGTTTTTCTTATTTTTCTAACTCTTTGAGAGTTAATACTTACTTTAATACCTGCTTCAGGAGGCATTGTACAAGATGAATTAACCATCACTCTGCCGTTTGGATATTCAACTTCTACAACACACATACGGCAAGCACCAAATTGTGTTAAGTCAGGACGATAACAGAAAGTAGGTACATTCATGCCTGCTTTTCTGATAACTTCCAAAAGATTTGGCTCATCGGTAAATTCTACCTCTTTGCCCTCAATAAATAATGTTTTTTTATCTTCTGACATATTATTTTTCCTTTTTGATTATCTGTGTACTACTAAAATTATATACTACTCTTTAACAATTGCCTTGAATGGACAATTTGATAAACAAGCTTCACATTTAATACATTTTGACTGATCAATGTGATGAGGTTGTTTAACAGTACCTTCAATTGCACCAACAGGACAAGTTCTTGCACATTTTGTACAACCTTTACATTTTTCAGCATCAATTTTAATTGTCTTAAGAGCAGTACATACACCCGCAGGACATTTTTTATCAACAATGTGAGCAAGATATTCATCTTTAAAGTATTTTAAAGTTGATAATACAGGGTTTGGAGCAGTTTTACCCAAACCGCATAAAGAACCGTCTTTAACAGTATTAGCCAAATCTTCCAATACCTCTAAATCAGATAATTCTCCTTTACCTTTAACAATTTTTTCTAAGATTTTTAACATATTCTTAGTACCTTCACGGCAAGGAACACATTTACCGCAAGATTCGTTCTTTGTAAAGTTCATAAAAAATCTTGCGACTTCAACCATACATGTATCTTCAGCCATAACAACAAGACCGCCTGAACCTACCATAGCACCTGCTTTTGCTAAGCTATCGTAATCCATTGGTAAATCTAAGTGTTCTTCTGTTAAACAACCGCCTGAAGGACCACCGATTTGTACAGCCTTAAATTTCTTACCGCCTCTGATACCGCCACCGATATCAAAGATAATTTCTCTTAATGTAGTACCCATAGGAACTTCAATAAGACCTGTATTGTTTACTTCACCTGTTAAAGCGAATGTTTTTGTACCTTTTGCAGTTTCAGTACCCATAGATGCAAACCATTTTGCACCTTTTCTCATTATAACAGGTACATTAGCCAAAGTTTCTACGTTATTGATTAATGTAGGTCTGCCAAATAAACCTTTATTAGCAGGGAAAGGCGGTTTTGGTCTTGGCATACCACGTTCACCTTCAATAGATGCTATAAGTGCTGATTCTTCACCACAAACAAATGCACCTGCACCTTCTTTAATATGTAATACAAATGAGAAATCTGTTCCAAAAATATTTTTACCTAAGTAATGACGTTCTTCTGCATCTGCAATCGCTTTTCTTAAACGTTTTATTGCAAGAGGGTATTCGGCACGAACATAAATGTATCCTTCATCAGCACCAATGGCAAATGCTGCTATTGCCATACCTTCTAATAATTTGTGAGGGTCGCCTTCCATAACACTTCTGTCCATGAATGCACCAGGATCACCTTCATCACCATTACATACAACATAAGACTTTCCGCCTCTGTTTGCTGCTGTAAATTTCCATTTCAAGCCTGTTGGGAAACCTGCACCGCCTCTACCTTTTAAGCCTGAATCCAAAATTTCTTGTATAACAGCATCCGGATTATTCTCTTTTATAATATTTGCTAATGCCTCATAACCGTGAACGGCAATTGCTTCATCTAAAGATTCTGCGTTTATTTTACCGCAGTTTTCCAATGCTGTACGAGTTTGTTTTGCATAGAAATTGATATCATCATTTTTCTTAATGTGTTGTTTAGTTGCAGGATCAGTGTATAATAACCTTTCAACAGGTTCTCCGCCTACAATATGAGAATTGAAAATTTCTTCTACGTCTTCAACTTTAACTTTTACGTAAGTTGTGTGATATTCCGGTAAAACAACCAATACCCCTTGTTCACAAAAGCCGTGACAACCTGTTGGAATAACAGTCATTTTATCGTGAGAAGATAAAGTACTAACACTTGCACCTAACTCTCTAAATTTTTCCATTACTTTTAAAGAACCATTTGCAACACAACCTGTACCACCGCAAACAAGAACTCTAAAACCTTGTTCTTTTATTTGTTCTTGAGCCTTTTCTTGCTCTTTTTGAATATCAATATTTAATTCCATTATTTATTTTCCTCCTGAAGAATAGTATCCAAAACTACTTTGATTGCATCAGACGTCATTTGAGGATAAACTTTATCGTTTATCATAACAACTGGAGCTAAACCGCAAGCACCTAAACAGCTTACTGTTTCCAAAGAAAAAAGACCGTTATCGGTAGTAAATTTACCGTCTTTTAGGTCTAATCTTGCTCTTATTGCGTTTAATACAGGCATTGAACCTCTAACGTGACATGCTGTTCCATCACAACATCTGATTTCATATTTACCTTTCGGATCTAATGAAAATTGAGCATAGAATGTCGCAACACCTAAAACTGTTGCCGGTGACAAACCTTCCATTTTTGTTCCGATATAAATCATTGCTTCTTCAGGCAAATATCTGTAAATACTTTGTACTTCTTGAAGAATAGCAATTAAGTACGATTTTTGATAATCGTATTTAGCCATAATCTTGTTGAGTTCTTCGGTATTAACCTTGTTAATCGTATTCATCAAACCTCCAATTCTTTATGTATACGCTAAAATATTTTTTATCATGCATTTGATAAAATTATAACATAAAAGACTTATTATAAATACAATAGATTAATATTATCAAATAATTTTATCAAACATTCATAATATCACAATTAAAGTTTAAATTGTGATATTTTTCTTGATTGATTTTATTACACATAAAAAGCAAAGTCAATAACAAAAACATAAAGAATACACCATTATAAAACAACATTTTGCAAACGTATTTACAATATATTAAGAAATATGCTAGAATAATTGAGCAGAGTAATCGGATAATCGCACTGCAAAGTGAGGAAAGTCCGTGCATTCAAGGACAGGTTGCCGGAGAAACTCCGGACGGTGTGAGCCGGTGGATAGTGCCACAGGAAATATACTGCCGATGGATTTTATATCACAGGCGATGGTGCAACGGTGAGTTAAGAGCTTCACCAGCAATAATGAGAATTATTGGCTAGGCAAACCCCAATCGAATGCAAGATTAACTTGAAGGTTTAAAGGCTGTCCGCCCACTTCAGACAAATCGCTAGAGTTTGTGAGTAATCACATTCCCAGACAGATGATTATCTAAAACAGAACACGGCTTACGGATTACTCTGCTTTTTAAAGGATTAAAATGAACGTTACTATTGTTTTACCAACCTACAATGAAGCAGAAAATATTGAAGATTTTTTAAATGCTGTTTATAAAGTTATTAATGAAATAACTGATTTTAATATAAATACTCTTATCGTTGATGACAATTCACCTGATGGCACTGCTGATATTGTCAAAAATCTTCAACAAACAAATGATAAGATTTATCTTCTTGAAAATAACACAAGAGGGTTGGGTAATGCTTACAAAAAAGGTTTTAAATATGCTATTAACAACTTAAATCCTGAAATATTGGTAGAAATGGACTCTGATTTTTCTCATGACCCTGAAAAATTAAAAGAAATTTTACCACCCATTAAAAGCGGATATGATTTTGTCATTGGTTCAAGATACATAAAGGGCGGTTCAATTCCTAAAGATTGGGCTTTAATTAGAAAAATGAACAGCAAATACGGAAATATTTTTGCCCGTTTTATTGCAGGATTATTTAAAATAAAAGATTGCACATCTGGATATAGAGCTATCAGAGTTGATATTTTAAAACAAATAGATTTAGATAATCTTGATGTAAACGGCTATGCATTTCAAATGAACATTCTCTATGAATGCGTACATCACGGAGCAAAATTTTTGGAAATTCCAATAGATTTTATTGATAGAGCTAAGGGTAAATCTAAACTTGGAATTAATGATGTAAAAGAATTTATGGTTAATTCTTTTAAGCTTTTATTCCGCAGAATGTTTAACTAATCATTATTTTTCAAAAACAAATATACTAAAAAAAATATCTGTTCTTTTTACATTTATTAATTTTAAATCTTGTCCTGCTGCAAAAATTATATCTTCAACTATTCTTGCTGCAAGCGGATAATATATAGCACTTCGCCTATATGAATCAATATTTTTAAACATTGCTTGTATTTCAGGCAAAGTTTCCATATAGCTTGTTTCATCAGTAATCAAAATAAACTTCTGCCCCTTTTTCATTTGTGAAAAGCATTTATTATGCAGATTATTAACTAAAACTGCTGACGGATAATCTGTAATTAAATATTCGTACAAATATGTTTTGGCATTTTTTCTGTTCAATTTATCAGCAAAATTTTTACCGAAAATAAATTCAATATCATAAGGACGAATACCGAGTAAAAAAGCATCATACGTATCAAAGTCAATGCGAATACCTTTATTAACATATTTTGTTAAAACTTTTCCAAACCTTGATATCATTACATAATCTGATGATTTTATATCTGTATTATTATACTCTTTTAAAAATAACTTAGTATAAACCAACTGTCTGTTTAAAGCAGAATGCGGAGCAACAAAGTAATAAGTACAATTCACGAATAACCATAATGATATCAAAAATACACGTAAAAACTTATTTTTTAACAAGCAAACACCACAAACCGATATTATAAGCAAAACTGTTGTTGTTGCGACTGTATATCTGAAAGTTAGAGCTAACTGATGCGACAGAACAAGCACTAACTGTATTAAAATTAAAATAATTGAAGGCACTGAAAATAAAATAAAATTTGTATCCTTAATTTTTTTTACAACAACATTAATCAATCCTACAAATCCGATAGATATAGGAATTACCGCAAAAGCAACCAGATACAGATTAAAAATATTTTTAAGCATATATCTTGAAAGCATTATGTCATTTGTTATGAATTGGTCAAAAATATTTGAAAAACAAGTTAAAAAATAGGTAAAAATAAGAGAAATTTCAAAACCTATAACGTCACGGTAAAAACTTAAAATAGCATTTTTGTACATAAAAATATTATGCAAAATATAAATTAAAACAGGAATGTATAAAAATGCAATAATCAGATATATTTTTATAAATTTAAATAAACTTTCTTTTTTCTTTAATAAAATATAAACAAGCCCGATAATAAACTGACAAAACACAAACATAAAAGAAAAATTATAAGTATAAAGTAATAATATCGAGCTTAAAAGATACCCGATGGCATAACGAATATGTAAAATATTTTGTACTAATTTTGCAAAAAAATAAGAGGATAATAATATCAAGGTTATTGACATACCATAAAATCTTACTTCTGTGGAATAATGAATATTAAAAGCCTGAATTGCCAAAAATAAAGCAGATAAGTAGGCACAAGTTTTATTGCCGAATAAATTTTTTACAACATAAAAACAAACAGGGATAGAGCAGGTTGTTAGTATACATCCCAAAACCCTTAAAGTAAAATCGGATTGCCCGAATATTTTAATCCAGTAATGTAATAGTACAAAATATAAAGGTACATGAAAATCCTCACAAAATAATGATGCTAAAATTTCTAACAAACTTTTTTTGTTTGCAAAATAAAAACTAAAAAGTTCATCAACCCATAAATCACCAAAATTGTGTAACGCAACAAGTCTTAAAACCAGTGCAAATATTGTAATTAAGAAAACAAAAAATGTTTCGGATTTATGTACTTTAATATAATTTAGCATACGCTAATTATACAATAATAGTCTTAATATTGAAAATATCGGTCAAAATCAACATCATCAAAGTTACAAAGCATTTTATATACATCATCCTCAACATCCATTCGCTGAAAATTATAATCATCAAATTTCCAATATTTTGGACTGATACCCTTAACTTGAACTATCTCTTTTTCTTTTAAAATAACTAACTTCTTTTTGACAACATCGACAGGTAATTCAACCATTTTAGCGAGTTCGACAGCCGTAATTCCGTCTTCATGAGAACACTTTTCAGGAGTCATGAACATAAGTTCAAGACCGACTTTTTTTAAATCAGCATCTACTATTTCGCATGTTAACATACTTAAATATTAACATCATTTATTAAAATTTTATCCTTTTAATAGTGGATTAATATTTACCTATCCATTTTTTTAAAACAGGAGTAATTAAAAATAATATAAATGCCAGCACAATAGCAAAAGATGCTAATATAATAAAGAAAATGGAATGAGATATTTTTTCATAATACCCCGCAAAAATACCTGCCGACAAATTCCCGACAAAGCTGGACAAAAACCAGCACCCCATTAATAAAGATGCAAATTGTGCAGGTGCCAATTTTGTTACGAGTGACAAACCTATTGGAGATATACATAATTCTGCAATTGTTGCTACAAAAAATGCCCCCATAAGCCATAAAGGAGAAACATTTTTAATTGTTGCAAAATATGCAGCCGCACTCATTATAAAAAATGAACAACCTATCAATAATAATGCAATATTAAATTTTACAACAGAATTAGGCTCCGATTTTTTAGAATTCAAAAATGCCCAAACACCTGACATTATTGGTGCAAATACAATTATAAACAAAGGATTTAATGATTGAAAATATTGAGATGGAATAGTCAAATTCTTACCAAAAATTGTTATCAAACGGTTTGTTTCATTTTCAGCAAACAAAGCCATAGAACAACCTGCTTGCTCATAACAGCACCAAAAAATTATTGAAAATACCATTAAAACAAACAAAGCCCATATTTTTCTTTTTTCTCTCAGACGAAGCTCCCTTTGTTCTCCAATATCTCTAGTTTCATTTTTATAAGGATATAACCCGCATTCACCCAATAGTTTATTTTCACCAACTTTATAAATTAAATATCCTATAATAATACCTAAACCTGCCGCCATAAAACCATACTTAAAGCCGTAAATACTTGCTAAAGTACCACAGATTAAAGGTGAAAAGAATGCACCTAAATTAATACCCATATAAAAAATGGTAAAACCCGCATCTCTACGCTGCTTATCATCACCATATAACATTCCGACAACAGTACTTATATTAGATTTTACAAATCCGTTTGCAATAATCATAAGAAACAAACCAACCGTAAAAATTATAAAATTATAATTTGCAAAGGTACTAACATCACTTGCTGCAAGCATAAATAAGCCTATTGCCATTAATACTGCACCAATAGAAATACATTTTCGTTGCCCCAGAAATCTATCAGCAATATACCCGCCTACAAGAGGAGTTAAATAAACAAGCCCTGTATACCAACCGTATATATTACCTGCATGCTGCGTTGCCGTAACATTATCCAAATCTCTAAATAAATACTGAATTAAATACAAAACCAGTAACGCTCGCATACCATAATAGGAAAACCTTTCCCACATTTCGACAGCAAACAGTAAAAATAATCCTTTTGGATGTTCGTTTAATAAACTTTTCATAACAAATAAATTATAATACAAAAAGACGTAAACAATAGTTTACGTCTTTTTAAATATCAATATTTTTTTGAAAATTATGCAACTTTTGTACCGTTAATTTCATTAATTAAATAGTTAGCAACCCAAGTAAAATCTTTATTTTTATTTGCCGCTTCTTTCAAAAAACTAACGGAATCTTCGCCAATTCTGATTAAAGACATTGCAACAACACCTCTTTTTAAACCTTTTGAAATTTGTAATTGTTCAACTAAAACAGGTACTGCACTAGAACCCATACTAACAATTTGATTTTCTAATTCGTTTTTGTTTGTGTTGTCTAACTGTTCTAAAATTTCAGATAATTGCATTTTTCCTCCAATAATTCTTTTCCGTATTTTTATTATAATGCGAATTTTAAAAAATTAAGAAATCCTTACATAATCTTTATATCTTTATAAAGAAAAAAATAATATAAGTTTTTTGTATTATCCAAATGAGGCACAAACACTATACTAAAAGGGGATTTTTTAAAAACTGTCACGACTTACAATTTTAATACAAGGAATTAAAAAAGGGTGTATGTCATGGAAAATTCTCGTGCTCACAACAACAAAATTGAAATGAAAAACATAAATAAAGATATCGTCGGCTGGCTTGAAGACGTAATCGAAGAAAATAACGGCAGAATTGATAAAAAAGAATGGAAAAGCAAATATAACAGCTATGTTGTGTATGATTACGAACCATTTTGTTCTGAAGGATTTGAAATCAATATGCAAATAAGTTCGCACAATCCTGCATATTTAAATTTCATAAAATATTTGTATGACGAAAAAATTCATACAATAGATTACCTTAAAAGCTGCATGGAAACTCCTGCAACAACAAAAAAAGACTAATATTCTTTATCACATATAATAATTTTTTACCCAAAATATCAAGAATAAGTTTAATTTCTGAATAACGTATTCCGTTTAAACGTAATTATTTTGATAAATTATAACAGTATAACTTTTATTAAAACAAATACTTAATTGCTCAGCAATATATGTTATCGTAACTCCTTTTCAGCAGACAAACTCTTTATTTCATTTATTATTTCCATAAGTTAATTATTATACTATATTGATTAAAATAGTAAATGAATGTTATCTCCTGCACATGATTTGACTTATAGTCCAGCATTTAAAGTAGAACAAAGCACAACAATCATTGGCGTTGGCAAAAAACCTTGTTTAGGTGATATTTTAGCGGTAGCAAAAAAATATCGAAATAAAAGAAAAATTAACCAAAGATGTTGTGCTTAATGTTAAAGACAAGTATATGTCATTATTAGACTATAATATTTTAATAATTTGTATTTTTTGCAGACAATTTATCATTTATTGAAATTAAAAGGTATATTGAGAAAAATACAAAAATAAAACTTACTAATCCTGCCCAAAGTACACCAAGTCCGGCCAATATACCTTGAGCACCCATTACTTTTATTGTCGATATTATTAAACCAATTATGGTTAAAAATGCCATTATATCAACAATTACACCACCAAATTTGACTACAAAATTTTTCATTATTTTCTCCTTTTTATTAATACACATATAAATATAATTCAACGAAAAATTTTTTGTATCGGTTAAGTGGACAATATGTATTTATATATTTTTCCCCATATTATAAGCTTGCTCAAGTAAATCTTTGCGGTTTTGAACGTCATTCGGGTTGTTAAGTCCGCCTGCTTCCAAGTATCCTTTTAATTCCAAATCTGAAAAACAAGCAACCCAGCCTTTTACACCATTTAAGACAGTTTGAATGACACCATTAGCGCTATCTGCTGATGTCGTAATAACATAGGTTTCAGTGAAATTCTTTCCTGTTGCAAAAAGTGAATTTGCCCTATCGATAAGTGTTTTCATTTGTCCTGACATTTCATAATAATAAACAGGAGTTGCCCAAACAATAACATCTGCTTCTTTCATTTTTAAGGTAATTTCATTAGCATCATCATTTATTACACAATGTCCGAGTTTTTGACAAGCAAGACAGCCCTTGCAAAATTTTATTTCTTTATCTTTTAAAGTTACAAATTCAACTTCGTGTCCTGCTTCTTTTGCACCTCTTTCGGTTTCATGTACAAGTATTTCAGAATTAGCATTATTTCTTAAACTTGTAGATATTATTAAAACTTTTTTCATAATTAACTCCTATTTTAACTTGTTATATTCTTCATCCGTAACCGGTTCAAGCCACTCATTAGACGTGTTTTCACCGTCAACTTCAATTGCAATATGAGAAAACCAGCTGTCAGGTACGGCTCCGTGCCAGTGTTTTACATTTGCAGGAATGTGTATTATTGTTCCTTCTTTAATTTCAACAGGTTCTTTACCCCATTGTTGATAATAACCACGACCTCCGACACCAATTAGGATTTGACCGCCGCCTTTTGTTGCGTGATGGATATGCCAATTGTTTCTGCATTTCGGTTCGAATGTTACGTTGTAAAATGTTACCTGCTCATTTGATAACGGTGCAAGATAACTGTTCCCGGAAAAATACTTTGCATAAGCGGTATTGGGTTCACCAATAGGGAACATCATTGTTTCTGCATATTTTTCTTTATCGGTCATTGTTTTAATACTCCTTTCATTATTTAAATTTTGTCTATAAAAATGCTCAATTTTGTCAAATGGTATTTTTTCTAAATTATAATATAAATCCACATGGTTTGCCCCTTTGATTATTAATAATTCTTTGTTATCACCTTTTAATTTTTTATAAGCATCTTCACCCATATATCTTGAGTGTGCTTTTTCACCATGTACGATTAAAACAGGAGTTCTGATTTCATGAGCATACTGTAATATGGGTTGATTTATTAAAGATAGAGATGAAGTCATATTCCACTTGCCGTTTGAATTTATTGAACGCTTATGAAATCCTCTTTCTGTTTTATAATATCCCCAATAGTCTTGAACAAATTGAGGTTCTTTCCCTGTTAATTTTTCAGGAAGCCCGTCTGCACCTTTAAAGCAGCCGTTTTTATAATCTTCCGTTCTTTGTTTGTTTAATGCAAGTTTCATTTTATAACGTGCATTTTCATCAACACTGTCATTATATCCTTTTGCTGAAACTCTGGTTATATCGTACATAGTAACTGCTGTTGTTGCTTTTATTCTTGTATCCATAGCCGCCGCATTAATTGCAAATCCGCCAAAACCACAGATTCCTAAAATACCGATTTTATTAGGGTTTACAATATCTAAAGTTGAAAGATAATCAACTGCGGCAGAAAAATCCTCAGTATTTATATCGGAACTTGCAATATTTCTTGGTGTTCCTGAACTTTCGCCTGTATATGAAGGGTCAAATGCCAATGTTACAAATCCTCGTTCTGCAAGTGTTTGAGCATATAATCCGCTTGCCTGCTCTTTTACTGCACCAAACGGGCCGGAAATTGCTATTGCTGCATGTTTACCGTTTACATTTTTTGGTATGTATAAATCTCCAACAAGTGTTATTCCGTATTTATTTGTAAATTCAATTTTTTGAACATTTACCTTATCTGATTTTGGGAAAGTTTTATCCCATGCTTTTGCATTAGCCATATTTGAACCTCCGATAATAAGTAAAACTGTAAATAAACCTAATAATAAATTTTTAAGCATTTTTCACTCCTTTATCAAAAAATTCTGTCAATTTACGGACTACTTGATTTACATATTCAGGTTTGTCATATAAATCAACGTGAGTTGCCTCGTTTATTGTAAAAATTTCTTTTGGTTCTTTTGCTTTTGAATAAGCATCTTCCGTAAAATACAGAGTATCGGCTTCACTTCCGACAATAAATAAAAGTGGTCTGGGTGAAACGGTATCTATATATTGAAACGCATCCCAAGCAGCAAGTTTATCGTTGCTTGAAACAAGATATTTATTAACTGATGTAGGATAAGAACAACGATTAGTTCTATAATATTCAAAAGCCTCTTTTTGAATTACTGAGGTGTTTTCATCAATATCATCAACAGATTTGGGCACATAAGTCCAATACAAAGGTTCTTCCCCTCTTGCTTCTTTGGTTCTTGCTTCTGCTACATCAGATAAAAGTTTTTGCATAAAGTTTTCAATGTTTACACCCGGAAAACCAAATCTGGCACTGTGCCCTGTATTCCAAGTGCTTATTCCCGCTGCCACTTTAATTCTTAAATCTGTTTGAATAGCATTCATTGTATATCCTGCACCTGCACAAATTCCCATAGCTCCGATTTTATTTTCATCAACATAAGAAAGTGAAACAAGATAATCAACCGCACTTCTAATATCTTCAACTCTTGACGTCGGATCCTCTAAATATCTCGGCAAACCTTCACTTTCGCCTTGATGGCTTGCATCAAACGCTAAAGCAATATAGCCGTTTCTTGCTAAATTCCATGCATAAAGCGAAGAGCATTGTTCTTTTACTCCGCCACCTGGGTGAGTTACAACTATTGCCGGATATTTTACATCTTCATCAAAGTTATCAGGCAAAAACAAAAGTCCTGCGATATTCAAGCCTAATTTTTTAAATGTAACTTTTTTACCTTCTTTATAATGTGTTTCATATAACATAATTTATACCTCTATATTTTTAATAACTCTTGCAGGATTTCCTACTGCTATTGAATTTTTTGGAATTGATTTTGTTACAACGCTTCCCGCACCAATTATTGACCCATCACCGATTTCAACCCCGGATAAAATAGTACAATCCGAACCTATCCAAACATTTTTGCCGATTTTAACAGAACTTGGAGTTAGATTTTGTCTTTTTGCAGGGTTAAAATCATGGTTTAAGGTTGCGATTGTAGTGTTATGACCGATTAAAGTGCCGTCGTCAATCTCAATACCGCCTTGATCCTGAAATCTGCAGCAGGAGTTTATAAAAACATTTTCTCCGACTTTTATATTTATTCCGCAGTCCGTATAAAAAGGCGGAAACATACCAAAGCTTTTAGGAACATCATTTTGAGTAAGTTTTGCAAACAGTTCTCTTACTTCCTCAGGTGTATGGTACTTATTATTTAATTCACTCGTTATTTTAAGAGCTTTTTGGCTGAATTTATGAAACGATTTAAAAAGTTCAGTGTCCGCTTCAACATAAGTTCCTTTTGCCATTAGTTCTCTAAAATCTTTAATTGTAATTTCATTTTTCATATTGTAATTATTTACTATTGTTCTACAAATAGCAAATACTTATATTGTATAATCAGATATACTTGACAGGCATAGTGGAAAAATATATTATTATTTTATGGAAATAAGGGTATTAAAATATTTTTTAGCTGTAGCCAGAGAAGGTAGTGTAACAAAAGCTGCAAACTATCTTCATTTAACACAGCCAACGCTATCAAGGCAATTACAAGATTTGGAGAAAGAACTCGGGCAAAAACTTCTTATTCGAGGGCAGCATAATGTTACTCTAACACCGGAAGGTCATACCCTAAGGCAAAGGGCTGAAGAAATTATTGATATGGTTGATAAAACGGAACAGGAATTCCGCTCTATAAAAAATGTTATAGCAGGAACCGTCTATATAGGAAGCGGGGAAAGTCATACCGTAAGGCTAATAACAGATATTATAAAAGATATTCAAACTGAATACCCTGAAATAAAATTTGATTTAGTAAGCGGAAACGCACAAGATATAACCGAAAAACTTGATAAGGGATTATTAGATTTTGCAGTTTTAATCGAACCTATTGATATTTCAAAGTATGATTATTTAACTTTACCTGAAAAAGACAGGTGGGGTGTTGTTATGAAAAAGGATTCTCAGCTTGCAAAAAAGAAAAGCATCACCTATAAAGATTTAAAGGATTTACCACTTATATTTTCGAAACAAGTAGAAAGACAAAATCCATCGGATAGTGATTTCATGAAATGGTTTAATGGTGGTTTTGGGGATTTTAATATAGTTGCAACTTATAATCTTATTTATAATGCAGGCTTAATGGCGGAATCAGGAATCGGTTATGTTGTAGGACTTGATAAACTTTTAAATACAATGAATAATTCAAATTTGACATTTAGACCGCTGTATCCGACATTGGAATCGGGACTAAATATTGTATGGAAAAAGGGGCAGATATTTTCAAAGCCGGCTAAAGTATTTTTAGAAAAATTAAAAGAAAAATTTAAATAAATGGATTTTTTTATTTAGACATCGTTTCGTTTTTAGCCACTTTTACCGCAGTCATTAGCACCTGCAATAATATATAAAATCATATTATTATGCTTATTCTTATATACTAAAATAGGACGATGTTAAAAACATCGCCCTATTAAAGTTTATCAAGATTTTCTATTCACTATGCGTGAACTAAAGAACCTTGTTCGATAACTGCTTGTGCAGCAGCTAATCTTGCTTGTGGAATTCTGTATGGTGAGCAAGATACATAATTCAAGCCAATTTTATGTGCAAATTTAACTGAATCAGGATCGCCGCCGTGTTCACCGCAGATACCGCCAATTAATGAAGGGTTCACTGCTTTACCTTCTTTAATTGACATTTCAATTAATCTGCCTACACCTTTTTGGTCTAAAGTTACAAATGGGTTAGCAGGCAAGATTTTTTGTTCAACATAGTTTTTCAAGAATTTACCTTCAGCATCATCTCTTGAATAACCGAATGTCATTTGAGTTAAGTCGTTTGTACCATAAAAGAATTCGGCATATTCTGCAACTTCGTCAGCTGTTAACGCTGCACGAGGAATTTCAATCATAGTACCAAATTTGTATTCTACTGTGATACCTTTTTCTTGCATAACTTCATCTGCTACACGAACTAAAGTTTCTTTTGCAGTTTTTAATTCGTTAACGTGACCGATTAGAGGAATCATAACGTAAGGTTTTACGTTTAAACCTTCTTTTTTCAAATCACAAGCAGCAGAGAAGATTGCTCTAACTTGCATTTCGTTGATTTCAGGGTAAGTTAAACCTAAACGGCAACCTCTCAAGCCCATCATAGGGTTTGATTCTGATAAGTTTTCAACAATTTCAAGCATTTTTTGATCTTCTGCATAATCTTGACCTAAAGCTTTTTTAGTTGCAACTTTTTCAACTAATTCAATCTTTGAAGGTAAGAATTCATGTAGAGGTGGGTCTAATAAACGAATTGTCATAGGTAATTCGCCTAAACCTTTGAACATTGCATAGAAGTCATTGTATTGCATTGGTAATAATTTATCTAAAGCTTCTTTTCTTGCTTCAGGAGTACCTGCAATAATCATTTTTTGTACCCAAGGTAATCTTTCAGGATCCATAAACATGTGTTCTGTTCTGCAAAGACCAACACCTTCAGCACCGAATTTTTTAGCATTTTCGATATCTTTTGGAGTATCAGCGTTAGCTTCAACTGTCAATTGTTTAATTTCATTAACCCATCCGAAGAAAGTTTCGAAATCTTGGTCAATACCTGCTTCAACCAATTCAATAGCACCTTCCATAACATCACCGGTTCCACCGTCTAATGAAATGATGTCGTCTTTATGGAATACTGTACCGTCTGAGCAAGTAATTGTTTCGTTTGCTAAATCAATTTTCAAATCTTCGCAACCTGAAACGCAAGGTTTACCCATACCTTTTGCAACTACTGCTGCGTGTGATGTAGCACCGCCTCTTAGTGTTAATACACCTTGAGCAACTGCCATACCGTGAATATCATCAGGACAAGTTTCAATTCTTACTAAGATAACTTTTTCGCCTGCTGCACCACGTTGTGCTGCTTCTTCAGTATCAAATACAATTTTACCTACTGCTGCACCCGGTGATGCGTTTACACCCTTTGATACTTTGTGAGAATGTTTAACTGCTGCCGGATTAAAGCAAGGTAACAACACTTGGTAAACTGAATATGGGTCTACTTGTTTGATTGCTTGTTCTTTTGTTACGATACCTTCATTGTACAAATCTACTGCAATTTTAATAGCTGCTTTTGCAGTTCTTTTACCGTTACGAGTTTGAAGAATCCATAATTTACCTCTTTCGATTGTAAATTCCATATCTTGAACATCGTGGTAACCTTTTTCTAATTGTTTCGCAATATTTACGTATTGTTTGTAAATTTCAGGCATATCAGTTTCCAATTCAGCAATTTGTTTTGGAGTTCTGATACCTGCAACTACGTCTTCACCTTGAGCATTTACAAGGTATTCACCGTAGAATTTGTTTTCACCTGTTGCAGGGTTACGAGTGAATGAAACACCTGTTGCACAGTCGTTACCCATGTTACCAAATACCATTGTTTGAACGTTTACTGCTGTACCGTAATTGTGGTCAATTTTGTTCATGTTTCTGTATGCAACTGCACGAGGAATATTCCAAGAACGGAATACTGCTTCAATTGCTTCTTGTAATTGAACATAAGGGTCTTGAGGGAATTCTTTACCCGTAACTTCTTTAATTACATTTTTGTATACTGGAATTAAAGATTTCCAGCCTTCTGCTGAAATTTCAGTATCAGAAGTTACGCCTTCTTTTTCTTTCAATTTTTGAACTTCTGATTCAAAATATTTTTGTCTGTCCATTTCCCAAGCAACAGAACCGAACATAGTTAAGAAACGTCTGTATGAATCATAACAGAATCTAGGGTTGTTAGTTAATTTAACCATAGCTTCAACTGTTTCATCATTTAAACCCAAGTTTAAGATTGTTTCCATCATACCCGGCATTGAAACTCTTGCACCTGAACGTACAGAAACTAATAACGGATTTGTTGTATCTCCAAATTTTTTACCTGCTTTTTCTTCAACATCTTTTAAAGCATATTTTACTTCTGCCATCAAGTTTTCAGGCATTTTGTTGCCATGATTGATGTAATCCATACATGCTTCTGTTGTAATAGTTAATCCCGGAGGAACAGGCAAACCTAAGTTAGTCATTTCTGCTAAGTTAGCACCTTCAATAGTTCACGCATGTTTGCGTTACCTTCTCTAAAGAGCCATACACGTTTTTCTGACATTGTTTTTCTTCTCCTTTTCAAATAACAATTTTGTCGTACTATTTTATACTAAGAACATAGCAAAAACACAAAAAAAAAACAAGTATTGTAGTATTTTTACAAAAATTTGATTGTTTATTTTTAACATGATACAATCATTCTGTAAAAAAGGAGATATCGTGAAAGAATTTAATTTAGAAAATGGCATTCAATGTTTCTACAAGCAAAATAAAAACACTCCAAGAATAGCCGTATGCTTTGATGTTGAATTTACAAAACCTGCCTCAATACCCGGTATTTACGGAATGGTAAACAGATTACTTCTTCAAGGCACGACAAAAAGAACCGCTGAAGAACTTACTAATGAGTTAGAAGAAAATGCTATTGAAATTAACTGTGAAGGAAAACGTGACTATCTAAAATTTTCTTTGCTCTGTCTTAATGAAGATTTTGAACACGGGTTAGAAATATTACAAGATATAATAGAAAATTCAACGTTTGATGACACAGAAAAGGAAAAAGTTAAAACAACAGGCGAACTTACAGCCTCACTTGACTCAGCAAACGTAAGAGCACAGGATAATTTTACAAAAACACTATTCAAAGGACATTTTTACGGTGATACATATACCGTATTACTTGATAATATTGATAAAATTAATAAAAATAACGTAAAAGAAGCATACAAACAAATTTTAACCTTTGGAACAAAAAGACTTGCAGTAGTTGGAGATATTGATTTTAATACAACAGAAAAACTATTAAATAAATACTTAGGTAATATTGAAAATTCACATACAATTGAAAACGAAATACCTACACCTACTCTTGATAAGTCAGAAACAATAGAATACATTAAGGATGATGCAAATCAAGCCCAAATATATCAAGGATGGCTTGTTCCGACGTACAAATCTGAAGATTATGCACCTCTATTGGTTTTAACTACAATTCTGGGTGCAAGCGGTTTGTCATCAAGACTATTTACGGAACTTCGAGATAAAAAAGGTCTTGCGTACACGGTAAGAAGCATTTATGAACCGTTTAGAACTGCTGCAAGCTTCCAAATTTACATCGCAACAGAACCTAAAAATATCCAAACAGCACTTGCGGGCTTTAAGGAAGAAATACAAAAAATCAAGGATGTTTTAGTTCCCCAAGATGAACTTCATAACGCTAAAAACAACTATATAGGGAAACGTCAGTATTTAGCGGAAACAAACCTTCAGCAAGCAGGAACTCTCGTGCATTTTGCAAACTACGGACTGGGCTTTAATTATCAGGAAAAATTAATAGAAGAAGTTAAAAACGTAACGGCTCAACAAGTTCAGAATGTTGCTAAAAAATACTTAAATGATGTTTCTGTAATTTCAATTTTAAGACCATAATCTTTAACATCAAATTCATAAACAACAAAAAATCCGAGTTTTTAGAACTCGGATTTTTTTGTTATTTTTATAATGCTAAATTCTTTCTGCAGTTTTTCTTGGTTTTTCTTCTTCCAATTTACCTGATTTTACATCAACCATTTTTTTCAAAACATCACCGATGTAACCTAATTCTACAATTGCATCATCTTTTTGTTTTTGTGCAGGTGTTTTTACGGCATCTTCAGGTAAATCATTAGCAAATTTTTTAACTTTAACGTCTTTACCTGCTTGAATATCTAATAATGCTTTTAATTGAGAACCAATATAATTTAATTCAAGTTATCATTTTGTTTTTCATCTAAAGTTCTGTTATCTTTTTTTTGATTACCAACTTTTGCACTTTGAGCAGCAACTTTTTGCGGTGCAAGTGTTTTTGGGGTTGATACTACGGGGCTAACTGCATTAATCATTTAAATTTCTCCTTACCTTCTCAATTCTTATACTATTAGTGTAGTTATGCTAACATAAAGCAATTTTAATTGCAAGTGTATTGTTTACAATATTACAAAATAAATACAAATATTTTCTGCAATTACTTTAAAACTGCAAGACATATTTTATATATTAACTGAATATCATCTTCGGATGCATTTCGTATAAGCTCATTAATCTTAAAAATTACTGCTTCTGATGATAAAGTATTTGTTATGTTCAATAACTCAAAATCTTCTATGCCAAAAGCTTTTGCATATTTTTCAATTAAATCTGTCGAAGGAAAATTTTTACCATTTTCTATGCAGCTTTGATGTTTTGGATCAATTCCAACTATTTCAGCAAGCTGTGCCTGCTTTAAATGTTGTTTTAATCTTAACTCTTTAATTCTTTTCCCAAATAAAATTTTTATTGACATTTCACACCCTATTTGAAAGTCTAACAATCAAATAAATATATATAAACTATAAAATTTATAGATAATATTGACATTAATCTATAAATAAGGTAATATAATCTATAATATTTATGGATTTTACAGCAATAAATCAATCTTTATTAAGGAGTATTCATGAAAAAACCGTCATTCACATTAGCAGAAACACTTATCGTCATGGGTGTAATTGGTGTTGTAGCAGCATTAACATTACCAAACTTAAATCAATCAACAAACAATAAAGAAAAAGTTGCTAAGTTGCAAAAAATATATTCTAATTTACAAGATGCGTTTGGACGTGCAGAAGCAGTTTATGGACCTTATGATGAATGGTTTACAAACGACACAACTAATACAGCAAGAACAAAAAGAACATCAGAACGCATCTTAGAATTTATGAAAATTTCAAAACAATGTACAACTGTTAGTGCATGTAAACTAATCCTTGATGGAAAAGAAACATCAGGCGGACTAGATACATCGGGTGAATATGGTGGGATTCTTGCGGATGGTACTTCAATAAGATTTTATACTTCCAGCAGTCCATCTTTGTCAACGACAATAACTGTTGATATAGATGGTATAAATAAAGGTCCAAATTTTAGATGTAAAGACATTTTTTATTTTTCGTTAAACGCTATTAATGGAGTAAATGCCTCCGAAAAATTTTATTTGTCGGGAAGTGATGAAGTTATTACAAGTTTAGGTCAGGGACGGCTTGGGTACTTGTTAATGGTAACATGGATTATTTAAATCTTGGCAGTAATGGCAAGTGTCCGGATGGTCAAACTCTGGAATTTGGAAAAAAAACAAGCTGCAAATAGTTTAATTAATCAAACTCTTTATATATTTCAAATCTTCTAAAAATTCTTTATTTTTTTCTTCCGAGTGAGCATAAGAAATCAGGTATGAAGGATGATATATTGCAACTGCTTTACGTCCGTTATATTCAAGGTTTGAAAGTTTGCCATGAACATTCGTAATTGTATATTTTGACCCGCATAAAGATTTTAGTGCATTATTTCCACATAAAATAATTAATTTTGGATTTATAATTTCAATTTGTTTAAGCATAAAACTTTCACATGCCAGTTTTTCTTCTTTTTTAGGCGGTCTGTTACTTTTAATTCCTTTATCTGAATTTTTTATAACAAACGGTCTACATTTAAGCGTATTAATAATGAATAAATCTTTTTTCCTGTCAATACCTGCTTTTTGTAAATACTCATCCAAAAATTGTCCGGCTTTACCAACAAAAGGCAA
This sequence comes from Candidatus Gastranaerophilales bacterium, assembly GCA_905235155.1. Classification (GTDB taxonomy): domain Bacteria; phylum Cyanobacteriota; class Vampirovibrionia; order Gastranaerophilales; family Gastranaerophilaceae; genus UBA6984. Next base: position 77,131 of record CAJOKJ010000009.1, read on the forward strand.
ACCTTGCAAATCTTCCTGTTCACCCGGTGCTTCACCTATTAAAACTGCTTTTGCAGTATTAGGATTTCCCGCACCAAAAACCAAATTTGTACGTTCTTTTCCTATTGCACAAGTATAACAGTTTTCGCACTCTCGTTTTAAATTATTCAACATCTGTTGCTTCGTCATAAGGTTCGTCCTTAACTTCGCTAAACAAGCCTACATCATATTTTTTACAATATCTTTTAACTTCTTTTACAACTACATTTGAAAGAATAAATAAGGCGAATAAATTAGGCACAGCCATAAACAAAGTTACCGCATCCGAAAGATTAATAATACTTTTAAAATTCATAGCAGAACCTATAACAATACAAATACAATAAATAAATTGGAAAGAACGAGTTTTCAATTTAGAATCGCCAACCAAAAACTGCCAGTTTTTAAGCCCGTAATACGAGCCGCAAAGCATTGTTCCCATAACAAAAAAACTTGCCATAATAGTAAGTAAAATAGGGAAAAAACTAAATGCAGACGCAAACGCTTTTGAAGTCAACTCAATACCTGCAATTCCGTTCACATGCAAATATTCACCTGAAACAACAATAACAAAAGCCGTTGCAACACCTACAATACAAGTATCAACAAAAGGTTGTAACATAGCAATAAATGCTTGGGCAACAGGTTTACTGGTTTTGACCGCAGCAAAAGCAGTAGGTGCAGTACCTAAACCGGCTTCATTTGCAAACATTGCACGCCTAAATCCCCACAACATACACCCAAAAACTCCACCCGCAACAGCTTGTGGTTGAAAAGCATGAGTAATAATAATTTTTATAGTATGAGGAATGCTTTGCAGATTAATTAAACAAATAATAAAAATACTTGTTAAATAAAAAATACACATTGCTGGAGTAACTTTTTCCGTAAAACTTCCTATTGACTTTATGCCACCAATAATGGTTATCCAAGTAATTATTGCCACAAAAAGTCCAATGAGCCAACTGTTATTTGCGAAAATACTTGCCGAGCCTCCAGTAACTTCTGTTATTTGAGTGGTCATAGCATTAATTTGAAACAAATTCCAACCGCCAATTACTGCCAAAACACAACAAAAAGCATAAATTTTACCCAAATGAGGTGCTATTCTACTAAGTATAGGGCCTTTTAAGCCCATAGAAATATAATACATAGGGCCACCGGAAGTTGAACCGTCAGGATTAACCTGTCTTAACTTAACCCCAAGCAAGACTTCTGAAAACTTAAGTGCCATAGAAAATAAGCCTGCAACTATCATCCAAAAAATAACACCGGGTCCGCCAATAGAAACTGCGGCAGCAGAACCTGCAACATTTCCTATTCCTGCTGATGACGATATAGTTGCACTTAGTGCCTGAAAAGAGGATACTTCACCCTTTTTTTGACGCTTTATGATGTCTTTATGTTCAAACTTATGAGCAATAAGTCTTAAAGCATGTTTAAACCCCCAAAAACCAATAAACCTTAAACGAAAAGTAAAATAAATCGCAGCAAACATTAAAAGTGCTATTAATAACTGCACTTCAACACCATTTATAGTAACCGAATAAAATATAATTGAGGAAACTTTATCGGCAACAGGTGATAAAAAACCGTCAATTGCTGCATCTAAATTCATAAAACAATAATATTACAAAAAGAAATAATTATAACAAAGAGTAACAAAACATTAACAGAATTGAAAAGAAAAACTTTTTATGATAAACTAATTTCTATCGGAGAGAAGTTCCGGTAGTATAGCAAATTGGAGACGTGGCCGAGTTGGCTGAAGGCGGCACCCTGCTAAGGTGTTATATGGAGCAATCTGTATCCAGGGTTCGAATCCCTGCGTCTCCGAATTTATTAACAGGGCTGATTTCAGTCCTGTTTTATATTAAGGATTTGATTTTTATGAAAATATATAGCTTAGACTACGGATTTAATATTAAAACAACAAAAAATTTTAAAATATTTTCTTTTTTATTTATACCGCTACTTATAAAGCCAAATTTCTCAACAGATTTAAAAAATAAGATTAAATTCTATATATCACCAAAAAAAGAACTTGCAAAATGGTATAAATTCAGAACAGGTGATGATTTGAATATTGATAATCCTCAAACATTCAATGAAAAAATACAATGGATGAAACTATATGATTCTAATCCAACAAAAACACTTCTTGCTGATAAATATTTATAAGGGATTGGGTTAAAAGCAGAATAGGAGAAGAACATTTAATTAGACTACTTGGAGTTTGGGATAAATTTGACGATATAGATTTTGAAAAATTACCCGAACAATTTGTATTAAAATGTAATCACGGCTGCGGATACAATATAATTGTAAGAGATAAATCAAAATTAAATATTAAAGATACAAAAAACAAACTGGAAACATGGTTAAATGAAGATTTTGCATTCAAAAACGGATTTGAAATGCATTACTCAAAAATTCCAAGAAAAATTATTGCTGAAGAATATATACCAGAAGTTGATAAATCTGCTATTGACTACAAATTTATATGTTTTAACGGCGAACCTTGCTTGTGCTGGATAACAGATAAATCTCTAAAAAAATATGAAAGAATGTTTTATAAACTACCCGAATGGGAGCCTCAAAACATTGAATATCTGGACGGTTGGGCAATTTTAGCAAAAACATCAAAACCTAAACCTAAAAATTTAGATAAAATTCTTGAAATATGCAAAACGTTATCAAAAGGTTTCCCGCTGGTAAGGGTGGATTTATACATTACAGATGAGAAAATATTATTTGGGGAGATGACGTTTACAACATCATCAGGTCGTGCAAAATTCAGCCCTGACAAATGGAATTACATATTAGGTGAAAAAATTATATTACCTAAAAAATAGAGGTTTTAATGAATTTTCTAAAAAAATATATAAAATCAAATATAAAAATTAATGGTTTAAAAGTATATAAAACCTATAATATTTTTGGATTAAAATTTAAATTTTGCATAATAAAAACAAACAAATATCACATTAACAAATATTTAAGAAACATTGTCCCATACAATGTTGTACCGCATAAAATTTGGGAGGTGGAAGACAAAAACAGTATTTTAAAACTGGACTGGAATGAATCAACTTTACAGCCTTCGCCAAAAGTTAAAGAAGCATTGCATAACTTAGTAGAAAAATCAGATTTTTTCAACTTATACCCAAAAACATGCAATCAAGAATTGTTAAAAGTCCTATCAGATTACACAAACCTTGAACAAAAATATGTACAGTATTTTGCAAGTTCAGATGCCATTCACGAATATATTGCAAAAATGTATATTGGAGAAAGTGACAAAGTTTTAATGCTTGCACCAAGTTATGATAATTTCAGATTAACAGTTCAAGCAAACGGTGCCGATATTTATTTTTCAAATGTTGATGATAATTTTAAATTTAATGCTGAAAAATTTGAAAAAGATATTAACAATATAAAACCAAGTTTTATTTATATTGTTAATCCGAATAATCCGATAGGTTATCAGTTAGATAAAAAATATATAGAAAGTTTACTTTTAAAACATCCAAATAAAATGTTTCTGGTTGATGAAGCATACTACGAATTTTCAGGTAACACTGTTGCAGAGTTAGTAAAAAAATATCAAAATATACTGGTAACAAGAACATTATCAAAAGCATTCGGACTTGCTAATTTCAGATTTGGTTACTTAATAAGTTCAGAAGAAAACATAAAATCGATTAATACAATAAGAAACCCTAAAAATATTTCAACATTCACTCAAGTTGCAGCAATGGCAGCCTTGTCTGATACAGAATATATGACAAATTACGTCAGCAAAGTAAAAGAAGGCAGAGAATATTTTATACAAAATCTTGAAAAATATTCAGACTTTTTACAATGTTATAACAGTTGTTCAAATTTTGTTTTGGTAAAATTCAAAGACTTTGCCCTAAAATCAAAAGTTTTTAACTATTAAAAAAAACATAATATTTATACAAGAAACTTGTTACAATCACAGCTTTTGTACAATTGCCTACGATTTACTATTGGAACTAAAGAACAAATGACAAAAGTTCTGGCAGTTTTGGATAATTTCTTTTCTGAACAAAATGAACAAAAAGAAAATAATGATTACGATAAAATTGCATTATTTGATTTTTGCGACACAATTGTTGACTTTCAATCCGGAAATCCTTTTATTTTCTATGTTATAAATAAAAAGAAGTCAAAAAAATTACATATAAAAAATGTATTACGAAAACTAAAATTAAGCATGTTTAAAACTGTTATCAAATCGTATCCTGCCAAAAGAGATATTTTAAAATTGTTAAAAGGATTAACTTATGATGAACTGAATAAATTAGCCCAAAATTATTATCTTTATGAAGTGAGAACACATTTTAATAAAGAAGTCATTGATAAACTAAATGAATTAAAAGAACAAAATTATAAAATTTACGTTGTATCAGGCGGATATTCAATTTATCTAAAATTTTTTATTGAAGAATTTGATTTAGACGGACTATTTGCAACAGATATAAAATTTAACACAAATAATATTTGCGAAGGTGTTTTTGACGGTTATGACTGTATGGGATGGGAAAAATATTACAGACTAAAAAGATTTTTTAAAGATAAAAATATAAGTAATAGCGAAATAATCGGATTTACAGACAGCAAATCCGATATACCAATGTTAAAATTATGTACTAAAAAATATGCAGTAGCAACAAAAGAAGAAACTTGGATGACACAACAGAACTGTGAATTAATTAAAATTTCAAAAAACTAAAATGGACTTCTATAAAAAGAAGTCCACTTTACTCTTAATATATTTCTAATTTAATTAGTCCACAATTTGAATTCTATTATCTGCTTTAACTTCAATTTCTTTGCCTTGAGCAGTTAATTTCTTAATGTATTCTGCAACCATTTTGTCTTTGTCTTCATCATACATTTTTTCTGCTTTGCTCATAGATTCTAACATTTCAAATCCGTCACGACCGTTACCGTAGTATGTATCCATTGCAACTCTGAATGTTTTATCTTCACTTGGATTATTAATATCTAATGCTTGTTTGTTACCGTTTCTGTCAACATATTCTGCGGCAAGTAATTCACCTTGTTTATTCATTTTATATGTCATACCAGAAACTTGTAAAATACCAGGTTTTGTACCTGCATTAACTAAAGATTTTGCACCAAATTTTAAAGCATCAACAATTGTTTTTTCACTTAATTTTGCAACCATCATACCGTTTTTGAAAGGTACTATACTTGAAATATCTCTTGTATTAATGTTGCCTGCTTCAAATGTATTTCTTAAGTTTGCAGAACCTAAAATTGTCATATCAGCACCTGTAAAATCTCTCATTGCATCTGCAACAAAGTCAGCGTGAGGATTTTCTTGTGCAATTCTGTTTGCAGGTTCAGGGTCAGCAGATTTAATTCTACCAACAACTTCAGGTTTACCTAAAATCTTTTCTGATAAATATGTCATTACCAAGTTTCTTCTGAAATTTTTTGTAGGTGTAACATTATTTTGTGCTTTTGTGATAACACCATTTTCATCAAATTCAAGGTTTAAAACACCGATATTATCAGCATCTTTTCCGGCTTGTGTAATAATAACAGGGTTACCGTCTTTACCGTATAATAAATTTTCGCCTTCTTTGATATCTTTGATTAATTCGTGAGAATGACCGCCAAGAATAACGTCAATACCTGATGTTTCTTGTGCTAATCTTTTTTCGTTAGCATTACCGGCATGAGAAATAACAATAACTTTATTTACACCTTGTTCTTGTAACTTATTAACTTCTTCTTGAACATCTTTAATTGTTTGGTCAAAATCATCAACTTTAAAATCTTCATAATTTGCAGGTTTTGCAATTCTTGTAAATAAATCAGGTGGTAACAAACCGATTATACCGTATTTTGTACCATCTTTTTCTTGAATATAAGATTTTTCAATTCTTTTGCTCATTGGATTTTTTTCGTCAACTTTAACATTTAAACCCAACATTTTATAGTTTTTATTTTTTGTCAAATCGTATAATTGTTTTGAATCTCCGTCGCATTCGTGGTTACCAACTGCTGTTGCAGTAATACCAATCATTTCAAGAAATTTAGATGCAATAATATTAGGTTTTGTGCTTTCTCCCAACATAATATCTCCGGAAGAAAGTTTTAATTTATCAGTTTTTTGAGATGGTACAAATTGGTCAAATGCTTTTGACATGTTATAAATTTTTTCCATCTTCATTGTTTGACCGTGCAAGTCATTAATATAGAAAATGCTGGTTTTAGTTGTTTTTGGAGCAACAATTGGATTTACACTAACTGATTTAACCATTAATATAAGTACACCTTATTTTACCTACACATATATATAAACACTTGAAAGACTTTTTTTTTGCTATTTTATTAAACAAACTTTACAAAACATTTACATATTAAAACCGTTGAAATACATGAATTTAGACCGATAGTATCTGTAAAGTTACCCTCAAAAAATCTTCTTGTTCTTTAGGATTATGACCTTGTAAACATGCTTGTTTTATGGCATTTACAATTTCTTCTTCTTCGTAACCTAATGATAAAAGAATATTTTGGATATAAACTGTTTCATCCGGCATATCAGAATTTGATAAAGATATTTTCATATCAGCAGAAACATTTACAAGTTTATCTTTTAATTCAAGAATAATTTTTTGTGCTAATTTTGTTCCGACACCTTTTGCTTTAGTCAATTCTTTTGAATTTTCATTTATAACAAAATAAATTAAATCACTGACATCAAATTCATTTAACAAACAAAGTGCCATTTTTGAACCGACACCGGATACGGAGGTAAGGATATTAAAAATATCTCTCGCTTCTTTGCTTAAAAATCCACAAAGGCTCATCGTATCTTCTCTATGAATTAAAACCGTATAAATTTTAACAACATCATCAATACTTTTTGTATTAAAATCTGTTTGAGTAACTTCAAGCAAATAACCTATGCCTCCAACCTCAACAGTGTAATAACATGCTTTTTGATTTTGTGTTTTTGAAACCAATATCCCTTTTAAATAATCAAACATACTTCATTCCTGTTTTCGTATATTTATATTATACTACAATTATGGAAAGTTTATTTATTGAAAAATTTAAAATGAACTTAAAAAGAATTAGGGAAAAAATGTCAACTTTTGATGCTTATTTTTCAAAAGGGGTAGAGCTCTATGATGAAAAAAAATATAAGCTTGCCATAGAATTTTTCAAAACCGCTTTATCTCAAAGTAACGCTCTGCCATTTGCAAACTATAACCTTGCTCTCGCCTATCAACAAGTAAATAATGAAGATGAAGCACTAAAATATTATGAGAAATTTCTTGAAAGTTACCCAAAAGACCAAAGCGGATTGTATAATACTGCATTAATATATTTTAAGAAAGAAGAATACGAGAAAGCCTCAAAGTACTTCTTTGAAAGCTTTAGACAACTTCAAGATAAAGATAACATAACCTCTTTAACAAAATGTTATATAAAAATGGATAATATCGAAAAAATAACAGATTTGGTTGAATATATATTCAACTCTGATTGTGATAATGACAGTGCATTTGAAGTTGCAAAAATTGTAGAGCAAGGTTATGCGATAAAAAATCCGGTTCTTTTAGACTTTGCATTGAAGATATATACCAAACTTTATGAAGAAAACCCAAAAAATTTTGAAGCCGTACTCGCAATATCTCTTGTATACGCCAAAAAAGGCGACTGGAAAAAAGCAATCGAATATTGTTCAATTGCTCTTAGACTTAATCCAAAATCTTATGAAGCGAATAACCAAATGGGGTTGACATATTATTGTGCGGAAGAAATGGAATCTTGCATTTACTATTACGAAAAAGCGTTTAATTTAAATTCAAAAAAAGACTACCGTATATACTCAAATCTTGCTTATGCCTATGAAAAAGTCGGAAGAATTAACGAAGCAATAGGACTATTCAAAGAATTGATAACAAAATTTTCTAATTTTCCGACAAAAGAAGAAATTAAAAATCATACAAAAATACTCATAGAAGAAAATCGTTAATATTTATTCTTGTTTATGATATATTTTGCATGAAGGTTATTTATTTAAACAAAGAGGATATAAAAATTATGAAAACACTTTCACCATTACAACAAGAAAGATTAAAGTATCAACCAAAACTTCCAAAATGTTTAGCAAATGGCATAAACTCTTTAGAATTGGAAGAAGGTCAAGCAACAGAATCAGTACGTGACCAAGAAGCAATTAAACAATTATTTGAAAAAACATACGGAAAACCAATTGTAACATTTAAGTCAACCTCAAACAAAAAAGAATCACCCGTAAAAAATGTTGGAGTTATTCTTTCAGGTGGACAAGCACCTGGCGGACACAATGTTATTGCAGGATTATTCGATGCATTAAAACAAGCAAATCCTGAAAATAAATTATATGGTTTTTTAGGTGGTCCATCAGGTATTATTGACGGAAAATATCAAGAAATCACAAAAGATTTTATTGATGCATACAGAAACACCGGCGGTTTTGATATTATCGGTTCAGGCAGAACAAAACTTGAAACAGAAGAACAATTCCAAAAATCACTTGAAGTATGCAAAAAATTAAATATTACTGCGGTTGTAATCATAGGTGGAGATGACTCAAACACAAATGCAGCATTACTTGCAGAATGGTTTGTAAAAAATAATGCAGGTATTCAAGTTATCGGCTGTCCAAAAACAATTGACGGCGACTTAAAAAATGAGCAGATTGAAGTTTCATTCGGTTTTGATACAGCAACAAAAACTTATGCGGAATTAATCGGAAATATTCAACGTGACGCTAATTCTGCTAAAAAATACTGGCACTTTATTAAAATAATGGGAAGAAGTGCATCACACGTTGCTCTGGAAGCAGGGTTACAAACTCAACCTAACATCGTTTTAATTTCTGAAGAAGTTGAAGAAAAGAAAATGTCACTTGAACAAATCGTAACTTCTATGTGCGACATTATTACAAAACGTGCTGAAATGGGTAAAAATTTCGGTATAGTAATTGTTCCTGAAGGTTTAATTGAATTTATACCGGAAATGAAAACAATGATTGCAAGCCTAAATGATTTAACTCACGAACTTGAAAAAGACGACGACTACCAAAACTCAGCAAACGAAAAGAAATTCGAAATAATTACATCAAAATTAGATTCCGATAACGCAAAAGTGTTCTCAAGTCTACCTGCGTTAATCAAAGCACAATTGCTTATGGACAGAGATCCTCACGGTAACGTTCAAGTATCAAGAATTGAAACAGAGAAACTTTTAATCGAAATGATTAGAACAAGATTAAACGAAATGAAAGCACAAGGTAAATATACAGGTAAATTCTCAGACCAAGCACATTTCTTTGGTTATGAAGGTCGTTGTGCATTCCCTTCAAACTTTGATGCAGATTACTGCTATTCATTAGGTTTCAACGCTTTCGCTTTGATTAACTTTGGTTTAACAGGTTATTTATCTTCTGTAAGAAACCTTACAAAACCTGCTGCTGAATGGATTGCAGGTGGTGTACCTCTTACAATGATGATGAATATGGAAAAACGTCATGGAGAAATGAAAGCTGTTATTCAAAAAGCTTTGGTTAAACTTGACGGCCCTGTATTTAAAGAATTAGAAGCAAACAGAGAAGATTGGGCAATGAATGACCGCTATTTATTCCCCGGTGCAATTCAATACTTTGGACCAACAGAAGTTTGCGACCTAACATCAGTAACACTTCAATTAGAACACAAATAGGATAAATAAAATCTTATATAAAACAAAGCCACAATATTTATTTCAAATGTTGTGGCTTTATTATGCTTCAAAATTAAACGGATTTTTTCTTTGTTGAGTAAAATCTACATTGCTACTTGTATTTTTTATACCCAACAGTTTATTTCTTTCTTCTTCAAGCTGTTTTACAAATTCTTTATCAGGGCCTGACAAGAAACCTGATAAGTATTTTAAAGTTTCTGTGTTTTTACCGCCCGGATGATTAACAAGATAAGAAAGAATATTTTTCTTTAAACCTGAATACATATAAGCTGTCAATTGTGCAGGTGTAGCAGTTTCAACTAACACAGCAACTGCTTGTTTTTTATCTGATACATTTAATTTATTTATATAATCTTGTTTTGTACGCATATCAGCAGATTTAAATTCATCACTCATAACATAAGCTTGAACAGGAGTTAAACCTGTATAACTGCGAGGTGCTGCAAATCTTGATGTTGCAAATGATTTTTGTTCTTCGCCTAAAACTTGATGAGTAGAAGGTCTTGTCGAAATTGTTTGTTTTGTTTGTTCAGTTTTCTTTTGAGTAGTTTGAACATTTGTTTGAGCAGGTTCAGACTGACTTCTTTGTTCTTTTGCTTCTTCCAAAAGTGCTGTTGCTGCTTTATTATCAGCATCTTGTGCTTCATATTCTTTACGTGCATTATCTAATATTTCAATAGTTTTTTCAGTACCGAGTTCTTTTACCATTCTGATAACATCTTCACGGTTTGAAATATCGTAATTGTACGCATTATTTGCAATACTATTGTTATAGTATTGTTGCATTTCTTCATCTGCATTTTGCATAATGTAGTCGCTGTTATTTTGAATAACTTGCATTTGATATTCTGCATCATCAATGTAAGTAATATATTCTGTTGATAAATCAGCAGCTTCATGTCTAACATCTTCCGGCTGAGTTTCATCAGCTGCTACTTCTGTTTGAACAGTTGAGATTGCATCTAAAGTTTCGTCTTCAATTTTTTGACGTGTTTCTTCAGACAGGCTTGCGTAGTATTTATTAGCCTGTTCGGCACTTAATCCGTATTGAGTTCTCAAAGCCTCTATTGTTGCTTCTCTGCCATGAAATTTATTTTCAACAATTGCATTTCCGATAGAAATAGCAACCTTATCTGATATACCTGCTGTTTCAGCTGCTTCCTTAATTCCAGCCAAAACAGTTGATTGCGTTTTTGAATCTTCAGCCAAATCGATATTATCAGTCACACCATCAACAAAAGCTTCAACTTCTTCTTTATACAAAGATTCTTCAGTAATACGTTTGATTGCAGGTGCCATATCTTGCTCTGACAAGCCATACACCGCAATACCCAATTCCTTTGCTTGTGCAGGTGACATACCTGAGTTGATAACCAAATTATTAAAGTCATTAATTGCAGTTTTTTTACCTTTTTTATTCACCCAACTTATATAACCTCTTATTTTTTCTTGCTTTTCAGCTTCTGATAAATTTGCAAGTTGTTCATCAGACAAGCCATAGAACCTCTTAATTCTGTCGTCAAAAGATTCACCACTGCCACGCTTAACATATCCGGCTTCACCATTTCTTGCATGACGTTTTATAACACTACCGTCTTTTTTATAAATAGTTGTAATACCATTTTCAGATGTAAAGTGATCAATATTTTCTCTTAAGACATGCCCTCTGCTTCTTTTTGCAGCAGCATCCCTTTCGTCAATTATTCTGGATTCTGAAACTGTAGCAGATAATTCAGACATACTGCGAGCAGATGATGTTCCTGCACTACGACTTAAACTAAGTCCCATATCATCAAATACACCACCTTGGGAAGTTTGTGATGCTGTGCTTTGACCACCTGTAGTCCAAACAGAACCACTCGGATTACTTAAATTATTATATGCTGAAATATTTCCCGTAGGATTTGAGCCCGTAAAATCTATTATGATGTTATTTGCTGTGGCAATACGAATTACCTCAGCATCTGAGGTTGACTTTGGAATATTAAATTGTTGCCTGATTTGTTCTAACGTTAAGCCCATAGGCACACCTTTAATATATACTTTTACATGTTAATAAAGTGGTTTTTTGTTCATTTTTTGACTTTATTTTAGCAACGTCTGAAAAATTTTTACAAAAATTTACAAACTGTCAAAACCATGATGAATACATGATTTCAAACCAACTTTTTCTTTTTTAATATTACGGTCTATTTACAGATTTGTAAATATTTGTTAAGATAAAATCATCTAAAAAGTCAATTTTTTTATCAATCAAAACTTTATATAAATACGAGAGGTATTAAGCAATGAACGAAAACAAAATTGTTAGATTACAAGTTTTAGATAAAGTTACAGAAACTCCTGTTAAAGAAAAAACAGTTAAATCATATAACGTTTCAAATCCAATTTACAAAAAAATGTTGGCATTCCACAATGCAAAAATCGGTGAAAAATTAACAATTTCTGATATTTTGCGTTAATATTTATGTATGTCATACATTAAAAGTAAAATATTTTTGAGTTTATCAAAAACTCAAAAATCTGCTTTGTGTAATTATTTAAGGGCTTTAGTAAAAAAAAGTCCTAATTTTGATGTGAATGAAATTTTACAAAATTTTATTGATGACGAGGAATATTATTTTAAGATAAACAATCCTCATTTTGAATTTTTGCAAGAATTTCTTTTTGATGATGAATTTAAAAAAGAAACTCTTTTATTTATTAATGAATGCAAAAAATATTACGATTATAAAGAAAGCCAAAAGCCTTTAATTGAAGCACAAAAAAAGTTTGAAAAAGAAAAAAGAAACTTTTTAAAGCAATTAAAAATGTCAAAAGAGGCACCAACAAAAAAACAACTTTATTATTACGACAGTTTGTGTAAAAAATATAATATAGAAAAAAAAGACACGGATAATTTGTCAAAATTAGATTTAAAAAATATGATAAGTGAGATTTTAGATGAGTATTCAAGAAATAGTGAAAATATTAACATCTGCGGGGATTGAAGAAAACGAAGCAAATACTGAAGTTAAATTATTAATAGAAAAATTTTGTAACTTAACTGCGGTTGATATTATTATGGGTAAAAAACTTGATGAGAGTAAACTTAATATTGTTCGTCAAAAAGCACAGGAAAGAGCAAGAACTCGAAAGCCTATTCAACACATACTTGGCTACGGATATTTTATGGGAGAGAAATTTGAAGTAACAAAAGATACGCTTATACCAAGAGATGAAACAGAAATTTTAGTCAGAAAAGCCGTTGATATAATTAATAAAAACAATTATAAACTTGCTCTTGATGTCGGCACAGGTACAGGATGTATTGCTTGTATGGTAGCAAATTACAGTATTGCACAGGTAATCGGGCTTGATATATCATCAGATGCTTTGCAAATTGCTTTAAATAACGCTTCACGATTAAATTTATACAATAAAGCAATTTTCAGAAAATCTGATATTTTTTCAAATGTCAGAGAAAACGAAAAATTTGACATAATTATTTCAAATCCGCCATACATACCGATAAAAGAAAAAGCAAATATTCAAAAAGAAGTATCTTTTGACCCTGATTTAGCACTTTATACAAATGATGAAAAAGGACTGGAATTTTATGAAAAAATTACAAAAGAAGCATACAAAGTTTTAAATTCAAAAGGACATCTTGCATTTGAAATGGGATTAGGACAAAGTGAAGATGTCAAAAATATTTTACTAAATAACGGATTTGAAAATATTGAAATTGAAAAAGATTTGGCAGGAATAGAAAGAGTAATTTCCGCACAATTATCTTAGTTACAACATCCGCCTTGACAACCGCCTTTGCAACTTGTGCATTTACTTGTAATCTTTTGAGTCTTTGCGTATTCCTGCATATTTTTTATCCATTTTGGATTTTCGCAACTGCAAATTTGCATAAAATTCAAAAATTTTACAAACCTGTCAATTGCAATTTCAGGGATAGTATATTCAAATTTATCTGCAATTTCATCGGTTTCATCTTCATTTATGGCAAGCACATATTTTAAAAAATTACAAATTATTTGATGCCTTTTCAATTGTAAATTTGCAGTTTGAGCACCAAGCAAAGTTAAAGTTATCTGCCCGTATCGTTCATATTCAATATAACCTTTTTCTTCAAGAAGTTTTAAGGCTTCAGATACAGATGAACGACCAACACTCAATATTTTTGATAAATCTTTTGCCTGAACATTTCCTAATTCTTCAATGCTTTTATATATGAATTTCAGATATTTCATTAACGATGGAGTTAAATCACTCATAAAATTTCCTTTCTTGATTTAAAAATATGTTTGTGTGTCAATATTTAATATATGTTATGGTATACCGAACATTTTTACAAGTAAAGGATAAATAATGAAAATATTAGTAGGAATTTCAGGCGGTGTAGACTCTGCCGTTGCAGCATATTTATTAAAACAACAAGGACACGAAGTTATTGGTGCAACAATGTCAATTTGGGGCAAAAACGGTGTTCAAAAAAAAATTCAAGAAAAAATGAATAAATTAAAAACAAAATCAACTCATGGTGCTTGTTACGGCCCTGATGAAAAAGAAGACATTGAAGCAGGAAAAAAGATTTGCCAACAACTTGAAATTCCTTACCACGTTTTTGATTGTGCAGAGCAATACGAAGCAATTGTTTTGGATAATTTTAAAAAAGAATATTTACAAGGAAGAACACCAAATCCTTGCATTTGGTGCAACAGTTTAATCAAATTTGACGTTCTACCAAAAATTGCGAAAATGAATGGAATAGAATTTGACAAATTTGCGACAGGACATTATGCAAAAATTGAAGAAAATGACGGAAGATATTATTTAAAAAGAGGTTCAAATTTAAAGAAAGACCAATCATATTTTTTGTACAGACTTAAGCAAGAACAGTTAAAAAATATTATTCTACCGCTTGGAGAGTACACAAAAGAAGAAATTAGAGAAATTGCAAAAAATGCAGGTATTCCTGTTCACGATAAGCCTGACAGTCAAGACTTTTACGAAGGTGATTACAACGAATTACTTGAAGTTCAAGACAAAGTAGGAAATATTGTTGACAAGTCGGGAAAAATTTTAGGAACACATAACGGAATTTGGAACTACACAATAGGTCAAAGAAAAGGGATTGGAGTAGCATCAACAGAAGCACTTTATGTTATCGAATTACGTAAAGACACAAACGAAGTTGTTGTCGGATTTAAAGACGAAACAATGAAAAATCAACTTATTGCGACAAAACTAAATTGGATAGCTTTTGATAACATGCCTGAAAATTTGGAATGTATGGCGAAAATTCGTTCAACACAAGATTTAACACCGGTTAAAGTTACATTTTTAGATAACAATAGTGTAAAAGTTCATTTTGAAAATATGCAAAAATCAATTGCAATAGGACAATCAATCGTATTTTACGATAATGATATTGTTCTGGGTGGTGGAATTATCGATAAATAACAAAATATAATAAATGTTATTTTTAAAATATTTTTATTCTTGTGTAAAATTTGTATTGTCCTACTCGGACAGAGGGAACTTTTGGTGGCAAAAGTTCCACAAAAGCCACGACCCGATTTTCATTCATTAATTTTCACTAAATTCAACTTAAGCAAGCAAACTCACTTCGTTCAAACAATGCTTGCCTTGACACTGTTTCATTAAGTGAAAATTATTCATTCCAATAGGGTCGGGTGTAGTAAAAAAATCGCCCTTTGCGGAATGAGCCATAATTGTTATGTTCTGTGATGATTAGTCCGCATTGTCTGAACAACGTCATTTTGTGTGAGTTTGCGGACTTGATGCAAAACATTTACAAATTATGAGTGAATGGAGTATAGGGCAGGAGTTTCTTTGCTCCACATTTCTTTGCGGTCAAAGAAATGTGGTGAAAAAGTATAATTATGTTACACAACATTTATTATAAATGGGTATCTTGCAAAATATAACATAATTAAACGCATAAAGAGATTTTTATTGTAAAATACATTTATGGACAGACGTTTTAGCACATTTGATTATATAATAATTTCGCTGATATCTTGCGGAATTGTGTGCTTAATTTACCACTATTTATATGACAAAATAGGATATACAAACTTAAACGATTTTTACGTTGGAGAGTCAATTTATAAAAATCACAACAAATTATTAGATTTGGCAATATTTCCTTTGTATATTGCAACATTTTTTGTAATAATTCCAATTTATAAACTTTTTCCTAAATTAAATTTTAAACTTGAACTACCCGATATAAATTTTGATATTCAGCCTTTTATACAAAATAATAAACATTTGTGCATGGCAATACAAACAGTTTTGTCCTTCGGATATTTAATTATATACCCGTTTAACCGTAACTTTTATCCTATTTTAGCAGGTTTTATAATATTTTTAATTGTGTTTTCAATTATTAATTCTTATGTTAATTTGTACAAAAAAGAACAACCAGAATTATCTATTTTAGCGTTTATGCCCGTTTTTATAGCCTTATTTGGCAATGGATATAATTTTAGTAACTTCACGGTTGATATACACCACGAGGGCGAAAAACTTGCCGTTTGGCTTATGCACAGTCATTATAAAATGGCATTTTATAAAGATGTTATGCTCGTTCACGGATTTTGCGACATTATCCCACCCGTGTTGGGAGAAAAAATATTCAAAGAAAATTCATTAAATGCTTTTTATCTTGGCAGAAGCCTATTTGACAACATTATACTTATGATGACGGTTGGATTATCTTACTACGTTTTCAAAAAATGCCCAATATTTATGTGTTTTTCAATGTTTAGAGCTTTTAATATTCCGCAACTGTATATTTTAAGTTTTCTAGTATTTTTAAAAAGCAAAAAGAATATTTTATGGCTGATTGCATATATTTTATTTGCATTTGCCGGACTTTTATTTTGGACAACGTACGGAACATTTTGGATTTTAGCAAGTTTACCATTAGCAATTTACGTTTTCTATAAACAACCCAAAAAATATATTTCAATAATTTTAATTGGACTGATACTGTTTTTATCAAAAGATTTTTTGTACAATTACGTAACCTCAGCAATTGATTACATTCAATGTAACTTAATAGCATTTGGCAATAATTTTCCAACATTAAAATTACAGCAAATACCTTCTGACTTAATAAAGATATTTGCTCTTTTGGTAACACCTTACTTTATAATAAAACTAAAAGAAGAAGTTAAAAATAAAAACACTAATAACATATTTTTACTCTTATTTGCAATATTATTTGTATGCGTTTCTGTTAATTACTCATTAGGTAGAATTGACGGGATACTAATGCTAAGAATAAGAGATATTTCACTTTCTTATCTTGCTTTGATAATTCCGTTTTTACTTATTAACAACAACAAATTAAAATATGTTGCAACCTTTTTCGCTTGTTTACTGATTATAATAAATATTCAAAATCTTAACAAATGGAAAAGCGTAAATTTACAGGAATTAAATACAATTGAAATAAAACAAGTTTTGAACAAATATTCAAAATCAAATGATGATTTTCTTGATTTAAACAGCGGTATAAATTATTTCATTTTTAACAAAAAAATGCCAATACCTTATACTTCTTATTTCAATATTGTTAGTTCAAAACAAAATAAAAAAATTGCAAATATTGAACCAAATATTATTCTATTAGAAACAAATTTGCCAAGATTTGATAAAGTATATCCATCATTAAGAATTAATCCCTTTTATAAAAAAATGTTACTAAATCCTAATTATTCAACATTAAAAACCGAAAATAATTTATTTTTAATAAAAGAAAAAGGTAAAAAAAACTTAAATGATTTAGATAATGCACTTTCAACAAACAATTTGTCATATTTACCTGATGTTTGGTTTAATTCAAAAAACAAACTAAAAATAAAAGAAATTAAAATACAATACAATTTAAAAGATAATAACATTATTTTTGAAAAACAAATAAATGGTTCTGATATTGACTTAATAGAATTAAATACAGATAATAAAAATTTAAAATATGAAATATCAATAAATAACAGTTCATCAAAACTTAATTTTAATTCAAAACAAAATGAAGTGTTATTCCCATTTGATAATTTTCCGTCTTGGTTTTTAAATAATAATGTAAACATAATAACAATAAAAACAAATAGACCAACAAAAATCATATCCGCTAAATTTTATCAAAAATTATAAAAATACCCTACACAATAAAAAGTTAATTAAATACAGACTACCCGCTATTCACCATTCATTGTTACGTAATTATTACAAATTAAGAATATTTTTTTGACAGCTATTGCATATTTTACTTATTGTATGTTTTTGATATGATTATGTCAAAGTGAGGTTTTGCGATGAAAGATATGATGGATAAAATCCTGCAAATAGAGAAAAAGTATAATGAATTAGGTATTACTCTTTCCGATCCTGCGGTCATTCAAGATTACAACAGATTTAAAGAATTATCAAAGCAACGTAAATCTATGGAAGAAACCGTAGAATTATATTATGCGTGGAAAAAATCCATTGATGCAATAGAAGATGCAAAAGAAATGCTAAAAGGCGAAACCGATGAAGAAATGAGAGCATTTTTAAAAGCAGATATCGAAGAAAACGAAAACAAAATTGTTGAATACGAAGAACAAATGAAAATTTTACTTCTTCCTCGAGACCCTATGGACGATAAAGATATTATGCTTGAAATTCGTGGCGGTGCAGGCGGTGATGAAGCAAACATATTTGCAGGCGATTTAATGAGAATGTACATGCGTTTTGCAGATAAACAAGGCTGGAAAACTCAAGTTTTAAGCATGACAGAATGCGAAGCAGGTGGTGTTTCCGAAGTAATTATCTCCGTGAAAGGAGATGCCGTATATTCAAAATTAAAATACGAATCGGGTGTTCACCGTGTACAACGTGTACCTCAAACAGAATCTCAAGGTCGTGTTCATACATCAACTGCAACTGTTGCCGTTATGCCGGAAGTAGATGATGTAGAAATAGAAATAAGACCTGAAGATATTGAAATGTCAACAGCACGTTCCGGTGGTGCAGGAGGTCAAAACGTAAACAAGGTAGAAACTGCCGCTCGTTTGTTCCACAAGCCGACAGGTATTATGATTTTCTGTACGGAAGAACGCTCCCAATTACAAAACAAAGAACGTGCAATGCAAATTTTAAAAGCTAAATTATACGATTTGGAAGTTCAAAAACAAACTAAAGAAATAACAGATTTACGTCGTTCACAAGTTGGTTCAGGCGACAGAAGCGAACGCATAAGAACTTACAATTTCCCTCAAGGACGCTTAACAGACCACAGAATAGGACAAAACTTGAATGTATGGACTGTAATTGACGGAGATTTGGACGAACTTCTTAAACTGTTAATTGAATACGACCAAAAATTAAAGCTGGAAAAATTAGCGGAAGTAAACTAATATGGAACACAAAAGAAAATGTGTCGGATGCGGTGAGTTGAAAAACCGCAAAGAATTGCTTAAAATCACATTTGATAAACAAAAAAATGAAGTTATAATTAATCCCGATACTAAAATATTTGGCAGATCTGTATATCTTTGTTATAATAAAATGTGTAAACTAAATGCAATAAAAAAAAATAAATTGCAAAAGTGTCTAAAAACACCAATTTCAGAAGAATTGAAAGGAACTTTAATTGAGTACGAGTAATATGCGTGTAAGTGAATTAGCAAAAGAATTAGGATTAACAAGCAAAGAGGTAATTGAAAAATTAGCTCAAATTCAAATAATTGTAAAAACACATTCGAGCTCTGTTACTCCTGATCAAATAAAAAGACTTAAAGACTCAATGAATGCAGGTGTGAAAACAGAAGTAAAAAAACCAAAAGCATTTATTGTAAAAAAAGCAAAACCTGAGGAAAAACCTGAAGTAAAGGTTGTAGAACAAGAGAAAAAAGAAGAACCTAAAGTTGAAAAAGTTTCTCAAGTTGAAAAATCAACACAAAATACAACAATAGAAGAACCTAAAGCAGAAAAAAAACCTCAAGCGGTAGAAAGACCTAGAGTAGAAGTTGTTAAAAAAGCACCCGTTAATCGTCTTGAAATAGTAAGACGTGCAAATCCTAATGCTACACGTCCGACAGACAGACCGCAAAAACCTGCTGACAAATATCAAAAACAGCAACAAAACGGAAAACCACAAAGACCTTCTGCCGATAAACCTATTGAACGTCATATTATTCCACAGGATATTTACGAAACAAAAACACAAAATTCAAAACACAAACCTGCGGATAAAAGAAAAGATAAAATTTCTAAAGAAGAAGAACAAGAAAGAATTTCATTAGAAAAAGCTGCTGCTCAAAAGCACAAAAAACGCTCTCACAAAGAAGAAGAAAAGGAAGCAATAACTCAATTGGTAGTAAATACCGCAATGACAATTAGCGAATTGGCAGATAAAATTCAAAAAACACCGGCAGAAATTGTTAAATTTTTAATGCTAAACGGAATTATGGCAACAGTAAATCAACTTATTGATGTTGATGTTATTAAAAAAGTTTGTGCCGAATATGGTTTGGAAGTTCTTGATGAAGACTTAGACGCATACATCGAACAAGAAATGGCTAAAGAAGAAAAGAAAGAAAAACTTAAAGCCGATGAAAAGAACATGGTATCTCGTGCACCTGTTATAAGTATTATGGGGCACGTTGATCACGGTAAAACAACTTTACTAGACAGTATTCGTGCTTCAAAACATAAAATTGTTAATACTGAAGTTGGCGGCATTACTCAATCTATTGGTGCATACACAATTTATCTTAACGATAGAAAAGTAGTATTTTTAGATACACCTGGTCACGAAGCATTTACAGAAATGCGTGCAAGAGGTGCAAAAGCAACAGATATTGCAATTTTGGTAGTTGCTGCTGATGACGGCATTATGCCACAAACAATTGAAGCAATTAATCACGCAAAAGCGGCTGAAATTCCTATTATTGTGGCTGTAAACAAAATTGATAAAGCAGGAGCAGATCCTGACAGAATTTTAACTCAATTAACGGAACACGGTCTTGTACCGGAAGCATGGGGCGGTGATACAATCACTTGCAATGTTTCGGCACTACAAAGACAAGGTATTGATGAATTATTGGAATATATTTTGCTTGTAGCGGATATGCAAGATTTAAAAGCAAATCCTAAGGCAATGGCAACAGGTGTTGTAATTGAAGCAAATTTAGACAAAGGCAAAGGCCCTGTTGCAACATTGTTGGTTCAAAACGGTACTTTATCCGTTGGAAACTGCGTTGTAGTAGGTACAGCCTGCGGTAGAGCAAGAGCATTGCTATCTGATTCCGGAGAAAAAATTAAAAATGCAGAACCTTCAACTCCGGTTGAAATTTTAGGTCTTACAGAAGTGCCACAGGCAGGTGATACATTTGAAGTAGTTGCTAATGAAAAAGAAATGAAGGCAATTATTGAAAAACGTAAAGAAACAGAACGAACAAAACGTTTGGACGAAATGTTACCTGCACATATCAGAAAAGAAGCGGTTTCAGGAGAAGATAATATTCCACAATTAAACTTGATTATCAAAGCAAATACGCATGGTGCAGCAGAAGCTGTATCTCAAGCCATCGCTCAAATGGAATCTGATGAAATTGCTACAAAAATTATTCACGTTGGAGTTGGTGATATATCAGAAGCAGACGTAATGCTTGCTTCTGCATCAAAAGCGTTAATTTTAGGATTTACGGTAAAAGAAGATTCTAATGCTTTAGCAGCCGCAGAAAGAGAACATGTAACAATAAAGAAATATGATATTATTTATCAAATTCTTGAAGATATGGAAAAAACAATGTTATCATTGCTTGAACCTGAGATTAAAGAAGTTGCTCTTGGTAAAGCTGAAATAAGACAAGTATTTACTATTGGTAAAACAACTAAAATTGCAGGTTGCTATGTTACAGAAGGTAAGATTTTACGCAACAAAACTGCTGTTCTTGTTCGTAATGGTCAAGAAATATTCAGAGGTGCAATTGACCAGTTAAAACGTTTCAAAGACGACGTAAAAGAAGTTGCACAAGGATTTGAATGCGGTATTTCCTTTGCTAAATTCAATGACCTTCAAGAAGGCGATATTATTGAAGTTTCTACAACCGAAGAAGTTGAACGTAAAAGTTTATAATCATAGGATAAAAAGTTATGAGCAGTAGTTTACGTAATGAAAGAGTAAGAAAAGAATTAATGCGTGAAATCTCTGATATATTAAGAAAAGAAATCAGAGGTCTTGCAGGTGTTGTTTCTATTACTGATGTTGAAGTTAGCCATGATAACTCATTTGCAAAAGTGTTTTACAGCGTCTACGGTTCAGAAGAACAAAAAGAAAAATCAGTAAATATAATAAACCAAAACGTATCTAAAATAAGATACGAAGTCGGTAAACGTATAAGATTAAGATTAACTCCCGAATTAAGATTTATTCAAGATAATTCTATTGAACGAGGCTCAAGAGTAAACGAAATTCTTGAAAAAATTTCTCGTGGAGAAGCTTAATTGTTTGGCTTCTTAAATGTTTATAAACCTGTTGGCAAAACATCTCACGATGTTGTTGCTTATTTTCGTAAAATACTTAAAATTAAGCAAATAGGACATACAGGTACGCTTGACCCTTTTGCAGAAGGAGTTTTACCTATTTGCATCGGTAAATCTACACGTTTAATTGAATATTTACCTGATGACAAAGCATATTTAGCTTTTATTCAATTTGGAAAATCCACAGATACATACGACAATGAAGGTAAAATTACTTTTGAAAGTGATAAAAAAATTACAGAAGAATATATTTGTAAATGTTTAAAAATTTTTGAAGGTGTTATTGAACAATATCCACCAATATATTCCGCAATAAAAATTGACGGAAAAAAATTATATGAATATGCAAGAGAAGGGAAACAAATAGAAATCAAACCTCGAAAAGTTACAATTAAAACTATTGAATTAAAATCATTTAATTTTGAAAAACAAACGGCAGAAATACATATTGAATGTTCAAAAGGTACATATATTCGTTCAATAGCAAATGATTTAGGACAAAAATTAGGATGTGGTGGACATTTGTACAAACTCATAAGAACACAAGCCGGTAAATTTTTGATTGAAAACTCAATAAATATGACGGACTTTCAATCTTCAGATATTGTACAAAAAAACTTAATTAACCCTATAAAAATGTTTGACTTACCAATATACAATTTAACAAAAGACGAAAATGAAAAAGTCTTGCACGGACAAAATATACTTAACAAAAGTATGAAATATGCTGATTTTATAATTTTGATTTATAATGATAATATAAGGGCTATTGCTAAATTAGATAATAACATAATAAAAGTCAATAAGGTATTTGATAATGTTTAAAAAATTAATAGGGATATGCTTGTTTACAGTAACATTTTCGGCATCTGCATACGCTTCGGATTTATCAAAAATGTGTGCTGCACCGTACGATATGTCATGGAAAAGCACTAAAGTTTTGACAAATATAACAGGCATGACATTTTTAACACAAGCTATTACCAATTCGATTATAAAAGGGGAATTGAAAAAAGCGACGGGTTCAAAAGGTTTCAAAGCAAATATGAAATCGTTTAGTGCTAATGATTTAGCAGCCGGTCGTTTTAAATCATTAGCCATTACAGGTAAAAACTTAAATATGGATGGGGTATATTTATCAGAATTTAATGCGTCAACTATATGTGATTTTAATTATATAAAAGCCACAAAAAAATCAGTAAAATTTAAAGAAAATTTTGCAATGAATTACTCAATGGCTATATCAAACGAAGACCTTAAGAAAACTGTTTTATCAAAAGACTATCTAACATTTCTACATTCAATGAACTTTAAAATGGGCGGAGTAAATCTTTTTGAGCTGGAAGATGTTGACGTTAATTTTAAAGATGACAAATTCTATTTTTCAATAAAAATGAAAAATACATTGTTTAATTATACTATTCCGTTTAATATGGAGGTTTCATCAAAAATGAAAGTTCAAAACGGAAAAATTAAAGTTTCAGAAGTAGCATTGGAAAACTTAAATCAAAAAATCAGTTTGACACAAGTTACAAATCTTTTAAATATGATTAATCCTCTAAACTTTACAGTAAATATTCTTGATAATGAAAATACAAAAGTTGCAATAAAAACTTTAGACATAAAAAATGATAAATTAACTATTGATGGAACATTATTCGTTCCTAAAAATACGGAAGAAGTGCGTAAATAGGAGTTAAATATGAATAATTTTTTAAAAATAGGTTTAATAATTGTTTTAATACTTGCCGCAATATACGTAAAAATGGCATTTTTTGGCAGTAAAGATGTAGTAGAAGAAATACCTAAACAAGATCAAGAAGATGTTGTGGAAAATAATGAAGAAACCCCAACAAAAAAAGACGAAATCAAGTATCAAATAGTAAACGTATTCTTTATTGCTCATAACGAAAATGGTGAAGAAGTATACAGAGCAGTAAAAAGAGAGTACATTGAAGAATATGGTTCAAAGTTGAAATTTGCAGTAAAATCTTTAATTAACGGTCCAACGGATAAAGAAAAAAAAGCAGGCGTATATACAGAAATACCGAGTGGGACAAGACTAATTTCAATAACAGAATCTCCTTCAAGAGTTGTTATAAACTTAACTTCTGATTTTGAAAATGGCGGAGGCACTGACGGAATTTACAAAAGATTATTCCAGTTAATAAAAACCGTTAAAATAAATTCTAATCTTCCACTATATTTGCAACTTGACGGAAAACAAGTTGATGTAATAGGCGGAGAAGGCATAATGATAAATCAACCTTTGAATGAGGACTTTGCAAATGAATAAAGATTTAGATTATTACTTAAATTTAGACTGGACACTGATTGAAGGCACCGATTTGGACTTCAACGGTAATCCTTATCACTATATAGAAATAAAAGAAATTCCAAGTTTTGCTTTTTGTGCAAAAACGATAGAAAAAGCAAGAGAAAATTATAAACATCAATTGAAATTGCAATTAATGCTAATGCTTCAAGATGGCGATGATATACCTGAACCGGGAGAAGATGATGATGATATCGACTGGGAAAGCATGTGTCCGGGTGGTTAAAATAATTTTATGAAAAAATTTTTAGAAAAAACTACATCACATGTAATTTTAGTTTTTATATCATTACTGTCTGTTTTTCCTTTTATCTGGCTAATCTCAACTTCATTGAAAGGTGCAGGAGAAAATATTTTTGCATATCCGCCAACAATAATTCCAACCGATTTTACATGGTCTAATTATCTTGGAGTATGGAAAAAAGTAGATTTTATGGCTTATTTTTGGAATAGCATGATTGTAGCAGGTGCAACAGTTTTATTGAATTTGATTTTATCATCACTTGCAGCATATCCTTTAGCAAGAATGAATTTTGCAGGTAAAAAGATTACCTTCTTTGCTATCCTTGCAACAATAATGATTCCGTTTCAAGCTATCATGCTGCCTGTTTATCTAATCACAATCAAATTAAATATGATGGATACCGTAAATAATTTTATGGGATACTTAGGGCTGGTAATGCCTTTTGCTGTAAGTGCTTTTGGAATATTTTTAATGCGTCAGGCATTTATGGCTATACCGAAAGAAATGGAAGAAGCAGCTATTGTTGATGGTTGCAATGTATTCCAAGTTTTTTGGAAAGTAATAATTCCAATGGTAAAACCATCTCTTGCGGTTTTAGCAATATTTACTTTTATAGGCTCATGGGGTGAATTTTTATGGCCTAGCATTGTTTTAACTAAAGAATCTATGTACACACTTCCGGTCGGAGTAAACAATTTACAAGGAATGTTTAGCTCCAATTGGAGATTTATTGCAGCCGGTTCAATTTTATCTACTATTCCAATTTTAGTTTTCTTTTTAGCCATGCAAAAATATTTTATTTCAGGTGAAAACGAAGGGGCTGTAAAAGGCTGATACCAATACTGTTAAAACATCTGTATACAAACACTTTCAAATACATAAAATTTTTTTGCATCTTACCTTTACAAAACTTAACAAACCATGAAAAACATGGCAATAATTGAGTTTGAGAATACTTTATATAAATGTAAGGTAAAGGTTAAGGTTTTCAGGGCTTAC